>CAXBHX010000001.1:0-324191 GCA_963975655.1 uncultured Verrucomicrobiales bacterium
GGATGAAACTGCGGATGAAACTGCGGATGAAACTGCGGATGAAACTGCGGATGAAACTGCGGATGAAGGTTCTGAGAAAAGTGAATGAGCCTGACTTCTTTCCGATGGAAAGAGCACGGTGGTCATTTTGAGCGCCCCAAGTCGGCTACTGCTTTTTGATATAGATGGCACCCTTGTTGATACCGAGGGTGCCGGGATCCGTTCATTGGAGAAGGGCTTTTTTGAAGCGTTCCCTGAGTGCGAGAGCCAGCCCTTTCCCCCTCTGGATTTGAGGGGCGCGACAGACTGGGGTGTTGCGTCTTACCTGTTTCAACATTTTGGGCTGGCGGATCACGGAGAGAACCGGAAGCGATTCTTTGATCGATACGTGAATTTTTTGGAGGCTCAACTGGTCGAATACAGTTTGTCAGGGAAAGGAAGAGCTCTCAAAGGAGTTTCCCGATTGCTTGCCGAACTCGACGGCGCGGAAACGTATTTGATGGGACTGCTCACGGGGAATATCGAAGAAGGAGCTCGTGCGAAACTCAGGCACTATTCACTCGATCACCGATTTGGTTTCGGATCCTTCGGTGGGGATCGTTCCCTTCGTAATGAATTGGGACCTGTGGCAATTGAACGGGCTGGCGAGTTTTCGGGGAGGTCTTTCCGGCCAGAAGAAACGGTGATTGTGGGCGATACTCCCAAAGACATCGCGTGTGCCCGGGCATGCGGGGCTGCGGTTATTGCGGTGGCTACGGGAGGGATTCCCCTATCTGAACTGGAGGACGCGTCGCCTGATATTTTGATCCAAGATTTTTCAAACCTTGAAGAAACTCTCGCGGCTATTGAAAGCGCATTTGCTCTCTGAGGCGGTGCCTTGACTCTTTACTGATATGATTGTTACTGTTGAAGTTTGGCTCTCCGTCGACATTTGAGCTGACCCACTTCCCATATGAAAAATACTATTCTCGCGTTACTAGGCACCACTCTCACTATCGGGCTTCTCAATCTGTTGGCCAGTTTTGGAGTAATCGGAGCTGGCGATGGTGGCGGGTCGGTCGATTACGAGTATAAGGCTTTAAGTTCTCAGCAAATGGATGCAGCAGGTTTTCAAGCAATTGCAGAAGAAGAGGGGCTGGAGATTTCAGCGGAAGGAGAGATAAATTTCCCGAAAGAAATGGTCGGTAAAATTGCAAAAGTTAATATGCTACCCCGGACGCTCCGTGAAATTGAGCATGATGGAGGTTGGGAATTTGTCGCCGTGACAAGCGACAATTTTTACCTTTTCCGTCGTGCAAAGTAAGGGAGTTGAGAGCGATCTACTGCTGCGAATCGCGGGGATGCTTCTATCTGCCTAGTAGAAATCCTGCCCATACGGCGAGAAGCCCTAGTAGAACGCTGGCTCCAACATTAATTAGAGCCAGTCCGGCCTGACCGGTCCGTAGCAATTCCAAAGTATTCCATCCGAAGGTGGAGAAAGTGGTGAAGCTTCCTAGGAATCCGGTGAAAACGGCCAATTGGATCGCGTCGGAAAACCATTGTTTGTTTTCAAACAGAGTGAATAGCCAGCCGAACAGAAAGCAACCGGCGACGTTCACTACCAAGATGCCCCAGGGGAATGGAGTGTTGGCCCCCCATCGCGCATCAATAAGGTAATGGAGCCCCCATCGGGAAAGGGCACCCAGTGACCCTCCTATCATGAGGGAGACAACAGCCTTCAGCATAATCCAGTCACAGTGATAGTTTGGCTCAGTAGTTTAATGACTGAAGTGACCTCGGGAGGAACTGGCCGTTTTTGCGAATCAGTTTTCCGTCAAAGTAGATTTCACCGCCGCCGTAATCGGGTCGCTGAATATTGACCAGATCCCAGTGCACGGAACTTCGGTTGCCGTTATCCGCTACTTCGTAGGCCTGTCCAGGGGTAAAGTGAAAGCTGCCGGCGATCTTCTCGTCGAACAGAATGTCTCGCATCGGCTCCTTAATCTTCGGATTGAATCCGATAGCAAATTCGCCGACATAACGTGCACCAGCGTCTGTATCGAATATCTTGTTGATGGCTTTCGTATTGTTGGCGCTGGCTTTGACAATTTTGCCATCGGCGAACTCAAGTTTAACATTGTCGAAGGCTATGCCTTGATAGATCGAAGGGGCATTGTAACTAATCGTTCCATGGACGGAGTTCTTGACTGGAGCGGTGAAGCACTCGCCGTCGGGGATATTGTGAGTGCCTCCACACGCAATGCCGGGAAGTCCTTTGATGCTGAATCGCAGATCAGTTCCCGGACCCTTGATATGGACATCATCTGTCTCTGTCATGAGTTTGGACAGGGCGTTCATGCCGCGCTTCAGCTTGGCGTATTCGAGTAGGCAAACCTCAAAATAGAAATCCTCGAATGCTTCTGTCGACATTCCGGCGCTTTGCGCCATCGATGGATTTGGCCAGCGAAGGACGCACCAGCGGGTCCTGTTGACTCGTTCGTTAAGGACTGGTCGCATCTTAGCCGAGAGCATCTGCATCTTTTTCGCTGATACGTCCGACAATTCATTTACATTGTGGCTACCTCGGATCGCAATATAGCAATCCATCGATTTCATTTGGTGCATCGAGTTTCTCGCGATCGCGGAATACTGGTCCTCTGTCGAACCTCTCGCCATCTCCCGGCTGATTTTGGCGTTGTGAATGTTGATGAAGGGCGTGGCTTTGACTGCGCGGACTTCACGGATGAGAGCTATCCCTACTTCTTCGGGAACATCGAACAGTTCGATGAGTACATTCTCCCCTCGCTTGGTTGCGGTTGAGTAACGGACTAACTGACGGGCCAACTGGTCAATGCGCGGATCATGCATGGCGGTAGTGTCCGTGGAAAACAGGGCTCTGGAAAGCGGAAAGTGACCCTCTGCAGGCAGATCATGCGTCATAATTTCTGCGACGAGACACGGATATTGAGATAGCTTCATCCGATGTCGAAAGGATTTATCTCCACGATAGAAGAGATCGTCTCGATCCGGGAGCGGCTTGAGGGCGAGGGCCGCAAACTGGTGCTCACGAATGGCGCGTTTGATGTCCTCCATGTGGGTCACGTACGTTACCTCAATGAGGCAGCGAAACTGGGAGCCATTCTGGTGGTGGCGATCAATGGAGATGATTCAGTTCGTTCGCTCAAGGGGCCCGGGCGCCCTGTGAATAGTGCATCTGACCGAGCCGAGATGCTATGTTCTCTCGAGGCTGTAGACTACGTCGTCGTATTTGAAGACCGTCGGGCTAGCTCGGTGATTGAGGGGATTCGGCCCAATATCTACACAAAGGGGGGGGACTACACCCCTGATTCTTTGATTGATGAGGAAAAGGCTCTGTTGGATCGCCTTGGAATTGAAATACAGATTTTGTCACTCGTTCCGGGAAAGTCGACCAGTGCTACATTGGCTCTTTTGTCAGGAGACGTCGAATCCGGGAGAAAGGTTGCTGTTCTGGGTTCGGGCAAAGGTTCAAATGCTTCGGCAATTCTTGCCGCCGCTACCTCAGGGCAATTAGGCGGTGAGGTGGCAATAGTGATATCAGATGTTCCCGGGGCGGGTATTCTCGGTGTTGCTGAGGGCTACGGGGTGCCGGGGATTGTTGTTGATCCCGGAACAACGAAGGGCGGGCACTTAACTGATGCGGCCTTGAAAGAAATCCTTGATAGGCTTCAAGCTGCGGGTGTCGATCTGGTTATTTTGGCGGGCTTTATGCGAATTGTTCGGGGAGGGTTGCTCGAGGCATATAAAGGCCGAATCCTCAATATTCATCCTTCACTATTGCCAAAGTATTCCGGCTTGAAGGCAATTGAACGAGCCTTGGCTTCCGGAGATTCGGAAACAGGATGCACTATCCATATCGTCGACAGCGGAGTCGATACAGGCGAAGTGCTGTGTCAGGAAGTAGTCCCGATTCTGAAAGAGGACACGAGTGACGTCCTTCAGGCGCGGATCCACGAGGCTGAGCATCGTGCCTACCCGAAAGTCATCGCGGAGCAATTGCAGCTAATTTGATTCCAAAATTGAGATCCGGCCTCTTACTTAGATGAAGATTCTTCTTCTCAATCAGACTTTCTATCCTGACGTCGCGGCGACGGCGCAGTATCTCAAGGATCTGGCCTTGGGCTTGGCTGCGGAAGGGCATCAAGTATCGGTGATTTCAAGTCGCAGAGCATACGACGACCCCGAAAAGCGGTTTGCCAGATTTGAAATGTGGGAGGGCATAGAGATTCACCGAGTCCCATCGACCGGATTCGGCAAAGCTGCGAAGTGGCGTCGGGCGGTCGATTTCGCGAGTTTCATCGTAACCTGCACGCTGAAGCTACTGACCACTCCAAGATACGATGCAGTGGTAGCGCTGACCTCTCCTCCGCTGATTTCGTTTCTAGGAGCAATGGTATCGAAGATACGCGGAGCTCGATTTTACTACTGGGTCATGGACTTGAATCCAGACGAGGCGATTGCAGCTGGGTGGCTGCAGAAAGACTCCGTTCCGGCGAAACTCCTCGAACGGATGTCACGGTTCAGTCTTAGCCGCTCTGACAAGGTAATCGCTTTGGATCGCTTCATGAGTGAACTCATCAAGGAAAAGGAAATTGAGGAAGCGTCCATCGAGGTGATCTCGCCCTGGTCTCACGATGATGATGTCAGTTTCGATCTCGAAGGACGTGAACGCTTTAGGAGAGAACACGGAATTGGAGACAAGTTTGTGGTGATGTATTCGGGGAATCACAGCCCATGTCATCCGCTTGACTCGGTGTTTGAAGCTGCTGCGCGACTTGCCGACGACCCCCGCTATCTCTTTTGTTTTGTTGGGGGCGGGAGTGAGCACCGAAAGATTTCGAAGCTGGTGGAAGAGAAGGGGATGACCAATTTGCTTTGCCTTCCATATCAGCCGATAGACGAGCTGGCCGGCTCGCTTTCAGCCGCCGATCTCCACGTGGTAGTGATGGGATCCCCATTTGTGGGAATGATTCATCCTTGCAAGATTTACAACATCCTGAGCATCGCTTCGCCATTTCTCTATATCGGACCTAAAGCCAGTCACATTGGAGACATCATGGAGGAATTCCCGGACTCACCTGTTTGCAAGTGGGCAAAACCGGATGACGTCGATGAAGTGATGAAGCACATCGCTGACGTGGCCAACTTCGGTAGTCGGGGAGAGGAAGCCAAGTTCAAGGAAGTGGCGCAGCGTACTTCTAAAAATCGTCTGCTTCCTCAATTCATTGAGGCAATGAGCGCCGCTAAGCCTGATTCCAGCGCTTAGGTTGTGGCGCGGGTCAGCAGGGCTGGTGGCCCCAAGTAGATTCTGATGGGGAATCCCCGTAAAGCGCTGTTTACTCTTGCGGTGACAATTTATCTGACTCGTCTTCCTCTTCGCTAACGTTAGATGCTTCGTCCTGAGCGAGCTCAGTGGATTCTGCTTCGCTCATGCTTGGCCGTGGGAAATGCTGCGCGGAAGCACGCCTGACGAATGATCTAAATATCGACTGCAAACTTCTCATCCGCAGCAATCGATTGAACAAAAGCCGTCATCAACTCGATCACGTTCTCAACATCGTTGAAATCTGCCATCTCAACGATAGAATGCATGTAGCGAAGAGGCAGAGAGATAAGCGCGCTGGGAATGCCGCCGCGCTGGTGAAAAATTGAATCGGTATCGGTTCCGGTGAAGCGGGAAGATGCTTCGTGTTGGATGGGCATTTCACGCTCCTTGGCCAATGCAATGAGACGTTCAACAATGAGCGGATGATTTGCTGTCCCGTGCGTTACTGACGGTCCGCCGCCCAGCGCAATCTTACCATGCTGAGCATGCTTGATATCCGGGCTGTCCGTCGCGTGGGTGACATCGAGAACAAGACAGATGTCGGGCTTGAGTCGGTAGGACGCCATCGTCGCACCGTAGCCGCCGATTTCCTCCTGGACAGCATTGAGAGCGAGGCAGGTGGCTGTCGGTCGTGCATCTGATTCAGCCAATCGTCTGGTCACTTCAGAAATGATGAATCCGCCGATCCGGTTGTCGAGGGCTCGGCCAACAATACCATTTTTCCCGAAAGGGATAGCGCTGTCGGCGTAGACGCCGGGGTGTCCAACCCGAATGCCCATTTCCTCAACTTCGTCGGCACTTTTGGCGCCGATGTCGACATAGAGTTCATGAACTTCGGGAGCCTTTTCGCCATCCTTCCGGTCGCGAATGTGGATGGCAGTGTTGCCGATGATCCCGAGTACTTCGCCCTGATCTCCAAAGAGGGTCAATCGGCGCCCACGAGCAGTAGCCCAGTCGGAGCCACCAATGCGATCGACTCTGAGAAATCCGTCATCACTGATGTATTTCACCATGAACCCGATTTCATCGGCGTGGGCTTCAATCATGACGCTGGGTGCATCGGCACCCTGACCGTTGATCGTAGCCCAGGCACTTCCGTAGGCATCGCTGTCTACCGCGTCGGCAAATTGGCGGCAACGATTCGCCCAGACTCGTTGTCCCCTAACCTCGAAACCGGTAGGGCTCGGCGTATTGAGCAGTTCGTAAAGGAACGCTTCGGCGTCTTTGTCCATGAGGATCGGTTGCTTCCAATTTTATTCCTGCTCTTCTGCTGCAGGAGTTTCACCGTCGGCGGAGTTATCAGATGCTTCATCAGCTACGCCATCGGCGGTAGCTTCCGCATTTTTATCACCTTCTTCGATCTCGTCGACTTCTTCTTCGTCATTGACGACGCGAGCGACATCTTGAATGGCCTCACCTTCTTTAGTTTTCATGAGAATGACGCCTTGAGCATTTCGACCGGTGAGTCGTGCGCTGGAAGCCTTGATTCGAACGGACTGTCCTTTGTTGGTCATCAACATGATATCATCCTCTTCAGAAACGCGGAGGGCTTTTACAACCCGTCCTGTTTTCTCAGTGACCTTCATCGTGATAACACCTTTTCCGCCGCGACCTTTGGTCGGGTAGTCTTCAAAGGGAGTTCGTTTTCCGAGTCCTTTTTCACTAACCACGAGAAGCTGTTCAGAATTGTCGACGACGGAGAGTGAGACGAGGTAGTCGCCCTCTCGAGGATTGATTCCGCGAACCCCGGCGGACGGACGTCCCATTGAGCGGATGTTCGATTCGTTGGTTCGAACTGCGTAGCCATTACTGGTCACGAGAGAGATATCGTCGCTGCCATCGGTCATCTTCACATCGATGAGTTCGTTGCCTTCCTCAATTTTGATGGCAATGATGCCGTCTTTCCGGAAGTTTCTGAAGTCGGAGAGTTTCGTCTTTTTCACCTTACCGCTGCGGGTCGCGAAAAGAACAAACTGATCTTCCACAAAGGTGGCGTCTTTGTCTTCATTTCCAATTGCAACGATTCGGAGAACGGAAGCGATGGACTCTTCGGGCTTCAGATTGAGAAGGTTCTTAATTGATCGACCTTTGGCAATACGGCTTCCTTCCGGAATTTGGTAGACGCGTTCGATGTAGACGCGTCCCGTATTCGTAAAGAACATGAGGTAGTCGTGCGATGTCGCCGCGAAAAGATGCTCGACGAAATCGACTTCATCTTCTTCATCGACCGCCTCGCGGGTTTCCATGCCTTTGAGGCCTTTGCCTCCCCGGGCTTGGGTGCGGAATTCGGTGGCAAGAGTCCGCTTGATGTAACCGCGATGGGAAATGGTGATCATGTTAGACTCATTTGCGATGAGATCTACATTGGCGATTTCACCTTCGTAAGCAGCAAAGTCTGTCTTCCGGGGAGTCGCCCACTTTTCTTGAATCTCGCGAAGCTCATCTTTAATGATCTGCAAAACGCGCTCCTCGCGAGCGATGATGTCGAGCAGGTCTTTGATCGTTTCGAGAAGCTCGTCGTAATCGGCTTTGATCTTGTCACGCTCAAGTCCGACCAATTGATAAAGGCGGAGTTCCAGAATGTGGCTCACTTGGATGTCGGTTAAAACATAGCGACCTTCGATGATGGTAAGACTTGGCTGACCACGAAGGAGGATGCCGAGTGCCTCCGCCTCTTCATGAGAAAATGAGTACGCTTTGATTTGTTCGCGCGCTTCATCTCGCGTTTTCGAATCGCGAATCATCTTGATGAAGTCATCAAGATTTCCAAGGGCGAGCAAATAGGCTTCCAGCTTCTCTGCGTTTTTCTCGGCCTGACGAAGCAGCCAACGAGTCCGGCGCAGAATCACTTCGCGACGGTGTTCGATGTAACAAACGAGAGCATCCTTTACCGAAAGCAGTTTGGGGCGACGGTCGTCGATCGCCAGCATATTGGCGGAATAGGACGACTCGAGCGCGGTGTGCTTGTAGAGATTGTTCAGCACAACCTGAGCACGTGAATCACGCTTCAGGTCAACAACGACACGGGTGTTTTCATCTGATTCATCTCGCACCGCAGAAATTTCGGGAAGAATTTTCTGATTCGCCAACTCAGCAATTCGCTCAACCAAACGCGCGCGGTTCACGACGTAGGGAATCTCGGTGATGATGATTTGCTCGCGACCGGATTTCGTTTCCTCAACCGTTGCTTTACCTCTAACGCGAATCGATCCACGACCGGTTTTTGAGTAATCTTGAATGCCTTGTTGTCCGAGAATGGTACAACCGGTAGGGAAGTCAGGTCCCTTGATTAACTGCAGTAATTGCTCGTGTGTGATCTCAGGGTTATCGATTGTCGCGCATACGCCATCGATCACTTCGCCGAGATTGTGTGGGGGAATATTAGTCGCCATGCCGACCGCAATACCTGTTCCTCCGTTGACCAGTAGATTCGGAACTGCTGCCGGAAAAACGACCGGCTCCTGTCGGGTTTCGTCGTAGTTTTGGACGAAATCGACAGTGTCTTTTTCCATGTCAACCATGAGGACATGACCCACGTGGGTAAGGCGGGCTTCGGTATATCGCATCGCAGCGGGAGGGTCACCCTCAACTGAGCCGAAGTTACCCTGACCTTGAATCAAAATCTCACGCATCCCCCACGGCTGGGCCATATTTACGAGTGTTGGGTAAATCGTAGCTTCACCGTGAGGGTGGTAGTTACCGGAAGTATCACCACAGATCTTGGCGCACTTTCGGTAGTGCTTGCCCGGCCCGAGACCGAGGTCATTCATCGCGAGAAGAATACGTCGTTGGGACGGCTTCAATCCATCGCGAGCATCAGGCAACGCCCGCGAGATGATGACCGACATTGAGTAGTCGAGGAACGAATTCGACATTTCATCGGCCACGGAAATGGGCTCGATGTCGCTCTCGTATGGTGGGATTACCGGGGTGTCGTCTGCCATGAAGTTCTTAAGTGAAGTTGCTGAAAACGGGCAATGGAATGATTAAGCCTGAATTGAAAAAGAGATGAATTAGATATCGAGGTTTCGAACGCTTAAGGCATTATCTTCAATAAATCGCCGCCGCGGCTCAACGACGTCTCCCATGAGAATGGTGAACATTTTGTCGGCCTCGACCATGTTGTCGTCGTCCATTTTAACGCGGAGGAGCTTGCGATTACTCTTCTCCATTGTCGTGGTATAGAGTTCCTTCGCGTTCATCTCACCAAGTCCCTTGAATCGTTGCAGTTGCATGCCTCGCTTGCCGATCTCAGTGACGGTATCAAGAATTTCAGGGACGCTAAAAACGGGGTGCGATTTCGAATTATCACTGTCGCCTTCAAGCACTTCGAAAAGCGGGTTATCCTGTGAAGAGAAATGCTCGATTGGCAGTCCTAGCTCGGAGAGGCGAGCTAGGACTTTTTGAATAGGCTTTGCTTCGTGAATTTCGATCAAGCGACCACGTCGGGTAATTTCATGCTTCTTGGCCTTTGACGCAGGAGTAGGTGTATCGTCAGTCGATTCTTCAGCTGGTGTCTCAGTTTCAGGGTCAGTGACTCCTGCTTTTTCTTCACTGTCTGCAATCACTTCTGCGCCTTCAATCTCAATGATCTCAACTTCTTTTCTGCCGAAAAGATGAAGATCACGATTTTCTGATGAGAACTCGTGAAGATCAGATTCGTCTACAAAATACTTCACGAAGATATTGTTTCCTTCGCGAATTTGAACCAAAAATTCGGGCAGTCCCTCATCATTTCCTGCTGCCAGATACTCTTCGAAATCACCTGAATTTCGGGCGATGATATCGTTGTAGCGGCTCAGTTTTGACAGCAAGGTGAGAATCTCACGTAAGGCTTCAGAGCTGACCTCGGTGTCTTGTCCTATAATCTTCAAGCGGGCATCTTCCGAGCCCAGGTCGATTAGAATCTTGTTAAGGTCCTCATCATCAGCCACATACTGCTCTTTCTTCTTTCTCGTAATCTTATACAAAGGTGGCTGCGCGATGTAGATATAACCAGCCTTCACAAGAGGCAGCATCTGGCGGCAGAAGAATGTCAGCAGCAGCGTCCGAATGTGGGAGCCGTCGACGTCCGCATCCGTCATGATGATCACTTTGTGGTAGCGGACTTTTTCAAGATTGAATGCGCCTTCCTGATCGCCGTCACCGATGCCGGCTCCGAGCGCTGTGATCATTGTCTGAATTTCCTTGTTCTGAAGAACCTTATCAAGGCGGGCTTTTTCCACGTTGATCAGCTTACCTCGAATTGGCAGAATCGCCTGAGTGCGTCGATCTCGTCCTTGCTTGGCAGAGCCTCCCGCGGAATCTCCCTCAACAATATAGATCTCGGATTCTTTCGGGTCGCGTGAAGAACAGTCAGCCAGTTTTCCGGGGAGACCGCCACCGGTCATCGCCGATTTACGAACTGTTTCACGGGCCTTACGGGCCGCTTCCCGGGCGCGAGCGGCATTCAGCACTTTCTCGACGAGTCTCTTCGCCAAAGCCGGGTTTTCCTCGAAATACGAGGTCATTCCCTCGTAAACGATTGAGCCGACAACGCCTTCCACTTCGTTGTTAACGAGCTTCTCTTTTGTCTGAGAGCTGAAGCGGGGGTTGGGGTGCTTGATTGAAATCACGCACATGATTCCTTCACGGGCATCTTCACCCGAAATGGCAGGATCCTTGTCCTTGAGCAGTTTGTTTGACTTCGCGTAGTTATTGACGGCGCGAGTGAGGGCGCCGCGAAAACCTGACAAGTGTGCACCGCCGTCTCCGTTTGGGATCGAGTTAGCGAAACACAGAATGTTTTCGTGATAGTCGCCTGTGTATTGCATGACGACGTCCGCGTAGCATTCGTCTTCGAGCGTCTTGCCATCGTCATCGATTTCGACCATTCGCTTTCCTCTAAGGACGATTGGCTCCTCGTGGGTGAGTACTTTGTTTTCGCCCATTTGACGGACGAATTCCACGATTCCCTCTTCGTAGTAAAAATCCTTTGAACGCTCGGTTTCGCCGCGCTCATCGACGAGATGGATCTTCACGCCTGGATTCAAGAATGCCAGTTCACGAAGGCGGGCGAGCAGGTAATCAAAGTTAAATTCAATTCCGCCCGTAAAAATGGTCGCGTCCGGGAAGAAGGTAATCTTCGTTCCGGTTTCCGTCGGATCGTCCAGCTCACCAATTACTTCAAGCTGCCTCGTTGTTTTCCCCCGCTCAAACTCAATGAGGTAAACTTTACTGTCCCGGCGGATCTCCGCTTTGAACCAATCTGAAAGCGCGTTCACACACTTAGCGCCCACTCCGTGAAGACCACCGGAAAATTTATACGCACCCTGGCCGAACTTTCCACCGGCGTGCAAACGGGTCAGCACCAGCTCAACCGCTGGAATCCCGGACTTCTTATGAATGTCGACTGGGATTCCCCGGCCATCATCTTCAACTGTCAAAGAACCATCGGAATTCAACGAAATTTTGATGTTGTTACAATGGCCTGCGAGATGCTCATCAATCGAGTTATCAAGCACCTCAAAAACGGCGTGGTGAAGTCCCCGTTCGGTGGCTGGATCTCCGATATACATACCCGGACGCTTTCGAACTGCATCCAAGCCCTCAAGCTCGTTAATCTGACCGGCATCGTAGGCGCCGGTCGGCTTCGGTGGTGTGTTGTCTTCAGCGGCTTCTGACATAAGAATTTTCTGAGTGGAAATCGGATCGAAAACTGCCTAAAAATAGGCGGGGTTTTCGCCCCGCCTAAATACGCCAGAAACCGCGAAACATCAACGATTTGAGGGCAGTTCGAGCCCTGAAAGCAGTCTTTTTGTTACCTTTTTGGTAGGTTAGTCCCTAACTGGATGAAAATGAACCGAAAAGCCGCGGTTTTGGCGCTAGAAATGGGTGTATCGGTAATTAGGTTGGAGTCGTCAATTTTCGGTGTTTCAGGGCGACTTAGGTACAGAAAAACAGGGTTAAGCCATCGGCCTAACCCTGTTCACAATAAGGTTCTGAAATTGCAGTGTTCTTGTGGCTCAGTTCGATTTGAGGTAGGCGACGAGGTCGGCGACGTCTTGAGCGGTGAGGGCTAGCTGAGCCCCGCTCAGCATGAGCGAGCGTTTCATCTTCCGAGTTCCTTTAACCTGAGCTTTCGGTATCATCTGAGTCACGCCGCTCATGCTGATGATGATGATGGGATTGCCATCTTGCAGGACAAGTCCGTTGATCAATTTTCCGTCTTTGGTCTTCACTTCACTTCCATCGAAACCATGGGCGATGTCGGCGCTGGGTTCGATGATGGATCGGGCAATGACCTCGGAGGTCTGGGTTTTGCCCCAACCGTCCAATACGGGGCCGAACTGCACACCGACACCGTCAATTTCATGGCACATGATACAGCGAGTCGCGGTGAGTTTGCCTCGTCCAGCGTCACCCTGGAGTGCGAGCGCGTCTTCAATTTTAAGCGCCTTTTCCATAGTAGGGTCAGGCTCGGGCGTGGCAATTTCCTGAATCACTACTTTGTCTGGATCATAAATTCCGCGATTTTTGAGCTCGGACATGAGGTCATACTCCTGCCACTCATTGTTGGCCCGATTCATGACCCACCAGGTGGCGTCTGATTTCAGGGAAGTGTCAAGTTGGGCGAGGGTCAGCATTGCTTTGGATGCTGCTTTGGTAGGGATGAAGGCAATGGCGTCCATCGCCTGTTTGCGCTGCTTCTGGGGAAGCGCTTCGGTTTTGGCTCGAACGAGAAAGTCATCAACTGCGCTGGCGGGGTGGAGCCGCCAGGCGATGCCTGCGAAGCCCTCTGACCAGGCCCGTGAATCGTCGCTGCCCATGGCGGCCTTCACGGCTGTGTATATTTCGTCTTCTTTGCCGGTGGCACCGGTGCCGAGTGCCTCGAGGTAGCTGCGGTCTTGTCCGTCGTAGCCGGAGGCGATGGTAACGAGAATGTCTTTAGCGGTCTCGATGGATTCGTTACGCATTGATAGGGCGACCTCGCGACGTACGGCCGGATCTTCGTCAGCGGCGAGACGCATGGCGCTTGCGGTGAAATCGAGGCCGGCTCGGCGCATGGCACGGTAGGCTGCGATTTTCAATTCAGGAGTCGGCTGCTCGGAGGGATACCCCGCTTTTCGTGGGCCGCTGATTCCGAGTTGATAGAGTAGATGGATCGCCCGGCCCTGAATGTAGGGGTTTGGATCTTCGAGCAGCGCGGCGACTGGCTCAAGAGCTGCCCGTCCGCGAGCCTTGAGGCCTTCGAACCCGATGGATCTTACGTTGATAGCCGGAGATTTGAGGGCGGTGAGTTGTCCTTCAAGAGTCTCGATATCGATCTCGGGGATCACCGACTTGAATCCTTTCGGGGCGATACGGTAAATGGCGCCCGAGCAGGTTTCGTCGAGGTCGGTGTGGCCACCAACGCGAGGATCGTACCAGTCAGAAACGTAGAGTGCGCCATCGGGTCCCACTGCGACATCGGACGGTCGGAACAGGGTTTTGATCTCCCGGCTGGCGGTGCTCGAGCCTCCGATGAAGTCGGACCCGGCAAATTTTCTCTCCTGATTACTCGTCACAAAATCCATGCGATCGAGTGCAAATCCGGCCCCTTCCAGCTCGGGTTGGTAGCCGAAAATGACGTTCCGTCCTGCCTCGCAGGCCAGGAAGGTTCCGATCCACTCGTCACCAAGGGCACCGTTTTCGTAGAACACGTTTCCCGTCGGTGAACCGCCACCGTAGACGTCCCCAGCTGGAGTGCTGCCGGGATCATCCTGCCGCCATTCGGCAATGGGAATGGTTTGGCCGGGGCGTTTGTCTGCTTTCCAGGAGCGCTGGCCGTCATTGGAGGAAAAGCCAAAGTTGGCGTATTCCATGACCCAGCTGACGCGGCAGGCAGGGGGATCGTCGTTGTCGTTTTGAAACACATCACCCAGAGAGGTGATCGACTGCTCGTAGGAGTTCCGGTAGTTGTGACCGATGATTTCGACGTCGGTGCCATCGGGATTCATGCGGGCGGTGAAGCCGCCCACGTAGACATGGCCATCGTCGCTAGGCTCTCCAGCCAGAGCAGCCGAATCGTGGGGAAATTCAAATGGACCAATCGCCTTGGGGCGGTAGGAGCCGAAAATGGTGAAGGTCTGGCCGGAAATGTCGGTGAATTTTCCACCGACATTTCCAGAGTTGAAATACCACTTTCCGTCAGGCCCAACGGTGACTGAGTGAAGGGAGTGGTCGTGATTCTGTCCGTTGAATCCGGTCAGGAGGATTTCGCGTTTATCCTTTTCCGGATCGAACCTGAGATCACGATCGACATCGGTGTAGACGAGGAGATGGGGGGGCTGGGAGACAACGATCTTATTGTCGATCACGGCGACACCGAGAGGAGCGACCAAGAGCGGCTCCTGAACAAAGGTGTGGCTTGAATCGGCCTGGCCGTCTCCGTTGGTATCTTCCAATACAACGATGCGGTCGCCTTCGGGCTGGCGATCGAAGTGTTTGCGATACCGGACTCCTTCGGCCACCCAGATCCGACCGTCTTTGTCGATATCGATGTTGGTGGGATTATAAAGGTGAGGGGATGAGGCCCAGAGTGTGACCTCCAAACCTTCGGGGACAACCAGCAGCTCCGAAGGGACCGACTCAGCCTCAGCATCCGGAAAGGTGGGGGATGCTGGTGTCGAAGTGACTTCCTGGGCGGATACTGTCGTTATCAGAGGCAGCACGACGGCTGTCGCTGCGAAAAGGCGCTTTAATCTGGGTGGCAGGGTTCTCATGGATATCGATTTTTTGGGAGGCAGCCAAGATGCCGGTGCTCGACGATGCATTCAAGTGCTGCTTCTGGCAGAAATACGTCTGTTACCCTTGTTGATGGGGTGGAGCCGGAATTGGCTTATTGATTGCTTGCTAAACAGGAGTGGGGCCGGAAAGTGTGGCGCAAATGTCCGTAACTCCAAAGCCCTTATTGATTTTTGATTTTGACGGTACTCTTGCGAATACGCTGGAGGCCGGGGTCGAAATCTACAATGAATTGGCGGGCAAATACGAACTTCCGACCGTGACAGAAGCGGAGGTTCGCGAACTGAGAAAGCTCAATACTCGCGCTTTGCTCGATCATTTGAATATTTCGCGACTTAAGGTGGTTAAACTGGGTGCCAATATTCGAAAGCTGTTGCATCAGCGAATGGACGAAGTCGAATTGATTGGCGGAATTCAGGATGCCGTCCTCGAGCTTCATCGCGCTGGTTTCCAATTAGGCGTTCTCAGTTCGAATTCGGCGGATAATATCCGTATGGTGTTGCGGCGTTTTGATCTTCTGGAATGCTTCAGCTTCATCGAGGCAGGAGTCAGCGTGTTTGGTAAGTCGCATCGTATTCTCAAAGTCATCCGTAAGAACGGCATCGATCCTTCTCAGGTGGTATATGTCGGAGACGAAACCCGCGACATGGAAGCCGCCCGGAAAAGCAAAGTGACTGGATTGGCGGTTTGCTGGGGAGTGAACGAAAGAGAAGCAATGGAGACGGAAGATCCTGAATTTTGCATTGACGAACCGACCGAGCTGATTCAGGTCGCGAAGAAATTTGAGGCTTCCCGCTGAGGTCGGTGAAGTCAGTCCCAGACCCAGTATTTTAACCTCA
Organism: uncultured Verrucomicrobiales bacterium; assembly: GCA_963975655.1. GTDB lineage: Bacteria > Verrucomicrobiota > Verrucomicrobiia > Verrucomicrobiales > DEV007 > Arctic95D-9. The sequence goes on from CAXBHX010000001.1 coordinate 15,928, forward strand.
TTTGTTCGGCAAGGCGGGAGGCTTCGATCGCACGGGCTCCTTCCTTTAGTGATAGCACATCGGCGATTTTGATGGCGCCGGCCCAATCCTCATTTTGTTTCAGGATGTTGATTGCTGAAAATCCAGCTCGAAAAACCCATTCCTTCTCTAGGCGTGAGGTATCCATCTCCAGGATGTTTGAGGGTTCGGTTTCGCCGGCTACGATCGATCGATAGATCTCTAGTGCGACTCTTGGCTTATATAGTGCCTCCAGGCATTTTGCGCGGCGAACGGCAGCGTTGTAGCGCCAGGAAGCAGGGGCGCCCGGCAGATTGGAGAGGCGAGCATACTGGGCCGCGGCTTCGGTGAGGAGCGTTTCGTCGTAATCCTTTGTGAGCCCTTCGACATACGAAATAAATCCTAGATCGGCCATAGCGGCATAGTGGTGGGAAGAGTCCTCCGGAGACGACTCGAGAATGTTTTGCAGTTCTGCTCGTGCGTCATCAAAGCGGTCCAGTGAAAGAAGCAGCATGCTTAACTCATGTTGAGCATGCTTCGCCAAGTCACTCTCTGATTGTGCGATGTCCCGCCATTCGCTGATAGCTTCCTCGCTTTGCGGTGCAGATTTCGCAGCAAAAAAACGGGCTGATTCAGCGTAGGGTGAATTGGGGGAATGCCTCGCGATAGATAGAAATATCTCACGGGCATCTTCGTGCTTTTTCTCGCGCAGATATCGATGTCCAAGGAGTGTGGCGATTTCGGGGAGGTAGGTGGATCCTGGCCAATCCCGAATGAAGGCTTTCGTGAGATTGATCAATGGTAGGATGTTATTGTCGGTCACTTCCACCCATATTGCAGTGTAATCTAGTCGCTCGCTTTGCTCTAGTGTCAGGGGCTGAATTCGGAGTCCTTCGAAGACTTCGCGCGCTGCTTGGGGGCGGGCGGGCACTTGGTTTAAATGAATCTCCGAAAATGCCAGTCGGGCTTCAACATTGGAGGGGTGGTCAGAATGTTCACGAATGAAGGTCTGAAGGTGCTCGAATGCATTCGGGTCACCTCGCGATGCCAGAAACAGTCCTCCGAGATAGCTCAGATCAGCGAGGAGTTTTGACCGGGGGTTGGCTTGACTGAGCTCATCGTAGGCAGACGAAAATGCTTCGAAGTCACCGTCTTGAAGGAAGGCCACCGCCGCGTTGTAATCATTTCGAAAGCGGTTTTCTCCCGTTTGGCCGGAGGCCTGATTGAGAAACTGCCTCGCTGCGAGATTGAATTCATCGCGGCGATAAGCGGTGATGCTCTCGATATAGCTGTGGCGATCGGGCCCCCCGGGGACATTTGCATCAGGGGAAAGGCTTGTTGCCCAATCAGGCTGACTGGTGGGCGCGAGTTCCAGCAGGCGAAGCCGCGCTTCATCGGCAAAAGGCCCTGTCGTGTCTTCATTTGCGATCGACTCAAGGACTTCCGGTAGATCTCCGGGAGGCGCTGAAAGAATGACCGAGAAAAAGGCGGCGGCCTCGGCAGCGGGGTGGTCGGGACTCTCCTCCCACTTCCGGAATCGAGGCTTGAGAGAGCGAATGACAGGGCCGGTGTCGATCTCTTCCAGAAGCAGGAAGGCTTGATGGGCCTGTGCGGCATCAGCGGACGAGTCGATCAAGTTACAGGCAACGTCGATAGCCTCCGCGTTGCGGTTCAATTGTGCCAGACTATTGATGCGTAAACTGGCGGCAGGGAAATGCAGATTCGGCGGTAGCTCCCCCGTGTTCTCAGCCGCGTTGAGATAGGTGAGTGCCGCCTTGGGATGCTTTGCGAGGTTGGCTATGCGGGCGAGTTCGAGATGGTCCTTGGCGGACTCAGGGGTGATATCTCTTGATGCAATCTCGAAAGCTTCGTCAGGTCTTCCGCTGAGTGCCATACAGACAGCACGTTGAAGAAGAAGGTGGGGTGGGACAACTGGCCGGGAACTGATATAGCTGGCGTAGGCGGTTTCAGCTTCGCTGTATCGCCCCTCTGATTGCAAGGCGATCGCCGACCAGCGCAGCGTTCGGGGAGCACTGCTTACAGTTGGATTCTCCCCCATCCACGACACAGCCGCCGATGTGTTCTCGTCGAGAACGAAGGACTCAAGAAGTCGGGAGGCGACAAAATCTCGTTCCAGATCACCGGCACCACCTTCCAGAAGTAGCTTCCAGGTTGCCTCAAAGTGACGGGAGGCAGTCTCGAAGCGGCCGTCTGCCAGGGCCTGACACCCGGAGCGAAATGATTCGAGGTCGGCAAGGCTTTCCTGCGCCATGAGTGGAGCGGAAAGCGGAAGTGCCGCCGCCGCGATGGCGGAGAGGCACGTTGCCAGTCGGATCATGCTCATCCAGCAGAGTAGCTTTTTACAAATTTGACAATTTTGGAGTTATCATCATCGGCACTCCAGACGGCACGCAGGAAATCAGCAGGGGCGATACCATGTGTTCGGAGGAAATGGCGGTCGCCTCCGCAGGAAAACATGATATTCGGATCCAGCTCACCGCGCAACTTGCCCCGGGCTTTGATAATGATGCGGGGCAACCAGACAATTCCGTCAAGTTCTTCCGATTGTCCCGGAAGCTCGTCAGGCTGAATTTCGAGGTCACTCAGCCTTCCCTCCATCATGTGGCGCAGATAATCCCGTCGTACGCTAGCGATCATTACGGCAGTTGTCAGCGAAGGTTCACCTTCGTCTCCAAAGTCTTCGACAAAATCAAACAGTTCGCGGGGCTTGTAGCCGATTGATGTCAGAAATTCGAGGTCGGCGTCGCTGTAGTAGCCGCTAAAATCCTCGTCGCCATTTCGGTAGCGTGCTAAGCAGCGTTCGAAGAGTTCGACAAATGTGGAGTCCCATTGGTAATCGCTCATGATGTATTCGACGTTTGGCTGTTTGAATGTTGATATCCTACCCAGACTATTTGCTGAGCTCCAGCATTCGCATGATAGGGGCCTTGGCCGCTTCTCTAGCTGCGTCGTCCAAGTTGACTTCGGGGCTGAGATCACGAAGGCACAGGTAGAGCTTTTCCAATGTATTCATCTTCATGAAGCGACATTCTGCACAGGCGCAACGATCGGTCGGGCCGGGAATAAGATTTTTTTCCGGAACGTCCTTTTGAATGCGGTGCAACATGCCTGCTTCCGTCACAACGATGATGTTCTGCGCGGCGGTGTCGCGACAATAATCAACCATCTTCTCGGTAGAACAGACCTCGTCGGCGAGCAGGCGCACCGCAGTGGTGCACTCGGGATGGGCAACGACTGCCGCATCAGGATACTCATCTTTGATTCTCTGGATGCTCTCTCGTGTGAACTCGACATGGATATAACAGCTGCCATTCCAGAACTCCATTTCCCGGCCGGTCTGTTGTGAGACCCATGCCCCGAGGTTCTGATCGGGCGCAAACAGAATGGGTCGATCTTTTGGCGCGGCTTCGACGATGCGGACGGCATTGCCGCTCGTGCAGATCACATCGGAGAGAGCTTTAACGGCGGCCGATGAGTTAATGTATGTTACGACGTAATAGTTCTTCTCTTCGTTTTCCTTCAGGAAGGCTGCGAATTCGTCGGCGGGGCATGATTCCTCCAGGGAGCATCCCGCATTTGCGTCCGGCAACACCACAGTTTTGTCCGGATTTACAATCTTGGCGGTTTCAGCCATAAAGTGGACCCCGCAGAACGCAATGACGTCTGCATCAGTCTCCTGGGCTCTGAATGCGAGGCCGAGTGAATCCCCTACGTAGTCGGCGATATCCTGAATTTCAGGGACTTGATAATTGTGGGCCAGGATGACTGCATTGCGTTCCTTTTTCAGGCGAAGAATATCTTCACGGAGATCGGTGGATGTTAGAGCATCGTTCATGGCGAAAGAGGTTGGGGCGATTTGAAATTGAAGGCTTGGTAAACAGCATGTTCCTACTAGCCAATGACGGAGGAATTGAATCCCATCTTAACAGGTAGGTCGGTGGATGTCACCGGATCAATGGTGGATTCCCCGGTGATTGCCTGCTCATCTTTGGAGTCAATTTCCACGGCGCGGACGTCTCCCCGAACGGACCCGTTGCGGAATAGTTTTAATTTTCCAGAGCAGGTCAGATTGCCAACGAGCTTTCCATGGATCTCTGCACGTTGCGCCATCACTCCATCCGGGAATTCGACTTCGCAGTTCTTCTCGATGAGGATACGCCGGCAATAGAGATGCCCACGAACTACTCCGGACCGGCGGAAAGTGGCATCGCCGGAGCAATCGACAAAAGCATCGATAGATCCATTAACGGTGAGGTGGTGGCATGCGATCTCTGAATTCTTCAGCCCTCCGCGGCGACCAATGACGATGTCGCCTCGGGTCCGCAGGGTGTGGCTCTTATGCGCCTGAATCTCGTAATTCGCCAGACTGATATAGGCGCTGCAGCGTTCACATTGAGTTGATTTGGCGAATCGAGAAACTGACTGAACATGGTAGCAACGAAAACAGCGCACATCGAAACCGCTCACGGAGTCGGTCGCTTTTTTGCGCCGTTCCGGGGGCACGTAGTTGGGCGGCATCTTTTCCTTTTCGGGTGCCTCGGCAGGTGTTAGTGGGCCAATTAGGGCTTCCATGGAGCCTTCGGCTAAGGTCTCCTTGCCCTGCGATTTCTGGCCGATAGTGGCATCAGAGTCGTCCTGCTCTTCCCGGTTATCCTCGCTGGTGAGGCCAAAAAATGCTCCGGCTGAAATACCGACAGGAGTCTCATGTTCGAGATCTTCCTGCTTTGGAAGAGGCCTTGGTTCCCCGTCATCTTCCTCCGAAGATTGTAACCAGGCCCCCTCATGAGCCTGTTCCTTGATGCCTTCTCCGGGTCGAGAGTCAGTGTCCGGATTTTTGGCCCAATCAAATGGGAGAAGGTTGGCTTTTTCTCCCGGTTTCCTAATCTCTGTGATTCCGGAAACGCGGAGTCCTGGGCTGGCAAACGCGATTCCTTTCCTAATACGAAAATGATCACCGCAAGACTTGCAGAAAGACGAAATTGCAAGCGATGGCTCCTCTTGCTTATGGCTACAGTACGGACATGTTAAATTCCGTTTTTTGATTCTGTGAGGTTTGCCAAACACTGGACTTTGATTTTAGTTGATAGCAAAAACGCGCCCGAAAAATCCGGCGCGCACCTGTTGTCGGGGATTCTTGGAGGGGCCCGACTCGAATATTTAGATCAGAAGTCTAAGTGTGTCCGTCGCTTTTCGGAGTTGAGTCGCCTTGAATGGGAGCTGAGTTGGCCGGGGTTTTCAGGCTGGAAGGAGCTCCTACGGTGGATGAGCCTAAGAATGAGGCTCCTTCCTCAATAGCCAACTTACTGGCTGTAACGTCTCCATTCAGTTGAGCGTTCTGCTTCAATTCGCATCGGTCTGTAACTGTGATGTTTCCCTGAACTTTTCCGAAGATCACTACGGAACGCGTCTTGATGTCGCCGATGATCTGAGCGTTTTCACCGACAGTCAGATCACCTTCGGAATTGACCTCGCCATCAATTCGACCGTCGATGATGAGATCTCGCGAAAAACGAAGTTTACCTTTAATTTCGACGTCACTGGAGAGGATGTTCTTACTCGCTCCAAAAGCGCCGGAAGAGGATCCCTTCGACTTAAATTTATCGTTAGCTCCGCCATTTTCATTTCCCTTGGCGTTGCCGGCTTCAGATTCCTCGTCTTGGTTGATGATTTGCTTGAGCACGATAGGGAGATTTAGAATTAAAAATAGAGAGAGGGCGAATTCCCCGTCTACGGCGAATTATAGGCCAATTAGCCGGAAATTAAAAGATCTTCTGCTGGATAAGTCCAGATTTCACTGAGGGTTGGATGGTAGTGTGGAATTTTTATGAAATCTGAAGCGGTTGATCGGAAATGCATGGCCACGACTACTTCGTGAATGAGGTCCGCTGCCTCCGGTCCAACGATTGATGCTCCCAGGATTTCTTCGGTCTCAGCATCGCCGATCATTTTCACAAACCCGTGGGTTTCGCCCATCACCATGGACTTTCCGTGATCATCAAAGGGGTAGGTTCCTACCTTGATTTTTTTTCCGGAGGCGATGGCCTCCGCTTCCGTCATTCCTACCATCGCCACCTGTGGGTCAGTAAAAATTCCATAGAGTTTGAGGCGATAATCAATCTCCTTTTCAGGTCCTTCGGAAAAGCCCAGCATCACGGCTGCATTGTGCGCCGCTATCTCGCCTTGTTCGATGGCGATGTGAACGACTTCATGAGGGCCGCAAACATCTCCTGCCGCAAAAAGATGGCCGCTACCGGCTCGCTGGTCAGGAGTGCATATGATGCTCCCACTCCGTTCATCTATCGCTGCGCCGCTCGCTCTCGCATTGAGCCCCGATGTGTTTGGTCGTCGTCCGAGGGCCTGGAGAATCTGGGCTGCAGAGACCGATTTCTCCTCGCCATTTTGATTGAAGACCACCGTTTTGTATCCTGATGTTGGATCAACTTCAACTCGGGTGAGTGAGGTGCCGGTATGGATCGTCATGTTGTCGCGTTCGACAAGGGCGGCCTCGAGAGATTTGGCGATATCTTCGTCCGAACCAGTGATGAGTTGTGCGCTTCGCTGAATGACCGTCACATCGACATTGAGTCCCTCGAGATAGCAGGCCATCTCGAGGGCAATGGCGCCGCCGCCCAGTACGATGATCGAATCGGGGAGGGCTTCGGCCTCCAGGATGTCATCACTCGTCCAGTATCCTGCTTCTTCCAGCCCTTCGATGGGGAGGCGGGTGACGGAAGATCCGGTCGCGATGACGGCGGATTTGAAGCTTACGGTCTGGGCCTCTCCACCTTCCAGTGGGCTCACTGTTATCGAATGGGGATCCGTGAACGTGGCTGTCCCGCGAAAAAGGTCAAAGCGACCGTCTTCGAGCTGCTCGCTGCGGTATTCTGCAAACTCGCCGATCAAGCGTCGTTTTCGGGCAATGATTTCCCTTGCGTTGACTGACGTTTTTTCAGCGCGAAGGCCAAATTCATCAGCTCGTCGAATCGAGCGGTAGAGATTCGCGGATTCAATCAGGGTCTTTGACGGCATGCAGCCGCGCAAAATACAGAGCCCTCCAAGATTTTCGGCTCCATCGATGACAGCCGTTTTCATGCCGTATTCGTGGGCGGTGCGGGCGGCAGCATAACCGCCGCTGCCTCCTCCAATGACGACGAGGTCGTATGTAATGCTCATATATGCGGTGTTCTAATTCTGGACTTGGACTGATTGAAGTCGCATGGTTCGCCGAAAGAGGCGCCGGAGCATGCTGGTTCCTTCGTTTGATTACGTAAAAAGAGTGACGATGGTTCTCATTAATAACTTACTTTTCCCAATCTTGACGGGGGCAAGTATCCCGCCAGATTTGCGAGGAGTTGACAAGCGGTTCCTGACTTCTATTTGAGTGTTATGTCGTTGAGGCTTGAAATGCTACAGGTGGCCCGCTTGGCTCCCGCGGTCCTTGGAGAAGAGGCGTCCGGGCTTGTTCTTGAATTCGTCCGGAGTCAGGCGCACGAAAACGGAGGATTCTGCGATCGCGACGGAGAACCGGATTTGTATTACACCAGCTTCGCGATCGACGTTCTCACTGCGTTGCAAGTTCCCTTACCCGAAGTGGCTCTGATCGATTACTTGAAGAGATGTTTGGGTGAAGTTCAGTCGCTGGATTTCGTGCATCTGTGTTGTCTCGCCCGATGCAGCTCGGCCCTGTCGGAGCCTTCAGTGGTGGGCGATCTTTCTCCCGTGTTTGAGCAGGTTGAAAGCTATCGGACTTTAGACGGCGGTTACAATCAGAGCGATGACTCGGAAACTGGATCGGCCTACGCGTGTTTTCTGGCCTATGGGGCCTACAAAGATCACAAGATGGAAGTGCCAAATGAGAGTGGGATCGCCCGCTGCCTGGACTCACTGAGAGTGGATGGAGGTGCCTGGGCCAATGACGTCGAGCTACCCGTTCCCAATATTCCATCAACCGCAGCGGCCGTCACTTTATGTCGGAATCTGGGGCTGCAGATTCCTTCCGAGACAGCCAGCTGGATTCTCGATTCTTTTCATCCCGGGGGTGGGTTCCTTCCTTTTCCCATTGCCTCGATGCCGGATTTACTCTCGACGGCGGTGGCGTTGCATGCCCTGGATGGCCTGCAGGTTTCTTTTGATGAGAAAAAGGAATTGATGCTCAATTTCGTAGATAGCCTATGGACGGCCGCAGGAGGGTTTCACGGAAGTTGGGATGACGATGATCTTGATATCGAATATACCTATTACGGATTGCTGGCACTTGGCCACCTTTCGCTTTGATTTGTCGCGATGAGTTCGGAAGAAGCCGATCGGTGCCTTAGTAATGCCCGCAGGGTTCTGCTCGCAGAACGTAATGAGCACGGGCACTGGGAAGGCGAATTGTCCACTTCCGCCCTATCAACCGCAACCGCTATAGTCGCGTTGGGGGCGGTGGACGAGGAGCGGCATCATGCTGCCATTAAGACGGCCTCGATGTGGTTGGTGGAGCATCAGAATGATGACGGAGGCTGGGGCGACACGGTGAAGAGCTTTTCGAACGTGTCGACCACCTTGCTTTGCTGGTCTGCCTTAACGAGGTTTGGTGGAGTTGTTGCAAGCGAGTCGGTGATGCGGGCCGGATACTGGGTCCGTGATTATGTGGGTTCGTTAGATGCCGGGCTTATCGCGGAAACGGTCAAAGCGCGCTACGGAAAGGATCGAACATTTTCGGTTCCGATTCTGATGATGTGCTCGATTTGCGGCATTCTCGGTGACGATGGGTGGCGGCATGTGATGCCGCTTCCGTTCCAGTTGGCTGTGTTTCCCCGAAAGTGGTTTGGTGCGATGCGCTTGCCCGTGGTGAGCTACGCTCTTCCTGCTCTGATCGCGATTGGGTATGCCCGTTTTCGACAGAGGCGGGGAAGTGGAGCGAAGCTGCGGAGACCTCATCTTCTATGGCCACGGCTATCGAAGTTGCTCACTTCAATTCAGCCTGCGTCAGGGGGATTTCTTGAGGCAGCCCCTTTGACCAGCTTTGTGACGATGGCACTGGTTGCTGCGGGTGAAAAGAGCCACCCTGTGGCGGTGAAAGGAGTGGCCTTTTTACTCGATACGGTTCGGCCTGATGGCAGTTGGCCAATCGACACTAATCTGGCGACCTGGGCGACAACCCTTTCCGTGAAAGCTCTGCTTAGCAGCACCGTTCAACAGGGTTCAGGCATCGGCTCAACCCTGTTCGATCAACGGGAAAAGGTTTTGGCCTGGTTATTGGGGCAGCAATACCGGGAGGTGCACTCATTCACCAATAGCCCGCCAGGAGGATGGGCCTGGACTGATCTAAGTGGCGGTGTTCCGGATGCAGACGATACGCCGGGGGCTCTGCTCGCATTGAGGTTGCTTGATGATAATGGCGATAGTCCCGAGGTTATTGCGGCAGCCACCGCTGGAATTTCGTGGTTGTTAGGGCTCCAGAACCGTGATGGCGGAATGCCGACATTCTGCCAGGGGTGGGGGGCTCTACCATTCGATCGATCGTCTCCAGATTTGACGGCTCACGCGCTGCGGGCCTGGCATAGCTGGCGTGCAAAGATGGCGCCTGATCTTCAGGGGCAAATTGATGGTGGGATGGAGAAAGGGCTGAAATATCTGCTTAGGGAGCAGCGCATTGATGGGGCGTGGTGCCCACTTTGGTTTGGTAATCAACATCGTCACGTTGATGAAGAAAACCCGACTTACGGGACGTCTCTGGTTGTCCGCTCCCTCGATGATATTGGCTGGGGTGACCTGGCCGATGAGGCGGTGAAGTGGTTGTGTTGCCAGCAGAATTCTGACGGAGGATGGGGCAGCCTGCGGGATGAAACACCGTCCACCATTGAAGAGACCGCTCTAGCGGTCAGTGCTCTGTCCCGGCGACCGGAGGGGCAACTAGCTGTAGAGCATGGTAAACGCTGGCTGATTGAAGCCACTGAGTGCGGGACGCGCTTCAACGCTTCACCCATCGGGTTCTACTTCGCCAGGCTCTGGTACTTCGAGCGGATTTACCCGGTGGTATGGACGGTGGAAGCTATGACTCGATCGCAAGATCCATCAACTTCCTTGATCGCTACGGCTCAGGAATAGGTGGAGGCGGGATGCGCTCTGATGACCCTTCGGAATCAGGTACTTCGATCGGCGGTTTAGTCGGATCGGGTGCTGGTTCATCGCGAAGATCCCGCATTTCTTCATTGGCGATGGAGGGAGGCTCTGGAATGCCTCCGTCATTATATCTGCCGGTATTCCCTGACGGCAGCGGACTCGGAGCCGTGGTGCCCGGATTGTAGGGTTGAGTGATTCCACTAGGATTATTGTTCGAAGGGAAAACCGGAGCCGGAATGGCGGGCGCCCCCGCGATACCCGTACCCGCTGGAGGAATGCCAGGTGGCATGGGAGGAATCTGGCCGATTCCAGGTTCCTGACCAGGTGCCGTGGTTCCCGTGATGCCAGTCGATAGAGCCTGACGGGAGGGTGCAAATGAATCGATAATCACAGGGTGGATGCCCTGATCAAAGTACATCCAGACAGTGCGGAGGACTTCTCCGTTTTTTGCTGAAACATAGATTTTTCCGACCAGTCTGCGTTGAGCGTCGAGAAGCTCAAGTCGCCAGATTGCTTCAGTTGAATACTCGCGGACGCGCAGAAGGTATTCACAGCTATCAAAGGCCATCCTGGCTTTGCGTGCCTCACCCTCTGCGATGGTGAAGGCAGCCACACTATCGACTACGATCTGGTTGATGCTGAAGTAACCTACCGGGATATCTCGGGGGTAGCGGCTTTGGTCGGCTCCGGCATCGCCGACCCGGCCACCTCCGCTCCAGAAGCGGTGCAGAAGGAGGGGGGCTTGACCATTATAGCTCAATACTTCCCAGGTGGGCGGTTGTGGAATACCATTCTGCCCCCTGATTTCGGCGAGCCATTGAACGGAGCCCGGTCCGAACTGGTTAGACAATAAATTGATCGCTTCTCGAGCAGAAGTGCTGCCTTGCTGGGCCTTCAATGAGTCAGTGCATGTCAGTGAGACAAGGATCAAAGTGGCGATAAATACGGAGAGGCGAGTGTTCATGATGTGGAATGGGGCAGGCTGCATTCAGCATGTAGTGAGATTACTGCTCAGACAATACGTTTCAATTGGCACAAGTCTTAGCGGGAGAAATTTGATTTTTTGCCATTCGGAATTGAGAGCGCCGGAGGCGCTGGGGCACCGTGGGAGATTTTGGTGCCAAAATTAAGCGTTTTATCCGGGCTAGGACGCGAAAGGAGGGGTGGGGCTGGCCTCTAGGGGTCAGCCAATCACGTCTAGAGCTTCACGGGCATTTTTTTCAATTTGTTTCCAGTTTTCGTCCCGGATGAGGTCACGCGGAGCCAGCCAGCTTCCTCCCACTGCGCCGATCAGGTCACTCGCGAGGTAGGTCGGTAGGTTTTTTAGATTGATGCCCCCGAGAGGGATAAATTTGGGACCAAGGTGTGCGTAGGGCGCGGCAATATTCTTGAGATGAGCGAGGCCGCCGGAGGACTCGGCTGGGAAAAACTTTAGCAACTGACAACCTTCGCGGAGTGACAAATCAATGTCTGAGGGAGTCATGATGCCGGGGCCGAAGGGAAGTCCCACCTTGGCTGCATGTCGAATGACGTCGGGGTTCACTCCGGGGGACACTCCAAAGCTGGCCCCTGCGGCGTAGGCCTCGTCGACCTGTAGGGGGGAAAGAATGGTTCCGACGCCTATCATCATTTCTGGCACGCCGGAGCGAATTTTCCGGGCAGCTTCCAGTGCAACTGGCGTTCGGAGGGTGAGTTCCATAGCGGTGATGCCACCGGCAAGCAGGGACTCGGCCAGTGGCACTGCGTTATCGGCATCATCGATAACGAGGACTGCGATGAGTTTGGAGTTCAGAAGGAGTTTGCCGGGACCGGAATCAGGGGAAAGAGCACTCATGGTGAAATAGGGGAATAACGGAGCTGCAAGAGAATCGCATTTTTGCACTCTCAAGGCCGGTTGAGATTTCCTACCACGAAGGAATACTAAGTCCAATCAGAAATGACCGCCCTAATCTGTTTCGTTCTGCTGCTTTCAGTGTAGTCGCCGCCGGTTTTCTCGATGTTGCTATGCCTTTCGGGAAAACAGCAAAGATTGTATTCTCCGCCATACTGGCCGCTGAAGGTTTGGCGGGATTTCGGCTTTTTGGCGGGGAGCGAGTCGAATGCCATCGCCGCAGCATTTGGAGATTGCGCCAAACCAGTCCGATTGGCCATGGCTCCCTCATTCGGGCCGATTGAGGGAATACGGTGGCGGATGAATAGGAGCGATGATTTGACCCAAGACGGTGATGATAGACACTTAGGAATGAAAGATCAGACTCACGAGGGCCTGGCGGTGATCCGAAAGATGATTTCCGGATCGGAAAATCTCTCCGCCCACTTCGAGAAGTTGCTGTTCAATAGCGTCGATATTGACCTCAACGAGCTGTTTGCTCAAGTCGACCAGTCGGACTATTCGCTAGTCGACTGGATTGAGGCTCTCGTCGAATTTGATAGGTGGTTGCTGGAGCAAAAAGTGGAGGTTCGTCCGTTTGCCTCAATGGTGGGGTATGTGAACTGCTGTACGTTCACTAATGCCCCTCAAATTAATTTACCTTCCTTAAAAGTCATTGTATATCAATCACTTACTGATTTCGGATTTGACGCCATTTCTGAATATCAATTATGAGAATAATCAAAATTTGCGAAATTTAGCCAAATATCGATAGGCATAGGGGCTGATCCGTGGTAGACTGACGGTCATGTCAACCACACGTAGAACAAGATTCTCACGCCGGGTGCCAGACCATGTTACCGATGAATTGGTGAACGTCTTATCCTCCAAGAAGACCTTTGGTTTTAATGACCTTTTTGAGGTTGTTTACGAGAATCTGAAAGCCCGGAATGCCGTCAGCGGTGGTGAGGAGATGCTCCGTCTTCGTGCCTACGAGAAGCTTCAGAACCTTGTGACTCGTGGTCTTGTTGAGAAGAACGCTAAGGAATATCGCGGCCTCGAGAACATTAAGGATGCTGCCAGTCCTCCCCCTGCTACTCCTCCCGCACCTGCGGCCGGTAGCTAGTGGTCTGCTTAAGATCCAATTTAGAAGGTCGTGAGACCTTATGTTTCGCCCTCGTTAATTCGTCTGGACGGGATAAATAAATTCAATACATTCCGGTGTGCTGGCATAAGCTAGCGCCCCGGAATTTTTTTTGCCATGTTATCGGACTACATACCTGTCGTCATTCAGCTTGTTATCGCCACTGGATTTGCTGTGGCGGCCCTCATAGCCAGTGCCTTGCTAGGAAAGCGGGCAGTGAGGAACGCGGTCAAAGATTCCGCCTACGAGTGTGGAATGAATCCTGTTGGTGATGGTCAGGCGCGATTCAGCGTGAAGTTCTACTTGGTAGCGATGCTTTTCGTCATATTCGATATCGAGGTGGTGTTCCTCTACCCTTGGGCGGTCGTTTACAGAGAGCAGATCAGCGAGGGTGCTAGTGTCTTCTTCTGGGGAATGCTCGGTTTTGTTCTGATTCTTTTCGTCGCGTATCTCTACGCTCTCAAAAAAGGGGCGTTGGAGTGGAGGAACTGAGCCCGCCCTTTTCTGCTAAAATTCTTCACCATGGTCCATTACATCGCGCTGTTTCGTCTCAGCAAAGGTAAGTCAGAAGAGGATATCGAGGATATGATCCGAATCAGTCGGACTTGTTTTCACCGGGTGAACGAAGCGCATAATTTTCGTTCAGGGCGCAGTATTGATCCGAAGAATGAATTTGGATTCTTTATCTCGGCCGATTTCGAGAGCCGGGACAAAGTGTCCATGTTTCAGGACGATCCGAATTACATGCGATTCGAGACTGAGGTGGTGAAAGCGCACACGGTTGAGCAAAGGGACCTGATGTACGAGACCGAGCCGGGAAAAGATCCGAAGTATTCGTGACTGAATGAGGCTTGATGGCCTATCGGCTGTTCTCCGGAGAAACCGCGGGGGATAGTTGGCGTTTTTGCGGGCTAACGCCTTGCCTGGCTAAGGTCGGAGAGAGTCATTCCCGCAAGGGTGGGGACGACTGCTGCTGCTCCCTTAAACTCGAGATGTGCGGTGACAGGGTTCGGGACAACGACGCAGGGGATGCCTGCGGAGAGGGCGGCATTGAGCCCATTGAGAGAATCCTCCAAAACGATGGCATCAGCGGGATCCTGATCGAGCGCTTTGGCGGCCGCTAGAAAAAGGTCGGGTGCCGGCTTTGGACTTTTGACATCGTCGAGGCATCGAGTTCCTTCAAAATGATGCATGAGGCCGAGGCGGTTGAGGTGGCCTTCGACCCAGTCCCGCGACGAGCTGGAGGCAACGATGCAGGGGATGTCGGAGCGATTGGCCTCCTCAAGGAGCGGTACGATTCCAGGGAAAGGACTCAGGCGGTTGGTCCGCTCAAGCGCATTCCGTTCGCGCGCTTCGTCGAGAACCTTCCAGTCGATAGAGTATCCGACGAGGGATTCGAGGTGTTGCTTGGGGTCGAAGCGACCAATGGTGCTGCCCACACATTGCGCGTAAATCTCAATAGGCAAATCGTGGCCATGAGCGCGGAAATTCTCCTGCCAGGCTTCGTAGATGGGGACTTCAGTGTCGAGAATGAGTCCGTCGAAGTCGAAGATTAGCGCTTTTGGCATGACCTAAGATGACTTCCTTTTGGCCTTCTTCAAAATAGAAGCGTGATCCTTTGCCAGTTGAATGAATCGCTCCGCTACAGGTTTGAGCTCGCCTGAGTGCAAGGCCCCGATAGACAGGGGCGGGAAATCGCCCGGAAGTTTGATGAGGCGGACTCCCTCCGGCCAAGTGGCTCCCGGTATATCCACGGCGACACCGAAGCCAAATCCCTTGGCCACATAGCTTTGAATCAGGCCAAGTTCGGAAACTTCCATGGAAGGATCCCAGCGCAATTCACGCGCGGTAAGTCCCTGTTGAATCAGCTGCGCCACTGGCTCGAATCTAGGCAGTGAGATCAGAGGGTGAGGGATCTCGCCTCCGGATGCTGTTGCTGCCAGATCCCGGAACGTCTTGATGGGAGACGTTTCTTGAACCGTAATGGCGAGTGGGATGTCGATTAGTTTGACGGACTTTACACCTGGAGTGATTTTGCGGTTGAGGATTGCGATGGCGACGTCGGCTTCTTGTTTGCGCAAGGCAAACTCGATCTCTTCGAAGCCGATTTCTCGAAGAGTGAGCCGGAGAGTGGGGAATTCACTGCGTAGTAACTGTAGTAAGTCGGGCAGATGATTTGTCAGGGCTGCGGCGGAAGCGGCCAGCCGGAGGTGATGATTTTCTTCTCCTCTTAGTTGCTCGGTAATCTGATCCAGCCGGGAGAAGAAAGGATATATGAAGTCGTAGAGTTCTTCTCCTGCCGGGGTCAGGGCAAAAGGGCGGCGGTGGAACAATTTGACCTCAAGGTGCTTCTCCAGCTGAAGGATCTGTCCGCTGACGGCCGGTTGTTGAATGCCGTAGGGCATCTTCCGAACAGCTTCGGTGATGCCTTCGAATTTAGCGACGTAGAAAAAGAGCTCGAGATGATGGACGTTCATACCGAGTTGGCGGCAGTTAGAATTAGCGGGACAGAATGACAGCTAAGCGGAGAGCTTGAAGCAGGTAAATGCAAAAATAGAGGAGATCTGGGATTTTGGGGAAGCATGGACGTGGGAGTGAAGGCGGTTGACGAAGTGTTCCAACCGAGATTGATTGGCTCCTCTATGGTAGAACGCAACTTATCCTCAAAGCTGTTTGCCGCAGCCCGTGAAGTTATTCCGGGCGGCGTGAATTCTCCTGTCCGTGCTTTTCGCAGTGTGGGTGGCGATCCGTTCTTCGTGCAGCGGGCCCGTGGCTGTCGGATCTGGGATGTCGATGGTAATGAAATGATCGATTATGTGGGAACCTGGGGGCCTGCTATTCTGGGGCACGCTCCGTCGGCTGTAATTGATGCGGTGAGCCATGCCGCTAAGGAAGGCGTCAGTTTTGGCATTCCCAATTGCCACGAGGTGGAAATGGCACGGATGATCAGGGACTTTGTTCCTTCCGTCGAAAAAGTTCGGATGGTGAACAGCGGTACCGAGGCCACGATGTCGGCGATTCGGCTGGCCCGGGGATACACAGGGCGAGACAAGATTATCAAATTTGAGGGCTGCTATCATGGGCATGTGGACTCTCTACTGGTGGCGGCGGGAAGTGGCGCTCTGACTTTGGGGCAGCCCGACAGTGCGGGCGTGCCTGAGGATTTTGCTAAACATACCATCGCATTACCTTTCAATCGTCCCGAGGCGGTAGAGGAAGCCTTTAAGTTGGAGGGTGAGAATATTGCCGCGATTATTCTCGAGCCATATCCTGCTAACGCCGGGCTCGTTTTTCCAAATGAGGGTTACCTGGAGTTTCTTCGTGAAATTACT
Organism: uncultured Verrucomicrobiales bacterium; assembly: GCA_963975655.1. Lineage (GTDB taxonomy): Bacteria > Verrucomicrobiota > Verrucomicrobiia > Verrucomicrobiales > DEV007 > Arctic95D-9. The sequence continues at coordinate 32,399 of CAXBHX010000001.1, forward strand.
GAAAAACACGGGGCGCTTTTGATCTTCGATGAAGTCATGACCGGATTTCGCGTGGCTAAAGGTGGCGTGCAGGAATTGGTGGGGATTACTCCGGACCTGACCGCAATGGGTAAAGTGATAGGTGGGGGTCTTCCTGTTGGAGCCTTCGGCGGGAAAGCCGAGATTATGGACTATCTCGCTCCGGATGGACCTGTCTATCAGGCGGGGACATTGTCAGGGAATCCGCTGGCTATGGTTGCGGGTATGACGCAGTTGAAAGAAATGGAGCGACTCAATGGTTGGCAGCGCCTCGAGGAGATCGGGCAGCAGTTTGAGGATGGAGTCCGTTCGGTCCTGAAGGAATTGGGCCGCGATCTTACGTTTCACCGGGTGGGGTCGATGTTCTGCCTTTTCTTTACTGAAGAGCGGATTGAAAATGTGGATGATGTCAAAAAGTCAGACTTTGAGGCGTTCCGGAAGTTCTTTTGGGCGGCCTTAGATAGGGGCGTTTACTTTGCTCCGTCACAGTACGAAGCAGGCTTCATCTCTCTGGCGCACGCGGCGGAGGATATTGATAAAACTGCCGAAGTGACAGAGGAAGCGTTGAAGATAGCGTTGAATTGAACTATCAAATCAGGAGGCGGGTGACGAAATTGTCATCCGTCGTGGAAAGATACACGGGTAAACTGGCTTGATCATAGTGATTCCAGTTGAGAACGAGAGCCGAGAAAGAACGAGACCATGAGTGACGAAGAAAAGCCGCTGGAATTTTCCGCCAAAGATTTGATGCCTGATTGGGCGCAGGAATCCTCTTCCCGATCGACTGACCGCAAGCGCCCCCCCCGTCCGGATCATGGTGGCGAGCGCGATGGTGGCCGAGGAGGAAAAGGCAGAGGAGGGGAGCGTCGCCATGATGGAGCGAGAGATCAAAATTCCCGTGATCAGCGAGGAGGACCTCGCGGAGGACAGGGCAGGCGGGACGACGGGCCTCGAGGCCGTGGCCCTAGGGACGGTCGAGGTGGACCCAGAGGACGAGATGACAGGCGTGGCGATTCGAGAGGGAGACCTCCTGAGGACAAACCGCTGGTCGGAGTGACTGCCACCCTGGAGCCGACAGGTGCTGCTGTGGCCGGGTTGGCCAAGTTAATTCGTGAGACCTTACGCGCCTATCCCGTTTCGGATCTCGCAAAAATGGTCATGAATGGTAGGGATCGGTACCAGGCTAGATTTCGAAGTGAGGAAGGTGGTCCTGATCTATTTATTTGTCTGGCCGACGGATCGCTCTGGGCTTCACGCGATGAAGCAACAGCCCACTTGTTGAATAGCAAGGCTATCGAAACCTACTACGCCGTTGAAGTGGTTGAGGTGAGCGCTCCCGCTGGAAATTTCAACGTCGTCGCAGTGTGTGGGATGAGCGGTAAGATTCTCGGGCCGCCGAACCATCACGAGTATCAGCTGAGTGTAGCTCGCCATCATGCAGAGCGTTTTTCGCACATGTCTCTGGATCAATTTAAGTCTCGCATCTCCATGGAGAGTGGCGAAGAGGTGATCGAAAAATGGAAGGCGCAAGTCAGCCAGGTTAAGCAATACCGTCTCAAATCAGCAGAGGAACCCGAATCAAATACGGAGGAAGAGACGGTAGTTGAGGTTCCTTCCGAAGAAACGAGTGGAGATACGGTTGAAGAAGTGGTTGCGGAAGAAGTGACGGTTGATTCGTCAGCGGCTGCTACGGAAATTGTTGATGAAGTCGTGGAATCAGGGGATTCAAAACAGGAAGATGTTTCTGCTGACGGCAATGCCGAGCCGAAGGACGATGCCTCAGAGGAGGATGCTGAAGAAGTAGGCGGAATTGAGGAGACTCCTCAACCTGAAGCACCGAATCCTGTGAGTGATGATTTGATTTTGAAATCAGATGCGGAGTTGGCGGCTCACTTCAAAAAGAACTTTGCCGATGATGTGATCCTGAAAACCAGGGAGGCGGTGGTGCCTGGGGATATTCCTGCCAAATCACTTTCCCGAGGATTGTTAGTCATTCTCAAACAGGAAAGCGAAAAGCTGCGGCGCGGATTTCCGCTTCCGATGATACAAGCTCTATGCCGCGCTTTCGAGAAGAAGGGGTTGAAGTTCTTTAAGCAAGGCAAGAAAGCCCTGCATGTTTCAATGGTTCGCCCTAAGGCGGTTAGTGGGGCGGTGTCCCTGACAGACCAGATCCAGGCAATTCTGGACCATCTGAGTGCTAACCCCCGGTGCAAAGTGATCGATCTGTTAGATGCTTTGGCCTCTGATTTTACCAAGCCTGAGAAATCCTCCCCTGATGCGGAGGTGGAGCTCACGGACGGAGCTAAGGTTGTCTTGAGTGACTTACGGTGGTTGGCTGCCGAAGGGTATGTTATTGAGTTTCCAGATACCCGTCTTGTCATCGGAAAGGTTCCGGGTTCAGGCGGTGATCCTGCTCGATCAAAGAAGAAGTCAGCAAAAAAGAAGGCGGCAAAAAAGAAGTCAGTTGAAGCGAAGAAAGAGGAAGGGGACGCGAAGTCTGAAGCCGCCGATCCGTCTATTTTGAATTCAGATGGAGATGCTGGTGAGATTTCAAAATCTCCTGAGGAGAAGCCTTCGGTAGGGGTGAAGTCTGAAGAGACCCCGCCTGAAGACTCGGAATCTCAGGAGGAGCCTTCGGTAGGGGGGAAGTCTGAAGAGACCCCGTCTGAAGACTCGGGATCTCCTGAGGAGCCTTTGGTAGAGGTGAAGTCTGAAGAGACTTCGTCTGATGACTCGGAATCTCCTGAGGAGCCTTCGGTAGAGGTGAAATCTGAAGAGACTCCGCCTGAAGACTCGAAATCTCAGGAGGAGCCTTCGGTAGGGGGGAAGTCTGAAGAGACCCCGTCTGAAGACTCGGGATCTCCTGAGGAGCCTTTGGTAGAGGTGAAGTCTGAAGAGACTTCGTCTGATGACTCGGAATCTCCTGAGGAGCCTTCGGTAGAGGTGAAGTCTGAAGAGACCCCGTCTGAAGACTCGGAATCTCAGGAGTCGTCGTCTCCTGTCGAAGAGAAGTGATTATTCGAGTCAGGTGATGATGTGGTGAGCCACCAGCATGCGGTGCACAGCAGCCCGTAGTTCGCTGGGGGCGTATGGCTTTGGCAGGACTCCTTTGAAACCGAAACTGGCTGGGCTCGACATGGCCGGAGCATCTGAGTAGCCGCTGGAGACGATAGCCAATACTTCCGGATCCAGTTCCACGAGTTGGCGCATGGTTTCGACTCCGCCCACTCCGTTCTCGATCGTCAGGTCGCAGATTAGGAGGTGAAATTTGACTCCCTTTTCCATCGAGTCGCGATAGACCGCTATGGTTTCTCTTCCGTCTTTCGTCTCGACAACTTCGTGACCGGCTCTTCGCAAAGTCGCGGCCATGAGACGTCTGATCGGTGCATCGTCTTCGAGAATTAGAATCCGGGTTCCAACCAGGAGCGGTTCGCTCTCGCCGGTGTTGAGGGCCTTCGAGGTCAGGTTGGGAATGTCAAAGTTGGGGTAGCTCTGTGCCAGCGGTGTTTCACTTGCGGCGATATCGGGGCGCTGGCCAACGGGCGCACAGAATGTAGCGATAGTTCCCTTACCTTCTTTAGATTGTAATTGGATGAATCCGCCGTGGGCTTTTGCGATGGACTCGCAGACGGTCAGTCCTATGCCGGTGGCATTGTCATCTTTTCTGGAGGTGAAGTATGGCTCAAAGGCTCGACCAAGAGAGATCTCGCTCATACCCTCGCCGGTATCGATGACTTCAATGAGTAGGTGGTCCTCATCAGCCGGGGTGTGAGTGCCTCTAATTTGAAGCGCTTTTTCCGGCTTGATTCGGTCGCAGCGGACCACAAGAACTCCACCGTCTGGCATCGCGAGGGCAGAGTTGGAAACGAGATTCTCGACCAGTCGGCTCACCTGAGCCGGGTCGACATTGGCGACGAGATCGGACTCGGTCCCCTGGAACTGATATCGGATATCTGGATGCTGAATTCGATGCTCGGTCAGGATTCGTCGGACTAGATCTGAAACCCGGGTTCGCTTCCGGATCGGGCGACCTCCACGCGCGAAGGTCATAAGTTGCTGCACCAGTCCGGTTGCGCCAGAGGCTGCAGATTGAGCTTCGGCGAGCATTTGCTGGAGTTCGGCGTCCGCCTGATACCGCTCACGGGCCAGACTGATGTTTCCGGTGATCGCTGTCAGGTGATTGTTGAAATCATGCGCAAATCCCCGGGCGAGGAGGCCTAGTCCTTCCAGTCGCTGTTGGCGGACCGACTCGGCGGCCTCCAGCTTATTGGCAGTGATGTCGGTAAATAGCGCGAGGATACCTCCACTCGTTTGGTAGTTGCGAATTTCAAACCATCGCCCCCGGCTCGAGTCGTGAAAGTCGAAACGATGGCGGCATCCGTCCGCAAGCGGACGATTGAATGCGTCTTCGTAGCGTTCGCGCTCTTCCTCGGAGAACTGATCCCAGAACGGGAGACCTCTGAGAGAATTACCATCTCCGAATACGGAGGTGGCTTCAGCATTGGCGTAGCTGATTCTACTGTCTTCATCGACCTTGATCAGGGGGTCGCCCATGTCATCCAGAAGTGCTGAGTCGACGGTGGAGGAAACTGGTTCAATGGCTTGGGTGTGTGCCGGAGGGGGGGGAGAAGCATCTGGATTTCCCCTCTTCTTGATCAGTTGGCGAAATGCAGGATCCTGGGAGAGCTTCGCGATTTTTCGCACAGTGGCGGCTCTGGCCGGTGGAGATTTGGTTCCATTTGGGGGCTCCGGTTGGTTGCCTGCTTCTGTCTCCGGCGCGCTCTCATGATGCGGTGCATCTTCGATGACAGTGATGATGCCAATGGCTTCGCCGTCGGTTGCTTTGATCGGCTCTGAACGTTCGATCACTTCCCTTTTCTCTCCGGCATGATCGGTTAAGTAGTGGTTCTCCGACGGAGAGCCGTCAGCGGAGATTACGGCCTCGAGCAATAGGATTGAGGAAAGCGGAGAGCCCAGCGCTTCATCTGAGCTCCAGCCGGTCAGGATTTCAGCCGCCGGGTTGAGATAGACGACTCGGTCGTCGAGATCAGAGGCGAAGACGCCCTGAGGTGCATTGGCAGCAACTGCGTCAAGCCCGAGTAGTCGATCAGAAAGCCTTTCATGGGCGACACTACGCTCGACGACGGCTTCGAGGCAGGCCGCCAACTCCCCGTCGCTGAAAGGTTTCCGAATGAACCCGGCTGGGCGCGCTTCACTAGCTTGATCATAGAGGGCTTCCTCGGAGTAGCCGGTGATGAAGATGACGGGGATATCGTGTTTCTCTCTCAGTAGCTTGGCCAATCCGATGCCGGATGAGGCATTGTCGAGATCTATGTTGAGTAGCGCAATTTCCGGATTCGCTGACGCCACCAGATCGGGGACTGCCGCAGCTGAATGAGCGACTCCAGCAACGACAAATCCGCGCCGTTTCAGGGTCTCCTCCAGATCGCGTGCGGTGATCCGATTGTCTTCAACAATCAGAACTCGCAGTCGGTTGGCAGGCAGTTCGTCCATGAGGTGTGATCCAGCAAGAGAGGGAGCCGAAACGCTAGCGTCTAATTCCTATAATTTACAGAATAAAAGCCCATCAACTGGCTCTTTTAGTCTATCCTACTCTGATGGAGAGACTTAGCCGGGATCGGCCGGAATGATGAGTTCCCATTCGAGTGTCGATCCAGGGGTTAGGGGCTCAAGCTGCCCCTTCATTTGATCGGTTAGGATCTCCAGAATTTCGATTTCGCTGTCTTCGTCGGTGAAAATGAACTTCCGGTTCTCTCCCGGACGAACCTGCAGTCGCAGATGCCCCTGATCGTCTTGGCGCAGGGCGAGAAACAGCTCGGGGCCTCGGCCTAATTGGCGCTGCCCCAGTATCAGTCGCATAATCTCCCCGCACATCAGCGCGAAGGAAGTGGCGTTGGAGGCATCGACTCGCAGCGTGTCTGATCCATCGATTTTGACTTCTATCCTTCCAGGTCCGTGTCCGGTCAGCGTGCAGACTTCGTCGGCTATCGCACGCATCATGGGCACGGCTTGAAATCCTTCTGCAGAACCCGGTAAGGTCTGCGCGATAGCTCGCAGGCGAATCTGCCATTTGAGAAATGCATCCCGCGCGGCGGCGCCCTGGGGTTCGAGGCTGAAGAGGCTGGTGATTAGCTGAAGTTGATTCCTGAAGCTATGCTGAATTCGTTCTTTAGCGAGGCTTGCCGGACTTTCGGATGGCTGAGGCTCATGATTGAACAGACCGATCATGGCGGGGCCATCTCCTCCCTCCGACACCGGAATGAATTCAGTGGTAACCTGGTAATCACGTCCTGACTGGATTAGCAGAGGGGCATGGCAGGTCCACGAGGCACGCGAAGCGAGGAGCTTAGAGATCTGATTTGTGATCTCGTCGCTATCTCCCTGATAGAGGTGGGTGAGTGATCTTCCGATCAGGTCAGCAGGTGTTTCACCGATCAGCGTGGCAAGGGCCGGGTTGACTTCTATAATCTTTCCCTCAGCGTCTGCTACCAGTATGCCCTGAGAAGCATTTTCTAGAACGGGGGCCATCCAGTTAGCTTGTTCTGCAGATTGACGCATCCCGGTGTGATTGCGAATGACCGCAAGCATTTGGCCGTCACCGCAGGAGGAGAAGGTGACGGTGAAATCGAAAGGAACAGCCCCTCGTCCCTGCAGGTCTGCGTGGACAGTTTTCCCGTCGCGAGTCACCTGATCACGGGCACTCAGGAGCAGCTCGCCCAGGACTGGCCAGACGTCTGCCGCGTTCCGGCCCCGCCAGGCTTCGTCGGGTTTGAGTTCGGCCCACGGCTGTGGTGGCGGAGCGAAATCTGCGATCGAGAGATCCTCATTGATCAACAAGATCAGATCGGGGACAGCGTTGAGAAGTGCCTGGGCTTTCCCGGCAACTTTGCGAAACTTGGAGAGCAACTGGTCACGGCTTTCACCGGTATCGACTGGCTCAAAGAGGTAGATGCCCATCGAGGGGTGGCTCCTGGAATCGCCGATTGGGCAATAGGTCAGCCGGGCTCGCTTTTCTTTGGAGCGGGATCGCAACCAGACTTCGCGGGTGATCGAGTTGGAGCCGGCTGTGTCGTCGCTGTTCCGCCATGCCTCTTCTTCAGCCGCGAGCTCTTTGGCGTCTTCCGGGTGCAGTAGGCTCGAGAGCGTGGAAAGCCGAATTTCCCTCAGAGAAAGGCTGACGAGATCGAGGAAAGTGGAGTTGGCATCGATCACTCGTCCAGTTCGATCCACGAGGACTGCGCCGTTGCCTGCGTGGGCAAACATAGCGCGAAACTTCAGCTTGTTGTGGCGTTGCGTTTCCTCCGCACGTCGGATGTCAGTGATGTCCTGAAGAACCAGAGTAAAAACGCCATTGGCTGCAAGGGAGGAGCGGAACTCGATTTCCCGGATTTTTTGATCAGCTCCCTTTAGGGTGAAAGTGCGGGTGAGTTGGTTGCGCCAGATATGTTCCCTCCACGAAGTGATCACTTTTTCCCGGTGCTCGGGGTCAGGGCAAAGGCCGGCAAGCCAGGCTTCGATGCCTCCAGTTTCACGAACGCCGCTCCCCATCATGGATCGGCAAACCTCATTCTCGTGCTGCAGTTCCTGGCTGGGGCCCAGCACGATCAGTCCAAACGGAAGTTGATCGACGATGGATTCCCAGTTGAGATCGGAACTTTGGTTCTCTCTCGAGAGCGGGGTCGACGAAATCTGAGGGGCGAGATGGTGGGGTGATCCGCCCCCGGAACCTAGCGGTCCGGGCATGGCAAATACATTAGAAACGCGATTCGCTGAATCACGACTTCTTGAGCCGGGCTCGTCGCCGAATGGATCTGGTTCAGCCAAATGGGTAGGGGGAACTGGTGAAATGAAGTTTATTTAAGAAAACTTAACCAATTCCTGCAAGCGATTTGTTCCTGAAGATGGAGGTATTTAGCTGATTTGACGGAGAATTGCCCGTTTTGACCTATGATGAGGGAGTTCCGTCAGATTTATGGTTGGAGCGTTCGCTTCGAGAGATGACGAAATAGATCACTGCTCCTACAAGCAAAGTGAGCAGGCCGAAGAGGAATTCAGCGGTCTTCTCTTTGATTTGGAAATAGAGCACATAGCCGCTTACGAGCGCGAATATGGCTGGCGAAATCGGGTAGCCCCATGCGAGGTAGGGGCGAGGGATATTTGGTTTTTTGATGCGGAGATAGAAAACTCCTGCCACGACCATCAATGAGGAAATGGTGAGAAGGGCTTGCACATAGTTGATGAGTTGCTCGAAGGATGCCGAGAGGAGAAGAATGATGACAAGGGAGCTCTGAATGAGAATGGCGATAGCCGGAACGCCATTGCGATTGACCCGACTGAGGATGCTGAATTTGGAATGGTCCCGTCCGATAGCCGATGAAACCCTCGGCCCAGCCCAGACCATGGAGCTGATCGATGAGATGAGCCCGAAGCTGATAAGGATGCCCATCAATGAGCCCCCTTTCGGGCCGAGAAAAGTCTCGGCGGCAATTAAGCCGACCTCGGCCTCTCCTTTCATGGCATCGATAGGCGTGGAGTACAAAAATGAAGCGTTCACGAAAATATAGAGTGCGGTGACGCACAGGGTCCCGATGAGCAGCGCAAGAGGCACGTTGCGTTCCGGCTGCTTCACCTCATCCATCATGTAGGTAGCTGCGTTCCACCCGGTGTAGGCGTAAAGTACGTAGACGAGGGAAATGGCGAAAGCGCCGGACGTGATCAGCTCGAAGTCACCATCTCGAGGGAGGAACGATACATCCTGCTTGGTTCCCAGTGCGAACCCTAGTAGTCCCAGGACGATAATAAGACCGACTTTGCCGTAAGTGAAAAGCTCCTGAAATTTTCCGATGACTGCAATTTGACCGAGATGAACCACGGTTACCAGCAGCACCACTGGAATCGAAAAGGCAAACACGTAAGTGGGAACACTCCAACCTGCGATGAGATTGATGGGTTCGTTAAGTTCAAAAATATTGCCAAGATAAACGCCTGTCAGGGTCGCGTTTGCAGCAATAGGAGCTGCGAACCCAACGGTGACAGAAAGCCAGCCAGCCAGGAATCCGATGAATGGATTCCATGCTTTGCTGAGGAGATGATACTCACCGCCCGACTTCGGAAACATCGCAGCCATCTCTGCGTAGCAAACGGCCCCGCAAAACGAAATGACTCCACCGATGAGCCATAAGAGAATGATAGGAAAGCCAGAGGGAATACCGAGGAGTTGGTAGCCAAGACTGCCGAAGACTCCCGTGCCGACCATGCTGGCGATAACGATCGCTGTAGCGGTGAGAAGGCCGACTTTTTGGGGAGCTGGTGAGGATGGCATAAACAGAGGTGGGTCAGTCACCTGACCGGATTCAAATTATAGTGGAGGGGACTTCATGATAGTCCAACGCCCATTCCCGCATGAACCTCACTTGCTCTGGCACGATACGGTAAAGGATGAACTCCGGATTGTCGGGGCTGCCGAGATATTGCTTTAGCAGGGGACTTGATGCCCAGATTTCTTCGAGAAGCTCCCGGTCGGTCACTGTCTCGGCAACGCCTGTGATTCGGATCTGATCGTGATCAGGCGCGAGATAGGCAAGTTCGACCTTCGGATTGGCTGCGATTTCAGCGGTTTTGTGATACGAAGCAAGATTCGCGACGTAAACTGTGAAATCAGATTCCACGCGAAGAGGTGAGACGGGGCGAACTCGTGGTTGGCCTAATTCGCCGACGGTGGCCAGCATGGGAAACTTGGCCGCTTGGATCACGTCGTGGGCGAGTTGGTGAAGTTGGGTGGGATCGACGGGTTCAGGATGGGGTTTCATGAAAAAGCGCGCGCACTGCGGGACGAAATGTAGTAAACACGAACCAACGGGATATGAAACGCCTCTTGCTCATTTTTATTATTTTGGCGCTCCTTGTGATCGTTCCGTTTCTCATTTGGGGCGATGATATTGCCCGGTCCATGTCATTTGAGAATACGGTGGAGTGGCTGCGTTCGTCCGGGAGTTGGGCGTGGGCAGCGGGAATTGGGCTGCTTCTGGTTGATCTATTCCTTCCCATCCTAGGGACCGTGGTGATGTCGGCTCTGGGGCTGGTTTATGGGTGGTTTCTGGGCGGGGTTATCGCCGCCGCCGGTTCTGTTGGGGCAGGTATGCTGGCGTATGGGTTGGCTCGAAAATTGGGTCGTCGTGCGGCGATTCTGCTCACAGGAGAGGAGGGCCTCGACGAAGGTGATCGTTTGTTTCAGGGGGAGATGGGTGGATGGCTCGTGGCTCTATCTCGATGGATGCCAGTTCTGCCCGAAGTGGTGGCTTGCCTGGCCGGCATCTCAAAAATGCCATTTTCGAGATTTTTCGCGGCTCTGTGCGCCGGAAGCGTGCCGATGGGTTTTGTATTCGCCTGGATCGGGCATACGGGACAGGAAAGCCCGGCTCTGGCTCTTGCCCTGAGCGCGGGACTTCCCCCGGTGATTTGGGGCGGGTTTCGGCTGCTTTATCGGCGCCGCTGCTGAGTCTGGTTAGATTCACCCCTTCTCGCTATAGAAATTTGAGCCCAAAAATGGGTGCATCGGAGGGGTTTTTCTGATAAAAACGCCGTTCTGAGGGAAGCCGTGAGTGGAAACGGATGGGCCGAAATGGCTTTGAAAAGGCGAAATTAGGGCGGGAAGAATGCAATTTTTCCGCTTGGCTACAGCTCAAATTCATTGCATGGTCCAACCGGGGTAAGATACTCTATCCTACGCAATTCTAGACAGTTACATGAGATTCCTGTGCGGCCTTTTAAAGAGACCGACTGCGACGGCTTTGGCCTTGGCGGTATGGATGCTTGTTGTCGCGGGGCAAACTGTCAGCGCTCAGGAGGGTTATCTTGATCCGTCCGACATATGGTACCGGGGGTTTCTGTTGGTTCAGGCTTCGCAGGAATTGGAAGAGCGAGGCAAGTATCTTGAGGCGCTAAACAAGCTCACCGAAGCGAAGCCTTTATACGATCATCTGGCTCAGGCGTTTCCCGAATATCAGCCTGAGATTGTCAGAGAACGCCGACATCTGATTGCGGAAAAGCGTGATGATTTGAAGGTGAAGATGCGAGCTCCTGGCTTGCCGAGACCTCAGGTTTTACCGCCAGCAGGACAATTTCCGGCATCGTCTCCGAATACGGGGAATCCGTCTGTTTCGATTGGTCCTCCCCCTATTCCTGGAGGAGGGGCTCGATCCAGAAGTTTCGAAGTCGAGTCCGGTGACGGAGAATTTTCGCTACCAAGTTGGAATGGTGGCTCCAGTCAGCAACTGCCCCGGGTTGGCAGCTCCGAAGGTATGCCTAGAGTTGAGGCTCGCAACGGAGTGCCCTCTGTCGGTTCGGTTGCTAACTCCCTTCATGAAGATCTCGATCGCAAGGATTCACTGATAGGGTGGCTCAATGATGAGAACCTGAAATTGAGGGGCCAGCTGCGCGATAGAGAAAATTTACTCAAGGACGTTAACGCCGAGTTGGCGCGTGCTGAGAACAGTCGCAGTGAGTTAATGCGGCAGATTCAGGAGATGGAGGAGGGGCCCGGAGGCGTGGAGGCCCAGCAGAAAATCAATCAGCTCAAAGATCTGCTACGTGATGCGACAGAGCAGTTGAAATCCTCGACGGATCGCAATTCTGAACTAGTGGCTGAGTTGGGACATTCCCAGAAGGAAGTCAGCAAGTTGCGCGAGCGAATGGCTGACTTGGAGCGAGAGCGCGACAACTTGGCGGAAGTGGTGCGAGGGGGGGGCAACACCGGAACTGCTTTGAAAGAATTGATGGATCGAAACCGTCAGCTTACGGAACAGCTGGATCGGGCGGAGCAGCTTGCGTCGAGTCTCTCTGAGTTGAATAAGGAGAAGGATGGTGACATCGCCATGCTTAAGTCAGAGATATCCAAGATTAAATTTGAGCGGGATCGCCTTCTGGCTGAGAACCAGCGCCACCAGCAGAGTATCGATGATTTGCAGAAGAAGCTTGAGATGCTCTCGGATGGTTTGACGGCTCAGGAGCAGAATTCACTGGCCCACGCCAGCCCGGTAGAGCGTCAGGAAAATGAATTACTGCGTTCTATTGTTCTGAAGCAGTTACGGCGTCAGGCTCAGATGAAGCAGGCCAAAGATCTCCTCATCCGTCAACTCGACAAGGTAGGGGCTCGATCGGATACTCTGCTCGGACTTATCGATGATATGGCCCGGGGGTCTCAGCTTTCTGAGGAGGAAAAAAGTCTTTTTAAGGCGCCCCAGTTTCAAGAGATTGTCGAGGCGGCATCAGTGGGATTGGATGGCGAATCAGCGGGTGGTGCAAATAGTGATCCCTCATCGATGTCCGCTACTTTTATCGCGGCGGGTGGCGGATCGACTGGCGCCAATGTTGTGAAAAATCAGAAAATCACGATCGAGCTTTCGCAGATCGAGAAGTCGGCGCGCCTCGATTTCAGTGAGGGGCGATTGACCGAGGCGGAATCAGGGTTCCTTGAGTATCTTCATTATCGACCCAAGAGTGTGCCGTGCCTGTGTAATCTGGGAGTGCTTAAGATCTCAATGAAGAACTACTCTGAGGCGGAGTACTACCTCGAGAAGGCTCTGGCGGTGGACGACACTTCCGGCTTGGCTCACTATCTGTTGGGTCGAGCCTACTATCTCCAGGGCAAACTGGACGATGCGATTGAGAGCCTTGAACTGGGTCTTTCCCACGATCCTCAAAATGCGAAAGCCCACAACTGTGTGGGGGTGATTTCCACTCAGAAGGGCTGGGCTTCACGAGCCGAGCGGGCATTCACCAATGCCGTCTCAATCGACCCGGAGTATGGAGATGCTCATTTTAATCTCGCTGTACTTCATGCGACTAAGGATCAGCCGAATCCTAAAGCAACGGAGACGCATTATTTCAAAGCTCTGCATCTGGGCATTCCGCGCGATGCAGCGATCGAAGAGTTTCTCAAGGATTACGAAGCGAGTGGTCGCGCGATCGGGATGCGCTAGAGCGCTCGTTCAGGGAGTGATCCCGTGTTCGTTGAAAAACTCCTGCATTTCGTCGACGTCGAAGTCGGCTAATAGCAGCTCTCCATAGGTCAGCGTAGGGGCACAGCTTTGACCCGACAGTTCGCGCATGATTTTGAATTCTTCGGGATTGGAAATCACATCGACTTCTTCAAACCGGAAGCCTTCACGTTTGAGGTGGGCAATGGCGTCGACACACCAAGGGCAGCCTGGCTTGATGTATACGGTGAGTGAGCTCGAGCTTTCCATATTGAAGTATAGGGGGCCTAATTGCGCTTGCCGACTTGGACGGGGTGAAACCCCTTCTTCTCAAGTAGATCGATGACGCTGTCATCGCCGACAAGATGAGCAGCTCCGACAATGAACATCGCATTATGATCTTTTGTCAGGGTCTTCTCAATTTCAGGGATCCAGTTTTTGTTCCGGTCGGTGAGGAGCACTTTCTTAAGTTCCGGAGATTCGGCCATTTTCTCGACCACCAGTTCGTCAAGGTCTTCAAGGTTACCCGTTTTCCATGCCTCAATGATGGAATCTAAGGTTTCGTCGTCCTTTTCGATTTCCTCAACAATCTCGTGGATCAGTTCCTCAAGTATTTCAATGTTAAGCTCGTCGAAACAGGACATTTGAAATTCGGCCGTTTCCAATCCGCGACTGGGTTTGCCGTCTTTGGTCGCGCGCTGGTAGAACTGCGTCTCCATGCCGAGATCAGGCCGGGCCCCTTGGCGTGTCGCTTCCAATGAGCCGATGGTGAGGAAGACCATGCCTGGGGTGAATCTATCGAAGAGTGCTTCGGGGAGGCCTCTCTCTTTGAGATAGTGTTGAAGACCGATCATTGTTTCTTCGCCGAGTAGGTTGTCCAACGATTCGCCTTGGGGCAGGGTCCCAAGGCGGCGGATTTTCATCGCGGCAGATGGATCCGACAACCTCTCCATGTCGATCTCAAAGATAAGTTCGGAAGAATCGTGGTAGGCCGTGTCGAAGGCCCGGGGAAAGGGCAGGTCTACTTCGCGAAGCAGGTGCACAGACCCTGCCAGATAGACTGTGGAGTTGTCATCTGACAGCTTCCACAAGGAAGTCTTTGTGATCTCTTCAGACCGAACCGTTCCGGTGGTCACCACGATGGCAGCCAGGAGCGTGATGAGCCGGAAAAGGAAATTCATGGTCAGGGGGCGGAGGTAGGGGGGCAGGCGCGCTTGAGCACCGCCTCATTGGGGAGCAGGGCGGCATAGTGCGGCCGCTAAATGAACCGTCACAGCTCCAGGAAATTCTTCAAAATCTTCTTACCTTCGGCGGTGAGGATGGATTCGGGGTGAAACTGCACTCCATAGATGGGGTAGTCTTTGTGGCGCAGACCCATGATCTCGCCTTCCGCAGTTTCTGCCGTGATATCGAGACAGTCGGGGAGGGTCTCTCGCTTCACGATGAGTGAATGATATCGGGTCGCTTCGAACGGGGAGCTGATCCCGGAAAACAGGCATTCCCCATTGTGAAGAACAGGCGATGTCTTGCCGTGCATCAGCCGGTCAGCGCGAACGACATCCCCACCGAAGACTTGACCAATGCTCTGATGGCCGAGACACACCCCAAAGAGTGGAGTGCTTTGTCCAAATTCCTCAATCACTTCGCAGCTGATTCCTGCTTCGCTGGGGGTACAAGGGCCGGGCGAGACGCAGATGCGATCAGGCGCTTTCTCGCGAATTTCGTCGATCGTGATCTGATCATTTCGATGCACCTCCATTTCTGCGCCCAGTTCTCCAAAGTACTGAACGAGATTATAGGTGAACGAATCGTAGTTATCGATGACGAGTAACATCGCCGCGAATGTATCGGCCGGAGGTGGGCCGGTCAACCGGAACCCCCGCTCAATAGCGTGATTGATTCAAAGCGGGGATTAGGCAAGACTCAACAGGGTTGGGTAGCGTATCTAACCCTGTTGAATCCTCCACCCTCTTTCCTTTTGTTGAAACGATCACTGCGGCTTTGGTTTCCGGTCACCTTTCTTTGGATGGGACTGTCTCTTTGTATGGCATTCGGTGCTGAATTTCGTGAGGACAGCCTCAAGGCGATCGATGTCGCCATTGGGGCTGCGATCGAGGAAGGTCGGATTCCCGGGGCCGTGCTTTGGATCGAGTCCAGGGGGGGAGTGTATCAGAAGGCCTACGGAAACCGCATGGTGTGGCCAGGGCAGGAGTCGATGACGGTCGATACGGTGTTTGATGTTGCAAGTTTGACCAAGGTGCTGGCGACGACACCTGCCGTATTGCAATTGTATGAGCAGGGGAAACTGGACATCGATGCGCCAGTTTCTCTCTATATTCCTGAGTTTCTGGAGGGAGGTGTCCGGCCGGATCCAAAAGACGAGGAAGTCAAAGCAGCTGATCGTGAAACCATTACAGTGCGGCACTTGTTAACGCATCAGAGCGGGTTGCCTCCGGGTATTTATCTGAGTGAGCAGGATTTCTGGGGGCATGAAGAAGGCGTGAGCAGGGCTGCGCGTATTGGTCTGATCGAGCGTCCCGGAATCCGGTTCCGATACAGCGATGTGAACTTCGTGCTGCTGGGAGAGATTGTCCGTCGCGTTTCCGGGCAGTCGCTTGACAGCTATGTCGACGAGCATTTCTACGGGCCGCTCAAGATGAATGACACCGGCTTTCTTCCTTTGGTGCCAGTGCAGTTGCGCATTGCCCCGACAACGAAAATCACTGGGTATGGATTGATTCGAGGCGACGTGCATGATCCCACGGCTCGTCGTATGCAAGGAGTGGCAGGTCATGCGGGGCTTTTTTCAACGGCACATGATGTGGCCGCCATGGTCAGGATGCTGATGGCCGGGGGGAGTGCGGGGAAGCGACAATTGTTGAGCCGAGGGACAATCGCCGAAGCAACACGGAATCAATTGCCTGCGGAATTTGAGATTGAGCGAGGTCTCGGTTGGGATATTAGCTCACCGTATGCTTATCAAAGGGGGGAGAGATTTCCCCGGTCCGGTTTCGGGCATACTGGATGGACCGGAGCTTCGATCTGGGTCGATCCGGGTTCGGAGACCTTTGTCATATTGTTGACCAATCGGAATCACCCAGCGGAAGGCACTAGTATCAAGTCACTACGAATCGAAGTGGGAACTCTGGCTGCAGAGGCAGTCGGGTACACTGATCGCGTTCCACTCGCAGCTGCCGAGAGTGATGAAATCTCGTCGCTCGTAGCCGCGGGAGGAGATGGACTGGTTCTCAATGGCATTGATGTGCTGGAGGCAGATCGCTTCAAGGCATTGGTTGGTCTGAAGATCGGTCTGGTGACCAATCAGACGGGTATCAGTCGACAGCGGCGCTCCACGATCGACTTGCTGGCTTCTGCCCCTGGGGTTGAATTGAAGGCTTTGTTCTCACCTGAACATGGGATCCGGGGCGTGCTGGATCAGTCATCTGTGGATGATGGTCGGGACGCCGCGACTGGGCTGCCCATCTACAGCCTCTACAAATCTGAGAGCCGTCAGCCCACTTCGGATCAGTTGATCGGTCTGGATGCTCTGGTGTTCGATATTCAGGATATTGGATGTCGATTTTACACTTACATATCAACCATGGGGCTCGCGATGGAGGCTGCTGGAAAAGCGGGATTACAGTTTATCGTGCTCGACCGCATCAACCCGATTGGTGGAGTGATAGTGGATGGCCCGATTCGGTCAGGCACCGGGAATGATTTTGTGGCATTTCACGATCTACCGGTTCAACACGGTATGACGGTGGGTGAGCTGGCCCGTATGTTTCAGTCAGAGAGAGATGTCGATGTGAAGCTCCAAGTAGTACAGGTGAAGGGATGGAGTGCGAGAATGCGTTTCGACGAGACCGGATTGCCGTGGATCAATCCGTCGCCGAATATTCGGAGTGTGACCGAGGCTATGTTGTATCCCGGTGTTGGATTAATTGAATTCACCAATGTGTCGGTGGGGCGCGGCACCCTGACGCCGTTTGAGCACATCGGGGCACCGTGGATACACGAAGGTCGATTGGCGCAGCGATTAAAAGATGAGAACCTACCGGGAATCGTTTTCATGCCGACACGTTTTACTCCAAATACGAGCGTCTACGACGGTGAGGATTGTGGCGGAGTTCGATTGGTTATCACGGATCGGGGGCAAATGAGGCCGCTCGATCTAGGCCTGGTGCTGATGAAGGCCTTGCAGGAAATGCACCCTGATACCTTCAATTTGCGAGAAAAAGGAAATATCTTGCTCAGGCACGAGAAAACCCTCGAAAGCGTGCTGGCGGGGGATTCCAGAGATCATATCCGGGCAGGTTGGCGGCCGGAGCTGGATCGGTTCTTGAAACGTCGCGAAGCTTTCCTACTGTATCCACGGGATTGAACCCCTGAATTCTGCAGTATGGGAAGACGATCAATGAGTGCAAACGACAGGAGCAACAATGACATGACGCGATTCTCCGTGGAGAATTACGAGCGTCCGGTGCTGGAGACTCCGAATGGGGCCAAGAAGGTGCTGATGCACTCCTGCTGTGCGCCTTGCGCGGCTGAAGTGATGGATGCTCTGGCTGCGTCCGAGATTGAAACGACTATCTTTTTCTACAATCCCAACATCCATCCTCGAGACGAGTATGAGATTCGAAAGGATGAAAATATTCGCTACGCGGAAAAACTGGGGATGAAATTCGTCGATTGGGACTACAACGCGCGAGACTGGTTTGATCGGACCAAAGGCATGGAAGAGGAGCCTGAGCGCGGCATCCGTTGCACGGCCTGTTTCGATATGCGGTTTGAGGTGACGGCGGATTATGCGGCTGAGCACGGTTATGATTTGATCTCCAGTACTCTGGGGATTTCTCGCTGGAAAAATATGGATCAGATCAACGGCTGCGGTGATCGCGCCGCGGCGCGTCATGACGGGATGAGCTACTGGACCTTTAACTGGCGAAAGCAGGGCGGCGCCCAGCGTATGATCGAGACGTCGAAGGTGGAAGAATTCTATCAGCAGGAATACTGCGGCTGCGTCTACAGCCTGCGGGACACCAACGCGTGGCGCGAAACGAATGAGCGTCCCAAAATCAAGCGCAAGGTTAAGTTTTACGGCCGCGACGCGGTGGTGGAGGACTGAGAGCTTCGCGAAAGCGCTTGTTGAAAGCCAATCGAATTTGAGTAGAGTGCGCAGGACTAAGTCCGGACTGAACCAGTCTCGGAGTGTATTGGAGAGATGGCTGAGTCCGGTTTAAGGCGCTCGATTCGAAATCGAGTGTAGCGCAAGCTACCGTGGGTTCGAATCCCACTCTCTCTGCCATTCGAACAGGCCAGCCCCAGCGAAGCGGGGCTGGCCTGTTCGAATATTAGGGAAAGGGTTCGAACCCGGTTCGACTCGAAGCGAAGCGGAGAGATCTGCCAAAACGAAGAGCGCGAGCTCGAAGTGACGCTGATAATCCCACTCTCTATGCCATTTATTATCAGCGAGTTGTGACATTTGTCGGATTTGAAATTTTGGCTCATATGTTGATTTTTGCAACCATCTAATACGATGGATACCCGTTTTGCATGGTGGCTCAAGGATCCGGATTTTGACAAGATCCCTTGGTGGCCCCCTCTGGTGTAGTCCTGGGCAATCAATGAAATGCCCGACTGATGGAGGACGCGCGCTACGCTAATTCCAGGATTCAGCGGCCGGGATCCCTCTACTGGGAGGTTCTACGTCGTCACGCTGAGCTTACTGAGTTGATCGGCGCGTTGGGTTGACTGCTGCGATCAGAGGGGCTGACAGGCGAGGGAGGAAAATGGCATGGACAGGCATTGTCCCGATCGGGCAGGGGGGGGAGCAAAGGCAGGAGCCTCCAAGATCGCCTTTTTCTTACTCTGTGTCTTCTTGAATGCTTCTATAAACAAAAGCAGGCGGCACATTTCCCCAAACGACCTTGCTTTGGTGAACTTCCTGGAATTCCTCTTTCAGTAACTTGCGGAAGCGCTGTGCTGCCGGCAGAAACATGCCCTGCAAATAGGCGAAGGTTACGAATTTCCCGCCCGGTTTGAGGACGCTTTTCATTTCTTCGAGCAGCTCTTTTTGCAAATCATGCGTAAATACCGCCCAGGGGAGACCGGAAATAACAGCATCAACCTTCTCGATTTCTTCTCTCTCGCAAAGGGCTGAAATATTGGAAACACAGTCTGTGTGAACCGTTGCATTCGGGCAACGCTCCCTCGTAATGTCGGCAAGATGTTCGTCCTGTTCGACAGCAAAGAATTTCGAGTCAGGTTGAAGTTTTGTTAGAATCTTCTCCGTAAAGACTCCCGTGCCGGGGCCGAATTCCACGACGCTCTCTACGGAATTCCAGTCAATCCAGTCCACCATGGCATCAGCCAGTTTATCCCCGCTGGGAGTGAGTGCTCCAACTTGAGATTTATTGCGAAGAAAGGCACTGAAAAAGTGACGATTAGTGGAGCCCATGAGGTGGTGATATTTGGTCCGTTCCCTGCATTTTGCAAGTTACGCAAAAAGGCCCTATACCATCGAAATGGCATTACAGGAAGCAACGAAGACACCGATGGCGTAACCCATCCTTGATGCAGGTCACATCGATCTTCTGAACCTACTTCCTTTTTCTGCCGTTTTGACGGCGGGTTCGGGCATGAAGTAGGGATACACCTTCACTCGTTGAGCCCACTCCATCCACTTGGCCTCAAGTTGTTCTGCCTTCACAGAATCAGATAGGTGAATCAAGGGCTGCGATAGGTTTTTGATCAGCGTGTTTTCCAATAGGTCGAATAGAGGGGATAGGTTCAATGCCGTTGGCAGCGTTCATTCTGATCGAAGTTGGACGAAATTGATCCAGATCGGAAGTGGGAATTGCAAAGGGAATAGAGTATTCTTTGTAGAACTCAGACAGGCTCTCTACGCAGCGTTCGTCCCTTTCAGTAGCACTCATGAAATTCCCGAGTTAAAGAAAACACATCGTGAATAATAGGAATATCATAAACGCTCTCCTTGTTGTCTTCCTGGTGAGCACCAGCCTCGGCCAGGCTCCAGCAACTGAAACTCAAGGGGGCACCATAGAAAACAAATTCCCCGAATTCTCGTGGGACTATATCCCCCGGTACATGCACGTCTACAAGCAGACTGCCTACACGGATGAAGAGATTGAATTTCTATCCAGTTTCCCCTTCATCACTTTTGAAAAAGCACAGGGAACCGCGGAAGGCAGCGTTCAGAAAGGGACTCTAAAAGCGGCACGGGCGGTGAAGAAACACAATCCCAACATCAAGGTTCTGTATTACAAAAACATCGTCATCGATTGGCCCGGAAGCGCCAGTTCCGGGACGCTGGAAACCATTGAGGGTGGCTACCTGCAGAGTGAAGACGGAACCTACCCGACGGTAAATGAAAACAGCAGAAGCAGATTCTTCGACATCAGCCTGCCAGCCGTTCAGGCCTGGTGGATGAAAGATGCCACTCAAATGCTCGGCGATCCATCGATAGACGGAATCTTTATTGATGCCAACATCAAGGTTCTCGAAAAGGGATATTTCGAAAGGGGCAAAAAAGTTGGTGAGGAAAAAGCCGAAGACCTGATAAAAGGCTATCACCATTTGCTCAGCAAAATAAATGAGGAGATCCGGCCGCAGAATATTATTCTCGCGAATCTCATCCGTGCGCGCTTTGAGACTGGCGGACTGGATTACCTTCACTATTTCGATGGCTCTTACCTGGAAGGATTTGAGCACGAAGTCGGAGGCGTTTCCAAGGTGGACTATGTGGCCAAAGGAATTGCTCACGCGCAGGAGGCCGCTCGCCGAGGGAAGCTATTGGCCTTCACCGCAGGATTGGGAGAAGCAATCGATGAGGACAGTTCGGGTATCGGGCTCGATGAAACCCGCCGAAGCGTTAGCAACCTTGAAGCCGTCGAAGAGCGCCTGAATTACCTAACGGCCCTCTTTCTGGTGATCGCGGAGAAGTACACCTACTTCTATCCCCATGACGGGTTTGTTGTCAGAGCCAAGGGCCATGGAGAGCAAATCAATCGAACCTGGATGCATGACTTTCCGATTTTTAAAAAGCGACTGGGCCCGCCCAAAGGCCCCGCCATCAAAGAGGGCTATCTCTACACTCGTGAGTTTGAACACTGCTCCGTCTGGTTGGACATCGAGCAGGAACAGGGAAAGCTATCCTGGAAGTAGGCTGTAAACCACGCTTGAGCCCCACCTGATAGCGGCGCGCCATTCGGGGCAGGCCCCTGAGATGGCTACCTCCAGAATCAAAGGGTGGAAGTATGACGAAACGTGATGGTGATTTTTCCGCCGGTGTCGTGCAGGGTCTGTACTGTTTGAGATTCTCAATAACGGAATGATTGCGAAATCCTCATTTTTCCATCGATAGGAAGCAATACCCAAAATAGCCACACCTTTGAAGAAAATGAAGATCGACCAACTGATTTACCTGTTCTGCCTGGCATTGGCGACACCCTGTATTCAGGCTGTAGACGGCGAAAAACCTAATATCGTTGTTATCTACGCGGACGACCTGGGGTATCGAGACGTGGGTTACCAATCGGACGGAGCGTATCAAACTCCGGTGTTGGATCAGCTGGCCAAAGACGGGATGGTGTTCACTGATGCCTACACCAACGCCGCCAACTGCCAACCGGCTCGCGCCTGCCTTCTGTCCGGAAACTACACCGCACGGCATCATGTCTTTGCCGTGAGCAGTACCAGTCGTGGCCCCAAACATCACATGCGCCTGATTCCGATTCCCAATCGCGATGGACTCGCGAAAGAGGACGATACGATTGCCGACGTTCTGAAAACTGCCGGCTATGCCACTGGGCATTTCGGTAAATGGCACCTCTACCAGAAAAACGGTAAGGGCGGTGGAGGAGCCTTGCCGAGTCAGCAGGGGTTCGACGTGACCTACGACAGTTTCGGGAACGGGGAACTTCCCGAGGGAGCCAAGGGTAATCAAAAGGGACCCACCAGCGATCCTAAGGGTGTCTTCGATTTGTCGAAACAGGCCTGTGATTTCATGGAGGCCAACCAGAAAAAGCCCTTCTTCGTTTACGTCGCTCATCACGCTCCGCACGGACCCTATCAAGCGCGCGACTCCACTCGGGAAAAGATCGACGATCTCTACAAAGCCTGCATCTACGATCTCGACGCCAGCGTGGGCCGGGTCTTGGACAAGGTCAAAGCCCTGGGACTCGAAGAGAAAACGCTCGTCATTTTCACCAGTGACAACGGCAGTACCAAGTCCCAGGAACCCTTGCGCGGTAACAAGGGCAGCTACTACGAAGGCGGCATTCGCGAGCCCATGGTCGCCTATTGGCCGGGGGTGGTTGAGCCTGGCAGTGTTTGCACCGTCCCGGTGATGCAGGCCGATTTCTTTTCCACCTTTGTCGACATCGCGGACGCGACAACCGACAAGACGCTGGATGGAGAAAGTCTCCTTCCACTGCTGACGCAGTCCGGATCGCTCGAACGGAAATCCATATTCTGGCACATGCCAGGCTATCTCGACAGTCCTGTCACGCGCGGGAGAGATGATATTTTCCGAACCCGCCCCGTCAGCGTGATTCGCAAAGGGAACTGGAAGCTCCACCTCTATCTGGAGGAGTGGGTGCTCGACGGCGGGGCTGACACCGTCGCGAGCAACAACGCCGTCGAACTGTATGATCTCGAGAATGATCGCGGCGAACATAAGAATCTAGCCAACCAGAACCCCGAGCTGCGCGATGCGCTCGTTAAGGAACTGGTCGCCTGGCACGGCGTCACCAACGCACCGATTCCTCACGAGAAGAATCCTGACTACGACCCCGATCTGGCCCCCAAAAAGAAATCCAAAAAGAGGAAGCCGTAGGGACGAGACCGATCCAATACGCCGGGCAACTCCATCAGGAATCCGGCAACCTTAAACACACGATATGAAAACATTTCTCCCATTTGCAATTGCCCTGATCGCTGCCGGCGTCATGGCTGAAGATTCAACGCCGAACGTGATTGTGATCATGGCAGATGACCTCGGTTACCAAGACCTCGGATTTCAGGGGTCCGAAGAGGTCAAGACGCCCCACCTCGACGAGTTGGCCCGCAACGGGGTGATCTTCACCGATGCCCACGCCGCGGCTTCGGTTTGCAGCCCGTCCCGTGCCGGCTTTGTCACTGGTCGCTATCAGCAACGGTTTGGCCACGAGGCCAATTGCCCGCGTGGTCAAGAGGGCATGGTGACCACCGAGTACAACATCGGGCAGGCCTTTCAGTCGCTGGGTTACAAAACCTACATGATCGGGAAATGGCACCTGGGGAACCTCGATGAAATGTACCCGACCAATCGTGGCTTCGACGAGTTCTGGGGGCTGCGCGAAGGCAGCCGAAACTTCTTCTACAAAGACAGCGAAAAGTTCGGCAACTATCACTCCATTGAGCACAACGGGGAACATGTGAAGTTCGAGGGCTTCCTCACGGACTGCATGACCGATGCCGCTATCAACATGGTCGAGACCGACAAGAAGGCCCCGTTTTTCATGTTCCTCTCCTACACCGCTCCGCACGGTCCCCTGCAGGCCACACCCGAAGACAAAGCCAGGGCCAACGGCAACGCATACCATGCTCTGATTCAGAACATGGATGACAATGTCGGCCGCCTCGTCACTTGGCTCGAAGAGAACCAGCTACGCGACAACACCGTGATCTGGTTTCTCAGTGACAACGGAGGCACTTGCGGCGCCTCCTCCAACTACCCGCTCAATGGTAAAAAGGGCGTTGAGTTCGAAGGCGGACACCGGGTTCCGTTCATCATCAACTGGCCTGAAAAAATTGAAGGAGGTCAGCGTTTTGACGGCCTGACTTCAGCGATGGATATTTTTCCCACCAGCTTCAAAATCGCTGGCGGAACAGAGACGCCGAATCCTCTGGATGGCGTCGATCTCATGCCCTACCTCACTGCAGAAAAATCCGGCAGCCCCCACGAAGTTCTCTACTGGCGGAAACTGGAGCAGGCCGCCGTGCGCAAGGGCCCGTGGAAGCTAATTCGTGCCGAGGGTCTGGCGCCGATGCTCTATAAAATCGGTGACGACCTCAGCGAACTTAATGACGTTGCCAGAGCGAACCCAGAAACTGTGCAGGAACTCAGCAAGCTGATCACCACCTGGGAAACCGGAATGGTCGAACCGCTCTGGCAGGAAGGAAAAGTCTGGATCAAAAACCGCAAGGAAGGGAACATCAAGTGGCGCGATGCCAACAGGGTTTACTCGACTCTTGGAGCTGCGGGCAAAGGCGGTGAAGAAACTGACGAGTAGCGGGGCTTGAGGGGGAGTGTCAGGAGGGCTGTCCCAGCGTTTTCTGGCGTTCTGATAATCGTTCTAAACTCCGCGCCGAGCCGCCACTTGGATCAGGGCTGCTCTGGCCATTTCTATCTTGTGGCCTGGTTGCTGATGCTGTTTGCTATCGGCGATCTTTGAACTTCGGTTTTTCTAATGGGTTTCTACAGAGTGTGCATAGCGATCACCTTGATGGCTTCAGCCGGAGTCCTGGGAGTGGCACAGGCGGAGGTGATTCAGGAGTGGAATTTTGCGGAGGAGAATTGGCAGGGAACCGAAATTCACGATCAGAAATCGAAACTGAAAGGGCGTAGTCAGGTCGTTCCGAAGTTCGAGGACGAGGCCCTTGTTCTCAGTGAGGAATGTTTTATTGAAGTTCCTGAGATCACCGCTGGCCAGCTACCTGACAAAGCATTGTCCGTCTCCACTCGCGTTTTAATTGGGGGAACTCGACGCTGGGGCAGCATCGTCGGTTTCTTTCAGGATAACGGCGGCTTCGAGCGTGGCTGGTCTTTGGGATATGAAGAAGACCGGTTTGTCTTTTGGGTTTCCACCGGGGGACGAAGGATTTCCGTTCATTCGAACCAGTCGTTTCAGCTCGGACAGTGGGCGGATATCACGGGAGTGTATGATGGGCAAAAGATTCGGCTCTATGTCGACGGCAGACTGTCAGCTGAGGCGGATGCCCCCGGGAAGATTGTCTATCCTGAAGACGCGCGATTTGTCATCGGCGCCTACGTTGACAAGGATGAATTTTATCCGATGCAGGGGAAGCTGAGGAAAGTCACGGTTCGAAATTCCGCCCTCACCGAATCTGAAATTCGCAAGACAGCAGGGTTGCCTGTTCCGCTGAAGTTTTCGGTTAGGCCTTCGGTGCGATTCATCGGTTCGGATAAAGCCAGGGTGAACTGGGAGATTGAGAGCGCATCGGAAAGCTGGGTCGAATTTGGCAAAACTGAGAGGTTCGAGGACAAGGCCCAAGCCTCAAGTGATAGCGGTCGGTTTGAAGTGGAGTTAACTGATCTGGAGCCGCAAACCGTCTATTATTACCGAGTGGTTGACGGGGATGAGCGCAGTCCCATTTATGAATTGAATACCGCCCTCAATTTCACTCTGCCGCAGGTCCTCCGGATCGAGGCTTGGCATCCGGCTCTTCAGCAGAGCGGAATCAGGCGAGGTTACGCCATCGTATTCGGAGCGAATATAGAGTTGATACGCAGTTTAACGAATCAAAGTGAGCTTGTCGTCGTTGTCTTCGAGACCGATGCGAAGCGGGTGGGGGAAGTGCGGAAAATACTGTATGAGGAGCAACTATATGGTTCACGCGTGACTGTCACCCAGGTAGAAAGCCTGACCAATCTTCCGGTGACTTCTTGCATGGCCGATTTTGTGTTTTGCGATTCCAATCCTCCGGTGGAGATCGAAAGAGAGGTTCAGCGGATTCTTGTTCCAGGACGAGGCACGGCCTATGCGGGGCGTCAGGTTTTTGCGACGCGTCCCAGAACTGGAGAATCTGGAGAGTGGACGCATCAATATGGCGATGCGGGAAACACGGCAAGCAGCCAGGAAACCTTGAGTGGGGCACGCTCGACGAGTGATCTCACGGTTCAGTGGTTCGGTCGCCCGGGGGCGGATTTTGGGCTGGATCGAAATCCACGCATGCCGGCTCCTCTTTCGGTCAATGGGCGTCTGTATCATCAGGGAATGAACCGTCTCGTCGCATTGAACGCGGCCAATGGGGCCTATCTGTGGAGTTTGGAAATTCCTGAATTTCAGCGAGTGAATATTCCCCGGGATGCCTCGAATTGGTGTGCAGATGCCGATGATCTTTTCGTGGCGGTGAGTGAGCAGGCCTGGGTGCTTGACGGTGAAACCGGAGAGAGGAAGGCAGCACTCAAACCTGCTGTGAATGGAGGTCCCTACGACTGGGGCTATATCGCGAGGGTGGGGGATCGATTGCTTGGTAGCGCTACCAAACCTAAATCGGCTTACAAGGATCACTGGTCCAAAAGGATGTGGTTCGATGGTAAAGTGGGAAGCTTCGGGACCGCTCAGGTTTGCAGCGATGCCCTGTTTGCTTACGACTCCGAAACGCTGAAACCAGTCTGGCAGTATCAAGGGGGAACCATTCTCAATCCCACCATCGCGGCAATCCAAAACGGGGTGGCCTTCGTTGAGTCCCGCCACCCTTCGCTCAGGGCTCTGGACACTAATCAGATTTCAGCTCCTGAGTTATGGCTCGATCAATACCTGGTGTTCCTCGATTTGGAAACCGGCGAAGTCGTGTGGGAACATCCCATCGACACCGAGGACGGTCTTATCACGTTCTATCTTCAGGCAACACCAGAGGCCATTTTGCTGACCGCTTCCAACACGGCCTACCACTTCTACGCTTTTTCTCCAAGCACAGGCCTGCCTATGTGGAGTCAGAGCACGTCTTGGCCAGATGACAATCATAGTGGTCACATCCAGCACCCGGTGATTGTGGATGGTGCAGTTTACCTGCAGCCGAACGGCTTTGATTTGCTCACTGGTAAACTGCTCACCTCGGAGGTTGGGAAGCGTTCTGGATGTCATACCTACATTGGCACGAAGAATGCACTGATCTATCGCGGAGACGGTCGGGAAGTGGCGATGTGGGATCGCGAATCCGAGACGGTGTCCACCTGGCCGAGACTCCGACCGAGTTGCTGGCTCAGCTTGATTCCAGCGAATGGCATGTTGCTCGTCCCTGAGGGAGGGGGCGGTTGTTCCTGTGGCGGCTGGATGGAAACCAGCATCGGATTTGCCCCTCATCAGCTTTTGAAAGGAGTAACACCATGAGGATTTTTGCCATCTCCATTCTCCTCGGATCGCTTGCGATTCAGGTAAAGGGAGAAGATTGGCCAACTTATGGGCATGATAACCGAAGGTCACATGTGACGCAGGAGTCGCTGTCGCTTCCTTTGTCCGAATCCTGGGTCTATCGCTCGGCAACCCCACCGCAAACGGCCTGGACAGGGCCTGCTAAATGGGACGCATTCGCCGGGAACGAAGGATTGCAGTCCATGCGAAATTTCGACCCTGTTTTTTACGTGACTGCCGTGGGAGATCAGGTCGCCTTTGGATCTTCCGTCGATCATGCTGTCCATCTCGTCAGCGCGACTACAGGCGAGGAGCAATGGGTCGCTTTTACTGATGGGGCCGTGAGGCTGCCTCCGACATGGGCTGATGGACGACTCTATTTTGGATCAGATGACGGGCATGCATATTGCGTCGATTCCGAGTCCGGTCGGGAGATCTGGAAATATCGCCCTTCCGACGAGCAGCGGCTGATTCCCAGTAATGGAAAACTCATGTCCACTTTTCCCGTGCGCACCGGTGTGTTGGTGGATGGGGCTACTGCCTATTTTGGATGTTCGCTCTTTCCGTGGGAGCCCTCATTTCTATGCTCATTGGATGTGAAAACCGGAGAGAAGTATTTCGTTGAGAAACTTTCCGGCGTTACTCTTCAGGGAGCGTTGCTAGCCTCTTCGGAGCGGCTTTACGTTCCGCAGGGAAGAAGTGTGCCTTTGGTTTTTGCGAAAAGCTCGGGGAGCCAGCTGGGTAGCGTCGCAGGAACGGGTGGCGTCTATTGCATTTTGACGGCGGAGGATCAACTCATCGCAATGCCGAAAAATCAGAAGTCGAAGGATGATGTGGTGACGGTGACAGATCCAGCGAACCGCGAGTCAGTGCTGAGTATCGTGGGCACCGCTCGAATGATTGCCTCCGGCAGAAACGCCTACTTTCACCAACTTGGGCAACTCAAGGCGATTGATCGTTTTGTGGCTGCCAAAGCGAATCAAAAACTGAGTGCTCTCAAAAAGGCGAAAGCCCCTGATGAAGAAATTGGCAAGGCGAGAAATGAAGGCGAAGCGGCTCAGCTATGGAGTTCGAGGCAGCCGATTCCCTCCGCCTTGGTTTTGGCTGGCAGGCAATTGTATCTGGGCGGGGACGGGCAGGTATTTGCGGTGGATTCGGAATCGGGTGAGAAGATCTGGTCGGCTGAAGTCGAAGGGAGAGCCTATGGGTTGGCCGTCGCAAATGGCCGCCTCTTCGTCAGTACCGATCGCGGATTCATTTATGGGTTTTCCCAAGCTTCTCGTTGATCAGTGGTCGAGGGTCAGAAAACTTGGCGCTTTGTAAGTGTTTCGAAATTGCTTATGATTGTTCAGTATTTCACAATAGGTTAATTTTGAGGGACTTGTGAATCTAGTGAATCACGGTGGAATGCATTTTTTTCTGGCGCTCGAACCGGGGGCTGCACGCCAATTCGAGTCAGAACGAGCATCCCGTGAACGAAGGCAGACCGAGCCGGATCCGAAAGCAATTCCATTCGCTCAGTCATGAGAACTCCTTTTCATTCCTGCTGTAAATGAGGTCGGGCGAAAATCGTTAAGCTTGCTACCGAGTATGATAGATTCTACTTTCGGGCCATCTGGCGCCTGTGAATCGAGCGGGTTTTCATTCCTAATCTATTCAGGTCGCGATAGCCGGGTCGAACCTTTCGATCGAATAAGTCTCAGCTCCCTATTTTATCAATCCAGTAACCACCGTGAGACGGGAAATATTGTCTGCCCCGGGCATAGCAGAACGGTTGGTGTTCATCGCGACTCTTGCTGTCTGTTTTGGGGCCTACCTTGGCGGATGGATGATTACGTCAGGGCATATTCTGTTCACGATCGGAGGATTGGGATTGCTGCTCTTCAGGGGACCCGGGAATCGAGTTTTTCGAAAGCCCTGCCAGGTCAGGGCCAGTGCGTGGTGCCTGCTGTTGATCGCTCTGCTGAATATCGGGTCGATGGCTCTATTCCTGGAGGATTATGATCACCCGATGAAGGAACTTAAGAAGATGAGATATATGCTTCTTCCTCTCTCTATTCTTATCATCTCGCCAATATACGGTTGTTTTAAGAAGTGGGGAAACAACATGGTTGGGGCGGGGGTGATATCTTTGATGAATTCAATCGTCCTTGCCACCGTTTCCGGGCTAGTTGGCTATGCGACGGGTTACAATCCCCTACTGTTCGATGAGCAACCTAACCCGACTCGGGCTGGAGGTGTGTATGGCATGGTCATGACCTATGCCTACAGCATGCAGTTTTCAGTGTTGCTCTTGCTGGGGGTGGTGACTGCCCGAAATGCTCTCAGCCTCTTCTGCAATCATCGCGAACGAAGGTGGGTTTTGCCTTGGATATGGGCGGTGATCATTATTGGAATAGTCGGGTTGTACTTCTCTTTCTCGCGAGGGGCGGTTCTTGGACTTGTGGTTGGCGGGCTGGTTCTACTGGTGTCTGCAAAAAAATGGAAGATTTTGGCTGGAGGAATCGCGCTGGGGCTCGTAGTTCTGTGCGTCACGCTATTGGGTAGTTCAAGGTTCGTAGTGATGGAGGGCGACAATGAATTGAATTTTGCGAGTCGCAATGAACGGTTCTCGCAATGGCGTGCCGCCAGTCTCACTTTTTTGAAGCACCCGGTGACTGGCGTTGGATATCGGCAATTTGAGGTTAAATCTCTTCAATTGAAGGAAGAGTTTGGACTGCCCAAGGACTTCATCGAGTTGGGCGGTGAAAAGCCGGAATTGGTCTGGCGGTCGAGCCACGCCCATAATAATTTATTGGAGGCTCTTGTCGCAACCGGCATTTTCGGAGGAATCGCTTTTCTCGGGTTTTGTTGGTTTTGGGCGAAAGAGGTTTGGAATTCAGATTTGGGAAAGGCTCTCTTTTTCCCGGGGGTAGTGGCCTTTCTTGTTTCCGGGAATTTTGAGAATACATTTACTGACAGCGAAGTACTCACGATGATTATGGTGTTGTATGTATGTTCTCAATTAGTTCTGGACTGGGAGCGCAGGAGTGAGACTGAGTTGAGCGGCTTCACATGACTGACTTGCTATAGCTAGCTCGATTGGGTGGATAGAGGAAGTGTTGACGCTGAAAAGAGCAGTGTAGTGATCCCTCCCGGCTGACTCCATGGCCCTGCGAAAAGCGATTTTGAGCTTGATCGAGAATGATGATAGACGATTGGAAATGGGGCTTTCAGCTGCTCGTGATGCTTCGAAACGGTTCACCCGTGACCGGATGATTTGCGATTATTTAAATTGGGTTGGCGAAGAGGCTGAAGGGCTGCATGATTAAGGCCTTAGGCTCGTCGGTCCGTAGCCTCTACCAGTTCAGTAATAGCCGCCCTGAGATCAGATATTGTCATGACAGCAATGAGCCTTGAAGCGACTGACGAGTCCGCCCCTCCGGCATTCGGGGAATCTGAGCCCTTTATATCGTTGGAGGGGGTCACGGTTGACTACCCGATTTACAATTCTCATGCGCTGAGTCTTCGGACATCCATGGTTCGTCCGCTGATGAGAGCGTTTGGAAAGAACCTGCCCGAACATCAATGTACCTTTGTCTCCGCTCTGCGTGGAATCGATCTGTCGGTTCGACCTGGCGAGCGTATCGCTCTTCTTGGGCCAAATGGTGCCGGGAAATCGACCCTTCTCAGGGTACTGGCGGGAATTATCTACCCGACAGAGGGGCTCTATGAGTCAGAGGGGACGATTCGGGCGCTTCTTGAATTGGGGCAGGGCGTTGATTTTGAAGGGACGGGATGGGATAACATATTTCTTCTTGGAATGTTGCTGGGTCGTCAGTTGGATGAGATACGGGAACTGGCACCGGGAATAGGCGAATTCACCGAGTTGGGTGACGCGCTTGACCTCCCTGTCGGGACCTACTCCAGCGGGATGAAGTTGCGATTGACATTTTCAATCCTGACGGCATTTCAAACGGATATTCTGATCCTGGATGAAGTCATTGGGGTCGGAGATTTGGGCTTTCAAAGCCGGGCACGGGAGCGAATGGATTCGTTAATTGAACAGTCTCCAATACTCGTTCTCGCCAGTCATTCAGCGGCGATTATGAAAAGTCTATGTGATACCGGGTTGATTATAGAAAACGGTGAGATCACTCACAGGCTGCCAATCGATGAAGCAATCGATCTTCATTCTGAAATCATGATGGGGCCGCAGAACCTTTGAGAGCTATGGTGCGAAAGACCTATCGATCATCAGATGCCGCCTTTCGGGAGTCGATCCGGGATATTTCTCTTGCTGTTGAGAACTGGCGTCTTCCCATTATCCTGGCCTGGCGTGAGCTGCAGAACCGGTACCGTAGATCCCTACTCGGGCCTCTATGGCTGACTCTGACATTGGCGATTCGGATCGGTGCTTTGGGCCTGATCTTCAGTAACCTTTTTGATCAGCCTGTCGGATTCTATTTGGTATGGCTCACTTCGGGAATCGTAGCTTGGGAGTTTGTTTCCGGCACTCTCCAGTCCAGTTGTGAGTGGTTTTCGAGCCGATCGGGGTACATCAAGCAAGGACAGGCAACCCTGGGCTCGTTGGTGATATGGGGAATGGTGTCGCAAGTACTAATGCTTTTGCATGCTTTGCCTCTGAGTCTCGCGGTCAGCTTCTGTTTCGGAGCCGAGTTTAATGCAAATCTACTCTTTCTTCCTTTGGGGATTCTGATGCTCTGCGCGGTATTGATGCCGGTCGGTGTCATACTGGCCATGTTGGTCCCGAGATTACGTGACGTAGAGCCGTTGATTTCGAGTCTGCTTCAAGTGACTTTTTTCGTGACCCCTATCATGTGGCTTCCTCAAGACAGGGGTATTATTGAGGTCGTGACCAAGTGGAATCCGTTTAGTTATCTGATTAGCTGGATTCGAAATCCTCTTCTCGGGGAGGGGTTGAAAGCCGTGGATTTTATCATATTTTTTGCTCTCCTCCTGGTTCTCGTTCCGCTGGCCTTGTTAATATTTGTAAAATTCAGGAAGCGTATCGCCTATTGGTTGTGACCGGGCGGAGGTAAATGTATTTTTTACAAGGCGTTGCTCCTTCGCCCAGGTGAAATGGTGATTTGGTGCTGATCAAGAATTCATGACTAACAATGATGCGAAAAATGCTGAGTCACCGCTTCGTTGTGCGGTTTGTGTTTTGACCCGACCTGAAGAGATGGAGCAGATTCTTCTTTCTCATCAGTGGTGGTCGAAGGGAGCGTGTCCGGTCTCTAGTGGAGCAGGGTTAGAGTCACCCGTAGATTTGATTTATCTCTTCCCGGGGGAGTTCGACGGGTCGGTCGAGGAGAGGATCACCGATTCATTCTCTAGGAACCATCTCGAGGATTACTTCTCGACATTGAGGTTGATTTTTGCTGACTTGCCGCCGGAAAGAAATCACTACATTCGGAATCCTGAAGCGCGACCTCCCAATGCGTTTGGATTGAAGTCAGGACCGAACTATTTGTTCTTTCATCTGATTCAGGAAACCGCATCAGGCTACGAATGTGTGATGCAGATGGAAACGGATTGTATTCCTATCAGGAAAGGCTGGCTGAACGAGTATTTGAGGGTTCAAAGAGCGAACAGCGAAAGCTGGGTGATAGGTAGCGGTTATCATGGACCGAAGCTTCCGAAACCGTGGACCGATCATCTCAATGGAAATGCCATCTACCGGGTATCCCGGGAGTTTCAGGACTTCTTCAGAGATGCCTGGATTATCAGAACTGAGGGTGTTGTGAAATTTCTCCGTCCTGAGATGGCGTATGATTGTGCCTGGGAAGAGTATCGAAATTACGACAACGGGCATTCGATCCGTCGCCAGGTCCATGAGGACATGGCTGAGTTTGATCGCAGGTTTCAGGTGGACCCCTATATTGCCAATATGGCGCCGGGATTGTTATACCCCAAGACGATTCCTACCCTCGAAGAACTCAAAGAGGAGCTGCCGAATACATATCTCGTTCACGGGTCATGGCTGCTACCCATCGTTCGGGAGACCCTAAATGTTGAACCGCCTGCGAAGATTTCGTCCAATTCCAGGGTTGAGGAATCTGAAGTCCAACCGACCTGGTTCTGGATAAAGGGTTTTCATTTGAGTGAAAATGCCTGGTTTGAGGGCGGGTCATTTGCGCTCCACTCGGTGAGTGCTGCGATATCATGGAAGTTTGGAGCGCCGGCCCTTCCTCAGCTCAACATCACTCTGGAACAGGGCGGCCCATTGAAGGTCGAGGTGAAGGTCGTCAGAAGAGCGGCGTCTGACGCGGTATGGGGATTTGTTAGATACTTTGATTCTAAGGGATTTAGGGGAAAGTGGTTCTATCTAAATCTTAAAAAATCCCTCCGAGCTGTCATGGATCATTTTCCCTGGCGCTGGCCTCGACTTGGAAAATGTCTCTTGGAATCTGATCTTGATGAAGGCGCGCATACGCTGGACCTGGAGGCTTTGCCCTGTCCGTTGAATTGTGATATCCTTGTTTCGATTCGGAATATGTCGGACGATACGGTTGAAGGGAAAATTGACCTTTCGATGCCGTCCTGAATCGAAGCTCCAATGGCAGGGCGGTGCAAGCGTTGCCTACGTCTGATTCATCAGAGACGAGAAGATTTCCTCGGTCTGCTCTGCTGTTTGTGCCCATGAGAATTCAGCGGCCCGTTTGGTGCCCTTTGCTTTCAAGCTGTCTCGTAGGTCACCGTTCTCCAATAGTTCGTTCATGCATTCTATCATTTCCATCTCCGAGTTCGGATTGAAATAGAGGCAGGCTGACCCTCCGATTTCGGGTAGCGATCCGGCATTGGATGAAGTCACGGGTATGCCCAGTTTCATGGACTCAAGAAGGGGTAATCCAAATCCTTCGTAGTGGGATGCAAACACATATCCTCTCGCGGACTGATAGAGCGCATTCCTTGTTGGGTCTGAGACAAAACCGGTAGAAATGACACAATCAGGGTTTCCTCTCCGTTTCACGCCCACCAGAACAAGACGATACTTTTCGTCTGAATTACACTTCAGAAACGCGGATACGAGGCGGTCGATATTTTTGTGAAGGGCTTCACTTGATACCGAGATAAGATAGGGTCTGGGATCCTCGGTGATATTGTTGAGCAGCGCTTGCTCGCTTTCTTCGGGTTGCTCCGAGAGGTGGTGGACACTGCTGAGACCTGCTAGATAGGTAACCCGAATGCTGCCCGGCTGAACATTGCAATACTTGAGAATCCTCGACTTGGAATACTCCGACACGGTGATTACAGCGTCAGCAGTCTTCACTGCACGCGGGACGATCAGCCTGTATAGAAGGCAGAAGGGCAAACTCAACCCTTTGGGGATATCCCGGAATTGCATGTCATGTACCGTTAGAGCAAACGGCATTTGTTTCCAGGCGGGCCCAAGATACGCTGGGAAAAACAGTAGGTCGCAACCTTCCTGAACAGCTGTCTTTTGGAGCCTGAATTGCTCAAAGAGAACACGGGCGATCCGGCTTCTTCCGTCAATCGGGCAATGTACTAATTCAATCCCCTCCAATTGACTGTAGTGAGAAATGTTAACATCGCTCACGAAGAGCTTGATCGAAAACCGTCTGGATTTAGCCAGATGGGGAATTAGTGAGTCCACGTAAGTTTGTACTCCGCGGTTTCGACCTGGAATGATCGAGAGCAGATTGATTCCGAGGCACTTCAATTTCGTCCCCCGCTTGTAAATTTGAGTTTTCGTAGAAACCCGCGTATCGCGATAGGTAGCGACATTAAGTGACGCCTCTCGTAATCATCGTCGAGCCTCTTTGAGGCTTCGATTGTTTCGGGATGGGAAAGTGGAAATGGCATTGGCCTAACCGGCCTGTTAGCTCTGCCATCGGTGATTGTAGATGTATGAGTCGCACGTTCATCAAATCCGATATTGGATACCAGATTGTGAACGGGAGCAATGGCCAATCCAAGGTTGTCCCAGATTGAGTGCTCCCATTGATAGTCCCAGGTATCTATCAACCCGTTTTTCGCCTTTGAGAAGTTTCGCCGCATGTAGTAGCGGGTCAGGGGGCTCAAGCCATTCAAGCGTGAACGAACCGGTGGTGAGCCTGGGAAATTTTGCATGGTAACGTCATACTTCTCCCAAGCCCGGCGCCATGTTGCCCATCCCCAGACATGCTCGAATATCGAAAAATAGTAGGAGAGGTCAGATTTGACCGATTCTGGCAAATAGGAGGTTCCATTCACCATCATGACCTGTTCGTCATGTTTATACCGTTCGAGCATTTCAGCGGTGAACTGGAAAAAACTATCATTGGGCAGGCAATCATCCTCCAGGATTATCCCTTGATCAACGTGCTCAAAGAACCAGGAAATGGCGCTTCTGACCGCTCTGCCACAGCCTAGGTTTTCCTCTGAAAAGAGTGTGAGCACCTCGCAGGGCCAGTCGACTTTTTGGGCAAACTCGCGATTGGCGATGACTAAATCGCCTTCTCCTGAGACGGTTGGTCGTGGGCCATCGACGGCGATAAATAATTTCTTCGGGCGTGCTTTGGCGATCTGTTCAAATACCTTTTCCGCTAGATCGGGGCGGTTGAAAAGGAGAAGGAGAATAGGTGGTGAATCCATTAGGGAGTCGTGTTGTCGGATTTAACTTCCCTGCCAAATATTACCGTTTCGGTGATTCGCATTTCCCTTTGCGAAGTAATTTCATGCAGCCTGAATATTCTTTGTATGGCTCGAAAAAGATAGCTGAAGCGCTTCAGTCCCCAGCGGTAGCGAATCACTAATTCCAGGCGCCGCCAAAATCCGCATCGCCATGGAGACTTTACGAGGTCGCCATTCTCTAAATAGAAATCCGCATCCAATGAAGTCGGGGCGCTGTAATCTATGTCATGGACCCTGCGGTTCTCCATGGCCTCATCGCCGTAGTAGACCTCTTTCTTGCCTCCGGACTTGTGGCCATAGCCATGGAATTGATGAATGGCAGGCCACTCTCTAGATAGGTCTATCACCGGTATGTTCTTTCGCAGGCAGAAAGCGATCAGGGCATTGTCGAAGGCGGCCCTACCCAGATGCAGGGGAGGTAGGTCTTCAAATAGATCCCCGGGAAAAATGAAGAAGTCCATCGCTACCACGTCGTGGAGAATCGCGTCACCTTCCATACAGAACTGTCGGAAGCTGGAGATAGAAAAGTCACCCTGATAAGAGGTGCCTTCTTTTGTTTCCCAGCGGCTACCGGTCAGAAGAAATCTCTCGGGAAGTTTTGTCTGACCCAAAAACCATCTGTCGTTTTTGTATCGAAAATCGCCAATTTCGGTGGGAAACAAAATATCAGTATGGGTGTACCAAAGCAGTAGGGGGATATCTTCGGACACCGCTCCAATCAGGGTTCGAAATTCAGGAGGGCTGCCTGGGTCAGGGGTGCCTGTGATTCTAGTTTCCAGATTTAGAGATGAGGGAACTGTTTCAATGTCGGCGGACGGGCCTGTCAGAACGATATCGTGCCCGATTTTTTGCCAACTGCGAATCGCTCGAATCTGAAGGTCGCGAGTTTCGCCGACAAATTTCTTTGGGCAGGAGAAAATACGGATCATGACGAGTTCAGGAAAGGCGATTTTCAGGCCCAACAGGGTTTGGTCGAGGGCACAACCCTCTCGGGCGTCTTCTGATATGGATAGGAGTTTGCCTCATGGCAGCGGTCCCTTTTCTATCAAGTTCCAATCAGATTCGGCTATAATTTTCACGAGTTATTGAAAGAGAATCGTAGATCTCAGAATATTCAATGACTCATCAGCAGTTTCCCATGCCAGATGGAAGCGTGATGCTCCACTCATCGATTTTCAGTTCAGCTTCAGTCGCTCGATAACTCGGTCTTCAAGATAATCGTAGAAAGGATTCCACCGCAGCCGAAGCATGGCTGGAGAAGAGATCTGGAGCACTCCTTTTTCACCTCGCAACGCGAGTGTGCCTAGTTGAATGCCTGGGCTCGGGTTGGGGGAGTCCCCGCCGTAGACGGGGTCCTTGCCGGAAAATGGCAGAGCTACATGAGAGAGGGAATAGATGCCTTCCGGCCAAGCCAGCTTGGGATCAGAGTCAGAGAATTCTGATTGGGCTGGTCTCCAGTGTCGGACAGTGATCTCGGCGCTCTCGTCATTTTTGTTTGTCAGTAAGCTGAAGACAAAGGAGCGGTTAGGGAGATCCCGAATGATCGGGAACCGTGATTTCGGGTCTGCTTTGAGAAGCTGCTTAACACCTGCCATACGATTGAGGTCGAACACAACCAGTTCATGCCCCCCTTCGGGAAGGTGGGCGAAAAGATCCTGCACCAGTGCGGGTGCGGAAACGGTTGCATCAACTGCTGACTGAAAGGCGAGCACAGAAGGGAAGTCATCGAGTTTTCCTGCTGCGCCGAGTTTGGCAATCTTCGCGCGATTGACGCCTGTAATCTGGTAGACCAAATTACCGGCGTTCACCGCGAAGGATGTGTATTTAAAGGGGTCATACTCAGGAAGGATGTCATTCCAGGCCAACTTCTTGAGCCCGAGAAGTCGACCGATTCTCTCCTGCCATACGGCTAGACCTGCCATTGCGGTGACTCCGATTTCGGGAGACAGCAGGATCAAGCCGTCAGCGGTCGGCAGGTTAGGTTCTTCGAGGGCGGTGAGGGCGTAGTGAACGGCCAGAGCTCCTCCATTAGAATAGCCCACAATATAGAGTGGCTTGCCTGGAGTTTGAACGCTGAGGTGGTGCATGGCCAGTTTCACGGCGGCGGCCATATCCTGATAGGTGACAGTAGTTAATCCTGAGGGCGCCGTTCCATGGCCGGGAACGCGCAGGCCCAGGACATAGGCTCCGGCTTTCTCAAGGCGCTGGCCCAGGGTGCGGAGGCTGTAGGGCGAATCTGAAAGGCCATGGATCAGAAGGACTCCTATCTCAGGCGATTTTTCCGGAATCAGTTCAAAACTGCGATTCCAATTGATTGGCCAGCGGTTTGGGTCGGACGGGCTTCCGCTGCGGTAGCGGTTGATCGTTCCTCTGTCTTCCGAGCTGGTCTTCGAATAGACCTGTTCGTCGAGTTGTGAGAACAATCGGTCTTCGAGGGCGAGATACTCGCGGAATGTTTTGATGGAAGTCGATTCTGTGAACTCGGCATCAAGTGTGGCGGTGTGCCAAATTTTGAGTTCGTCGCGACCGTTGAGATAGACAACTGCCAGAATGAGGATGACGATGAAAGCTCCGACGAGAGCATGAAGCGTGGATTTTACGAACTGGAGGAGAATCGTCCTGTTCTTAACAAACTGGAATAAGATTGTCCTGACCCTTGCGATCTGGAGTGGGATTTTCCGAGCCTTCTCATTCATCTTGCGTCTATATTAGTGCATTGATCGGGACTGCCTATCATGAATTTGCCCGTTGAAATTCGACCGAGCATCCAGTCGAATTTCAGTAAATCGTCAGGATTCTATCTGATGGCCGTCTTTCTGAAACGAGGCAAGGGTGTCAGCCTTCCGGTTCGAAACATGAAATTCATTCGTACGATTGCGATTCTGATGGCTGTAGCTTTAGCGCTGGGGAGTGTCTCCTGCGCTGTGGCACCCGCGAAGCTGGAGCGTTCCCACGCTTTGGGGCTTGCCTCGTGTCCCTTTGAGCAGGAATCACTGCATTCATTGATCGAGCTGTCATTGGACACTCCCAATGAAGGAGCCTCTGCTCATGCTCTGGCACATGTGGTTGAAGCGTGGCACTCCAAAAGAGACGACGCGGTTTCGGGCGTGGTCAGCCCGGCGGCGGATTCTGAAGCGGCGACGGTTTTCCACGTGCGGTTTACCGCGCAGGGGCAGGCGAAGTTTCTGCCTGGTTATTTTGATGAGCTCAGTCCCGCGGTCGATTACCGGGTGAAAAAGCTGGAGCGTTTCACCAAAGACGGAGTCGGCGCTCCGATGAAAGCTCTGCGTGAGAATCGGGGAGAAGAGGCGATTGAGCGCTTTTATCCTCCAGAAGCGATCACCCGGGAATTAACCGCGGTGATTCATCCGGGACGGAAACGGGGAAATGTCCGCGAGGTTGAAATCGAATTGCTATGTTCGCTCTATCATGAGGACGTTGTTGTCAGTGGTCGCCAGAAGGAATTGGCCGCAGACTACACGGTGGCGCTGGCAGGTTTGTTGGAGCGAAGTAAGAATCTGAGCCGATCAGAAGTCGTTGATCTCTTCACTCGCACGCCGTCGCGCGAGCCTCAGCTCTATTTGATGGAGCCGTATGATCCCGGCAAGGAGCCGCTCTTGATGATACATGGCTTGTTGGATTCTCCGCTGTCCTGGGCAGAATTGACTAATGAACTCAGGGCGGACCCTGATCTCCGCGCGCGCTACCAAATATGGCATTATCTCTAC
Source organism: uncultured Verrucomicrobiales bacterium (assembly GCA_963975655.1). Classification (GTDB taxonomy): domain Bacteria; phylum Verrucomicrobiota; class Verrucomicrobiia; order Verrucomicrobiales; family DEV007; genus Arctic95D-9. Next base: position 71,945 of record CAXBHX010000001.1, read on the forward strand.
AACACTTCGGCTCCAGCTCTCTATTCAGGGCGCCTGTTGAGGGCTCAATACAGGGAGCTCCGCCATTTGTTGGATCCCGGACTCGACGATCTGGCTTCCCTCAGTACGACGCTGGTGACGCACAGTATGGGCGGAATTGTGGCGCGAAGTCTGATCACGGATCCGGGGGATGCCTTTTGGAAAGCAGGATTTAACCGCTCGTTTGAGTCGCTGACATTGACCTCTGAGGATAGGGAAGCCTTGCGTGAGGCGTTTTTATGGAAGCCGGAAGCGAGCGTGAAACGGGTCGTTTTCATCTCGGTGCCCCACCGGGGAAGCCAATTTGCCGACAATCCGGTGGGCCGCTTTGGAAGAGCCTTGGTCAAGCCCCCCAACCGGTTCCGGGAGTTTTATGAGCGAATTTCGGTAGCGAATCCCGGTGCGTTTACTGAGGAATACGCCGAGCTGGGGGAGGGGAAGTTGGACAGTGTCAGTGCTCTGTCGCCGATGCAGCCTACTTTGAAGCTGCTTCCGGAGCTTCCCTTGGGCAATCCCGTCGTTTTGCACAGTATCATTGGGGATAGAGGCCGGGAAGGACTGGTCGAGGACAGCTCCGATGGAGTCGTGGCATACTGGAGCAGCCATCTGGATAGTGTCGCGTCTGAGAAGATGATACCACACGGGCATGACGCTCTCGATAAGCCCGAGACCATCGCGGAAGTGACTCGCATTTTGAAACTGCGCTGAGGAGGACAAAAACAGTCGATTTACTACGCCCTAAAAAGCGGTTGATCGTTCCCTCGTTTTTCTCTACGTTCCGAGCCCCTACGATCCGACTCCGGGATTCCCCTCTGGGATCCCGAGTTGGCTCGAGGCTAAACCGCTGCATCAATTTCATGCTGACACAAATTCGCCACATTCAAAAAGGCACACTCATCGTCGTTACGATTCTTATCGTGATCGCTTTCGCATTCCTCTACTCCGACTTCGATTTTGTTCAGGGCACTGTCGGTGGCCAGAAATGCGCGGTGAAAGTTTACGATCGTTGCTACCGCCAGAAGGAAGTTCAGAAACTGGCCAGTTTCTATGATGTGGCTCTTCAGATGAGGATGGCTGAATTCGCTACGGTTCTCTTTGGTGAAAATCGTCAGGATCAGGACCGCACTGATTTTGTCCTAAGTCTTATTATACTGCGGGCCGAGGCGGAGAAGCTGGGCATCGAGCCCACCGCTGAGGAGATTAAGAGTGCTGTGCCTAATCTCCCTATCTTCCAGAACGCCGGAATAACGGCTGATATGGTGGAGAGAAACATACTGGGACCGAATGGCTTCACGGATGGAGATTTTGCCCAGCTTGTTAAGGACTACCTCTCGTTCGAGAAATTACGTGACTTGATCGGCGTTGGGGTTGCGGCGATCCCTAGTGAAACCAACCTGCGCTATGTGCGGGCTAATCAGCGCTTCAACGCCTCTGTGATCGAATTCAACCGGGAGAAGGCCGCTAAGGATGTTAAAATCACCGCCGAGGAAATTCAGGAATACTTCGATGAGAATTCAGAGAACCTGAAGACTGATCCTCGAAGAGGATTTAAGTTTGCCAAGTTCGAGCCTTTGACGTTGCCCGAGGACGCGACTAACGAGCAAATATCAAAGGCAGATCTGGCCTTCGCCAATGCAGTCAACCGAGCCTACGCCGATCTGGCGGACGGCGGAGCCGACTTTCTCAAAGTGGCCAAGCAGTACGAAGGCAAGCAGGCTGATTTTTCGATGGCCTCAGGTTCATTTGAGCCCTTTACGCAGCAGGGCCCACCCAAGGATTTGGACGGCAATGAGTCCCTTCTGTCGAGCCTCTTCAGCGGCGCTTTTCAGCTGGAGGGCGTGTCGGTGCCAGTGGAGACGGGCGAAGGCGGCTATTACGTTTTCTACTTCAGCGATGAGGTCGATCCTCAGCCCCTTGATCTGAAAACTGCCAAACCTGCGATTGAAAAAGCTCTGACAGCGAAGCAATCCAACCGGGTTGTCAGTGATGCGGCAAGTGCTGCCCGCGCGGCGCTCAATGAGGCTCTCGAGGCGGGTAAGCCGTTTGACGAAGCGGCCAAGATCGCGAAAGTGCTGGCTAAACCACTTCCCAATTTTTCAGCTCAGGAACCTCCAGTTAGTGATTATAACGCTGATTTAATCCTCAATGCCGTGATCGGATTGAGCGAGAATGAGGTGTCAGAAGTCGTTGAGCAATCCGCGGGCGCGGGCTTTCTGCTTCTTTACGTCAAAACAATTGAGCTGTACGAAGATGAAGAGGAGGACGCTACCAAGCGGTCTATCACGGCTCAGACCGAACTTGGGCTGAAACGGACTTTGTTCACTGGTTGGTTTAACCAGCGGAAACTGGAATCGGCCTCAACTCGATAGTCTAACTTCTACGGGCCAAGCGAGTGAACGACGAGGTTCAGGATCTTTTTGACGACGCAAACGGCGATCTTGCCGTTGGCGATCTGGATAGTGCGGTGGAGAAATACCGTCGTTGCGTCGCGCTTGATGCTGATTTCTTCGACGGCTGGCATGCGTTGGCCATGGCCCTGATGAAGACCGGTCACCTCAAAGAGGCCATTGGGGCCGGGCTTCAAGCCACTACTTTGATGCCAAATGATCTTCTCGCCTGGACGGCATTGTCGCAGATGTACGTTCAGAACGGTCAAATCGGCGAAGCAGAAGACGCCAAAGCTAACGCCCGGATCCTCTCGCTGGGCGGTAGAGTGGTAAAGGAAGAATAGGTGTTAATTCCTCCTGTGATTCGCAGGAGTAGCCCATGCCCCTCAGGGCTGAGATGAGTAAGAATTCGAGCGCCGAATTTACTCAATGGTTGGCACGCGCCGTCCTCAAACGGTCTTAAATCCCTCAATTCAAGAGGGTTGAGTGGGGTGTTCAACCCTCTTTGGCACGGCTTCCTTCCCAGTGAGAGTGGGGAATTGAAGAAAAAGTCGCATAAATTTCAGTTTTTCTCAGGACTTGGCACGCAGGGTGCTTTTAAGGGTCGTGAAACTGTGAGTAGGGATTTTAGAGAATCACCTGCAAACAACCTAAAAGAAAAATGAAATATACATTCAACCTGAAAACATTGTTGTTGGCTACCTGTCTGGTGGTGCCATTGCTGTTTGGAACTGTTGCCCCTGCGTTTGCCCAGGATGCTGCTCCTGCCGCTCCTCCTGCTGAAGCCGAAGCCGGCCCAGTGGATGACTACCTTGAACTTGTCGAAGCTTCTGGAGCTGAATACGCTCCTGCTTTTGACTTCTTCACAGTCTCTATGCTCTGGACCTGCATCGCTGCCGCGATGGTGTTCATCATGCACCTCGGCTTCGCGACCCTTGAAGTGGGTCTTACTCAGTCGAAAAACACGGTGAACATTCTGTTCAAGAACAGCTTCATCATTGCGATTGGTATCGTGACATATTGCCTGATCGGCTTCAACACTCACTACCCGGGCTTCGAAGGTACATGGGGTGACTGGATTTCCATTGGCGGGCCTTTCGGTGAGGGTAACATTGACGACACTTGGGGCTACGGCGGTCTTTCTCTCGCCATGACTGGATACGGTGACTTCATCTTCCAGGCTATGTTCGCTGCTACGGCTGCTACGATCGTTTCTGGTGCGGTTGCTGAGCGTGTGAAGCTTCCTTCTTTCATGATTTTTGCGACTCTTCTCGTGGGTCTTGCCTACCCAGTTGTCGGTTCATGGCACTGGGGTGGTGGTTGGATGGCCAACCTCAACGGTGGTAACGGCTTCAAAGACTTCGCCGGTTCTGCTGTCGTTCACGCCTTTGGTGGTTTCGCTGCCCTGGCTTGTGTGATTCTCCTTGGCGCTCGTAAGGGCAAGTACACGAAGGATGGCATCAAGCCTATCATCGGTCACAGCATGCCTCTTGCTGCTGTGGGTGTGTTCCTTCTCTTCTTCGGTTGGTTTGGATTCAACGGTGGTTCGGTTCTTTCCGCAGCCCCTGGGCCTCTTGGTCTTGTCTTCACCACTACAACCTTGGCTGCCTGCACGGGTGCGCTTGGTGCGATGCTCACTTCCTGGATCGTATTCAAGAAGCCTGATCTTTCCATGACTCTGAACGGTTTTCTGGCCGGTCTTGTCGGAATTACCGCGAACGCTGACATCGTATCTACAAACGGTGCGCTGATCATCGGCCTCATTGCTGGAGTGATCGTAGTATTCTCCGTTCTCTTCTTCGACAAGATCCGCATCGACGACCCAGTGGGTGCGATCTCCGTCCACGGTGTTTGCGGTATCTGGGGTATCCTGGCTGCAGCTCTCTTCGAGGTGGTTCCTGAGGGCGGCGAGAAGCAGTTCTCTTTCATCGGTCAGCTCACTGGAGTGCTTGCTGTCGGCGCCGCCGCCTTCATCTTCTCCTTTGTTCTGTTCCTGATTCTCAAGGTTACCATCGGTATCCGCGTCAGTGAAGAGGAAGAGCATGAGGGCCTTGATGTGGCTGAGCACGGTGCTCCCGCCTACCACATCACCTAGTCTAATATTAAAGTTTCATAGTGAGACCAGCGAGAGCGGTGGGGCGATTGTCCCACCGCTCTTTTTTGTGCCTGTGCGAAAGGTCAAGGCATGATGAAAAAATCTATTTCGAGAGGCGGTTTTATGGGCTCGACAGTGTGGAAGTCGGCTCCTATAGTTCCGGCGTGCAAGAATACGCCTACATCCACGACGAAGACAATATCCCGGAAACCTTCATGGAAATGCCTTTTCTGGAGGCGTTCTCCAAGGAGCATCTGGATCAAGTCCTGCATGCCTCCGCGTTCCTCGATTGTGAGGAAGGGGATGTGATTATCAATGAAGGGGACGAGGCCTCTCGTATCTTCATTCTGCTGGCCGGTGAGGTCGCCGTGATGAAGGGCGGAGAGCAATTGGTGAAGATGGACCAGGTAGGAGACATCTTTGGTGAACTCGCCGCTCTGGAGGATGAGGTCCGTTCAGCCTCGGTGGTGGCGTCCCAAAAGTCGCTCTGCCTCGCGGTTGATCAGAAGTTTCTGGAGCATGTGTTGCCCAAAGGGGACAACGCTCCGTTTTATGCCGCCCTTTACGAGTTCATCGCCAAGTTGACAACGAAGCGCCTTAAGGCAACGTCGGCTTACTTAGCTCAAATCGACACTGAGCTTCGAGCGCTCAAGGCAGCGAAGTAAGGCGGCTCGCTGTTTTGCTCGTCTCCCTGCTCGGCTTTTTGGGCCGAGTATTCAGAGCGGCTCTTCAGACTGGCTACTTCTTCTTTTTCTTCGGTGGATCGATGTGTCCGGAATTGAAGAGGAACTTGAGGTCGTCCATTTCCAGATTCCGGGTGAAGCCTTCTTCTCCCAGCACGCTGGTCATCATCTCGTTCTTCTTCTGCTGCAGCACGCGGATCTTCTCCTCGACTGACTCGCGGACAAGGAGGCGATAGGCATTCACCTTGCTCTCCTGGCCAATACGGTGACAACGGTCAATTGCCTGATTCTCCACCGCGGGGTTCCACCATGGGTCGTAAAGGATGACGTAGCTGGCTGAGGTCAGGTTAAGACCGCTACCACCCGCCTTCAGTGAAAGCAGGAAGGTCTTAGGCTCTTTGCTTTCCTGGAAGTCGCTGATGACCTCATGACGGTTCTTGGTCTGGCCGGTGAGGTAGCTGATCGGGCGATTCTTCTCCTCAAGCTTCTCACGAATGATGTCGAGCATGGAAACGAACTGGCTGAATACGAGCACTTTGTGCCCCTCTTCATGCAACTGATCCAAAAGGTAGAACAGTCCGTTCATCTTCGAACTTGGCTCGCTGAGATACTTTGAATCGAGTAGTCCGGGGTGACAGCAGATTTGGCGGAGGCGCATCAGGCCCTGCAGAATAACAAAGCTGTTTTTGCGCAGACTGTCGTCGTTTTCGATGCCGAGCAGTACTTTCTGAATTCTCTCCAGTTCTTCCTGGTAGAGCTGCTTTTGGACGTCTTCCATTTCGCTGAAGACGTCTTCTTCAATCTTCGGTGGCAGATCGAGAGCAACCTCACCTTTTGTTCGACGAAGTAGGAATGGTCGAAGTCGTGCCGTGAGGCGTCCTTGGGATTGGACATCCTTTCGACGGTCGAAGTGTTCGCGGAAATATTTCCGGTCACCGAGAATTCCAGGCATGGCAAAAGACATCAAGCTCCAGACATCGAGCAGGCGGTTCTCAATCGGAGTACCGGTAAGGACGAGGCGATTAGCTCCTTCCAGCGCTCGAGCTGATTTTGCGGCCTTGGAGTCGGGGTTCTTGATCTGCTGCCCCTCATCGAGAATGATACCCAGCCACTTAGTCGCCTGAAGCTCATCTGCGCAGGTGCGGAGTTGGCTGTAGTTGACGACCAGGAGGTCGACATCCTTGCCGAGGCGTTCGACATCGAGTTCTGAGCGATTGCGCAGCACCTGAACGCGAATAGCAGGAGCGGCTTTGATCACCTCGTCGCCCCAGACGTCGAGAACTGACTTAGGGCAAACCACGAGGCTGGGTGGAGGATTGTCACCACATTGGTCCCGCATCCAAAGAAGCCAAGTGAGAGCTTGGATCGTTTTTCCGAGACCCATGTCATCGGCGAGAATCCCGCCAAAATTGTTGGTGGCCAGATAGGACAGGAAATGGAAACCCTCGATCTGATAGGGGCGTAGATTGACGTTGAGGCCCGGAGGTATTTCGGGTCGCACCTGAAGCTTGAGGTTATTGGCACGGTTTGAAATCTTCTCCCAAGCAGCGGAGTCGAAGACTTCCTTAGCCAGCGGCTCTGCGAGTTGCAGGGCATGCATGCGGTGAACTTCGCCTGTCAGGTCAAAGGGGTCGAGACCAATGCGTGAGACGGCTTCCTGCTGCTCTTCGCTCAGGTTCATCTTGAGGCGCAGCCATCCGCCCCGGTCCATACGGACAAATTCCCCGCGTGCTTGAACCAGCGCCCGAATCTCTTCCTGCGAAAGGTCCATGCCTTCCACATTGACGACAACTTTGAGGTCGAACCAGTCGATGTTCTCGTCGACCACTTCAAAAGAAACCTGTGCCTCGACGGGCTCGGCATCGAGAGTCGCGAGTTCGGCGTCGGCCGTTACTTTGATTTCCTCGGGTAGAGTCTCAACCCACTCAGCGTATTTTTCGGGGAAATTTTTGGTCACTCGGGAGCGGTAGCACCCCAGGTTGCCGTCAAAGGTCGGCTGCATTGGCGCGATGAGAGATCCGATGCGGCGTTGCAGGCCTCGGTCGTAGCGGTGCAATACTTCGCTGTTGCTGTCTGGGCGCTTGATAACGTCCCATCCTTCGCGGCCCAGTAATTCTTCGCGGGTTTCGGTGCTGTTGGCGGCGACGATTTTCATCAGCATATGCTCGCTGCTGGCGCCAGTCGCTTTGGATGAGATACTGAGATCAAAGCTGATCGTAAGTTCCTCTTCCTTAATTCGCTTCTCCAGATTGGCTGGTACGGCTGCACCCAGTCGGAAAAGAAACGCAACACCGGACTCGCTCTCAATGACAGATCTGGGAATAGTGACCCGAGGATCGATCAATGTTTCTGACTTGATCCAGTGCTCGGGACCATGAAACACCCATTCGTCGCTCATGTAGAGCGACTCGTCGCCGGGAAGTAACCTGACTGTGTGGGATACGTCGCGTTGCTCACCTGTAAGGAGCTGGAGCTCGTAGTCCTCGGTGCCCATTGAGTCGTTGCGGCAAGCCCAATAGAGAGGTTTGTCGCTGAGCTGAAATGGCTGTTCGTCGAGATTGACGATGAGTCCTTTTAGCTCAGGCTGGTGAAAGAGGCGGTTGAGAAGACGGCAGTTTTCGATGTTGTCGAGGCTGAGGCCTCCGTCCGAGCCTTCTTCCTGATTGGCTGCCAGAATGAATTTGCTCCAGAGAATCTCGGAACCTGCTTCCATACGGAGGCCTCCATTGGAGTAGCGCTCCTGGAGTTTTTCAAATTCGTCGGCCTCTGAGATACGGGTGAAATCCGCTGAACCGCGTTTGACCATGAGGCGGGCCTCGCGTGTGCTGATCCGGAGATGAAACTCAACATTCTCAATGGCATCTTCAGCCGGGCGCTTTTCAAAAACCTCGACCTGATAACGCCATTCGCTTTCTTCGCGGCGGCGTTCCCACTCTTCCATGCGCTCGCGGGTCCATTCACGATCGGTGACGATTTCCAGGAACTCCGGGTACTCGAAATTCCCTTTTTCAAAGGCGTGAGCAAGGTAGTTCCAGAATTCCAGAATGTCGTTGGGTGGCGTCGGCCAGAGGATCAGTGGATCGAACGTGTCTACCGGCCAGCGGGGATTCAGCCGGACCAGATCGGAATCGAAGATCTCTCTTTCGAGCTCAAATCGACGGTAGCGGCGCTCCAGCTTGCCGAGGAATTCGTCTTCCTCTCCAGTGAGGCCACGTCCCAGTTTTTCTTCAATTACCTCGGTGAGAGATTGCTCTCCCACTTCGTTGGGGGCTTCGGGTAGCTCCCCTTTGCGCGCCACCTTCTCGAGCATGGTGGCGTAGAGTGAGGCGCGACCGGATTCGGTCTTTTCGTCAGCTTGGCCAATCCACTCATTTCCTTGCAGTTGCAAGCGTGTCCGGCAGGACCAGGAGCGGTCTTCAATACGGCCTTGAATCAAAAGATGATTCCCGAAGATCTGCGTGACAGCTCCTTCGTCGTGGAGTCGTTGACCTTCTTTCTTTTCGTCGTCAGAGAAGGCGTTGAGAAAATCGAGCGTCGCGCGATCTACATTCATATGAAGGCAGGAGGGGAAAACAAAGAGTTTAAGTGGAGACCGTCAAAAACGGAATGAGAATACCAAACGAGGTAGCCAAAAAAGGCATATTGGCGGGAGCGACTATCCAACAGGATTACGCATCTGTCGCCAAAAAAGCCTCCAAAGGTGTGGAAGCCTCAGGAGGCTGCAACGAAAAGGCGGAAGACAAGGTGTCTTTCGCCTGTTTCGGGCCCGTCCGGGAGTGCCGGAGGACTAGATTCGGCGGTAATGCTGGAGCATTACCTGCTCGTTCAGCTTCAGGCGAGCTTCGACACCATCAATGGCACTTGGCTCCGCCTCGAACTGAAACTGCACGTAGAAACCGTGGTTTTGTTTAGCGTGATTAGCGTGGGCGAACTCCTTGCGACCAAGACGATCGATCTGATCAAGGGTGGCACCGCTTGATTCGAGTTCCTTGGTGATGTTACCCACCATCTCCTCGACGCCTTCTTCCTGTCCCTGCATATTGAGGACATAGACTCCTTCGTACTTACGTTTCATGAACTGTATCTGATTGTTGATTCGACGAGATTGTTCCCGCCTCTTCGTGTTATTCCGACTTCCGATTGAACTGATTCATGGCCGCGTCCAGACCGGCGGAAAGCGCACAATTTACCCCATCTACAGCATTCGCTAGGACTTTTTGCAGTTCATGCCATTCTTCTTCACTAAAATGGCCGAGAACGTGGTCAACCATTTGCTCCCGGCCATCGGCTGAGCCTATGCCAATCTTGACTCGGGGGAAGGTGTCGGTCCCAATATATTCGATGATGGATTTGATGCCGTTATGACCTGCTGCAGAGCCGCCAGCCTTGAAGCGAAGGCGTCCGACCGGGAGATCAACGTCGTCGTAGGCCACAAGAACCTGGTCAGGTTTCAGCTTGTGATGGCGCATGAGTCGAGCGACCGCATTGCCGCTGATATTCATGAAGGTCTGAGGTTTGGCCAAAATGAGGCTATTTTCAAATTCGGCCACTTTGGCGCGAAATTTTCGGTCACGTGTCCATTTCAGGTCTCGTGAGGAGGCCAAAAGGTCGACAAGCTCAAAGCCGATGTTGTGGCGGGTCTTGTCGTAGTCAGGTCCGGGGTTGCCCAGCCCGACGACGAGACGGATGTCCTCCGATGGCGCGGGAGGCTCATCTCTGTCAGAGGATAGAATTCTTTGGAGAAGGCTCACCCTGTGATTTATCTCGGATACGGGGTTGAATCAACCACAGTCTCTTATGACAGCTAAATCATTGGCAGGATGCGGGAATAAGGTTTAGCCTTTTCGCCCTCTAAACAGATGAGTGAAGTCGGACAAGTCGAAACCAAATTTCAAACTATTGCGACGCGGGAAAACCCTTTCGAATTTCGCTGTGGTGGTTCGCTCAAGCATGTTGAGATCGCCTACGAAACGTATGGTTCACTCAATGAGGAAGGGACTAATGCGATTCTTCTGTTCCATGCTTTTTCCGGGAGTCAGCACGCTGCAGGAGTCAATTCTGCTGTAGAGGGGAATGCTTTCTGGACTCAGGAGTGCGAACCTGGATGGTGGGATCTGTTTATCGGGCCGGGATTGGCGCTCGACACAGATAAGTATTTTGTGATTTGCGCGAATTATCTGGGTGGTTGCTATGGATCAACCGGGCCTGCTTCCATTGATCCGGATACGGGTCGTCATTACGCGGCCAGTTTCCCCAACGTAACGGTTCACGATTTGATTCGCAGCCAGGCTCTCCTGCTGGATGCTCTAGGAATCGTACAGCTGAATGCCGTGGTTGGACCATCGACTGGGGGGCTTTGCGCCGTCAGCTTTGCAACCATGTATCCAGATCGGGTTCGCGCGGTGATTCCGATTGCTACTGGCGTCCGGACAACTGTGTTGAATCGCATCATTCTCCTGGAGCAGATACTGGCGATCGAAAACGATCCAAAGTTTCAGGCGGGAGACTACTATGAAACCGGGGCCCCTGAGACCGGGCTCGGTCTCGCTCGCATGATCAGTCACAAGACTTTTGTGCACCTTAATGCGATCGAGCGGCGGGCCAGCAAGGACGTGGTTCAGCCGGGTGATCGGTTTTCCTGGTATCGGGCACACGATCACGTTGAGAGCTATATGCTGCATCAGGGTAAGAAGTTTACCGACCGATTTGATGCGAATACCTACCTGCGTATCTGCGAGATGTGGAGTCGCTATGACCCGCTGTTCGAAGGGGATGCCTCGGATCCGGGGGAGCTGTTTTCGCGCTCGCGAGACGCGGGCCACCAGTATCTCGTTTTCAGCATAGACGAGGATTACTGCTTTTATCCTGAAGAACAGGCCGCCCTGGTGGAGTTTTTGAAACAGTCTGAGGTGCCTCACCTCTATCTGACCGTACATTCGGAGAAGGGGCACGATTCCTTCCTACTTGAGCCTGATCTGTATACGCCGCACATTCAGGCTGCTTTGCAGAATGCGAGTGAGCAGGCGTAATTTGATGAGGCACGGTTACGCAAAAAGTTCGTCAGGGGCAGAGTCACCGGTTGATATTGCCAAATCGCTATCCTAGGATCCGAACCATGGTACGACACAATGTCTATTTCTGGTTGGATGAGTCCCTTAGCGACGACGAAAAAGCGGCGTTCGAGGGTGGACTGAAAGCTTTGTTTGAAATCGATGTGGTCGCGAGCGGAAGCTTCGGTCTCGCGGCAGGAACTCCGGAACGTCCCGTGACACACAATTCCTTCGACTACTCACTGGTGTTGGAATTCGATTCTGTCGAGCAGCACAATGCGTATCAAGTTCACCCTGAGCACAGTGTTTTTGTTGATAATTTCAGCCCATGGTTCAAAGAAGTCCGCATCTTTGATTCCCAGTATTAATTTGTGATCAATCCCAGCCCGCTCTCACCTCACTAACCGCACACTATGCATTTGGAAATTTTGAACTCCGCCAAAGAGATACTCAACTACGAGTTCCACGGCGATCCCACAGATACCTCTCTTCTCGTGATTATTGGTCACGGAGTGACAGGGAACAAAGACCGCCCCTGGGCGGTGGGCTTGGGCAATGCTCTGGGGGAAGCTGGTTTAAACGCTCTCCGCTTTTCTTTTTCTGGAAACGGAGAGTCGGAAGGGATGTTTGAAGCCTCCACGATCACGAAAGAATTGAAAGATCTGAAGGCGATTGTTGATGCGGCTGAGGACGAGGGCTACCACCGGATCTGTTACGTGGGCCACAGCATGGGTGGTGCGGTTGGCGTGCTCTCAGCAGTTAAGGACTCACGCATTCAGTTGCTGGTATCCCTTTCCGGCATGGTGAACACCAAAGATTTCTGCGAGAAGGAATTTGGAGAGGTGAAGCCAGGCAAAGGCAATATGTGGGATGATGAAGAGTGCCCGCTGAGTCAGGCGTTTGTTGATGATCTGACCAAGATTAATACGGTGTTGAACAAGACCGAGAAGATCGAAGTTCCGTGGCTCATAGTTCACGGCGATCAGGACGACGTGGTGCCTGTCGATGACGGTCGCGCGATTTACCGTGCCGCATACGAGCCCAAGGAACTCGAGATTCTGGAAGGCGTGGACCACGTCTATAGTGGAGACGGCTTGGCCAAGATGACTGATGTGGTCATTTCCTGGCTGAAGACCCATCACAGCTGATGCCTGACGAATCGGGTCAAGTCATGGATATTCTCGGAATAGGGATGTCCATGATAGACTCGATCCAGGTGGTGGAGGGATTCCCGGTCGAAACGGGAGTGACTGAAGTTGTTGATTCCAAGCTAACGGGAGGTGGACCTGTTCCCACCGCACTGTGCGCGGCTTCCCGGTTAGGCTCTGAAGCTGGAATCATTGATCGAGTCGGGTCGGACTGGTTTGGTGAACTGATCCGACACGAGTATCGGGAATTCGGGGTCAGAACTGATTTCCTGCAGCTCGAGCCCGGCTGTCGAAGCAGTTTTGGCACGGTTCTGGTACGTCGCCGCGACGGGGAGCGTCATATCATTTTTCGGGCTGGCGATTTCACTCCTCTGAATGCGAATGAGCTTCCAGAGGAGGCCTTGAAGGCTTGCCGTATACTTCATCTCAACGGTAGGCATTGGCCGGCTTGTATTGATGCGGCCAAACTGGTGAAAGCGTCAGGGGGGCTGGTCTCATTCGATGGAGGCGCGCATCGCTACGAACCAAGATTTCTCGAGTTGCTTCCCTTGATCGATGTTCTCATTGTTGCGGCAGATTTTGCTGAGCGGTTGTCGGCGTCGGATGACAGGGATCAACAGCTCGCCGAGTTGGCCCGATGGGGTGCGACGGTTGTGGGGATCACTGACGGAGCATCAGGAAGTTGGTTCAGGACTGCTGAGGGAGACTCATTTCATCAGTCGGCTTTTCCCGCAGATCCTGTTGTCGACACCACGGGTTGTGGCGATGTATTTCACGGAGCGTTTCTCTTTGCCTCGAATCGCGGCGAATCCTGGCCTGACTGTGCCCGATTCGCCAGCGCGGCAGCGGCCTGTAATGCCGAGGCGCTCGGTGGAAGAGGACATCTGCCCTTACTCTCTGAGGTGGAGAAGCGCCTGACTGAGCTGGATTGACGTCACGGCATTCTCGAAAACTTCAAAATAATTGTTACTACAGGAATTACAAGTTACTGTTTCCCATGAATCGGACTTCGCCCCTGTCATGAAGTGTCTCTGGTTGACCCGCAAATATCCGCGCCCCACCAATAGCGGTGAACTTATCTATTCGAATGGTCTGATCCGGGCGTTTGCCGGAACAGGAGTATCGTTGACTGTTCTGGCCCATGACAACGATGAGCAACCTGTCGGCGATAGCAGCCATCATAGTCGACATACTGATGGCGACGGCGTGGAGTGGCGCCTGGGGACTCCGTCTCTGGGATCTCGCATCGCCAGTTTGTTCACTCGGTATCCCAGTGACTCGTGGCGGTTAAAGAACGGCGGGCCGGAGAAAGCGTTCGTCGAGGCTATTGCCGAGGAAGCGTGGGATGTCATCGTCATCGATCACGCGGCGATCGGCTGGGCTCTTGAACCGATCCGGGCGCAGAGGAAGGCCGAGGGCATTAAGGGCGATCCGATTCTGGTCTATGTGTCCCACAATCATGAGGCCAAGATACGTCGCGAGATTGCTCGCGGTTCGACGGCCATTCTCCCCAAAAAACTGGCTCTGAGATACGACGCAGAAAAGTACGCTCGTCAGGAAGATGCCCTTTGTCGTGAGGTTGATTTGGTGACGGCTATAACGGAGACGGAGGTAGATGGTTACCGGGAAAATTTTCCCCGGCAAAGATACCTATGCCTGACTCCCGGCTATGAAGGTGAGGTGAATAAGTGCCGCGAGATTAGCATTCAAACGCCCCGTAGAGTGGTGATGTCAGGATCGTTTGAGTGGATTGCCAAGCGCATCAACCTGGAGCGATTTCTGGAAAAAGCGGCGGAACCGTTGGCGGCCGAAAGGATCGAGCTTCAGATCGTAGGTAAGACTGATGAGGAATTTCGCTCTGAAATTCTGCAGCGATTTCCAGGGGTGGATTTTGTGGGCAGTGTTCCGGAGATGAGTCCTTATCTGCTTAATGCTCGAATGGGACTGATTGTTGAGGAGTTTGGAGGGGGCTTCAAATTGAAGACGCTCGAATATATTTTTCACGGCCTACCTCTGGCTGGTCTTGATCACGCCGTTGAGGGACTTCCCTTAAGTAGCCCTGAAAACATTCTGCTGACGCAGGACACCGAGTCACTTCTTATTGAAATCAAGTCTGCGATTGATGACCTCGACCGACTGAACAGAATGAGTCAGTCCTCCTTCGAGATATGTGAGGCCGGATTTCGATGGGAAGACCGCGGGCAGAAATTGCTCAATGAGATTGAGGGGATTCGTTCGGCGCTCTAGCAAAAAGGCCTACTCACGGGCTCTGTTAGGCTCGACCGCAACGTGCTCAGCGGCCGAAGCCGATCCCGATACGCTTTTTTTCCCCGATCATAGAAAATCCAAGTGACAGAAATCGTCTCTCGAGATCCGGTAAGTGAGCAGCGCCCCAGGGGATGTAAATCTCCTCGTAATCCCGGTGATGAGATTCGAAGACCTGCATGAGGCGCGTGTTTCGCTGGCCGATCAATCCCTCAACGATGAGGTCCTCCATTTCGTCCGGAGACATATCAAGCGCGAAGGAGGTTTGAAAAGACTTCAACAAATCTCCAGAGTCGATGCTTCCAAGCAGCTTCAAGAGGAGACCTAAATGAGTCTCTGATAGATCAGAGATGTCGATGTCTGCATTGATGAAGCTGACGTTCATCCCCTCCCGGTTTTTCGAGGCATTCCTTTCTTTAGCTGATCCGGTGGAGACATTGCTGAAGCTCTTTTGTTCGGCGAGCCCCAGTTGTTTTGCAAAACCTCGGTAGGTTTTTCCCGATTTGAATCCGGGAGGAAGGACCTCTTCTTTATCAGTGACGCCCTCTGTCAAAACCAGGCGCTTGCCCTCGATGGGTTTTTTGAATTCGTGATTGAGGCTATTGTAGAAAGTCTGCTCTCCGATGTGCGCTAGGCCTACGAGGTGAACCTGGCAGCCGTCTTTCTGTAATACCCGTTCGGTGAAACTGATTCCCTTCGGCGTCAGTTGGACAAAGCCTCGGGAAAGGCTGTTGAGTGCTTCGGCTGCACCGAGGAAGCCGGTGACAAGGGAGGTGACGGATAGTAAAATCCAAGTGACTCCGGCAATCGCGCTATGTTGCCACTGAAAAACGGGGCGGGCGCTGAGACGGCGGTGCCCAATGATTGCCCAAAGTAGATATATGACAGCGATCAGGGCGATTAGGCCATCGAGAACACGGCAGGCCGTGGCGATATCCGCTCCCAGCATGAGGGGCCAGCCGAAGGAGGACCTTAGAGTCAGCAGGGTGGCGGCAGTGATGAAAATTCGCTTGGGAAAAATGGCGAGGATCAGGCCGGCGAGAAACCAGAGCGTGATAAACAGCCATAGCACGGGCAGGCTCCAGGAAGGCTGGAAAAGAAAATTGGCTCTGAATGTCAAATCAGCAACCAGAGTCCATACCGAGATGAGTAGGAAAATGAACGCAGCAATGAGGTTTCCCGAAGAAGCCAGTTTTCCCCGGGAGCAGGAGTTTTCAGCCATGGACGGGATTATAGGGGCATCGTCATCAGAGAGAAAGGTTTTCTCCCTGATTTGACATCTCCTAAGCAAACTGAAGCCGATAGAGTTTCTTGTATTCTTCGCAACGATCGAGAAGCACTTCGTGTGATGCCACATCGACAACATTGCCTTCGCTCATGACGATGATCTCATCGGAGTCGAGAACGGTGGAGAGACGATGGGCGATGGCGATAACAGTCTTTCCGCGTGATAGCTCATCGAGAGCCTCCTGGATGGCTTTCTCTGACTCGGAATCGAGCGCGGAAGTGGCTTCATCGAGAAAGAGCACGGGTGCATCACGGAGAATGGCGCGGGCGATCGACAGGCGTTGCTGTTGTCCTCCGGAAAGAGTACAGCCTTTGTCTCCCAGAATGGTGTCATATCCCTCGGCTTGGTTTTCGATGAACTCGTGGGCATGAGCCAGCTTGGCTGCGTTCCGGATTTGATCTTCAGTCGCATCAAGGTGGCCGTAGCGGATGTTGTTCTCGATTGAGTCGTGAAAAAGGAAGGTATCCTGACTGACCAGCCCGATCTGATCACGGAGTGACTGCTGAGTGTAGCTACGTATGTCGTTCCCGTCGATTTCGATGCCACCCGAACCTACCTCGTAGAATCGGAGGATGAGAGAAAGGATAGTCGATTTTCCCGATCCGCTTTGTCCCACAAGTGCGTAGCGTTTTCCCGGCTCAAATTTCAAAGATATGCTGTTGAGCGCGGCCCGGTCCTTGATGTAAGAGAAGGACACGTCCTTCATCTCGATGGAGCCCTTACTATCTTTCAATTCGGTCGCATCGTCCCGATCTTTCACATCGGGCTTGGCATCGATGTAGGAAAATACTTTGAGAGCAGCGACATAGCACTTCTGAACTGATATCTGAATGCGTCCCAGAGCTTTGGCGTGCGGATAGATGCTGATCAGGCCGAGATTGATGGTCGTGAAAGTGGCGCTATCGACCCCGCGGGTCCAAGCGTAGACCATGCCGATACAGATCCCGAACGCCCCGACGATTTCCACCATCGGGCTGGAAATCTCCATTGCTTTTCTCCAGCGGATAATGAACTTGGTGATCTGCTTGTTGCTCTCGTTGAAGCGCGCCCGTTGATATTCCTCGCGACCGTGCGCTTTGACGAGGCGAATCCCGCTGAAACTTTCATGCAGCGTCACCATGAGACCTTCAGATTCCTGTTCCTCGCGACCGCCAGCCTTGCGCACCTTGCGACTGATCATAGCGACCGGGACAATACAGAGGGGGAAGACGACCAGTGCTCCAAAGGTATAGAGTGGGTCCATGCACGCCACCATGACAATGATCGAAATAATTGCGGCAGGATGCTGAATCGCAGCACTCAGTAATTGGCTGCCGGCATCGGCTGTCGTTCGTGTCTGATTCGCTACGGTCTGGATGAGTTCGCCCTGCTTAACCCGGTTGAAAAATGACAGGGATTGCCCGATGAGACTGGTAAACGACTCGTCGCGCAGACGGTAGAGTACCTTCATGTTGATCCACAGCATGCAGTAGGCGTGCAGATACTGGAAGAGTCCGCGCAGCAGAAGCATTACGGGGATGCTCATGCAGACAACCGCTACAAAGATCCATTCTTTCTCAGGGGGAAGTTGTGGCGGGCGAAGCTCAAAACCCTGAAGAAAAGGCAGGTCTTCGAAAGGAAAGTAGGATTCAGGGATGGTCTGTCCATCAGCTCCCGGAAGTACGACGGAAAAGACAGTTTTGATAACAAGCAGGAAGAATCCGTTCACCAGACCTGCAAGAATGCCGAAAAAGATACCCCAAGTCAGTCGTGACCGGTAGGGCTTGACGTAGCTCATGAGTCGACGGAACACGGCCCTTCGCTCGTCTGCCATGTCCTCGTGGGAGGCGGTGGCAATATCGATAGCCCGAATCTCTTCAGGTGTTTCCTTTTCCTTGGCCATGTTGTTTTGATCAGCAAGGGGTTGCCGAGGGGATTGGTAAATGAGATTTCCGGATTCTGCAAGGAATCCCGAGAGTATGTCGGGAGCAGGAAAGCGAGAACACTCTTTCATCTTTAGCAGACCGGTATAGAATTTTGGCCTTCCCTGTGGGTGATTTCATAGATGTCAGAGACTACTGAGCAACTCGATTCCGGCTGGTACTGTGTCCGGACAAAGCCGAAATGTGAGCATCTGGCGGCTCGGCATCTTCAGGGATTTGTTCGTCTCAGTGAGGTTTTCTGTCCCCGTATTCGCTTTGAGAAGTCCACTCAGAGGGGAAAGGTCTGGTTTGTAGAAGCTCTGTTTCCTGGCTATATCTTTGCCAAATTCGATCTGGCCAACGACTTGAGGGCTGTCAATGCGACCAGCAGCGTGACTGGTGTGCTGCGATTTGCTGACTATTATCCGACAATCGACGACAGCTACATTGGCGAACTGCAGAGCGAGTTCCCGAACGAAGAGAACGAGATTCGGGTCATTGAAGCGGAGATCAGCGAAGGGGATGAGGTGGTCCTTCTGGAAGGGCCCATGGCTGGACTGAATACCATCGTGACCGGACTGGTTTCAGGGCAGGACAGAGTTCGCGTGCTCCTCGAATGGCTGGGCCAGGAAAGAGAGGCGGAAGTGTCGATCGAGTCCGTGATGAGACCGGGCGAAGTCCGTCGGCAGATTGGGGGATCCTGAGCCACCGAGACGCTCGACGCGACTCCGCTATGGCAGTTGCATTCACCTGTCAGGAGTCGTAGCGTGGCGCGCACTATGGGACACTCACTCGCACCTGAGACTTTGCTCGAACGTTTTTCGAAGCAACGCATCCTCGTGGTTGGAGATGTGATGCTCGACTGGTTCATATGGGGCAGCGTTTCGCGAATCTCTCCGGAGGCACCTGTGCCAGTGGTGGAAGTTCAAAGCGAATCCCGTTATCCGGGAGGGGCTGCTAACGTAGCCCGAAATATGACTCCCTTCGGGCCTGGACTAGAGCTCGCCGGACTGTTTGGTCAGGACACCAACGGGGTGCTTCTAGCAGAGACACTCGCAGAATGCGGGATTGGGGTGGAGTGCTGTCTCCGGCATGCCGAAATGGCGACGATCACGAAGACACGGGTGGTGGCACAACATCAGCAGGTGGTTCGTATCGACCGCGAAAAGCCGAGTGCGGTCACGGCCGAGCAGGTCGAAGAGCTGTTGGGCCGCGTCGAACCCCTTCTATCGACTTTGGATGGAATCATAATTGAAGATTACGGCAAGGGACTGATCACTCCGGAGTTGGTTGCCGGATTGCTGTCGAGGGCTGCTGCGCACGATCTCGTCGTGACAGTCGATCCGAAACCGGGAAACCCGATCGAATGGCGCGGGGTCACCACGGTGAAGCCCAACCGACCAGAGGCCTTCGCCTGTGCGGGGGTGGAGGATGTGAATCGTGCTGCTGGAGTTGATCCTCTTATGGACCAACCATTGTTAGACGTAGGTCAGGCCTTGCTCGAAAAATGGGCTTGTCAGCAGGTGCTACTGACTCTGGGGGAGCAAGGCATGCTGATTTTCTGCAAAGGGAGTGCCCCTGTTCACATCCCAGCCCGAGCCAGGGAGGTATTTGACGTTTCTGGAGCCGGCGATACGGCGATTGCGATATACACTATGGGGCTATGCGCCGGGCTCTCTGCTGAGGTCGCTGCTCGAATTTCCAATCTTGCCAGCAGTATCGTGGTTGGAAAATTAGGTACCAGCCCCATTGAGAAAGAGGAATTGTCTGCCGCAGTTTCGGGGGCATTTCCCGATGGAGTGCCGGTTGTCGAAACGGACAATCAGTGATTCATTTAGCTGAACCCATTCAGAATTGATCATGTCATCCAGCGAGCTTATTCACCAGACGATTGCCGAGCATACTATCACCGTGGCGAAATTTGACGAGGCCTGTTCGCAGGTGATCGATGAAATGGGCCAGCGTATCGTGGCGTGTCTTGAGAAAGGCGGCAAAGTTTGCTTCTTCGGCAACGGTGGCAGCGCGGCCGATGCCCAACATTTCGCGGCGGAGTTCGTGGTGCGTTTCGCGACCAATCGGAAAGGGCTTCCCTCCATTGCCTTTTCCACGGACACTTCTATTCTCACGGCCTGCGCCAATGATTTTGGGTTTGAGAAAGTATATGCCCGTCAGATAGAAGCCCTTTGTGGGCCCGACGATATTGTGGTGGGTATTTCCACTTCAGGGAACAGTTCCAATGTGGTCCGCGCGCTGGAGTTCGCCCGAAGTCAGGGGATCGCGACTATTGCGTTTACGGGTGAGGGCGGGGGACAGTGCGCTGAGTTGGCCGATTTTTTGCTAGCGGTGCCCTCGTCTGTGACGGCGCGTGTGCAAGAGTGTCACCTGATTGCTGGACACCTCATTTGCGATATCGCAGAGAAGGCGTTCGCCTCCACGGAATCTACAATTTCTTAGCGCTCAGGGCTTTCTCGACCGGAGCGAGGATGCGCTCGAGTTCTGCGAGTGCGCTCTCGGCCTCCCTGATCGTCTTGAGTTGAGGCTCATACTTGTCGCGGTGTTCGCGGCAGACGTTGCGAAGCGGTTCAAATAGAGTGATGAAATCCTGATAGAAAGCAGCAGTGCCATCGGAGAACGCTTTCCGCTGTTTTTGAGCCACCGTCTCGCGCTGCTTTTCGACGACACCTGTGTAAAAGGCTCGAGTCTTTTTCACTGAATGGGCTCCGACGACCGCGCCAAGGGCGAGAAAGCCGGCGGCTAGTCCAAAGGAAGCTGAGTTCCATGGTTCCAGCTCCAGCATGGAAAAAATGACCCCTGCCAGAATCGCAAGAATCGCAGAGAAGATGAAGCTCCAGATGAGCTTGCTGCGCTGAGAGAAGAGCCGGCCGAGTTCATCTTTGAGATGGAGGTCACGCAGCGCCTGGGCGGTGGCTTCCTCCACACCAATGCCGATGCGGTCGTGGGCTTCTGTCCAGTCGGGGGAGCCGTCCTCACCCACGCTGAGTTCCAGATTGAAGGCCTGCTTCATTTCCTCCGATACTCTTTCCCAGAGGTGCTGAACATCTTCCTGCACGGCATTGGCTCCTGCTCCGACGCTGCGGCGGACTGCCTTCATTGTCGTGGCAAAGATGAGTCCTTCAATTTCCTCAGCACTCTTTCGCTGGGGAATAAGAGCCGAGAGGATTCGAAACTCCGAGTCGAGCAGGGGTTCCGCTTGGAGGCCGGCTGCCATGAAGCTCTGATCAAAGGCCTCAAAAAGAGGTTCACACTTCCTGAGGGTACGCTTCTGCTGCAACTCGCTGGCAGGCTCCAGTTCGCTCAGTAGTTCGTTATCGGCCCGAATAATTTCAGAGGCCGCTCCGAGGCGCTCTTTGACTTCACCCAAGACATAGCAGGACGCCCGCCACGCGTGGATCAATTTCACCAGGCGGGGTTCGGAGGACTCCACCACTCCGGAGATGTAGCGTTCGAGGCCCTCGATCTGGCTGCTCTCAGCCAGTTCCTGATTGCCGTGATCGGAAGTTTTGGCGAGGAATGCCTGCTTCGCAGAAATGGCAAAGGTGGGAAAGTGCTGGCCGAAGCGGTGATGGGCCGTCTTCTGCAGGTGCTCGAGGATCGCCGCGACTTCTTCGTCTGTCCGCAGGTCACATTGCTGGAGGATGAAGACGATCTTCTTTTTCCATTGGTGATGGATACGGTCGAGGAAGTCCCAGGTTGTGGCCCCCCACGGATTAGTTACCGAAAACACAAAGATCGCGAGATCCGTCATCGGAAGGAACTGTTCGGTGATCTGTTGGTGATCCGACTCGATCGAGTTGGTGCCGGGAGTATCGACGATATTGAAATCCCGGAGAAAAGGATTGGGGCGGAAAATTTCGACGATATCCTTTGAAAAATCGAACTCGTGAGCTTCTTCGCCGTACTTAAAGAATGAAATTCGGTCGGTAGTGGGGACTACATCCGCTTTGCAAAACTCCTCTCCGAAGAGCGCGTTGAGCAGGGTGGATTTGCCTGCGTTGACTTCGCCGACCACCACAAAGAGGAAAGGATCCTCCAGATTGGCCATCAGATTGTCGAGTAGGGCGAGTCTGGCCGGATCGATGCCGCTGTCGCGGCCCATCTCGTTAAGCGCCACGATGGCATGGCTGAGCTTCTCCCGGGTGCGGAAGTAGTTCTTTCCTAGCATATCTGTCGAAGTCTCAGCCAAGGCGGGTCGGAGCGGGTGCGGAAACGGGCGGTGTTTGGAAGTCGGCGCCACAAGAAGTGACTCTCGCGGTATGCCGGACTTATAAAATAGCGGTCCCGAGGGCAATTTGAAGCGATTTATTACACTTTGCCAAATTAAATTGCATCTGGAACGCGTGAAGTGGGCATTTCAGGTCGATTTGGGCAGGTGAGGGCGCCAGAAGTGCCCTCATTGGTGGCCTATTCTGGGCGTGGCATCTGGAATCGCTCCGTCGTGTGGCAGTAACCTGATGGAACTTCCATCCTTCCGATGGGAGAGAAATTCTCCGGATTGACCAGTAGCGTTTCGGGGTCTAGCACACCTTCTTTCGTGTGAATCCGGTCGATAAGACCAATGACCAGCCTGTTTTCCCCGATTTCGAGGGTCGACCACTCGCGGCACTCCAGGGAAACCGGGGCTTCGGCGATGCGGGGAGGGGTGATCGTGGTGCTCGGAACTGTGTGGAGGCCGGCCAGTTCGATCTCACTGACGCCGAACTCAACTTCGGTGGAGGTCTGGTTCATTGCCTCCGCGCAGGCTTCGTCGACCAGATTGACGACAAACTCTCCCGTGCGTCGGATATTTCGTGCGGTGTCTTTCGGAATGCCGGGAGCTTTGTCCCCGGGAGCAAACCCGAGGATGGGTGGCCGGGTTCCAAAGACATTGAAGAAGGAAAAGGGCGCCGCATTGATGCGCCCATCTTCGTCCTGAGTGGTGACCCAGGCGATCGGCCGGGGTGTTACCAATCCGGCCAGTAGTTTGTAGGCGTAACGGGAATGCTCGCCAGTGAGATCAAATTCCATGCCCTTCTCGTGGGCGCAAACCGCCTATTTGTAAAGAACCCGCGGAGTGATCAGAGTCGGATCCTTGCGGTAGGTGCGTCTGAACTTGTCGCCCCAGGCACCGTTCTCAAACACTTCGCGGTAGGTGACCACCACGGCGTCGTAGGTCTGGTAGTTGCCACAGTCGTCACGTTCAGTGATGTTGACGTCTTCACGGCACCACTCGATGTGCCCCATCAGGGTCGGGTCACAAATGTTGGTTCGACGGGAAAAATTGGGGCAGTTATTACAGATGCCACGGTTCTTGCGAGGGTAGTGGCACTTAAGTTGTGGCTCGATATTGTAGTATTGCTCCGCAGCAGAAGAGAACGTGGTTCCGGCGAATACAAAGGCAAGCGTAAGGATGAGGCGATTCATGTCAGTTAAGATAGATATGCCCTGATCACGCAGGACAGGTCTAGTTTTGGAAGAAAACAGGGCTAATTCAAGCAGAATCTTAGAGACATAGCCTGTTTACGGATAGTTTATGGGTAAATCCTTTTTTAAAAAACTGTTTTCCTGCGTTGCGAACCGGTGTGCCTGATGCAAGGAGTTTGAAATTTTTTGGACCCCAAAAAGAAATGCCTCGAGACACGTCGATTAAAAAAATTCTGCTGATTGGTTCTGGACCTATCGTAATTGGGCAGGGTTGTGAGTTTGATTATTCAGGCGTTCAGGCCTGCAAAGCCTTACAGGAGGAGGGTTACACCGTGGTGCTGGTGAACTCAAATCCGGCTACAATCATGACTGATCCGGAGTTTGCAGCCCGGACTTATGTTGAACCGATCACCGCTGAAGTGGTGGAGCGGATCATTGAGAAAGAGAAACCGGATGCTCTTTTGCCGACACTTGGAGGTCAAACTGCGCTGAATACTGCCATGGAGCTGGTGCGGTCTGGTTATTTAGAGAAATCTGGCGTCAAGCTCATCGGCGCGAATGCCGAGGCGATTGAAAAAGGGGAGGATCGACAGCTTTTCAAGGAAGCGATGATTCGAATCGGGCTCGATATGCCTAATTCAGGCGTGGCTCGCACCATTGATGAAGGTTATTCCATTGCCGAAAGCATTGGTTCCTATCCACTTATTATTCGTCCTGCCTACACCTTGGGTGGCACGGGAGGAGGGATTGCCTATAACCGCGAAGAATTTGATGGGATCGTCCGCCGCGGTCTCGATCTCTCGCCAGTGACCGAGGTGCTCATTGAAGAGTCCCTGCTCGGTTGGAAGGAATACGAGATGGAGGTCATGCGTGACCGCGCTGACAACTGCGTCGTCATTTGCTCCATTGAGAACTTTGACGCCATGGGCGTCCACACGGGTGATTCTATCACGGTGGCTCCCGCGCAGACCCTCACGGATCGCGAGTATCAGCACATGCGCGACGCGTCTTTCGCCATCATTCGAGAGATCGGTGTCGAGACAGGTGGATCTAATATTCAGTTTTCGGTGAATCCCGAGGATGGTCGCATGATCGTGATCGAGATGAACCCCCGGGTATCCAGATCATCGGCGCTCGCCTCGAAAGCGACCGGCTTCCCCATCGCCAAGATCGCGGCCAAACTCGCCGTGGGGTACACCCTTGACGAAATTCCAAACGACATCACCCGGGAAACTCCTGCCAGTTTCGAGCCCAGTATCGATTACTGCGTGGTGAAGATTCCGCGTTTCACCTTTGAGAAATTCAGCGATGCTGACGCCACTCTCACCACTCAGATGAAGAGCGTTGGAGAGGCCATGGCGATTGGCCGGACTTTCAAAGAGGCACTTCAGAAAGCCCTGCGATCACTCGAGACAGGTCGCTCCGGGTTCGGAGCTGATGGCAAAGACGGTGATCCCGATATCAGCTACATTCGCGAGCGTCTGGCAACGCCCAATGCCGAGCGTATATTCTTTATTCGCCTGGCCTTCGAAAAAGGAATCGGCGTGGAAGAGATTTTTAGCCTTTCCGGAATCGATCCCTGGTTCCTCAAGAATATCGAAGACCTGCTTCTAGCCGAAGGCGAACTGGGCACCGATCTAGGGTCCCTTGATTTTCGCCGTGCCAAGCGCCTCGGGTATTCAGACCTCCAATTGGCCAACATCACCGGCGTCGATCAGGATGACGTTCGAGCGAAGCGAAAAGAAGCGGGTGTTTTGCCAACCTATCGGCTCGTTGATACCTGTGCGGCTGAGTTTGAGGCTTTTACGCCCTACTATTATTCCACCTACGGAATCGAGAACGAAACTCGTGGCGGCGACAAGCGCAAAGTTATGATCCTGGGCGGCGGTCCCAACCGCATCGGTCAGGGTATCGAGTTTGATTACTGCTGTGTGCACGCGTCGTTTGCGCTCAAGGAGCTTGGGTTTGAAACGATCATGGTGAACTCCAATCCGGAGACTGTCTCGACCGATTACGACACCAGCGACAAACTTTACTTTGAGCCGCTCACCCTCGAGGACGTGCTCAACATCTATGAAGAGGAAGAGTGCTGGGGTGTCATCGTCCAGTTCGGAGGTCAAACTCCGCTCAACCTCGCGTCCGATCTTGAGCGTCACGGATGTAATATCATCGGCACCTCGCCAAAGAGTATTGAGCTGGCCGAGGACCGTAAATTTTTCTCCGTTCTTCTTGACGAACTGGGTTTGAAGCAAGCTCCCTCTGGTACCGCCGTATCGCCTGAAGAAGCGGTCAAGATCGCTGGTCGAATCGGTTATCCTGTGATGGTTCGTCCTTCCTTCGTTCTCGGCGGTCGGGCCATGATGATCGTCTACAACGACGAAGAGCTCGCGAAATACATGCAGAACGCCGTCGATGTGAGCCCGGCCCGGCCCGTGCTCGTCGACCGCTTTCTCGAGGATGCCACGGAGGTGGATGTCGACTGCATTTCCGATGGAGAAACCACCGTGGTGGGAGCTATCATGGAGCACATCGAAGAGGCGGGTATTCACAGCGGCGACAGCGCCTGCGTGATTCCTTCCTTCTCACTCAGCGAAAACATGCGAACCGAGATCTCCGCTGCGGCGAAGCACCTCGCCAATTCGCTCGAAGTAAGCGGCCTCATGAACATCCAGTTCGCTGTGAAAGACGAAGAACTCTATGTCATTGAGGTGAACCCACGGGCTTCCCGGACGGTTCCTTTTGTTTCTAAAGCCATCGGCATTCCGCTCGCCAAGCTGGCGGCCAAAGTCATGGCCGGCGAGAAGCTCGTCGATCTTGGATTCACCGAGACTGTCACGCCGGAGCACTACTCCGTTAAGGAGGCCGTTTTCCCGTTCTCCAAGTTCCCTGGTATCGACATCAGCCTCGGGCCTGAGATGAAATCGACGGGTGAGGTCATGGGTATCGACGCCGATCTCGGCATGGCCTACGCCAAAGCCCAGATGGCTGCATCATCTCAGTTGCCGTTGGAAGGAAAGATCTTCATCAGCGTGAAAGATCGAGACAAAGAAGAGGCAGTCGAACTCGCCAAAGAGTTCAGCGAACTGGGCTTCACCATTTACTCGACTTCCGGAACCTCCACCAAATTCGAAGAAGCCGGCGTGCCGGTTATTCGCCTTCACAAATTGGCCGAGGGACGACCCAACGTGTTGGATATGATCAAGAACGGCGAGATCGCCATGGTCATCAATACGCCGAGCGGACGGATTCCCCGACGCGACGAGGTGAGTATTCGCAGCGGCGCTCTGGCCCATCGTGTGCCTATCATCACGACGTTGCGGGCTGCCCACGCCAGCGTAAGATCGATTCGCTCGCTCAAAGCTACCGAGATGAAAGTGACTCCTTTGCAGGATTATCATTTGTAACGGCTTTGTGATTTAGCGGCATTTCTTTTCCGTAATTCTGTTCTTTTTCTAGCAGTTGACTCGAGCTAATTCCCGAAAGTTACCAAAAATTCACTTGGCGTCTCTCAAAATGGGCGTAGAATATTAACTGTTCAAAGGAGCAGTTTATGTTTTACGACAACAGCGAGGTAGAATTTCCGAATTGGTGGGATGCCCTGAATGGAGGGACGAACGGATCCGTCACTGACAGCTCTGAATCAGGCGAGGACATCGATTGCGACGATGCGGGTAGATTAAATGTGGTTACCGCTGGTTTGCCCAAGCAAGAAGAGCAGGATCAGGGGGAGGTCGAGGCCGAGGCCGATCTCAATCCCGATTCTGAAGGATACGGGTGCGGGGGAGGGTGCCCCCTTCCAGACTATCAGTCATTTTCCGGGCATCGTTACCCCATTGGCGAGTCTTTGGATTCTCTCGATGCTCTGGTGGCTGAATCAGCCGGGACCATTCCGGGTCGGGGCTATGATCGCGATGTGGTCCATAGTGTGTGGGAGTTCGCCGAAGTGGTTCACGGGAACGATCCCGATCTCTGGCGAAAAGATGAATTTGGGAACTGGATTTACAGGCTCGACTACGGGCGGCGCGGCTCAGAATTTGGATGGGAAGTGTTCGACCCTGGAGTAGGGCGTCATTCTCAGGGCGTTTATGCAATGCGCCCCATGCAATGGCAGAGCTACATCCGCCAGTATGAGGTGATGGGGTAGAAGTGCCTGTGGCGCATGTGGTCATTGGGCCTGTGCTTTCCGTGTCACTGGGATAGCGCCGATTCTCTCTCAATAACACCGTCCCCCTTGCGGAAAGCCCGATACGAAAGAGGGCGCAGGGAGCAAATTATGGCCCACTATTCGAAGGGTGATTTACCCTGGAAAGAAGTTTAGGTTTTGTTCGACCACGGACAATCGAGAGCAAAGTTAAGTGAGCCGCTGTAAATTCGCGTGAGCAACGAGGCCTTTTCAGGCGGGCTTGTCAAAATCATTGCCGGCAAGAGGACTGTTGACTAGCATTGTTGCTGTATGGGCAGTGCGATATCAGTTTCCTTTCAAGAGGAGCGATTCAAAGAATTGCTTTGCGAGCTGCTGGCTCCGATCCGGCGGGCTCACGAGTCGCTCTTGCAGGTCGAGATCGACAGCGGGGGGATTGCGAGAGTGGCATTTTCCCGGTTCTTGGAGGGGCTCTCCAAGGATGGTGAGCGGGAGCAGTGGCGGAATTCCAATTTTGTGACGAGCGGCCTCGACGGAGTGGTGGCCCAAAAAGGGTGTTCAGCTCAAGTCGTTCGGATTATCAGGTTTCTCCAAGGCAAAATGACTTTTCCGGATCAAGAATCTGTCATACATTCAGCCCGTCGGGTTCGCGTTTGCTCGGCGAGTGATTGACTGAGGAGAACGTGAGACCGGCCCCTATCGCTTATTCTTAATATGATTTCATCCGAAGCGTCCGGGAAAGGGACTGTGGTCTTACTGCATGGGCTGGCCCGTCGGTTCCAATCCATGAGGAAGGTGCAGGTAGCATTGGAGAAAGAGGGATATCGGGTTCTAAATGTGAGCTATCCCTCGAGGCGATTTCGGGTCGAAGAACTGTCGGAAATTGTTTTGGAGAAAGTGGCCGCTGAGACGGTGGAGGCGGATCAGATTCATTTTGTCACTCACTCTTTGGGCGGAATTCTGGTCAGGTACATTCAACAGAATCTCGCGTTTGATAAGATTGGCAGGGTAGTGATGCTCTGCCCACCGAACCAAGGGAGCGAAGTGGTGGATCGTCTTGGTGGATTCAGGGCGTTTGAGTGGGTCAACGGCTCGGCTGGTTTGCAGTTGGGAACTCGTGAGGACAGCGTTCTGAAAAAGCTGGGAGCCATTGATTTCGAGCTGGGAGTAATTACCGGTGACAGGAGTATCAACTGGATCCTTTCCACGATGCTCCCCGGGAGAAATGACGGAAAGGTGTCCGTTGAAAGTGCCCGAGTTTCGGGGATGGCAGATTTCAAAGTCGTACACACGACTCATCCCAATATCATGAACAAGAGAGAAGTTATCGAGGATGTCATCGCTTTCCTGCGATTGGGGAAATTTGCCGGGGGTTGAACTCGGAGATTGGGCTCTTCAGGATACCGTGCTTTCAGAGGGGATCGATTTGAGGCTGATATGCGGCTCCGTGTATCACTGTCCTCTATAGCTTCAGGGCCTCATAAGCCCGAAAAGGCTGTCCCCAACTGGCACGATAGCGTTACGCAAATATTGCGATAGCAAAGGCAATTGGTGCGCAGTAATGATGGGGAAAGTGTCGGTGATTGTGGGTGTCATTCCCCCAACCGATAATGAAACGATATATAATCCCTTCCGTTTACTTTCTGTCTGGCTGTATCTCATCGCTGGTTTCATTTGGAGTTGCCTCCGAAAAATCGCCCATTCCAGTTGTTGAATCGGTTCATCTGACAAAGGTCCAGAAGTCTGTCAGTATTAAGCCTGCTCCCAAGGCAGTGGTGAACCGGTTGAGTTCTTCGAAGCGAATCGATGCGATTCTGGCAAGCTCATGGAAGGAGGCCGGGGTGAAACCGAATGCCCCGATCAGTGATGATGTTTTCCTGCGTCGGGTCTATCTGGATGTTGTTGGCCGCATTCCGACTTACAAAGAAGCGATTCGGTTCATGGACTCGAAGGGTTCCGGTAAGCGTGCGGCACTGATTGATGAGTTGCTGGCAAGCGAAGGATATGTGAATCACTTTCACAATCTGTGGGCCGATATTCTAAGGTTCAATGCGCGTGCCGCAGCGAATCAGAACATAACGCCGTTCTACGCGGAATGGGTGCGCGAGGCATTGCGCAAAAATATGCCCTATGACCAATTCGTTCGCGAGTTGATCACAGCTCAGGGTCAGGCTTGGGATAACGGTGCGGTGGGCTATTACACGCGTGACCGGGGGATGCCGCTTGATCACATGGCCAATACGGTTCGCATCTTTCTCGGGACCCGCCTGGAATGCGCTCAGTGTCACGATCATCCATTTGATGATTGGTCCCAGATGGATTTCTTCCACATGGCGGCCTTTACCTATGGCGTGAATCCAAGTGGTTCAAATTATGGGATGTTGTCTACGGCTCAGAGGTCGGTCAGGGAGGCAAAGGACATGCCAGAACAGAAGAGGAAGGATCTCGGGGCGGCTATGACTGAAATTACGAGGGCGGTTCGCAACAACTACTCGGTGAGCCATCGGAGTTCGCTGCCCAAGTTGCCTCATGACTACCGGTATGACGACGCCAAGCCCAGTTCATTGGTACAGCCTGGAACTATGTTCGGCGCCGATCCTGATGAGATTCCCTGGGAGCAGCGAGTAGGCGTCTATGCGGACTGGATGACGTCGAAAGAGAATTCGCTTTTCACTAAAACGATTTCGAACCGTCTTTGGCAGAAAGTTATGGGTATCGGCCTTTTCCCAGCCGTGGACCAGTTCACGGCGTACTCAGAAGCCAGCCATCCTGAATTGATGGCGTTTCTTGAGGAGCAGATGATTGAAAGCGGCTACGATATGAAAGCTTTTCTGCGGGTGATCCTGAACTCACAGGTATACCAGCGTGAGGCGACGGTAGTCGATCCCGTGCCCGGCGAAATATACCAATTTGCGGGACCTACTTTGCGACGGATGACTGCTGAGCAGATTTGGGACTCGATCGTAGCGCTCGTCAATCCGACCCCTGAGTTGGAAAACTGGAAGCGGGATCAGCTCTTTCATCTCCGCATGGCGGAACAGGAGGCTATGCAGAAGGTCCTGGGAGAATATGATGAAAAAGATCTCGTGAAAGCGGCGGGCTCCATCGCGAAACTGCAGAAAGAACTGAAGGCAGAAGAAGAAGCACTTCGTCTTCAGATCGTGGCCGCACAGAAAGCTAGCGACAAAAAGAAGGTGAGCGAATTGAGTCGGGAGGTCAGCCAAATGAGGACCCGCCTACGCACGAAAGTAGTGGAGATGGTTTTCCACCCGGGGATGAAGAAATCCGGAGTGGAAACGGTTGCGATGGCTCTTCCGGGCGGTGGCGCGGTCGAAGTGAGCCCAATGATGATGGACGGCAGCGGAACCAATTCCGCGGAATTACGTAAGCTGCAGGATGAAGCGGAGAAACTCATGGTCGAGAAAGAGATGGACCAACTGGGCATGAGCGACTCCAAGGCGAGATCTCAATATTTGAGCTTCAGGCGCAGTAGTATGAAAAGCATGATCCGGGCGGCTCATCTCGAGTCTCCGGCACCTCCTGGCCATTTTCTAAGAGAGTTTGGTCAGTCGGATAGGGATACGATTGAGAATGCGAACGACGAGGCATCAGTGCCGCAGGCGTTGGCTCTTCTCAATGGCACTACATTCTCCCAGATTTCAAATCAGCAATCGGAACTCTATCGAAACGTAGCGGAGGCCCAAACTCCGGAGTCGAAAATCGATACGTTGTTTCTCAGTCTGTTGACGCGCAAGCCAACGAATCGGGAGAAGCAGTTACTGCTTTCACACATCGAGGAGCGCGGTGGAAGTCTGTATCAGGATACTACCTTCGCTCTCCTCAATGGCCAGGAGTTCTGGTTCGTACAGTGAGGCTCCGACCGTTCTGCCAATTTTTTTCAAATCCTTTGAAATATCCGACCCAATCCATTCATGAAGAATTCCCTTTCAAAATCCACCGAGCTTTCCCGCCGCAGCTTTGCCGCCCAGTCTGCGAGTGCTCTGCTAGGAATTGGCTTGTCCTCAAGTTCGATGCGCTCGGCACTCGCCCTCAGTCAGGGTAGTGATCTCCGGCAGGTTGCGACGGCCAAGCGGGTCATATACCTCTACATGTCAGGGGGAATGAGTCATCTCGACACCTTCGACGTCAAGCCGGGCTCGGAGTCAATGGGGCCGACAGAGGCGATCAATACATCTGCTGATGGTGTTCAAATTTCGCAGTATCTGCCTCGTCTCGCAAAGAAGGCGCATCACCTTGCCATCATTAACTCGATGCTTTCTGCCTCAGGGGCTCATGAGCAGGCGAACTACCTGATGCATACGAGTTATGCCCAGCGGGGCACAATCAAGCACCCGGCGATGGGGGCCTGGTTACTCAAGTTTCAGGATCGGATGAATCCGACTCTGCCAGGTAATGTGGTGATCGGGGGTGGTAGCCGCCATCCGGGTGGTGGGTTCTTTGAGGGGAAGTTTCAGCCGCTGGCGGTGAACAATCCTGAATCAGGTCTGCAGAATGTTAAGAGTCGATTCAAAGATGATGACTTTGAATTTCGATTCAGATTGTCACAGGAACTTGCTGGTGATTTTCGAGAGCGGTATTCAGGGGTGAAAAATGTCCG
Source organism: uncultured Verrucomicrobiales bacterium (assembly GCA_963975655.1). Classification (GTDB taxonomy): domain Bacteria; phylum Verrucomicrobiota; class Verrucomicrobiia; order Verrucomicrobiales; family DEV007; genus Arctic95D-9. The sequence goes on from CAXBHX010000001.1 coordinate 103,960, forward strand.
AGCGTATTCCGAGATGTACGATGATGCCGTCACCCTGATGCAGAGCGCCGATCTGGCTGCATTCGATCTGACCAAGGAAGATGCGAAAGTCCGGGATGCCTATGGACGAACCTCGTTTGGTCAAGGCTGTCTCCTCGCCCGTCGCCTTGTGGAGAATGATGTGCGATTTGTCGAGGTGACTCTTGGGAGCTGGGATACCCACACCAGTAACTTTGTCAGGACTCCGCAGATGTGTGAAACTCTGGATCAGGGGTTCTCGGCTTTACTTGAGGATCTGGAGCAGCGCGGTCTTCTTGAGGACACACTTGTGGTATTGACCTCTGAGTTTGGTCGAACACCGAAGATAAATCAAAATTTGGGTCGAGATCACTTCCCTCAGGCTTTCTCAAGTGTCATGGCAGGTGGTGGTATCGTGGGAGGGCGCCGATTTGGAAAGTCGGATAAAAATGGTGAGAACGTGGTGGAAAACGCGGTATCGGTCTTCGATTTCAATGCCTCGATCGGATACGCCTTGGGACTTCCGTTGGACCAGATTCTGTACAGTCCGACTAAGCGACCGTTCACAGTGGCTGGAAAAGGAACTCCTGCGACGGCATTGTTTTCGGCGTAGATCGTCATCGGAACGATTCCGAGAAAGACTGAAGCGAGAAACAAGCTCATGCCGTGCGGAACCCATGTGGGGCCCGAAGCGGAGATCGCTTCAGTGAATTAGCCGCGATGCCTTTATGCTGATCGCTGCCTGCCACGGGGCGGTCTACTGACTGTAAATGCTGGCTGTGCCGGTGGACTTAAATGATTTGTCAAAGGCCGCGCGATTTTTGAGCGCAAGGATTTTGTCGACTCCATGTTCCAATTTCGATGGAAGGACTTTCTGGAAAATAACTTTTCCAGCGGAGTTCTGTAGCTGAAAAAGGTAACCGTAGTATTGATATCCCCACGTAGAAGGCTCCCGGTCGTCGAATTTATAGGCCACTTCGTCACCCTGCCATTCGAATGTGCCTCCGTCTTCCAGAGCCACTTTAAAATCGGTTTTCTGCATCACGCAATACCTGTCTTTGCCTTCGCAGCTTTCGCCTACAACAACGAGGACTGCTTTGCCGTTTTCGAGCGAATAGTGCATTTCTTCGTTCTCAATGGCGATTGAAAATTTGAATGAGCCGAGCCGGTCGTCGTAACCATCGTTTCGATCGGCGCGATTGGATTTTCCCGTGTTGATAGCGACCTCAATTTTAGGAATCTTATTCTTGAGCGCTTCCTCTCGCCAAGCAGCAAGGTATTCCTGGTCAGCCTTGGAAAGACTGGTGAGGGGGAGCGTGAACTGCCTGGCCCCTCGTTTGATAATGGCAGACTCTTTGGTGACCGAAACGACGTCGGCCTCCAGAGTTCTCCCATCATTTGACGTGAACTGACGACCCTGAGTGGGGAGCGTCAGTCCCGCCAAAATCAACAAGCCGAGTAGAGGATAAGACAATGATTTCATCATAGTTAGCAGGTTGGTAGCTTTGGAGATTGTCCCCTAAGAGGAACTTCATAGCTATTACAAATACGGGGCTGTATTTGTAATGCTTTCACCTATCTGGAGGAAATTCACTCAAATGGGAAGATACGCATTGGGGCGATGGCGCTCCAGCAATGTTTCCTCCTGCCCGGTCAACGAAAAAAGGGCAATCCTTGCGGATTGCCCTTTTCGGTTGAGTTGAGTGGTAAATGTTTCTCCGACTACTGGCAGGCTTCGCATTCGTCGCCGTTAAGTAGGGCGTCGAGTGAGCATTGCTGTTGTTCTGCTTCGGTATATTCCTTCTTCACTTCCTCAGTGACGTGGCGGACTTCCTTATTCACTTTGATCGAGGCTTTCTCAATGTTGGAAGCCGAAAGAGTGCGTAGGTAGTAGGTCGTTTTGAGACCTTTGCGCCAAGCTGCCCGATACATATGAGACAGGGTTTTCATCTCAGGAATGGCGAGGAAAAGGTTCACCGACTGGGATTGATCGATCCACTTCTGGCGACGGGCGGCTGCTTCGATGAGCCAGACATAGTCGACGGAGAAGGCCGTCGAGTATTTCTCTTTCAGGTGCTGAGGAATCTCATCGATGTCGTTGAGTTCACCGTCGTAGTACTTCAGGCGGTCCACCATATCTTCGCCCCAAAGGTTAAGTTCTTTGAGGTCCCGCACGAGATACTGATTCAGTACGATGAAGTCACCGGAAAGGTTACCTTTGACGAACAGGTTCTTGAAGGTGGGTTCGATGCATGGGGTGCTACCCATGATGTTCGAAATTGTCGCGGTGGGAGCGATGGCCAGCACATTGCTGTTACGCATGCCCTGCTTCTGAATCTTCTCGCGAAGCGCATCCCAGTCCATCTTACCGCCGCGCGGCACATCGATAGGTTCTCCGCGCTCTTCTTCGAGCATGTCAACCGTATCGGGAGGCAGGATACCTCGACTCCATTTGGATCCTTCGTAGGTGGAGTAGCTTCCCCGCTCTGCGGCAAGATTGCTTGATGCTTCGTAGGCGAAGTAAGCGATCGCCTCCATGAATTCATCGTTGAACTCCACTGCCGCATCGCTGGCGAAAGGAGTGTCGCGCAGAAAAAGGGCATTCTGAAGCCCCATGACGCCGAGACCGACCGGGCGGTGACGCTGGTTGGCATTCTTAGCTGAACCCGTTGGGTAGAAGTTGATATCGATAACGTTGTCGAGGGCACGAACAGCGGTACTGATGGTTTCCTTCAGTTTCTTTAGATCCAGCTCTCCAGTCTCAGTGAGGTGGGTGTCGAGCACCACGGATCCGAGATTACAAACAGCGGTCTCATCCTCCGAAGTGTTGAGTGTGATCTCGGTGCACAGGTTGGAGCTGTGGATGACGCCGACATGATCTTGAGGGCTGCGAACATTGCAGGGATCTTTGAATGTGATCCATGGATGGCCGGTCTCGAAGATCATCTTGAGCATCTGTTTCCACAGGTCGATCGCCGGGATCTCATTGCCATGGATCTTGCCCTCGCGCGCTTCGGCTTCGTACTGCTCATAGCGCTCTTCGAAAGCTTTGCCGTAGAGGCTGTGGAGATCAGGGGTCTCGTTGGCGCGGAACAGAGTCCAGTTTCCCCGGGCCTCCATACGCTTCATGAACAGGTCCGGAATCCAGTTCGCCGTGTTCATGTCGTGAGCACGGCGGCGTTCGTCACCTGTGTTGATCCGAAGCTTGAGGAAGTCGTAGATGTCGTTGTGCCAGCTCTCAAGGTAAGCACATCCGGAGCCCCGGCGTTTGCCTCCCTGATTCACTGCCACGAGCTGATCGTTGTGCAGTTTGAGGAAAGGAATGACGCCCTGGCTTTCACCATTGGTACCTTTGATGTAGCTTCCGGTGCCACGAACTGAAGTCCACGACCCACCGAGTCCGCCGGCCCATTTGGAGAGGTAGGCGTTGTCGGCGATACCTCGCTGCATGATGGACTCAATGCTGTCGTCTACCTTGTAGAGGTAACAGGAAGAAAGCTGGCTGTGCAGAGTGCCTGAATTGAAGAGAGTCGGGGTGGAGGAGCAGAAACGGCGGCTGGAATAAAGATGATAGAGATCGATGATCTTTCCCTCCGGATCTTCGGTCTCATCAATCATTAGCCCCATGGATACTCGCATCCAGAAAAGCTGGGGAGCTTCGATTCGCTGATGCTTGTCACCGGTTTTATCTACGATGAGATAGCGATCGTAGAGAGTCTGAATGCCGAGATAATCGAAGTCGAGGTCAGCGGTTGGATTGATAGCTTCCGCGAGGCGGTCGAGGTTGTACTCGAGGAGACGTGGGGAAATACGCTCAATTTCAGTGCCGCGAACCAGATTGGCCTTGAAGGCACGACGGTGGAACTCACCAAGCTGTCGCACGCCGTCGCGAACGATGCTCCATCCCAGAACTTCTTCATAGATGTAGGTGAGAAGAATACGCCCTGAGAATTTGGCGAAATCACCGTCCCGCTCGATGAGGCTTTTGGCGTTGAGGATGACCGTTTTCTTGAGGTCTTCTTCGCTCATTTCATTGAAGAATGCTCGACGAAGTTCCTGCTCAATTTCCTCCTGTGGGACACAGAGATTGAGGCCGGTCATGGCAAATTCGATTCTCTTGCGAAGATCGAGGCCGTCCCACAGATCGCTGGATCCGTCAGCGCGGTTGACCACAATCATCGACTCCTGTGCCGACTCGTGATCGATAGTTTGCTCTTCCTCTTCTTGTTGGCGTCCTGCGGCGCGATGGGCGCGATAAAGGATGTAGGCTTCGGCTACTTTGAAGTGGCCTTGTCGCATTAATTCCTCCTGAACTCGATCCTGAAGCTCTTCAATACGAAGGAATTCCTGTCCGCTCCGGGAAAGTCGATCAGTAAGAGCCTTGGAGACCTCTTTAGCCGGGGAGGAGTCCATGCCGAGAGAGAGGAAGGCGCTCCGCACAGCGACTTCGATTTTGTTAGGGAGCCAGGCGACGACCTCACCGTTTCGACGAATGACTTTGCATACCGGCTTGTCCGTATCCAAAGAGGTGGAATGAGCATATAAAGGATCGGCCTTCTTGCGCCGAATCAACAAGCTCTTAGCAACGTCATGGGCATTTTGACGAACAAGGGCGATCTCAATGATGGAGGTCAGTTCTTGAGCGGAGAGCAAGACAGGGGCCGTAGCATCTTCACTGTTCACCTTGGCAGAGAGCATTCCGGAAACTGAATCGACGATGCTTGCCACGAGTTGCTGGTTCGACTCAGAGAAGATATCGTCTTGCTTTCGCGAGAGGGCGAGGTCGGTCACCGCTTTGCCAACCGTTTCGGCAATCTTTGAAATACTGAGATCAGACTGCTCTGCGCCGACCTGAACACGAATGTGCGCAGTGGGAAGCTCAGAAGTGGGGGCTACTTCACTCCAGTTGAAGCGCGGCTTCATGTCCTGGGGTGTCTCAGCGCAGCGCTGCAGTTCGATGTCTTGCTCAATGAAGTTTCGGGTAATCATTCTGTGGAGATGTGCGGTTTGGGTGTTGGAACGGGTGGGTGGTGCGGTTGTTGTGCGGGGGTGAATCACAACAGGGTTGAGGGAACGACTCAACCCTGTTGGGTTTTGGATACTTTAAAGGTCGTCGTCGTGGTAACCGGCGAGAGAAGAGGACTTCTGGTAATCGGTGACGGTTTGCTCGAAAAAGTTGGCTTCCTTTTTGATATCCATGGTCTCAGCTAGCCACGGGAATGGATTGCTGACGCCTGGATTGATCGGATTGAGGCCTACACCTTCAAGTCGACGGTCGGCGATGTAATCGATGTATTGACAGAACTCGGCAGCATTGAGTCCGACCGAACTGATCGGGAGACAGTCATTGATAAAATCTTTTTCAAGAACCACCGCTTCCTTCATCGTATCGACGAGCTCCTCTTTGAACTCAGGGGTCCAGATTTCCATATTCTCGCTGATGAGATCCATGAACAAATTGCGCAGCAACTCGATGTGGTTGGACTCGTCGCGGAGGGTGTAACGGAACATCTGGCCGATGCCGGGAAACTTGTTCTGGCGGTAGAGGCTCAGAATCATGCCGAAGAGGCCATAGAACTGAGTGCCTTCCATGCACTGGCCGAAGAGAAATACATTCTTCGCGAAGAGCTTCTTATTCTCAACATCAGTGAGGTCGATGTCCCGGCGAACCGAATGAGAGATATTGGTGACGAACTCATTCTTTCGCTTAATCGTGGGGATTTGCTCGAACATGGCCTCGCACTCGTGAGGGTTGATGCCGAGCGAACTGATCATGTAAAGAAGGCTGTCAGCATGAATGTTCTCTTCGTGAGCGTGACGCCCCAACACCAACTTCAACTCAGGCGCGGTGACCTTCTCACGAATCACGTGGAGAACGTTGTCTCCTACGATACCCTCTGCGGCAGAGAAGTAGCCGATGCCCATACGGATGATCCATCGCTCACTGTCGGAAAGTTCGGTTCCCTGCCATTGCTCGATGTCCTTCTGCATCTGAATATCCTCAGGCTCCCAATGGTTTGCCTTCATCGTTTGATAAAGGTCATAGGCCCAGGAGTACTTGAGGGGCAGGAGGTTGAAAGCCTCTGTTTGGCGGCCGTTGATGACGCGTTTCGCCGCGAACGCTTCTTCGGCTTTGTCTTGGTCCAGAACGAAGGTGCGGTCTCCGATGGTGAAAGTTTTGTCCATTTTTCGGCTAAGTAGTTGAGGTTGTGAGGTGTGAAACGGGGTGTATTGAGTGAGAAATAATCTCTAAGATTTGCAAATTTCCTAATCTCCAGAATTACAGTGGCAGTAGCAGAAAACAGTGATTTATAGGAAAAAATAGGCGATTCACAAAAATCACCAAAATAGGGGCTAAAACACCATATCTTGGTGGTCGTCTGCTAGAATGCACAATATGTTGTGGTCCTTCAAGGCTATTCTGACTTAATTTTCACTTTTTTGACCGAATGACACCGAACCCATGAATCTGCTATGGGCGACCGCAATTTCGTATCAGAAGTGCTGAAATTCAGGATATCTTGAATTTCAACAGGCTACGAGAATTCCTAAGCAGAATCCGAAGCTTCTGACTCGAAAAAAGGGGCGAATCGCGTGTGATTCGCCCCAAATTGAAGTGGGATCGAGAGCGATTACTTAGTCGCCGCGAATCGCTCAGCCACGGCGTCCCAGTTCACGACGTTCCAGAATGCATCGACGTAGTCCGGTCGACGGTTCTGGTAGTTGAGGTAGTAGGCATGCTCCCACACATCGAGTCCGAGAAGAGGGGTGCAACCATCGCAGCCAGCGACTTCACCCATCAGGGGGTTGTCCTGGTTGGGTGTACTGGTCACGGCAACGGTGCCGTCGCTCTTAGCAACGAGCCAAGCCCAGCCGGAACCGAAGCGAGTGAGGGCGGCAGCTTTGAACTCCGCCTTCAAATTATCGAGTGAACCAAAGGCGCTGTCGATTGCAGCAGCAAGATCACCTGAAGGCGCACCTCCTGCGTTGGGGGCCATCACACTCCAGAAGAGCGAGTGATTGGCGTGACCGCCTCCATTGTTGCGCACGGCGCCGCGGATGCCTTCGGGGACGGAATCAAGATCAGAAACGAGGTCTTCGATAGATTTGGCTTCGAGATCAGCATTTCCCTCAAGCGCCTTGTTGAGGTTGGCAATGTAGGTCGCATGATGCTTGCCATGGTGAATGCCCATGGTGGCGGCATCGATATAGGGTTCGAGTGCGTCCTCTGCGTAGGGAAGTGCTGGTAGTTCGTGTGCCATGTCGTTCAGGTGTCGTGTGTTTGGTTTCGTGGGATGAAAATAAAATCCCACCGCAATGAGAAACGGTTGCTGGAAAATGTCAAAAGAGGTTACGTCTTTAAATTCATTTTTTTCCGCAAAAACGGGAGGTAAATGACGTTTTTGAGCGAGAATTGACCGATTCGGGTAAATTTCTGGCTCAGAACAGAAAGATCGGCGGAGGCACCACGACTAGGCCACCACTTTGGGAGAGGTCGACTCCTTCCGATTCCTCGATCGAGGTGACGGTGTCGTTGGAGAACTCGATTTGAACACGGCCCGACTCGACTTCGACATATGAGGTGGCTGAGACGGGGACTCCAAAGGCATCATAGCCCACGCCGGACCTGGGCACGCGCTGGTAGGAAATATATTCAAGCGCATCGGTACGGCCTTCCTGGGTGACTTTTGAACTGCGTTTGTCGGGAGGGCCGATTGAAGCCACCACTTCGTCGAGAGTCATCCCGAGAGCCACTTGGTGATTATCGATCAGGTCTTTCACCACGACGTAGCGTTCGTAGAATTTCTCGAGATTGGCCTCGAAATCGGGGGGGAGCCCTTCGACGGCGCCTTTGCTGACCCATCCGGCGATCTGACCCTGTTTGGCTCGCGCGCGGAGACGATAGGCTTTATCGCTGACGGCAATCAGAACTGCGTTCTGATTGGGGAGAAAATTTCCCAACCATCGTTCAGCTCCGAGAGTGGAATATACGGGGGCAGCTTTGGAGACCCTAATGACGAGATCGTCGACCACCATGCCTTCGAGGTAGATGGCGCCGTCTTCTTGGGCCAGGCGGCTGGAGGTGCGATCTTCTCTTTCAACCGTTACAATTCCGGGGCGCCGGAACTGAGCGTGGGCGTCAGGGATGAAGGCGAGGATTGCGAAGAGGAGAGGGAGGAATGCCCTGAATTTCATGTCAGCCAGAGGTGAGGGATCAGCAGTCGGGATCGACCGCTACGAAATGAGACGAAGAGCTCAGCACTCTCAGTCGATTATTTCTCCTCTTTCTCTCTGGATCAAGAAAATCCGGCCCCGATTGGGGCCGGTAGCCGAGTGGGGAATGAGTCCTAAATGGCGGACTATTCCCGGATTTCCTTCTGTGTCTTCGCGTCGGCGACCACCACTTGCTCGCGGTAGTAGGTCGCATCGCTGCGGAAGGTGAGCCGGGCATTGTGGCGACGTTCCACCTCGACAAACAATTCTCCGTCGTGGTGGCGCAGTCGCTCCATGACGTCGGGATGAACGATGACGACGAGTTCGTGATGGGTGTTTTCGTCTTTCGCCAAAATACCGTTGAGGCGGCGCTGAAGGTCGACACTCATGGACTCGGCGCTCTTCACCAGCCCGCGACCCTGACAATAGTGGCATGGCTCGTTCACAGTGAGGTTGAGGCTTTCATGGAGACGCTGGCGCGTCATTTCCATCAGTCCCAGTTGTGAAATCTGCAGAATCTGCGTCTTGGCCTTATCATTGCGAACGCGTTCCCGCATCACCTTGTAGACCGCCATCTGGTCGCGCCGGGCCCGCATATCAATGAAGTCGATCACGACGAGACCACCGATGTTTCGCAGACGGAGCTGACGGGCAGACGCTTCCGCCGCTTCGATATTGGTCTGGAGAATCATCTTGTCCTTACCCTTAGCGCGACCGGTGTTCACATCGATAGCGATGAGGGCTTCGGTCTCATCGATGACCAGGTAACCGCCGCTGGGAAGCCACACCTGACGGTGAAAGGCGTCATCAATTTGGCGTTGAATGCCGAGTTTCTCAAAAATCGGAGTCGAGGTCTGAAAGTGCTGAATGCGCTTCTTTGAGCGCCGGGAAATGACGCCAATGAGCTCTTTCATGCGCTCGGCTGCTTCGGCGTCATCGCAAAGAACCTCGTCAATTTCTTCAGTCAGAAAATCGCGGACGGTTCGTTCGATGAGATCGGGCTCGCGTGATACGCAGGCAGGAGCCTTACAGGTGGCTGCTTCTTCTTCGATGTCATCCCACTGATCAACAAGAATGGCGAGGTCACGGACGAAGTAGCGCACTTTCTGTCCGGAGGAAACAGTACGAAGAATCACGCCCATCTTTTCCGGGATGGTCAGTTTCTCGCTCATGATCATGCGGAGACGCTTGCGCTCTTTGGGATCTTCGATCTTTCGGGAGATTCCGAGTTGATCGTTGCGGGGCATCAGGACCATGTAACGGCCCGGAAGCGAAATATTGGTAGTGATTCGTGGTCCCTTGGTGCCGATCGGGCCCTTGGTGACCTGAACGAGCACTTCTGATCCGACTGGATAGAGTTTGGGTATGTCTTTCGACTGAATCCGAGCCCCCTTCTTTCGGCCTTTGCCCTTACCTTTACCTCTGCCTCCTTGCTGATCGTTGCCTTTGTTTCCACGCTGGATTTCTTCAAGGCTGGAATCGAGAGCTTCAGGAATCGCATCCCAGAAGTGAAGGAATGCGTTTTTCTCCAAGCCGATGTCCACGAACATCGCATTGAGACCCGGCTCAATGTTTCGAACGATACCCTTGAAAATCGAACCGACGATATTTTCGTCGTTGGCACGCTCTACCGTGTATTCCTCAAGGGAACCATTCTCCAGTAGGGCGACGCGTGTTTCGAGCTTCTCGCAGTTGACGACAATTTTATTTCCTTCAGCTAACTTCTTGGGTCCAAAAAACTTACGGATTTTACTAAACATGATAAATTTACAGATTGGTTAAAGGTTTTGTGTGCGGCATTAGCCGGCAACAGAGGAGAACCCGTAATTCCAAGACAGACATCTGAAGAAAAATTGACCATTTTTCTAACGTCGTTTTCGCGTCAGCCACTCGAAAGGGCGGAATTTGAGTTTTGGTTTTGAGTTCATATTGCCTACCCGTCCACGGCGGTCGCTCGATTGCTTGATCGTGGGGGGTGCGAGCAGTCCGCCAAGCGGTCTAAAATTTCGCTGTTGTAAAGAATCCGGCACAAAGGCCGCTACATCAACAGCTGATTCTGAATCTGCATCGGCCTGAGCAAACGCTGTAAGGTCGGTATTGTCAAACGACACGCTCATAACTCGATCGGTTCTTCCAATTGCCTCAGGAAGCGCAGTTACGATGATTTCCCGTCCCTGCTCCATGGTAACGGCATTTTCGATGATGTGTTTGGCAATGGGAGAGGCAGCTCCGCCGCCCGAGTTGCCATTTTCGACGAAAACGCAGACTGCTAGTTCTGGATTGTCGTAGGGGGCAAATGATATGAACCAGGCATTGGTGGGTTGAATAGGGTTGGCGGTTTGGGCTGTACCGGTTTTTCCGGAGAGTACCGTAAAATTGGATCGCGCACGCCCTGCGGTGCCGCCACCTTCGTTGACGACTCGCCACATGCCGCGTTTTACCATTTCAACTTGATCGGCTGTTATCCCCTCCTGAGTCAGATCAGTTTTTATCTTGGGAGGTTCTTCCCAGACGACCACTCCATCTTTCTCGATGACTCTCTTGATAATGCGGGGCTGATACACCTTGCCTCCGTTGGCCACAGTCGAAGTGACAGAGGCCATTTGCAGCGGAGTTGCCTCGGTCGCGCCCTGGCCGATGGCCACCAGAGCGGTGAAGGCATCGCTCCAGAGCAGGCCCTGCATGCGCAACCACTCAGGATTCGGGATGTTGCCGGGATTCTCGCCCGTGATCTTAATCCCTGTCTTTCTCCCGAGTCCGAGCAGACTCGTCATCGTCTGGATGTTGCGAATGCCTGTGTGGTTTGCATAACGATAGAAAAAGCCGTTGCAACTCACCTTCAGGCCGGTGCTGACGTCTACCGATCCATGCCCGGAGGACCAGCACTTCATGAATTTTTTACCGTATTGCGCTCCGCCGCCGCAACTGAAGCGGTATTTCCAGGAATCCGAAAGGCATCCGGCCAGGGCAATTGGAACTTTGCAGGTAGAGCCCGGTGAATACGGGTTGATCGCCCGGCTAAACATCGGGCTCGTGGGGTCTTCCGTGTATCGTTTCCAGTCGTCGAGGCCAACCTCGGGAATAAAGACATTCGGGTTGAAGGAGGGCACCGAAGCGATTGCGAGGATGTCTCCGTTTCGCGGATCCATCACTACCGCGGCTCCACGGCCTATTTTTCGCAAGCTTTCCTCCGTGACGGCTTGAATCCGGGCGTCAATCGTCAGGTATACATCGGATCCGGGCTGAGGAGTGGTTCTGCTAACCTCTCCGACGATTTTCCCCTTCTCGTCCTTCTCGACGATGACTTTTCCGGGTTTGCCCTGGAGATATTCGTCCATGGTTTTTTCAATCCCCATGACGCCATAGTCGTCACCTACGTAATAATTGAACTCCTTCTTCTTCTCTTCGGGAACCTGATCGATATCCGCAAGGTTCATGTATCCGAGAATGTGGCAGGCGAGTGAGTCGTAGAGATACCGTCGGCGTCCGGTTCGGGTAACGGTAACGCCGGGAATGCCAATATTGTTCTCGGCGAAGCGGGCAAACTCTTTAAAGCTAAGATCCCGTCTAAAGGTGAAGGGAACGACTCCACGGGAGGATCTGTAGTGGACGCGCATGGAAGCTGCGCTGTAATCGGCAAGGAGACCAAGATCCTGAAGGCCCGGAAAGACAGTGGCTTCGACGATGGTGACGATGTCCGTCTCCTTTTTTACTTCTCTCTGGCCATATTGATCAAATCGCTCCCATTCGTGAGGAGGCGGATAATCGTCGTGAGTTTTGAGGTAGGCCGAAACGATTTCCCGGAGGTCGAGTCGCAACTCGTAGTTGGGGGTGCTGTCGACTAGCGTTAAGCCGTTTCTGTCCTTAATTTCTCCGCGAATCCCCGGAATCCGAACCGACTCGAACTTGCTACCCGGAACTCGTGCCGCGTAGTATTCATGTTTGATCACTTGGATATCGTAGAGCCGATAAACCAGTAAACAAAACCCAGCCATCACTAAGATGGCAAGGAGGTAAAGTCGGACTCTAAATTGCGTCACCATCGTATGTGTAGCGTCGCTTCAGGCCTTCGTTTTTGATGCGGTAGTTTACGCTCGCGGCCAGACGGCTCAACAGTAGCAGTAAAAACGGTGAAACAAGAGTAGAAAACAAGGCGGTCATCAGGAGTTTCCACCACAATTCTGTTGGGATTTCGAGCCCTCCCCGGTGGAAGCTGATCACGAGATATTCCAGAAGCAATCCGAGGGTAGTGCAGAGCCCTATCATGAGGACTGGCATCTCCCATCGGCCTCTGCGGAACAGTGGACGAACCCCCTGAATCAGAGCTCCCATGACTCCAAATATGAAAATGGTAAAACCAAAGGGAATCTCCGACTGGATAAAGTATTCAGGGATGACGTCCGAAGAATAAATGGGCATGTGATAGCGGGCATCCCAGATGTAGCCAGTCATCAGGGCCAGTCCCAGCATCATTGGGAAAGGAATGGCAACGGCGGCGGTGTAAAAGACCGCATGAACCAGCAGGAGCCTTGAGGCGAAGGCCCATTCAAATACAGGCATGAATTCCTGGAGGCAGAACGACGTGAGAATCAGCAGGATGATAATCCCAAAAAATCTCATGAGGTATCTCCTTTCTTTTTCTCAGGGTTCTCTTCCGCGTTGTTGTTGTCGCTGGAGGGAGATGGTTCATCGTCACCGGTTCCTCGGGTCGGGGCGGGCCGGACTACGAAGACATCGACCAAATCATCAAAATTGACGCTGGGCTTGACGGTCGCTTCAGCGTCAATGGTACCGATCTTCAAGTCAGAAACTTCACCGAGTAGTAGGTCGGGGGGGAAAAGCCCTCCTGCTCCGGAACTGGTCACCTTTCGACCGGTTCCTGCATCTGCTGCTTTGGAAAGATAGCGAAGTTTGAGGTCGGGGCGGGCCCGGAGAACTCCTCTCGCGCCGCTGAGTATTCCTTGCTCTTGACTGTTCTCAAGTTGGGCCGAGACCTGACACATTTCGTCAGTCAGTAGCAGCACAATCGCTGAATGGTCACCGATTACATCGGATACTTTGCCGACGAGACCGGCATCTTCCCCCACTGGTACAATGACAGGACTATCGACGACAATGCCGTCAAAACTCCCTTTGTCGATGATCAAGGTGTTGTACCAATTCGATGGCTTTCGGTTGATTACTCGGGCGGCTACCAGCGAACGGGCTGACCTTTCTGTGTATTGAAGGGCCCGTCTCAATTGATTGTTCTCGTTGAGGAGGCCGTCGAATTGAATGACTTCGATTTTGAGGCGGTCGCGTTCCTGCTTCAGTTCAGAAAGCTTTTCTTTGAGTTGAGCCGGGCTGAGCGACTCCTCGCCCATTGCTTTGACGCCAGTTTCGAGGCGTGAAGATGCTTTGAGAAATGGATTGAGGGCCACCATCGCCCCCCTCTGAATACGGCCGACTTTCTCAGGGCTGAACAGAGTGATCCAGATGAGGAGTCCGACGAAGACAATCAGGAAAATGACGTTCAGTCGGCTCATGTAGATTTAATAGTTTTCCCGAAATGGCAGGTAACCAAGTGGGTCAGGATCGGCCGGGTTGGGTCACTTTTTTAAGGAAATCAAGTTCGTCGAGCAGTTTGCCGGTTCCTTCGGCAACGGCACTGAGAGGGTCGTCTGCCACATGGACTGGAAGACCCGTCTCCTCTGAGATGAGTTTGTCGATTCCCTTAAGAAGGGCTCCGCCGCCCGTCAGCATCATCCCGCGGTCAACCAAGTCGGCGGAAAGTTCTGGTGGGCAGCGCTCGAGGGTTACACGAATGGACTCAATGATGACGTTGAGGGGATCGGTCAGGGCTTCACGAATTTCGGCTGAGGTGACTTTGATGGTTTTGGGAAGACCTGCGACGAGATCGCGCCCTTTTACTTCGACTGAGGTTTCGTTCGGTTGAGGGTAAGCGGAGCCCATACGGATTTTGACCTCTTCCGCCGTTCTCTCGCCAATCATGAGGTTGTAGGCTCGGCGCATGAACTGAATGATCGCCTCGTCCAACTCGTCGCCAGCGACTCTAACGCTGCGGCTATAGACTAGGCCGTAGAGCGATATGATGGCTACTTCTGTGGTGCCGCCTCCGATATCGACAATCATATTGGCAGCAGCTTCCTGGACGGGGAGGCCGACTCCGATAGCTGCGGCCATGGGTTCTTCAATTAAGTGCACTTCGCGTGCTCCCGCCGCGGCCGCTGATTCGTTGACGGCCCGCTTCTCGACTTCGGTAATCCCGGAGGGTACTGCGATCACAATGCGGGGGCGGTTCCAATTCTTCCTGTTGTGAACCTTGCGGATGAAATGGCGAAGCATGGCTTCGGTGACGACGTAGTCTGCGATGACTCCGTCGCGGAGAGGTCTTACTGCCACGATATTGCCAGGGGTGCGCCCCAGCATGCGTTTGGCATCATCGCCCACGGCGAGAACGAGATCGGTGCCGGCTTTGACGGCGACCACAGAGGGCTCGCGCAAAACGATGCCGTGATCCCGAACATAAACGAGAGTGTTCGCTGTCCCTAAATCAATCCCTATGTCGCTGGAGAAGGCTCCAATTAGTTTGCTGATCATATGTCAGGGTATACTCGTAAAGAGGCCGGCCGTCGGGTCGGTCAATCGCAGCGCAATTATGTTGAGCGTTCCCGCGAAGCGAAAATGTAACACGCTGGCTACATTTTTCCAGCAGCGCCAAATCTTTTCCTCAGGCGTTGAGGATTCCGGTCCAAAAATCGAGACGGGAGAAGGAAAATGTATCAATTGCTCGCAGAAACCCCTGACTTTTTGCCTATTTTCGACTTCAGTTCACTTTGTGAGTGTCTACGACATGGAAGAGGGCGTGTATTACCGCTGTCAGCGCTGCGGCAACTGCTGCCAGTGGCCGGGGGAAGTACCGTTGACTGAGGGAGAGGTCTCTCGCATTGCCGGGTATTTGAACCTGCCACTGTATGAATTTGTGGCGGAGCATACCGCCCTGCGACTGAATAGGGGAGGGTTGACCCTCAAAGAGAAGCCAAACGGGGAGTGTGTCTTTCTCGACGGGATCGATTGTAGGATCCAGGAAGTGAAGCCCGACCAGTGCGCCGGCTTTCCCAATCAGTGGAATATTCCCGGATGGAAGGACAAGTGTGAGGCTATTCCTGAGCCTCTGAAGCCGGAGAATGAATGAGGGAAATAAAAAACGCGGCAGTTGCCTGCCGCGCTTTTTTAGAAGTTAATTTGGGTAAACCTTCTTCCTGATCTCACAGAGAATTCTTGAGAGCGGAGGATGGCTTGAATCCGACCGTCTTAGAGGCCGCAATTTGGATCGCTTCACCCGTCTTAGGGTTGCGACCGGTCCGCGCAGAGCGGTGACGTACTTCAAACGTTCCGAAACCGAGCAACTGAACGCTGCCGTCTTTCTTTACGCCTGTAGCGATATTTTCGAGCACGGCCTTCACTGCTTCTTCAGCAGATTTTTTAGAGGTTTCTCCGCCGAGTGTATTTTGTACTGCTTCAATGAGTTCTCCCTTATTCATAACAATTTTGGTAGTTTGGGTCAGACGATTAGTAAAGCCGTTTTTTTGCGGAGGGATTCAGCTTGGATCCTCCGTAAATCAACGGATTGGCCTTCATGGTCAAACCCTTATTAAGAATTAAAAAATGGTTTAGCAAGTCAAAATTTCAGGGTTTCTTACGAGTGTTTCCCTGTATTTCAAGTCAACATGAGTCCCAATCCTGTCTGCACCCACCTTCATAATTCAACTAACATTCATCCAGACTCCTATGTCGCACCGGGGGCTGTTGTTATGGGGGATGTGACGTTAGGGCCTCAGTCCAGTGTCTGGTATCAGTGTGTAATCAGGGCCGATATTCAGCAAGTTCAGATCGGAGAAGGCTCCAATATTCAAGACGGGACTGTGATTCACTTAGCCAGTGATTTAGGCACTAGCGTGGGCAGTTACGTCACGGTGGGCCATAGGGCTCTCCTGCACGCTTGTGAGGTTGGAGACGAGGTGCTCATTGGCATGGGGGCTATTGTAATGGATGGCGCTAAAATTGGTTCCCGGAGCATCGTGGCAGCGGGAGCTGTCGTCACCAAAGGGATGGAAGTTCCTCCGGGGTCGTTAGTAGTAGGCACACCCGGTAAAGTAGTTAAGACCTTGAGTATTAGTGACCAAGAGAGAGTTAGGGGGTGGGCTGAAAAATACATTCAGGTGGCGGCAGAGCATAGGGAGTTTCATTTGGAACGTACGCGGACTGCGCTTCCTGAATGAGAGAGAGTAGGTGATGGGCTAGTGCACTCGCTGTTTGCCAAGTCTTGATTCGCTCGCCATAGTGCAGGACGCAGAACCATGGAAAAATCGGTAGTCGAAGTTGAGGTAAAGAATGTGCTGGCCACCAGTGCCGGGTCGGCTGTGTTCCTTGGAAATGACGAAAAGGTATTCGTTATTTACGTGGATCATGCGGTGGGATCAGCGATCAATATGTTCCTGCATGGCACGCCCAAGCCGCGTCCACAAACTCACGATCTTTTCGGCGATGTTCTGATCGCTTTGGGCGCGTGTGTGAACCGCGTTGTGATCAACGATTTTGCCGATACTGTCTATTATGCCCGCCTAATTATTGAGGCAGAGAATGAGCTGGAAGAGCGAAAAATAGTCGAAATTGACGCCCGTCCTAGTGATTCCATCGCTCTGGCGGTCCAAGCCGAGGCCCCTATTTTGGTCGCTTCACACGTCTGGGAATCGGTCGAAGATATGTCGATTGTGCTGAAAAAAATGGAAGATAACAACGAGGGAGAGGGTTTTCCTGGCGTCTAACCCACCCTTTTTTCAGCTAAAACACCCAAAAAATCAGTCGTCGAGGGTGTAAACGAATAGTCCTGAGCGCAGTTTTGGCTCAAACCAAGTCGATTTTGGCGGCATGATTTCGCCGGCATCTGCGATATCAATGAGCTGCTGGACGGTGGTGGGATACATGGAAAAGGCCACGGCCCAGTCGCCGCTGTCGACGCGTTTCTCCAGTTCATCAGTCCCGCGAATGCCGCCAATGAAGTCGATTCGGGTGTCGGTGCGCGGATCGCCAATATCCAGTAGCGGAGTCAGGACTCGGTCCTGAAGCACGGCGACATCGAGGCGGTCGATGGGGTTGCCGGACTGCACTGATTCCCAGCGAAGCTCGTGCCACTCGCCGTTGGTGTAGACGCAGAGCGATTCTGCGGAATCGGGAACCTTCTTCCCATTGGATTCAAGGGTGAAATCGGCGGCAAGCCGTTCGAGGAGATCAGCGCTGGATAGACCATTGAGATCTTTGACGACACGGTTGTAGGAAAGCACTTTTAGCTGGGTCGCGGGAAAGAGGACTGCCAGGAACCAGTTGTAGTTTTCGGTTCCGCTGTGGTTGGGATTGGCATCGCGACGTTCTTTGCCAACACGTGCCGCGCTGGCGCTGCGGTGGTGACCGTCTGCGACATAGGAAAGAGGCACTTCTCCAAGGCTTTTGAGAATCGGGGCTGCTTCAGTTTCAGTGACACGCCATACGGTGTGTTGTACGTCGACATCGTCTGTGAAATCGATAGTGGGCTCATGGCTGCCGGTCCACTCCTCTGCGAAGGCGTCGATGGCGGCCTCGTCTTTATAGGTCAGAAATACAGGGCCGGTGTTGGCGCTGAGCACGTCGGTCAGTTTGGTTCGGTCGTTCTCTTTGACTGGACGAGTCTTTTCATGTTTGCGGATGATGTCGTTTTCGTAGTCCTCAATGTGGCATGCAAGGGTGATGCCGATCTGGCTGTGCCCATTCATGATTTGGCGATAGAGGTAGACGCAGGGCTCCGGCTCACGGATCAGGGCGCCGTCGGACTGGAGCGTATCGAGATTGGTTTTGGATCTCGCGTAGATTTCATCACCGTAGGGGTCTGTGCCGTCCGGAAAGTCAATTTCGGCACGCACCACGTGTAGAAAACTATGCTTGTTGTCCCCGGCCAGGGCCCGGGCTTCTTCGGTGTTGACGACATCATATGGTACCGAAGCGACTGTCTCTGCTTTGCCTGGACCGGGTACTAGTGAAGGAAATGCTTTTACTCTCATGGTGTTTGTCGATTGCGACCCAACCCCTACACGGAAGCGATGCGATCTCAACCCACAAAATTGCAGCGGAGGGCCCTGCTGAATCATGGCAAAGCGTTCCTGCGTAGAAGGGAATCCTGCGATTTAGAGCCCAATTTGGCTTCTGGGCGCTTGTGAGAGTCGATCCGAATGTAGTAGAATATTGGTCGGTATGAGTGACTTGGGATCGCATGTCAGACCGGTTGGGTTTGCTGATGATTTGGTGCGTGTATGGGAGGTTATTGGCCGCAAACCAGATTATTGGGATCGAAACGTTGCCTTCGTCGCCAACCTGCTGGGTATGTTCTTTGGAAATGAGGAAGAAACCAGGATGCTGGCTGACAGGGTTGGGGAGATGGACTCCTATGGCGGGCGTCTCCTGCCCATCTTGAATATCGTTTATGCTGGATCTGGGGAAAACCTGCTGGTTCTGGAGAGGGCTCCCGACCCATATCTGGAGGAGTATTTTTCCGGCACAGCCGGGCTGTCCCTTCCTGATGTCGCCATTTTGACGCACGAGGACTATGTTAGGATCGGAGCAGGTGACGTGCCGGAAAGCGGCGAGGTGGTGGAGTTGGTTGAGCAGATGGCGGACCTGTCGACAGAGCATATCGACGGCTACGTCACGGATGCCGCACTGACCGGATTGGCTGATGCCCTTGGAAAGCGCACTTGTTCCACCATGGAGGGGAGTCGTCGTGGCAACAATAAGTGGTTGTTGCATGACTACCTGGAGTCTGAGGGTTTACCGGTTCCGTTGACCGCCATAGCTGAGGATTCCAGTGAGGTGAGGGGGTGTCTCGCCGCGATGGAGAGGGCCGGCTTCCATGGGGGCGTCGTCAAAGCGCCGATGGGAGCTTCAGGCATAGGATTGATGAAAGTGGATTCTTTGGCGGATTGCGATGCTGTCGCCAATGCGGTGCCGCAGCACTTTTTCAGGGAAGGTCCCTGTCTTGTTCAAGGGTGGCTCAGTCCGGGGCAGTTCGGGGTAACTGCCGTTCGCAGCCCGAGCGCTCAGTTGTTTCTCAGTGATGAGAGCATCATAATATTTGATCTGACTGAGCAAATTCTAAGTGGGGACAGTGTTCATGAGGGGAATGAGTCGCCGCCTCCCTATCTCAGCGACCGACCAGAATGGCGAGAGGAGTTGCTCCGCCAAGCCGCGGTAGCCTCACACTGGCTGCACGATCAGGGATATCGGGGGCCGGCCAGTGTCGATTTTCTGGTGACCGAACATGGAGGGGGAAAGTGCACGGTCTATGTTTGTGAGATCAATGCCCGGGTGACGGGCGCTACTTATCCATCGGTGCTGGCCCGGCATTTCATGCCACGGGGATGCTGGCTCCTTCGAAATCTACGTTTTGAAGAGCCGGTGCCGGGAAAGAAGATTCTCGATTTGCTCAAGGATTCTCATGACCTCTTTGTGCCGGGGGAGAGTGAGTTTGGAGTCCTTCCGGTGAATTTTAATTCTGGGCGCGACGGATTGATCCACAAAGGGCAGTTCCTTTGTCTGGCCTCTTCGCCGACAGACAGCAAACTATTGCACCGGATCGTGGAGCTGGATTTGCCGTGTCGCTTTGATCGAGACTGACAATTTTTGTGATGACTATGGATACGACACGGCTGCAAGAGCACCTCATTCAATTAACCCGCGATCTCGTGTTGATCGAAACTACCGATGATTTGCCTGGTGAGCGCCGGCGAGGGTTTGAACTGGTCCGGCATCATCTTGATGAGGTGCCGGGACTGGCTATCCGAATGCTGGAGAAAGAGGGGTATGAGTCGCTGCTCGCCTTTCCTCAGGGAGTGAAGGTGCCTGATGTATTGCTGTGTGGGCATCTTGATGTGGTGAAGCACATTCTGCCCGGAAGTTACCGGTCGGAAATTCGTGACGGCAGGATCTACGGTCCAGGTGCCGGTGATATGAAAGGACAGCTCGCTATTATGATTGGGCTGATGCGCTATTTTGGTCGCGAGCATCCCGAAGTTTCAGTGGGACTGGCGATCACTTCCGATGAAGAGAGAGGGGGAGAGAAAGGGGTTCAATTTCTGGTCGAGGAGGCCGGAGTCAGGTGTGGGGTGGCGGTGATTCCCGATGGGGGATCGATCACGGAGGTGACGATTGAAGAAAAGGGAATCATTCATCTGCGTGTTTCGGTCGCAGGGGTGCCGGCGCATGCGGCGCGTCCGTGGCTGGGAGAGAACGCTCTGGAGACTCTCATTGAGGGCATCGAGCGCGTGCGCGATTGGTTTTCGGATCAGTGGCCGGAGAGTGTCGATCCAGATGACATCGAGACACATTGGTTCCCCACCTGTGCCCTGACGATGATATCGACGCCTAATGACAGCCCCAACCGGATCCCCGGATCAGCGGGGGCGGTGTTAGACATTCGCTTTGTGCCTCCGCACACTTCGGAATCGATATTGGAACTAGTACGGGAGCGGCTCGGAGGGAGTGTCGTGGCCGAGCCCATCGTTCGGGCCGAGCCGACCCATCTGGCGCCAGACATTCGCTTTCTCGAAATCACCGAGGAGGTAACCGGTGAGCAGCCCCGGTTGGTGCGTGCTTCGGGCGGAAGTGATGGGAGATTCTTCTGCGACCGCGGAATCCCGGTGCTGATTTCGCGGCCACGAGTGGGGAATCTTCACGGTCGGGATGAATGGATTGAGATCGAATCAATGATGTCCTATTTTGAGATTTGCCGTCGCTATATATTAAAAGTCTGTCAGGGCGGTGAATAGAACTTAATGAAGCAGTCCAATTTATTTAAGAATATTCCGGCCGAACTGGCGGAGGAACAGACTGAGTTGCTGTCTTCCATGAGTGGAGTGAGGATTGAACGCATCATTTCACGGGGGCAGAGTTCTCCGGATGAGGGCTGGTATGATCAGCCGGATCCTGAGTGGGTGGTGCTTTTGTCAGGTGGTGCGGTCCTCAGATTTGAGGAGGACGACAGATGTTTGGAATTGACCCCGGGAGACTGGATCGAAATTCCAGCCCGCTGTCGTCACCGTGTCGAGAGCACTTCGGAGGATGAGGATTCCATCTGGTTGGCTGTACACGGGGTGGGGTAGATGTTTTGATCGGGGCCAGTGACTGGTTCGTCATGAAACGCACGAGGGTAGGCGGTTTGTGTTTTATGTTCCCCGTATGATAGCTGCTCTTTGAATCTAATTCGGCGGGGCTTGTTGTCGGTTGTAGATCTTGATAAGATGCTTCACTACCTATTGGTCGATGAGCAGGAGATCCAAACACGATATATTTACTGCCGCGCTGGTCGGCGCGATTGCGTTGATCGTACCCACCTCTCGCGCAACCGATCCGTTGCCTTCTTGAAATGACGGCGAGGCTAAACAGTCCATAGTGGACTTTGTGACCCAAGTCACGACGCCTGGATCGCCGGATTTCGTCCAGGTGACCGAACGCATCGCCGCTTTCGGCAACTCGGATGATGATCTGCAAATGCTGCGATATACTGATGCTGGCAGCGGTCTGCATCTCTGCCTATATATGTACATCATACCGACCCTGAGAGGGAATGGAGCTACGACCGAAAGTCCAGTGTGGGTCGTCTCGACAAGGGGCTTGATGAAGCGGCCGTCAAAGGCTGGACGGTCGTGAGCATGAAGGACGACTGGAAGGATATTTTCCCGACCCAAGAATGACGGGCGCAGCGAGGCCTAGCCATCTAACAACGTAGCCACCACCTCCGCATTCAGTTCCTCGAGCGAATCGACAATCAAGTCGGCTCCGGAATCTGCAAAGCTTTCTCGCGGGTGAGTCGTGGTCACGGCAATCGTTTTCATCCCCGCGGCAATGCCGGCTTCGATGCCTACATGGGCGTCTTCGATTACTAGGCAGCGAACGGGGATTCGATCGATTTTCTCAGCGGCTTTGAGAAAGACGTCCGGACTCGGCTTGCCCTTGTCGACGTCTTCTGCGCCAGTGTAGTGAGATCCAAAATACTGATCCAACCCGGTGCTTGAGAAACAGACTTCGATGTTTTTCCTCGATGTGGAGGATCCTAGTGAGATGGGGATACCAGTGCTCTTGAGCGATTCCAGCAAAGCGATGACGCCAGGTAACGGGACAAGGCCATCGGAGGCCAGAAGTTTTCGATAGAGGGATTCCTTGCGATCGCCCAGTTCACGGATTTGCTCATGATCGTCAGGAGTAGTCCAGCCAAAGACATCGGGAATGCACATCTCATTGCGCATTCCAAAAGAGGTTTTGAACTGCTCCTGCGTAAGCGGTTTGTCGATGTCATCGGCGAGTTGAAACCAGCTTCTCTCATGCTGGCTGTGGGAATCGATGAGAACGCCGTCCAAATCAAAGACGACGCCGATAGGGGAGGAGGATTGCTCAGGAGTCATGGTGAATTCGCTCTGCGAGGTAGCGCAGTAAAAAGTGGGAAGCGGAAAAGTCAAAGGTTGGCTCGTTTTAACAGGAGTGAATGAAGCACTCAACCCTGTTGAAATGCAGGTTGGAAACGCAGTCTGAAGAAATGTGAACTTTTCCGGTTGCGCATCTGAAGTTCAGAATTAGGCTCGGCCGGTCGTCTGGGGAGACGACAATCTTAAGGCGGTCCGACTGACCTATTTTTCTGCAAGTTTCGGGGGTTTCTTGTGGAAGCATCAGTCGGGCCGCCTTTTTCTTTTCTACTTTCGAGAGGAAAACGGTGGCGGCCTGATGACGATAAGTCGCTTCTTGATTGCCGTGGTAGTTGCGCTGAGAGTCCACCATGGATTTTCGCTTATTCAGCTTATTAATTGTGACCTCTCTTTTTAGTTCCGCCTGCGGCGATGAGACTTCTTCTGATTCAGCTCCTGCGGTCGAGGAGCCTGTCGAGGTTGAGCCTTCGGCAGAGCCTACCGAAAAGGCAGAGCCTAAACAAGCAGCAGCAAAGCCTTCGGCTGCGCCCGTTGGACCCATCATGTGGAGCGAGGTAAAACTGCACGAAGTGATTCGCGCGGCAAATCCGGGTTATACCGGTAATGGTCAGTTTCAGATTGATCAAGGTGGTCAGGTTCAGGCCATTGCTCTCGATAACTGCGAAGTGACTGATATTTCCGCCTTTGCCGGAATGAAGCTGATGGCTCTTTATCTGCAGGGGTGCGCAGTGGCAGACATCAGTGCGCTCAAGGGCATGCCACTGGTTGAGCTCTATCTTGAAAAATCAGCGGTGAAGGACTTATCCGCTCTTAAGGGCATGAATTCGCTACGCAAACTTTACCTCAGTGGCACCATGGTGGAAGACCTGTCTCCGATCAAAGGGTTGGGTATCGTTGAGATGAACCTGGTGGACACGAAAGTATCCCAGCTCGACGCCCTTGAAGGCATGCCGTTGCAGATGCTTTGGCTGACGGATTCACCGGTTGAAGATATTTCAGGGCTCTCAGCCAGTCCTCTGGTTAGTCTGACTTTGCATCGCACGCCGGTGACCGATCTTTCTTCGCTGGCCAACTCGGGGTTGCAGCGCCTTCACATTGGCGAGACCCCGGTGACGGATTTGACTCCATTGAAAGGATTGAGTCTGACCCGTCTCGTGTTTGATCCGACCCAGATCAAGGAGGGTATCGAAGGGATCAAGGCGATGCCGACGATGGAGCAAATTGGAACCAAGTTCGAGGATGGTGCTAATGACCTTCAGGCGCCGGCAGCTTTCTGGCCGACTCAGGAGGGATAGAGTTCCGGACGAAAGAATTGAAAGGCTTGGCAAGCCTGGAGCGTTAAGTCAGGATTCGGCAGTCTTCTTTTGCTATGTTTCGCTCTATTTTTACTGTTAGCAGTTTTACGCTGCTGAGTCGATTGCTCGGGTTTGCCCGGGACGTGCTTATTGCCAAATATTTGGGTGCTGGCGCGACGGCTGATGTATGGGTCGCAGCATTTCGATTGCCCAATCTGTTCCGTCGGATTTTCGGCGAAGGGGCATTTAATGCGGCCTTTGTCCCGATGTACAGTCGGCGGCTTGAGGAGGAAGGGGAAGCGGGGGCTGATGATCTGGCCCGACGGACCCTGTCTCTGATGTTCGTGATTTTGATAGTGCTGTTCGTATTGGCTTTCATTTTCATGGATCCGCTTGTCAGGGCGACGAGTTGGGGGTTTGCCTCGGACGGGCGGCTTGAACCGGCCGTGGCGGCTTCGCGAATCACGGTGGGCTATATGATTTTCATCTGTCTGGTTGCCGCGGTCAGTGGAGTGTTGAACAGCCGCCGGGTATTCGGCGCTCCCGCGTTTGCCTACGTGGTTCTCAATATCGTCTTTTTGGTGGCGCTTGTTGTGGTGATTCCGAGAACGGGCGAGCCGTTGACTGTTCTCTGCTGGTCAGTATTGGTCAGTGGGTTCCTGCAGCTAGGGGTGGTTTTGATTGCCAGCTATCGTCGAGGCATCAATTTGCGCCCGCGATTGCCGAAACTGGATGATGACATGAAGCGCCTCGGTGGATTGATGGCTCCTGGGTTGGTGAGCGCAGGCGTGCAGCAGCTCAACTTGCTGGTAGGGCAGGCGGTGGCATCGCTGCAGATGGGTGGGGTGGCTTTGATTTTCTACGCGGACCGAATCAATCAGCTTCCTCTTGGGTTGCTCGGTATTGCCTTGGGTACGGTTTTGCTGCCAGAGGTGACTCGTAAGTTGCGTGGAGGTGATGAGGCTGGGGCTCAGGCGACTTTGAGGCAGGGAATGGAAATCGCTCTTCTTTTCGTTCTTCCGGCGGTGGCTGCGATGTTGGTGATTCCGGTTCCAATCATGCACGCATTGTTTGTTAGCGGTGAGTTTACTTCGGAATCAGCGGTTGAGGCGGGCAGGATTCTGGCTGCGTTTGCGTTGGGAACACCGACCTATGTGCTGGCGAAGGTGCTGCAGCCGGCCTATTTCGCACGGGAAGATACGAAAACGCCCATGCGGTTTACGATTGTTTCAGCGCTCGTGAATATTATTCTCGCGTATCCGCTGTTCCTTTGGATGGGCCCTACGGGATGTGCTCTCGCTACTTCGATTGCCGGATGGGCCAACATTATTCTGTTATGGTTCGGTTTGCGAAAAGCGGGATTCCTTCGGGTGACTTCTTCTTTCGTTGGCAGGGTGGCGCGGATGCTGATCGCATCCGCTTTAATGGGAATGTCGATTTGGTGGCTCGCCGGAATTTGTGAACCCTGGTTGATGGCAGAGCATGGCTTCTTCAAGCGGGTGGCTGTTCTTGGAGCGCTCGTTGTCGCAGGCGTTGGTATTTACTTCATCGCTGTGATCGCTACTAGAGTCTATACCATTGCCGAATTGAAAAACCGGCTGAGAAAGCGATCCAGTTCGTAACTAAATAGGCGTGAGAGACGTCTTAACTACGGAATGAATGTGCGAAACCAAATATTGATCCGTGGTATCCTTGGATTGCTCGTGGTGTGGGGGCTGGTGTTCGGCATCGTCAAATTGGCGGGATCGATGAAGCCAACCTCTGAGAAAGTAGTCGCCTATATGGAGGGGAATCCTCTCTCAGAGATCGATGATTCGGAGGAGAGAAGGGAAGTCATTGGCAATGTGGCGGACATGATGAATCAGCTCGAGGCGAGTGAAGTTGGCATTCTCCGGGATCGCGAAGAGGTGGATCCGAGGCGGAACCTTTTCCGCGAAATGACTCAGGAAGAGCAGCGATTCTTTTTCGAAAAGAGGGTCGGCCGGGCATTTGAACAGATGATGCAATCGTTTAATGAGATGGATCGAGATGAGCGCAAGCGCATGGTCGAGCGAACCCTCAAGCAGATGCAGGATTCGAATGAAGAGATGGGGGGCAGGGATTTTGAAAATGAAGATCCTGAAATGGTAGAGAAAATGGCGGAAGCGGGACTCGAGGCCTACTACTCGGATGCTTCCGTCGAAACCAAAATTGATCTGGCTCCGTTAATGGAGGAAATGCAGCGCACCATGAGTCATATGGGAGGGCGGCGAAAATGAGAAGGAGGGTTTCGCGAAGACAACGGGGTTTTACGATGGTGGAGATTCTTGTGGTCATCGCGATTCTCGGTCTACTCGCTTCCATTCTGGTGCCTTCGATGCGCCGGATGAAAGCGTCGGCGCTTTCGACGCAGTGCCTCGGGAAATTGCGCAATTTGGGGATGGCTTTGAATGACTATTTCATTGATCACGGAACGATATACCCTGTGATGGTGGGTAGTCGGGAAAGTAAAGAAGATGACGAGCCGGCGCTGGATACGGTGTTGATCGAGTATGTCCGAGACGAGTATGCGTTTGAGTGTCCCGCGGATCACCGATTTTTTAAAGAAACGGGCACCAGTTACTTCTGGAATAGTCTCATCAATGGACAGCGAATGGGGAATATGAACCTGTTAGGGTTGACTGATAATGCGGCGGGAATCCCTCTGATGTCGGACAAAGAAAATTTCCATCAGAATGTGGGGGATGGTGTGAATATTCTCTATGCGGACGGTCACGTACTGAAGGAGCTCCAGTTCATAGTTGAGTAGACGTGATCATGAGTATGCTGAAGTTTTCCGGAGTAACCAAAAAATTCGATCGCGGGAAGCCGCCGGCTCTTCAGGATGTATCTTTTGAAGTGGAGCCTGGTAAAATCTGCGGATTACTGGGACACAACGGAGCGGGCAAGAGTACGGCTCTCGGTGTGATTCTCGGCATGGTTCATCCGGATTCGGGTCTCGTTTCGATTGGGGGGCGTTCGGTGCTGACCGAACGGGAGAAGGCGATTCTTAAAGTAGGCGCTATCTTTGAATCTCCTGCATTTTATGAATATCTGTCAGGCTGGAAAAATCTCAAAATTTTGAGCTCGTATTCGGGTGGTGTGACACGAAAATTGATGGAAGAGACCGTGGAATGGGTCGGATTGAAAGACAGAATTCACGATAGGGTGGGTGCTTATAGTCACGGTATGCGACAACGGCTCGCGCTGGCGCAGGCGCTGCTGCCAAGGCCGGAAGTTCTGATTCTGGATGAGCCAACTGACGGTCTTGATCCTGAGGGGATTATTGAGTTTCGAGGGCAGTTGCTGGAGCTTCGTGAGCAACTGGGTCTGACCGTGTTGCTCAGTTCGCATCTGCTTGCCGAAGTGGAGCAGGTTTGCGACGAGGTCGTGATCCTGCAGCAAGGGATTAAAGTGTACGAGGGGAGAGTTCGTGAAATGGAGGACGGAAGATTGGTTTACTCGATCGATTCAGATAATCCTGAAGTAACCGGCAAAATTTGCGAAAAACTTGGTGGTCGTTCGGAAGAGGTTGGCTATTCCTTCCCGGCCGAGTTGACTGCATCGAAGTTGCTGTCTGACCTGTTGAGGGAGGGGGCGGCTGTTTCGCATTTTTCGGCCGAGAAAAATTCTCTGGAAGACCTATATCTCAGGTTTAGCCATGCCGCGGGAGATGGAGAAAAGGAGGTCATCCGATGAAACTCTTTTTCAGCCAATTGGGTTGGGAGTTGTATCGTCTCTTTGCGAGGCGGCGCACCTATATTGGCTTCGGGATCTTTCTGGCGGTAGAGGTTCTCTTCTACTTCATGTGGACTGGCGACAAGGCGGAGGGTGGAATGGAGAAGTTCATTGGGCGGGTAGCCGGTGGATTCGATGATTACTTCTCGGCGCTGACGCTGGCGTTCCTGATCGTTGCCTTTACGATGTTGGTGCTCGGTGTGGTTTTTGTTTCGTTGATCGCAGGGGATATTCTCGCGAAAGAGACTGAGGATGGAAATTTGCGCCTGATTCTGGCCCGTCCTATCTCGAGATTTCGATTGTTGGTGGTGAAATTCCTATCCTGTCAGATCTACACCACCACGCTCTTTGTCTTTGTTGGAGTGACAGCCTTCGGAGTGGGAGTTATCGAGCGAGGCTGGGGTGGGGGAATGTTGGTTTGGACTCCGGAATTGCCAAGAGTGAGCCTGTTTGAATGGAACGAGGGGATGTTTCGTTACTTTGTGGCAGTGGTTGGATTTTCCCTGATCTATCTGCCTGTCACCGGAATTGCGTTCATGCTGGGGTGTTTCCGGATCAAGCCTGCTGCGGCTACCATTGTGACGGTCGCTATTTGTGTGGCCGATCGAGTGTTGTCAGCCATCCCGCTTCCGGTCTTTGATCCTTACCGGGAATATTTCATCACCTCGCGAATGAATGCCTGGATGTTATTGCTCTACCAGGAGATTCCCTGGCCCCGGTTCTGGGAACAGGCCGCCTGGCTGTTGGGGATTGGGCTGACTGGATTCGTTATCGGATGGCTCGTTTTTGAGCGGCGCGATGTGAAGTCTTAGGGGCGGATCCCGGCCCAAATCTGGAGGGATCGATCAATCAGAGTCACCGAGGAATTCTGCTTTGCCTGGATGAGAGGTGCGGCTGGATTCTGGGTATCGATCAAAAGCTCCCATTGGCAGGCAGGTTCCGCCGGAAAGTGAAATCTGGTGGCTTCCGGTCGGGCGTTAAAAAGGAAGAGTAGAGATTTTTCACTGCCTGAACCGGGAATTAACATCTCAAAGGCTCCTGCTTTCTGGGTATTCCAGTCAGCCCGTTCTTTGATGACTCCATCGCTGCGCATCCAACAGACATCCGGGAGATCACTCCCTTCCGCATTTCGACCGTTGAAGAAAGTGGAGCGGCGCAGAGCGGGGTTCTCCCGACGCAAGGTGGTGAGACGCTGGACGAATTGTTGCAACTCGATGGCCTCCTGTGAATCGTCCCACGAGATCCAGCTGAGTTCGTTGTCCTGACAATAGGTGTTGTTGTTGCCATGCTGAGTGCGGAGGCGTTCATCACCGGCTAAGAGAAAAGGCACCCCTTGAGAGCAGAAGAGGGTCGCAAGAAAATTTCGAATCTGGCGATGCCGTCGTTCGATGATGTCAGGGTCATCGGTTGGCCCTTCGGCACCATGGTTGTACGACAGATTGTGGGAATCCCCGTCATTGTTGTTTTCACCATTGGCGAGGTTGTGCTTGTGATGGTAGCTGACCAGATCGTTGAGGGTGAAGCCATCATGCGAGGTGAGTAAGTTGATGCTGGCTCCCGGCAAACGATGATTGTGAAGAAAGAGGTCTTCACTGCCGGTGATGCGACCGGCGAATTCGCCTAACACATCATGATCGCCCCTCCAGAAGCGTCGTGAGATATCGCGAAATTTTCCGTTCAGCTCGCACCAGTTGGTGGGGAAATTTCCGATTTGGTAACCGTCCGGACCCAGATCCCAGGGTTCTGCGATGAGCTTAGTCTGTCCGAGGACCGGGTCCTGGTAGACGGCCTGGAAGAAGGCGGCTCTTCTCTTGAATGAATCGGGAGAACGTCCCATTTCGACGGCAAGGTCGAAGCGAAAGCCATCGACATGCATCTCTGTGACCCAGTAGCGCAGGCTGTCCATGACGAACTGCAGGGTCCTGGGATGGGAAACATCGACTGAATTTCCGCAGCCGGTATAATCGCGGTAGTGGCCCGGTTTTGAGGGCTCCGTGTGATAGTGGCAAAGATTATTGTACCCCCGAAGCAGGCAGGTGGGTCCATCGGTCCCCGCCTCGCCGGTATGGTTGTAGACCACATCGAGAATGACTTCGATACCTGCGAGGTGAAGCGACTTAACCATGTCGCGAAACTCAGTCACGGGGTCACCGCTGTGAGCATAGCGGGCTTCGGGAGCGAAAAAACCAATGGTGTTGTATCCCCAGTAATTAACGAGTCCGCGATTGAGCAGGAATGAATCATCGAGATGCTGATGCACGGGTAGCAGTTGCACCGTGGTGATGCCGATGTCTTGCAGATACTTGATGCTGGCGGGGTGACCAAGGCCGGCGTAGGTACCTCTGATTTCTTCAGGAACAGCCGGGTTCAGCTTGGAGAATCCCTTCACGTGCAATTCGGTGATGACGGAGTCTGTCATCGGAATGGCGGGTGCTGTGTCGTTTTCCCAATCGTAGTTATCCTGATCTGGAACGATTCCGCGCGGAGCATGGTGGCCGCTGTCTGCCGAGCAGATTTCGGATCCTTCATGCGTCGTCTTCATTGAAGCGAAATAGCGGGATGGACCGTCAATCTGCTTCACGTAAGGATCGAGGAGAAGCTTGCTCGAATTGAAGTAGTGCCCTGCGTCAGGATCCCAGGCACCATCGACTCGATAGCCGTATCCAGCGCCTGCGGGAATCCCCGCGACGGCGATAAAGTGGGCATCGCCTATGCTGTCTGTCAGTTCGATTTGATGGGTCTCGTGATTGGGTCGATCGCTATCGGTAAAGAGACACAACTTCACGCTGGCACCATGCTGAGCGGTCACTGCGAAGTTGACGGAATCATCTTCTTGAGCCGTTGCTCCTAGCGGGTACGGAGAGCCGGTCGAAGTCTTTAGTTGTGGGATCGTTGGCACGGTCAAGTCTGTAGATAGCGGTTGGTGGGTGGCCATGATAGTCAGAATCGGCGTTCCCGCCAGTTTTCTAGGCTTTCTATCCCGAATTCCTGCGATTTCCCCTCCCATTTTGAGAAGATGACAACATTGTCATGTCGATGCCCCCAATACAGTCACCTTAGTGAAGGAGATTGGGATTGATGAGAATACAACCCTCCCCAAGACAACCCCGTCATGAACGGACTCTGAAGGGCCGTCAGATGCGCTCCCTTTGGCATCCCTCGCTAGGAGTCTCTATCGTTGCTCTATTGATTGCTATTCTGATATGGCCCTTTGAGGCAAAGGCACAGCGCGATGATCGAGACGGGTCTCCTAATGATTTTCGCAAAGGTAGTCGTCAAGGTCCGGAGGAGTGTGGACCAAATATGCAAAAAGCCGGATCCCGATGATCTTATTCAAGCGATTCGATTGCTTGAAGTTGATCGAAGCACACGGCACGCATCGTTTTGATGAAGTCGATGAGGTAGGGGGTGTTGGATCCGGTCGTGGTAGTGGCGGCATGTAGTTCACACCAGAGCCCGTCCTTGCCGATAGGTCGACTCACGACGTATTCTCGATCAAGGTAGGTTTGAATAGCCCAGGCGGGAAGCGCGGCAATGCCACGCCCGCTGGCGACCAGTTGAAGAATTGCTTCGGTGAGAGTCGCGCTCCGGCGATTTGGAAACACTTTTGCCGGATTGAGAACTCGTCGAACTAAATCGAGTCGCTCGTCGGGAATGGGGTAGGTGATCACTGTCTCGCCCGAAAAGTCGTTAGCGGTGAGATGCTTTTTGTGGGTGAGTAAGTGATTCTTTCCAATTATCGCGGGCATCCGGTATCGAAATAGTGGATGGAAATCGATGCCGGGGCGGCGTTGCTCCCGGGAGACGATGACCACGTCGGCCCGGTTTTCGTTGAGCAAGTCTACGGGGTCGGGATGAAATCCAGAAACCAGATCGAGGTCCACTTCTTCCCATTTCTCCCGGAAGACATCCATCGAAGGCATGAGCCAGTCGAAGCAGGAATGGCACTCAACCGCGATGCGAAGTTGGCCGGCCCGGCCATCGTGGAGGCGATCGATCTCACGATTCGCGTCGCTGACGGCTCGCTCGATATCATAGGCTAGGCTGACGAGTCGCTCACCGATAGGCGTCCAGCGCAGCGGGGATGTTTTTCGCTCAAAGAGAGGGCCTTCATAGTGGGATTCCAAGGCCTTAAGCTGATGAGAAAGAGCCGACTGCGTCAAGTTCACCCGGGACGCCGCGCTGGCGAGGCTACCAGTCTCGGCGAGGGCGATCAGAGTCTGTAAATGGCGGAGCTCAAGCATAGGGATCGATAGATTAACATGAACCTGATTCAAGTTGAATCTGAATTCGTTTCGTTTGGCTCATGATGAGGTGCCTGATACTTTTTGGGTCATGACAGCAATCAGGACAAAAAATCTGGGGTACCCGAGAATTGGTGGCGGCCGAGAACTCAAGAAGGCAGTGGAATCGTACTGGCGAAGCGAAATCACGGGAGAGGCACTTGAAGAAGTAGGTCGTGAACTTCGTCGTCGCAATTGGGAGACCCAGAGGGAGTCGGGGATTCAGGCAATCCCCAGTAACGATTTCAGCTACTATGATCAAGTTCTCGATCTGACTTGTTTGCTGGGTAATGTGCCGGCTCGATTTAAATGGAGCGGGGGACCTGTTGATCTCGACCTGATGTTCCGTATGGCCCGCGGTCGGGGTAGTGCCAGTGAGGACTGTTGCGGGTCCGGGCCGGAGCTCGCCTGCGAAATGACCAAGTGGTTTGATACCAATTATCACTTTCTGGTTCCCGAATTCAACGAGTCGACCTCTTTCCAAATTTCGAGTTCGAAGGCGGTGGACGAGTATCTCGAAGCGAAAGAGCTAGGGGTCGAAACGACCCCTGTTTTGATCGGCCCGTTGACTTACCTTACTCTGGGAAAAGAGGTTGAGGCTGACCCCGGTTTCGATCGCTTCGAATTGGCCGATTCTCTGATCACCTCCTATGTGGAAATTTTAAAAGCGCTTTCGGCCGCCGGAGCCGCCTGTGTTCAGATTGACGAGCCAGCTCTGGCTCTGGATCTCAATGATCGTCAAAGAGCCATCGTTTCAGACGCCTTCGAAGTATTCAATCGTGAGGTGCCTCAGCTCAAGCTTGAAGTGGCAACCTACTTTGGAGAACTTGCGGAGAATCTGGAAACGCTGCTGGACTTGCCAGTAGCGACGATTCATATCGACGCCGTTCGCGGAGCTTCTGAAGTGAGCCAAATCGTGAAGCGGTTAGCAGGGACCGATCAGTCACTCTCTCTCGGCGTGATCGATGGACGAAATATCTGGAAAACCGATCTCAAAGCCGCCATGAAAGTGCTAGCTGAAGCTGTCGAGGTTTTGGGTTCGGATCGAGTTTTGATAGCGCCTTCCTGCTCGCTGCTACATGTCCCCGTCAGTCTCAATTTGGAAACAGAGATCGACTCTGATGTCAGAAGCTGGCTGGCATTCGCGGAGGAAAAGTTGGGCGAAATTGGGGTTCTTTGCAATGCCTTGACCCATGGCGGCACCAGCGACGGCCTTATTGAAAATGAACAAGCCCGGCAGACGCGGAGGCAGAGCGAAAGAGTGCATCGTCCGGCGGTCCGAGCGCGTATCGCGGCTCTTCGCGATGATATGTTCGAGCGAAGCGATTCTTTCGCCGAGCGTCGAGAGGTTCAGCGTTCGAAGCTGAATCTACCTGCCTATCCGACCACCACGATAGGTTCTTTCCCGCAAACTGCCGAGGTTCGCAAAGCGAGAGCACGATTTCGAAAAGGAGAGTGGAGCGCGGAGGAATACGATACCTTCTTGCGCTTGCGCACGCTTGACTGCATTCAGATGCAGGAGCGGGCCGGGCTGGATGTGCTAGTGCACGGGGAGTTTGAACGTAACGACATGGTTGAGTATTTTGGTGAGAAGCTTGATGGTTTTGCGTTCTCCCGTTTCGGTTGGGTTCAGAGTTACGGTAGCCGCTGCGTGAAGCCTCCTATCATCTTTGGCGATGTAAGTCGACCTGAGCCAATGACCTTGAAGTGGGCTGAGTTTGCGAAGTCTCAGACAGATCGTCCCATGAAAGGGATGTTGACGGGGCCTGTGACGATTCTTCAATGGAGTTTTGTTAGGGATGACCAGCCTCGGCGTGATACGACTTTTCAGATTGCCTTGGCGATTCGGGACGAGGTGGTCGACCTAGAGGCTGCTGGTCTGCCCATCGTACAGATTGATGAAGCTGCTATCCGGGAGGGGCTTCCGCTCCGTCGAAGTGATTGGGATGTCTATTTTGACTGGTCGGTGAAGGCCTTTCGCCTCGCTGCATCGGGCGTGAATAGTGAGACGCAGATTCACACTCACATGTGCTATTCGGAGTTCAATGACATGCTGGATGCGATTGCGGCGATGGATGCCGATGTCATCACGATAGAAAACGCGCGATCCAATCTCGAGTTGTTGGAGGCATTCTCTCGGTTTGAATATCCCAATGAAATCGGTCCGGGGGTTTATGATATTCACTCGCCTCGCGTTCCCTTGGTCGAAGAAATGGTCGAACTACTGGAAAAGGCAAGAACCGTTGTTTCGTCGGACAAGCTATGGGTCAATCCCGATTGCGGTCTGAAGACGCGCTCTTGGGAGGATGTCGTGCCAGCGTTGGAGCGAATGGTGGAGGCAGCTCGCCAGCTTCGTTTACAAAAGGAGAAGGCTGAGAATGAACCGAGCGCGATTGATTCAGCAGTGACCGTATGACGCGGTAGCTGAATTTTTGTGGCCAGGTGTCAGTGCGAATATTTTTCGCGTAGATGCCCGGCTCAAGCGATTAAATCGTGAACGACTTTGCCGTGTACATCAGTGAGTCGGAAATCCCTGCCCGCGTATCGGTAGGTGAGCTTTTCGTGATCAAACCCCAGTAGGTGGAGGATGGTGGCGTGGAGGTCGTGAACGTGCATGGGGTTCTCGACGGCTTTGTAGCCAAAGTTGTCTGTCTTGCCATATTGCATGCCGCCTTTGGTTCCTCCGCCCGCCAGCCACATGGTAAACCCGTGATGATTGTGATCGCGGCCTAATTTCAGGCTGGCGGCAGTTCTTCCCGGTGTCGGAAGCTCGACCGTCGGTGTGCGGCCAAATTCACCACCCCAGATGACAAGAGTGTCTTCCAGCATGCCGCGTTGTTTCAAATCCTGGAGCAGTGCGGCGATGGGTTGGTCGGCTTCGGCACCGAGCTTTCCGTGATTTTTTGAGATTTCTGAATGGCTGTCCCAGGGCTGCCCTGCCCCGTGCCAGACTTGAACAAAGCGCACTCCGCGTTCGACGAGGCGTCGGGCAATGAGCATCTGACGGCCATGAAGAGTGTCGCCGTAGAGGTCTCGAAGGTGTTGTGGTTCTCGATCAACGTTGAAGGCATCGCTCGCTTCCATTTGCATCTTGTAGGCCAGTTCAAGGGAGTGAATGCGAGCTTCTACTCCAGCGTCGGCAGCCTGTAATTGTTGATCCTGTCGATTCATTTCCTGAATCAGATCGATCTGCTTGCGTTGCAGTTCGCGAGTCATTCGCTTATTGCGAATGTCAGGGATGAGTTTTGAAATTTGCGTGTTCTTGGTGTCGATGTGAGTGCCCTGATAGGCTCCGGGCAAAAAGGCTGAGCGCCAGTTCTGCGTTTCAACCACGGGTACCCCGCCGGGGCAGAGAGAGACGAAACCGGGTAGATTTTCATTCTCGGTTCCAAGCCCATAGGTGACCCAGCTACCCATACTGGGCCGGACAATATTGACTCGCTCAGCACCTGTATTCATGAGCATGAGTGAAGGCTCATGATTGGGCACGTTGGCGTGCATGGAATTGATGACGCAGAGATCATCGGCCATTGCGGCTACTCTGGGAAACAAGTCACTGGCCCAGAGGCCACATTGGCCATGCTGTTTGAATTCGAACGGCGACTGCATGAGGGTGCCGGTATTTCGCTCAGTCTTGAGACTGCCGCCGGGGACTGCCATGCCGTTGTATTTGATCAGATCAGGTTTGTAGTCAAAGGAGTCGACCTGAGATGGCCCGCCATTGGCGAAGATGTGGATGACCCGTTTAGCGCGTGGCGCGAAGTGACTATTGCCGGGAGCCAAGGGATTGAGATCCCGATTGGCGGCATTGAGAGAGGAAAGGAAAGGACTCATTCCAAGGGCTCCCATGCCCATGCCGGTTTGGCGAAGAAAGTCGCGACGATTGGTGAAGGGGGTAGTCATCGGGAGAAAGATTGAGTCTATTCGACAAAGAGGAATCGATTGGTATTGAAAAGGGCGTGGGCGTAGGCGCTCCAGGCGTCTGCCGTCTCGCCTGGCCCAGAAAATGACTGCTCAAGATTCCATTTTGACCAGCGACCGCTCAGGTCCGTTATAATGGGATTCCAATTGAAACTATCAGAATTGGATTTGTCCTGATGCGATTCAACAATGAAGTAAATGCTGTCGCCTTTTTTCAGGGCAAGCTTTGCGATGTCTGCGCGAATGAATTCGATCTTTTCTGATAGGAGTTTGTTTAAGACAAGGCCGTCGCTCGTTGTGACGACCTTCACTTTGACTCCGTTTCCTTGTTTTGATTTGCGCTCGACTCGACCTCTTACCGTGACCTCGAGATCTGCCGGGGCGACCCAGCGGGAAATGGCACTCTGTTCTACCGTATTACCTGGATGACTGACGCCGGCATGGTTGTAAAGAAAGGCGCGGGGATCCCCGGTGAGCGGGAATTCCTCAGCCACCTGCCAACGGGTTCCGGTCCAATGAGGAAAAGGAAGGAAAGTGACCTTGCCTGAGGTGTCGTCGACGTGGCCCCAGCCGTAGCTCCATTCGGAACCCGTCTGGCGAAGGGGGACTCCAACGCTCTCGGACTCATAAGCTGTGATGAAGCTGTCGGCGATTTGGCGGTCGGTAGCACTGGGGTTCGCTGCAAAGACTGTGCGGTGGAGATGGGCGACGCGGTCCTCTGATGAGGCACTCCTGTTGGAGAGGGCTTTGGCCTGGTTCTGAGCGAAGTCGCTGTTCAAAGTGAATAGTGCCTGCATCGGAATGGTCGTGTTAGGGCGCTGTCCTGTCGTTTCCTGAGGATTGGAGAAATCAAAGTTTCGGAACACGGGATTGAGATTTTGCCGATCAATAAAGGCATATACGGAGCGTCGATTGGAATAGGGCGGCTCTAGGATTTTGACCGGTCGGCCGAACATGGCGCCATTGAGAGTGCCTGAGACTTGAAGCAGGCCGTCGCGCATTTGTTCGAGGTCGAGGCGCTTCCTGTTAAACTTCCAAAGCAGGCGATTCTCGGGATCAATTGGCAAGTTGGAGTCGGTATGAGCATTGGACGAAGATTGTTGCCAGACCTGGGAAGTGAGGATGAGGTGGTTGAGTTTCTTGATGGACCAGCCGTTCTCAATAAACCAGTGGGAGAGCCAGTCGAACAGCTCAGGATGATCTGGAACTTCACCTTGGATTCCAAAGTCGTCGATGGTTCGAACGATGCCTTCACCGAAGTGCCACATCCAGACGCGATTAACGATGTTGCGGGCCGTGAGTGGATTCTCGGGATTGACGATGGCTTGCGCCATTTCGAGCCGGCCGCTGCCATTGCTAAACGGCTGAGGTTCCCCGGACGAAGCGATGGAAAGGAACTGGCGGGGGACGGTCTCGCCTCTGCGGGCAGGATTTCCACGGATGAAGATAGCTTGATCCAGAGCCGGGGTGCGATCTTTTACGATGATGGCTTTGTCCGCTTCCATGGCAGAGTCCGCGACAAAATCATCCGCCTTTCGCTGAAGCTTATCCCTCCCGGCTTTGTCCTGTCGCGATAGCTTGGCGATAAGCTGGATACGGCGATTGGCGATGTTGGGGAATTGTTCTGCCAGATCCTTCAGTTTGGGCTCGACGAAGTCATCGACTGCCTTCTGTTTCTCTGCTTTTTCAGTAAGATAATTTTCGTAGGCGGGGCCTGTTTTTGGTTTGCCGATAGTAGGCTCGACTTTCTCCATGGAGTTCGCGAATACGCCATAGAGACTGTAGTATTCCTGAGTCGAAACGGGATCGAACTTGTGGTCATGGCAACGGGCGCAGGCGACTGTCAGGGCCATGGTCCCGCGGAAGGTGGTATCGAGTCGGTCGTCGATGACAAGTTCTTTGGCACCGCCAGATTTGCTGAGAGCGATAAAGCCGAGAGCGGCCAAGTGTTTCTTTTCCGGCTGAGTCCAGTCGACGAGTTGTTCGGCGGCGAGTTGGTAGAGTAGGAATTGATCGTAGGGGAGGTCTTGATTGAAGGCTCGAATGAGCCAATCCCGATAGGAGTAGCTGTGGACAAAGCGTCGTTCCCGGCCACCGGCTTCGTAGCCTTTGGTGTCGGAGTAGCGGGCGACGTCCATCCAGTGACGGGCAAAGCGTTCGCCGTATTGAGGAGAGGCGAGCATCTCGTTAAGAACTTTTTCCCAGGCAATCGAGTCAGGTCGGGGGTCATCGATAAACTTTTGTTGTTCCTCAAATTTTGGAGGCAGTCCGAGAAGGTCGAAGCTGGCCCGTCGATAGAGGGTGCGACGTTCCGCGGCTGGAGCGGATGTCACTCCCTTTTTCTTGTGCAACTGGTTGATGAAATAGTCGATCGGGTGTCCCGAATTCTCAGGAAGTGTTTCGTTGGCAATGGGTTGGAATGACCAGTGCTGAGTTGGGTCGTCGCTGGCTTTCTCGTCACTTGTGGGCCAGGGGAGGCCAAGTTCGATCCAGTGGATCAGGTTTGCGATCGTGTCGTCAGGGAGTTTGTCGCCGTCCTCGGGCATGGAGGGGATGTCCTTTCCCTCGGTGTGGGAAATAGCTTGGATGAGGAGGCTTTGAGCGGGGTTTTTCAGGTCAATAACGGCACGGTAGTCGCTGCCTTTGATCCAACCGGCCCGGTGATCGAGTTGCAGGCCCACCTTGGCCTTGTTTCCAGAGTGGCATTTGAAGCAATTTTCGGAGAGGGCTGAGCGGATATCCTTCTCGAAAAACTCGATCTCTTCCGGGCTAAACGCAGAGTCATCGGAGAGAGCTGAGTCGTCAGCCATAGCGGCACATGCTGTCGCGATGATCAGCAGGTGAACTATTGCAGTTGGATGTTTAAATCTGAACATGGAAAGACAGTCTATTGTTCTGCTGTCTCGTGCGTACCGCAATGACCGGTTTTACGCCAGTTTGACGCAAAAAGAGCTTTGCATGTGTCTAAATTCGAAGTCCCGTAGAGAATACAGGCAACCCTTGTTGATCGGCCTGTTTTCCTCTGCCCCCCCTTTAAGGAGCGCTCGCTGTGCCAAGTGTTATCCGAAAGAATTGATAAATGAGTGTTTCTTCATCTGATGATTTGATCGTGCGTCCTGCCACTCCCGACGACGTGTTGGGGGTTATCGAAATGGTGCGCGAATTGGCCGAGTTCGAGCGTATGGAACCACAGATGGTAGCGACGGAGGCAGACTATCAGGAAAGTTTGTTTGGGGCGCGTCCTGTCGCGGAAGCTCTTGTGGCTGAAGTGGATGGAGCGCTTATTGGCTACGCTATTTTCTATCCCACGTTCTCAACCTTTATCGGGCGGGCCGGTATCTGGCTGGAGGATTTGTATGTGCGGTCTGATTTTCGGAAACAGAAAATTGGAACGCGACTGCTGAAGGCCGTGGGGGACCTAGCCCGGGAACGTGGGGCGGACCGTTACGAGTGGTGCGTCCTCGACTGGAACCAGAATGCGATCGATCTCTACACACAGGTTGGCGGAGAAATCCTCGACGAATGGCGTATTGTGAGAATGGATCGATCCGCGATTGAAGCGCTGCCTGAAAAATGAGTATTGCTGAGAATCTAAAGGAGGTGCAGGAGGCTGTTGCCTCGGCGGCGGTGGATGCGAATCGTTCACCTGAAGAAGTTACTTTGATCGCGGTGAGTAAGACCTGGCCAATGGAGCTCATTCAGGAGGCAGTTGATGCGGGGCAGCGAGCTTTTGGAGAGAACAAAGTGCAGGAGATTCTGGAGAAAGTGCCCGCGATGGCTCCTGAGTTGCGTTGGCACCTCATTGGGCATCTGCAGAAGAATAAGACGCGCAAAGTGTTGCCGCTTTGCGCGATGATTCACAGTGTCGATTCTCTGGCATTAGCCCAACAGATTGACCGAATCGCGGGTGAACTGGAGTTGCGTCCCGAGATTCTTCTCCAGGTCAATGTAGCGGGAGATGAGGCGAAGTTTGGTTTGGCTGAGGGAGATGTTGCGGAAGTGGTCGAGCAGGTGGAGTCCTTGAAATCAGTGAGATTGAGAGGGTTGATGACTGTGCCCGCATTTGATCCAAATCCAGAGAAGGTGCGTCCTTTCTTCGCCGCACTCAGAAAACTGCGTGATCGGGTAGTGGATCAAACCGGGACGGAGTTGCCAGAACTCTCGATGGGGATGAGTCATGATTTTCCCGTTGCCATTGCAGAAGGATCGACCTTGGTGAGAGTGGGCTCATCTATTTTCGGAAAGCGGGACTACTCGAAGTAGGTGGCCTGTGAGTGAGTGGGAGGTGTTTCGATATGGGACAGCGTGAATGTGGGACTCGGTCTATCATTTCGGCGTTGCTCGAATGGGGGTTTTCGGACAACATCCCAGTCTATTTACTCAATTTGGTGAACCATGGCTATTAACTCCCAACGATCCGCGATGCCTTTGTTGAGCATCATGATGTTTTTGCAATTCTTCACCTGGGGGGCTTGGTTCGCTACGGTGGGGCAGGCGTTGGGAGCCAATGGAATGGGTGCCAGCACTGGTGATGCCTACGCATCGGCACCGCTCGGGGCGATTTTTGCGCCATTGTTTTTAGGAATCATCGCAGACCGGTTCTTTCCGTCCCAGATCGTGATGGGAGTGCTGTTCCTGATTGGCGGAGTGCTTATGTGGATGGCGGAAGGGGCTGCGGCCGCTGGCAATGCGGTGCTGCTCAAATATCTCTTTCTAGGACACATGCTGTGTTACATGCCGACGTTGGGGTTAGGAAATACGATTTCGTTTTCCAATCTCAATCGAATTGAGTTTCCCAAGGTGCGCGTATGGGGAACGATCGGCTGGATTGTGGCGGGCCTCGGGGTTGGCTTTCTTGGGTGGACCTCGTCGCTGGCGATTTTTAAACTGGCGGCAGTCTCCTCGATTGTCCTTGGACTGCTTTCGTTTGCATTGCCTCACACGCCACCACCCGCAAAGGGGCAGAAGATGGATTTGCGTGCTCTCTTGATGATGGATGCCTGGAAGTTGCTCGCCAAGCCTGGTTTTCTGGTTTTCATCGTATGCTCCGGACTGATCTGTATTCCGTTGGCGTACTACTACGGTGTGACGGCGCAGTACTTGGCAACGACGGGCTTTGAAGAGGCTGCCTCTTTTATGACAATCGGCCAGATGTCGGAGATCTTCTTCATGTTGATGATCCCTTTATTTTTCCGTCACCTCGGGGTGAAATGGATGATTCTAGTCGGGATGTTAGCCTGGGTGCTACGGTATCTTCTCTTTGCCTTCGGTGCTCCTGATCAGACCTTCTGGATGATTTTCATGGGGGTAGCATTGCACGGAATCTGTTACGACTTCTTCTTTGTGACCGGCTTCATGTACACGGATGCGGTGGCACCCAAGGAAGTGAGAGGTCAGGCTCAAAGCATGCTCGTCTT
The DNA here is from genome assembly GCA_963975655.1 of uncultured Verrucomicrobiales bacterium. GTDB lineage: Bacteria > Verrucomicrobiota > Verrucomicrobiia > Verrucomicrobiales > DEV007 > Arctic95D-9. The sequence continues at coordinate 145,347 of CAXBHX010000001.1, forward strand.
CGTTACTCAAGGACTGGGAATGTTCATCGGCTACGGAGTGGTTTTTGGAAAGTGGGGCATCTCCGGTCAGTTTAACAAGGTGAGCGAGTATGGTGCACTCAACGATGTCATCGCTGGAAGCAGGGGGGAAGGAGCGGCCACGACTTTGGAGAAGTTGACCAACATGTTCGCGAAAAGTATGCCCGAGGGCGTTGATTTGGGATTGATCGCTCAGACCATGGATCAGTGGAAGGTGTTTTGGATTCTGCCGGCTATCATGGCTGGTGTGATTGCAGTGATCTTCTTCGCTACTTTTTGGGATAAAACTGAAGTGACTGACGAAGAAGGGTGATTGAAGTGGTTGGTAGTCTTGTGAAATCTATCTGGCACTTCGGCCTGAATCCTTTGTAATCTCGATGAAGTGGCGCATTGCTGGAATCAATTTCGATCACTTCCACATGGGTGATCTGCTCCGGATGGCGCATGATCATCCGGAAGCGGAGATTGTCGGGATATCGGACGAGCAGCCGGAACGGATGGTCGAGGCACAGGCCAACTTTGGTTTGCGAGATGATCAGGTGTTTACGGACTATCGGGAGTGCCTGGAAGTGACCGAGCCAGATTTTGTGATTCTGTGCCCTGCTGCGGCTCGTCACGCTGAGTGGACTGAGAAAGTGGCATCGAGCGGAGTTCACATCCTCATGGAAAAGCCGTTTGCGTCATCTCTGGCGGAAGCGGACCGAATGATTGCAGCGATGGATGGGAGGGGCAAGCAGCTTGCCATTAACTGGCCGCTCGCTTGGCGGCCAAGCCACGCGAAGTGCTTTCAATTGATTCAGGATGGCACGATCGGCGAGGTGACGGAGGTTCACTTTTACGATGGCAATCGGGGGCCTCTCTGGCACGGCGCTGATAAAGTCGAGCGTGAACCAACTGAGGAAGCAAAGGCTGCGAGTTGGTTTTACAAAGCGTCTGAGGGCGGAGGTAGCCTGCAGGATTACCTGGGCTACGGTACGACTTTGGGGACGTGGTTTAACGGTGGTAAGAAACCAATCGAAGTGATGGCGATGTGGGATCTGGACAGTATTGGCCTGGAAGTGGATGAGCACAGCATCACGGTGGCGCGTTACGACACCGGGCTTTCGAAATTTGAGACTCGCTGGGGCACGTTTTCCGATCCCTGGACTCATCAACCGCAGCCTAGGTGTGGGTTTGTAGTTAAGGGGAGTGAGGGAGCCATCGCTAGTGGGGATTACGATGACCATGTCTCGGTTCAAACCGCAGACTGTCCTGAAGGAAAGCGGGTTGATGCGCCTGAATTAGAATCACCGTGGTCGAATCCCGTCGAATACTTGATTGATTGTGTGGAGCAAGGAAGGGATGTAGAAGGGCCGCTCAGTGTTACGATGTCCCGCGTTGGGCAGCAGATTGTGGACACGGCGTTTGAGAGTGCCCGGCAGGGGAAGGTGTTGCCTTTGTTTGAGTGAGCCTTCGTTGTTCCATCTGGGTTTTGAACTTTCTCCAACTCCACTTGATGGATTCGATGAGGGCGACTGGTCCTTCGGTCAGCCACCAGTAAAGAGCCAGGGGAGCGGACAGTATGATCGTGTAATACTTCAGCACGGTCCAGACGGGGGGCATGGAATCAGCGGCGGTGATTTCAAGGTAGCCCCAGTAGATCAGGTAACTGAGTAGAAATCCAATTCCGAAAACGACTGGAATGGCAGCCAGTCGGGGGAGCCGAAGGACGTGGCAAAGCAGGGTTCCAATTCCGCTGGCGGGGACAAAGACAAGGAAACCGATCAACAAGGATAGGGCCATGATCGCGACGACTCCGGCGGGGTAGGCCAAGGGACTCCCGACTCCATGGCCACCGAGCAAGGCAAAGGCTAGCAGAAGAAAATAGATGAATGTCCATAACACGCATCCGGTAATCATTGCGAGGGAGATCAAGATGGTGTGGCGTGCCGCAAACGAAATCAGGGAGATTAGAGTTTTCATGTTCCGAGTGGCTGAAGGCTTCTAGCTCCGCAGGGTCAGAATGGCGACTTCGGGTTGGCACATAAATCGTGCGGGAATGTTCAGCGTACCGATTCCTCGAGTGACGTAGAGCGCACGTCCATCTTTCTGGTAGTACCCAAAAGGATAGTTCTTGCCGTATTGAGGCAGCAGGATGGGGCCGATAACTGGCGCACAAATCTGACCCCCATGGGTGTGTCCTGAGAGCTGTAAAACAATGTTGGGATTGTGATAGCTGTCGAATGTGTCGGGTTCGTGCCAACCCATGAGGATGGGTTTCTCCGGGGTGACCCCTTTTACCGCCCGGTCGAGGGAGGGACGTCCGCCCCAGTGGCTGTCGAGACCGGTGACGACGAAGTCGTCGAACTCGGTTGATTCGTTGATCAGGAGTCGGACACCAGCCTGTTCCAAGGAGTGAAGAAGGCTGGGTTTGAGACTCCAGCAGTCGTGGTTTCCGAGGACCCCGAAGACTCCGTATCGTGGGCGCAGGTGTCGGAGTTCCTCACAGAGAGATTCGGCCGCACTGCAATCCGTCGAAATGTAGTCACCCACCAACATCACTAGATCGACATGCTCATCGTTGATGGCTTTGACGGCCCGCCCTATGAGTCGGTCGTCGCCAAAGTCATCATGGTGAAAGTCTCCCATCACCGCGACAGTCAAACCGTCGAGGTTTGTGTGTGCTTCTGGTAGGGGAATGGTGACGTGATTAATATCGATCCATTGCTTCTCGACGAGACTTCCGTAGCCAAAGGCAGCTACAGGTGAGCCGTAGACTCCGAGGCGGGTGAGCCATTTTCTCCGGGAAATATTCATACCGAAGCCTTCACTGGAATTGTGAAGACAATATGAAGAGGCTACGAAAAGTCTGTGAAAAATGCGAGCCTGATGAGGCTCTACTCGACAGCCCAACCCACTTGCTCACATAGATTCTGCATGCGGTCGAGACCAACTTTGGCGGTCTCAAGAGGGTCTTTGGCCCACCACTCCGCGTTGAATAATTCCAAGCTGAGCCACTTGTCGTAGCCCTTCTCTTTGAGAACGGTGAGTTCGGTTTTGAGGTCAATGATGCCATCGCCTACCATGACGCGATGAGAGTCGTTTTGTTCCCCGCTGGGAATGCCGCCGGGAGCGTCATTGATGTGGTAGTGGCTGATTCGTTCTACAGGAATGGCGCGGATGTCGTCGAGGGTGGTCTTGTTGTTCCAGTTGTGGAAGGCATCGAGGATAGTGACGCCATCTTCAGCTCCGGAACGATCCAGGACAGTGACCGCATCGGGTAAATTATTGAGGCTTTTGAAAAAGCTGATGTACTCGAGCACAGCTTGAACTCCAGTTTCACGGCCGATTTGGAGCAAGTCGTTGTAGCCTTCGTGAAGGTGGTCAAATCCTGGTTGTTCCACTGGAGGAGTGCAGATTACGAGAGGCGCTCCGAGTCGGGCTGCCAGTTCGAAGCGGCGGCGAGCTTCCTCCATTGCTACTCTGTATTCTATTCCGGCGGCATCGCCCCAGGCTCGCACGGCGATGAATGCAGGAACAGAAAGGCCATAATCGGCCAATGCTTTCTCAACGTCCGAAACTTCTCCGCCGCGACCAATATGCTCATAGATCTCTACGGCCCAGAGTTCGATACCAGTGTAGCCCGCTTCTCCCGCGACCCTGATCTTTTCCAGGATGGGGGTGGGCTTAATAGTGGAGGCGTTGAGCGATAGACGCATAATCAGCTTAGGATCTCATGGACCCGTTCGATGGGAAGGAAATGACCGACGAGAGGCTGGCAAAGATCGGTCTGGCTCTGCTGCCAGTTCGCGAAGATGCCTTCGTCCGTCACCAGTGTGGCGATGTATCGCGAGCAGCCTGTGCCGTAGGGCGATACGAAAAGAGGGGACTCGATCGAGAGGCTTTCGACTTTGGTTAGATCATTGTCGTTACCCACTGCGATGCCTCCAATTTCTTCGCAAGACCATCCACGGGGACGGGAAGCAGCGGTGGGGTTTTCATCGAGCTGTCGAAGGCTTTCGCAGCTGTCGTAGAAATAGAGTGACAGTCCAGGGCTGTCGGAGAACACGCCGACGTTGGGGATGGCGAGTCGTTCCGTGGCACGGGCGGCTGCGATGTCCCAGACGGGGCCCCTCTCTAGAAGGTTCTTTGAAACCTTTTCATAAGTTGAGGAGCCAGCTTTGCGGAGCAGCATAGCGGTGCCGCTACTGGACCAGGTGAAAGGGTGGGTGCAATACCCCAGAGCGAGATCGCCGTCGGGGAGGTCGAAGACCCAGGGGTCTTTGCAATGAAGCCGGTCGGGGGAGTCAGAGCCGAAAGGAATGACTTCCTCAATATTGGAAGGGCTCAGATTCTCGACTGTATCGGCGTGAATGCGATCAATACTCCAGACGCCGGCTCCGGGCTTCTGGTAGCTGGCGAGGCGATCGGGATAGCTGGCGTCTTTCTCGGTGGAGATAAAGAGCTCAATGCCTTCGTCGCAGAGATGGAGTGCGACGCCCTCGATGGAGACGACGTCCATGCCACTGTGAGCGAGATCGGCTTTGCTGAAAGAGAGGATTTTTTCGAAGTCAGCGTTTACATCAGCGGCGCGAAAGACGGCGAGTTCGAGGCCTCGCTCGCCGGAACCGACACCGGTGCGGGAATCACCGAAATTGCGATAGCGCCCTGCAATGAGGATGGAGCCATCGCGGTCCTTGATGACATTGCCGCCGCCGAACCAATAACCCGTGCTGCGATTCTGCGGTTCGACCAGAGTGCGAGCGGCTTCCTGATTGACGAGTTCGCTGGCAAGTTGAGTGAGCTTCTGCTTCTGGTCGTCTGTGAGCATGGTTTTCAGGGTGAGGTTGTTTGGATTGAGTTAGCCGGAGCGTTTTGACACGAAGTCGAAAAGAATGCGCTCGAGTGGCTCGTCGGTAGGAACCAATTGGTAATTCACCCCGTGTCGCCCGGCAAGGTGTATGACAGACTCCTGATGCGCTTTGAGGCGTTCGAGGTAGCCAGTGCGGGCGACCGAGGGGTCGATGAATAGATCTTCCCCTGTCTCTGTGTCGCGGTAGTGGGTTGCTTTGGTAAAGTCGAAATCGAGTTCACGTCTATCCATGATCTGGAAAATCACGAGGTCGTGTCCACCTGCTGCCAGGTAACCGATTTGTTTTTCTAACTCTTCGAGAGGGGCCAGCAAATCGGACATCAGAATAATGAGGCCTCTCTTCTTGATGATTTCGTGAAGGCCTTTCATCGCGGCACCAAGATCAGTGCCTTGACCGCCCGGGGCTTTCTCCAGATTCAGCATGAGCCGCCTCAATTGGCCGGGGCGATTGCGGGCCGGGATGTGTTGATCAACGCGTTGATCGAAGGTCGTGAGCCCGACCGCATCATTTTGGCCCATGAGGAAGTAGGCGAGTGTGGCGGCAAGTGTCGAAGCGTAATCCTGCTTGGAATATTCGCCGGAACCGTATGACATGGACTGACTGCGATCGAGCAGCATGTGAGCACGGAGGTTCGTCTCATCCTCAAATTTTTTGATGAAGGCGCGATCGCTTCTCGCCATGACCTTCCAGTCCAGAAAGCGCGGATCATCGCCGGGGGCGTAGGGGCGGTATTCGCTGAACTCCACGGAGAACCCATGGTAGGGCGAACGATGGAGTCCTTTCCAAAACCCTTCCATGACCATACGGGCACGCAACTCAAGCGACTTAACTCGCATCAGGGCAGAGGGATCAATGTAGTTGGCTGTATCCAAGGTTTGAGAAGTGGTGAATGAGCGTTGGGCGCTAGTGAAGCTTGTACATGAGCGAAGCAGGATCGAGTCTAGAGAGAGAGACCAAATTTTTCTCCAATTTTCGCGACAAACTTTTGATGACGTCCGGGAGTGTTAGTGTGCCAGTTTTTCATGTAGAGGTAAAAGGTCTGCTCTTTTTCGCCAGGGCCGGTATTGAGATGAGGGAGGGATTGCCAGCCGGCAGGATAGCTCTCGAAGAGGGGGAGTAGTTCCAATGCAATTCTGCCGTTATCTTCCCGACGAGTCGGGTTGCTCCGAAGTTCTGGCTCGAATTGGTTGAACCAAGTCAGGAAGTCTTCGCTGCCGATGGAGTTGTGATTGTTCTCAACATCGCTGACATAGCTCTCAAGGGATTTGCTGTAGTCTTTCCAGTTTGGATAGGGAGGATCCGTTTTCCAAGTGATTGCCATCTGTCGCAAGGCGTAGATCGAGGCAAGTTCGCAAAGCGATTCTTCAAACCAGAGGTTGGATCGATCAGCCTTTTTGTAGCGGCAGAGGATGTGGCAGAATTCGTGGGCGGCTTGATAGGCATGCTGTGACCAGCGGTTACCTTTGGCGTTTAGCTCAACGATAATTTCGCCACGAACGCTCCGACTATAGTTGACGACTGGATTGCGATTTCCGTGTTGAATCCGGATCGGCTCGAAGGCGAGATCAGCCGCATCAAGGTGAACTGCAATCTCGTTGATGGCTGAATGATAGACTGCATTGAGATCATCCAAATTGGCTCCGCCCCAACCTCCATCTGCGACTTGAATGCTATAGTGTTTTTGTGCTGCCTGGCGCGTTTCGGCACGTTCGGTGGCGGCCCTGGCTGCCAACGCAGGGAAAGCGGCAATTGCGAGGACAAGGGCGAGGCTCGTCTTCATGCGGATTTGAAATTCAGGGGGTCGAGTGGGATTATGCTTTTTCAGGAGTCAGGTCGAGTATTTTCTCGATGACTTGATCGATCGTGATTCCTTCTGCTTCGGCTCGATAATTTGTGAGAATCCGATGGCGCAGAACGGGCCGGGCCATGGCGCGGACGTCGTCGTAAGTAACGTGCGATCGTCCGTCGAGAAGTGCCTTGGTCTTGGCGCCGAGCACCAGATTCTGGCCGGCCCGGGTTCCTGCTCCCCAGTTGACCCACTCGTTGATGTAATCGCTGGAATGCTCCTGTCCGGGACGTGAGGTGGAGGCGATTCGTACTGCGTAGCGAATCACTTCCTCGGCGATGGGAACCCGGCGAACCACTTCGTGGCACTTTTTGAGATCCTCGCCGGAAAACACAGAATTGACCTCCTCTGCTCCGGAGCCCGTGGTTTGCGAGACCACCGCAACTTCTTCGTCTTCTGAGAGGTAATCGATCACGATGTTAAACATGAAACGGTCGAGTTGCGCTTCGGGAAGTGGGTAGGTGCCTTCCATCTCGATGGGGTTCTGAGTGGCGAGCACAAAGAATGGTTTTTCCAGAGGCATGGTTTGACCAGCAGCAGAGACTTGTTTTTCCTGCATCGCCTCGAGAAGGGCTGCTTGAGTCTTGGGTGGGGTCCGGTTGATCTCGTCGGCAAGGATGAGATTGGCAAAGATAGGTCCCCGGCTGAAAACGAGTTCTCTCTTACCCTCTGCGGTCTCTTCGAGGATTTCAGTGCCAGTGATGTCAGAAGGCATCAGATCGGGAGTGAACTGGATGCGATTGAAAGAAAGGTCAAAGACCTGGGCCAGGGTGCTGACCAGAAGGGTTTTGGCCAGACCTGGGGCGCCGGTTATAAGGCAATGCCCGCCTGAAAGCAGGGCAATCAGCATCTGATCGACCACTGCGTCCTGCCCGATGATGACTTTTCGGAGCTCCTTACCAATGGTGTCACGGGCTGTAGCCAGTTTTTCAGCAATTTCCTGCTCCATGTCGGCGGAAGAGGAACCTTTTGAGTCGGCTGCCTTGGTTTTGACGGCTTCGATCTCTTCAGATTCGGCGTCTTTTTTCGTTTCGGTGGCGTCGGGGGAGGAGTCTTCGCTCATATCAGGAGGCCAAATGTAGCGGGCGCTGTGCCGAGTGGGAACCTAAAAAACGACAGGAAGACGTCCGGTTTCGCGTCCTATGCCAGTGGCGAGACTCCAGCGATTCGCGGTGGTCCGATTTTCTGAGCCAGAAAGCGGCCCAAATTCCGTTGCTATATTGAGATTCTGACTTAGGCTCGGCCCGCTATGGCACGAGCTGCTGGGAAAGCTAAAACACGAAAAGGAGTCGCCAAAAGATTTAAGGTGACTGGAAGCGGACGAGTTTTGCGTCGGAAACAGGGTAAGAGACACCTGAACCGACGTAAAAACGCGAAACGCATGCGCCGTCTTGGTCAATCGACCTTGGTGGCAAAATGCGACGAGAAGAACATTAAAATGGATCTTCCGTTCTGCGGCAAATAGGCCGGAGAAAATACCGCAAGGATCGACTAATTCGATCCGCAACTGAGTTGACTGGTGGCGCGGCAAAAGCCTACCGCCACCTGATGAGAGGGTGAGTCAGCCAGTTGAATTAAAAATAACAGCCCAATCAGAGGAAATACAAAATGCCACGTGCAACAAACGCGCCCGCTAGTCGGAAGCGCAGAAATCGTATCCTAAAGAAAGCCAAAGGTTTCCGCGGTTCCCGCTCGAAACTCTTTCGGACAGCCAAGGACTCGGTCTACAAAGCTCAGCAGTGGGCTTACCGTGACCGTAAAAATCGCAAGCGTACCTTCCGCGGACTCTGGATTGCCCGGGTTGGTGCTGGTGCCAGAAACAATGACCTGACTTACTCCCGTTTTATGGAGGGTCTCAGGGCTGCTGGTATCGAGCTTGACCGCAAGGTTCTCTCTGACATCGCCATTCACGACGAAGCCGCATTCACTGCGCTCGCCGAGAAAGCAAAGGCGGCTTTGGAGGAAAAGGCCAAGCAGGCTGCCTGATCTCAGGCAATAAACCATTTATCGAAAAGCCGGTTGGTCCGCCTCAGTGGACCCTCCGGCTTTTTTAGTCTCCTTTTCCTTTTCTTGCTCTTCTTTCCTCATTTGAGGATGAATTGAGAAGCTCGAAGCGAACGGAGAAAATGAAAAAGAAAAGGATTAAGAAAAAGAGGGAAGGCGAGGCCATCTCTTGAAAATCGACCAAACCCTGTTAGGTCTCGCTCTGAACCCTGTTACACTGACATGCTTGCCGAACTTGAAGCTATTAAGTCCGATGCGCTAGCCGCCATCGAATCGATTTCTGATGATACTGCCCTAGAGGAAGCGCGAGTTGGATTTCTGGGTAAAAAAGGAAGACTCACAGCGGCGAGCGCCGGTATGCGCGATGTGCCCAAGGAACTTAAGAAAGACGTTGGGCAGAAGCTGAACGAAGTGAGGACCGCTATCACTTCGGCTCTGGAAGAAAAGAGTGCCTCGCTGACGGCCGCTCGGGATGCCGCCGCCTTTTCCTCGATCGATCCGACTCTCCCGGCGAGGGCCGTTCCTCGGGGAGGTCTGCATCCGCTGACTCATGTTCTCAATGAGGCAGTTGCTGTGCTGCGTCGCATGGGCTTTGCTCTTGCTGAAGGTCCTGAGATTGAAACAGAGTGGCATTGCTTTGATGCGCTCAATACTCCTGAGGATCATCCGGCTCGTAATGAGCGGGATACCTTCTATTTTGAAAACGGGAAGCTCCTGCGGACGCACACTTCGTCGGTGCAGATCCGCACGATGGAGAAGGTGGTGCCTCCTGTTCGTATTATTGCTCCAGGCAGTGCTTTTCGTCGGGATGAGATCGATGCCACTCATTTGAGCGCGTTCAATCAGCTCGAGGGGCTTTACGTTGATAAGAACGTCACCTTGGCTGACCTCAAGGGAACCCTAGAGTATTTCTTTCGCGAGATATTCGGATCGAAGACGGAGGTCCGATTCCGCCCCCATTTTTTCCCTTTTACTGAGCCGAGCTTCGAAGTGGATCTCAAGCTGCATGCTACCGGGAAAGCGGCCAAATGGATCGAGATCGCTGGATGCGGTATCGTTGATCCGGCGGTATTTTCTGAAGTGAGTAATCAGCGCGGTGATGCGGCATACGATCCAAGTGAGATCAGTGGATTTGCTTTCGGGATGGGCCTCGACCGACTTGCGATGATTATGTACGGAATCCCTGATCTGCGTCTTCTCATTGAAAATGACGTTCGATTTCTTGGTCAGTTCGCGAAGTAGTTAGATTTTTTCTAAAAGATATTCAATGAACGTTTCTCTTAAGTGGCTCTCGGATCACGTTGATTTTTCGGAATACTCCATGGCGGAGTTGGATGATTTGCTCACCTTCACAGGTATCGAAGTGGAGGGTATTCAGAGTCTTCCTGAGCACCTTGTTGTCGCGGAAGTGATTTCATCGGATCCGCATCCTGATGCTGACAAATTGTCAGTATGTCAGGTCGATGATGGATCCGGAACCCCTCGACAGATTGTGTGTGGTGCCAAAAACTACAAGGTCGGCGATAAGGTCCCCTTGGCGTTGCCTGGCTGCGTGCTTGATGCGGGTGAAGGAAAGACTTTTGAGATTAAAGAGGGAAAGCTGCGCGGCGTTCCTTCGCTTGGTATGATGTGTGCCGCCGCGGAGATCGGTCTTACGGACGACGCCGATGGTCTTATGATTCTTTCGGGAGATCTCACGCCGGGGACTCCATTGTCAGAAGTGTATCCCGCTGTTTTTGAATTGGAGATTACACCGAATCGTCCGGACTGCCTCAGTCATCTTGGAGTGGCTCGGGAGTTGGCGGCTATTGCCGGAAAAACTCTTTCGGGGGCTTCACATCACGGCGAGTCGGTGACACCGGAAAAGGTGGCCACTGATGAGGAGATCAAGATTTCAACGGAAGGTTGCCCTTACTACACGGCAAGAATGATTCGAGGGGTGAAGGTGGCAGAATCTCCTTCGTGGTTGAAAGAGAAGCTTGAGTCGATTGGTCTTCGGCCGATCAATAACATCGTCGACATTGCAAACTACGTGCTCATGGAAATGGGCCATCCGATGCATGCTTTCGATACCGCTAAATTAGACGGTGGAATTCACGTTCGCGAGGCGGTCGCAGGGGAGGAGTTTGTCGCGCTAGATGGAGAAACCTATCCGCTATCCGCGGCGGATTTGGTCATTGCTGACCGTAGCAAGCCTGTCGCCGTGGGGGGCATTATGGGAGGGGAAGATTCCGGGGTTACTGAATCGACAACGGATCTACTGCTTGAGTCTGCCTATTTTGTCTCTTCGAGGATTCGTCGTACCGCTCGACGTTTGAATTTGCACTCCGACTCCAGTTATCGCTTCGAGCGGGGTGCCGATGCTCACCAAGTGGCGGGTGCGTCGGATCTGGCCACTCGCCTGATCCTGGAAATCGCCGGTGGTACTGCTGACGATGAGCTCATTGTCTGCGGAGAAAAGCCGGCGGCCCCCGCATCGGTGGCATTGGATAATGATGACTGTCGTTCGGTTATTGGAGCTGAAATTCCTGATGAGAAGATCGAGTCGATTCTCACTTCACTGGGTCTTTCCAAGAGTGGAAAGGTCTGGGACATTCCTACGTTTCGCCTCGACCTTGGTCGCTCGATCGATTTGGTTGAGGAAGTTGCCCGGGTTTATGGTCTGGATCAGGTGCCATCTAATCAGGGGGCGTGGTTCTCTCCTGCTTCCAAGGCTGATCATTCCTTCGACTTTGCGGCAAAGATTCAATCGGCATTGGTCGGACGTGGCTTCTTTGAGACTCGTAATTTGAAACTGATCTCTGATCTTCAGTTGTCGGATGATCTGGCGACGAGTCACCGGGGGATGAGTCCGATTCGCCTGAAGAATCCTCTCAACGACGAGCAGGACTACCTTCGTCCCGGTCTGGTGCCGGGACTGCTGGCAACCGCTCAGCGCAACCAGCGATTTGGAAATACCGATCTCCGGCTCTTTGAGATGGGTCGGGTATTCACGGTGACTCCAAAAGGTGGGGAAGTGGAGCACGAGCACCTTGCTTTGCTCATGACAGGGGCTCGGAATCCCCGCGGCTGGGCCAACGTGAAGCCTGAGTCGATCGATATTCACGATTTGCGTGCAGCGCTTCAGGTCATTTGCCCGGAAGGATTGATTTTCAATCCAGTCGATGACGATCGAATGCTCTGTGCCTGTAGCATTGAGATAGGCCGCGGCAAGAAGGCCGCCAAGTTGGGGCTGGCAGGAATCGTCACTCCGTCGCGTGCTCGTGAGTTGGATCTAGACGCACCGGTGATGGTGGCTGAGCTGAATTTGAAAAAGCTGGCCGCCGCGGCCGGTGCGGATCTCAAATATGCTGAGTTGCCTAAGTTTCCGGGCAGTTCTCGCGATGTGGCGATGCTGGTTTCGGCCGATATGGCAGCGGGGGCGGTTTCGGATTTCTTTGCTGCTCATCAGGAGCCTTTGCTGGAGTCCGTCGAGCTCTTTGACGTTTTTCAGGATCCAAGTGGAGAAAAATTGCCGGCCGACAAAAAGTCTCTGGCCTATTCTATTTCCTACCGTGCAGCCGATCGCACCCTCGAATCAGCTGAGGTTGATTCAGCTCATTCGAAACTTTTGGATTCCCTTAAATCGGGATTAAACGTAGACTTTCGATAAGAGAACAATATCTCGAAAATTTCCGAATTTTCCTGCTGTACTCGCCCCTGACCGATTTAAACAAGCCCGGACCGTTGATATGTTAATGGGAGCTTAGCAAGTCGTCGGCTGCCAGGCCTTCACTGGAAGGCAAAAGTCGATGAGCGGCACCCACCCTGTTGAGTAACGGGAACGTGGCTTCACCATCGGCGACGGTACAAGTGGGATTCATCTAAGCGCTCCGAACCTGCCTAAAGCGATTTGGAGCGCTTTTTGTGTCACCTGAAGGCACCTATTTCCCCGTTTTCCTGCAAGGAGAGGGGGCTGGACGAGTTCAATTCTTATCTGAATTGATTGCCGCGATGCCAAATTTCAGAGAGTGATCGCTCTTTGTAGAGAGGAATTAATGCGTGAAATAGAGTAGTAAGAAGAGCTTCCCCTCCTTGACTCGGTGAGCAGCATCACTAAAGGTAGCGGCTCTTTCTATGTCGGAGTCCTCCACAGAGCTACTTTTAGGAAAAATCGCCTTCATTTCCGGGGGATCCCGGGGAATAGGTCGTGCCACGGCGCTTAAGCTCGCGTCCGCAGGGTGTGATGTGGCCATTCTATATTACAACAGCCACGAAGAGGCCGAGGTGGTCTGTGAAACCATTCGAGGAATGGGTCGGCGAGCGCTCGCGGTTCAGGCCGATGTCAGCCGCCCCGATACGGTGAGTGAAGCGTTTGACGAGTTCAAAAAGGAATTTGATCGCGTTGATTTTGTGATCAGCAACGCCGCGCTAGGAGTTTTAAAGCCTGCTTTGGACATGAAGTTGAAGCATTTTCGCCGCTGCATGGAGACGAATGCCCTGGCGCTCAATACGCTGGCGCAGAATGCGGTGCCAATGATGAGTGAAGGCGGCAGTATCATCGGTTTGACGAGCTTGGGTTCTGAGCGGGCCATACCAAATTACACTTTTATTGGAGCCTCAAAGGCGGCTCTCGAAGCATTGGCTCGTGGTCTGGCTCAGGAATTGGGACCGCAAGGAATCCGTGTGAATTGCGTCAGTGCAGGTGTGGTAGATACTGACGCCCTCAAACATTTCCCAAATCGTGAGCATTTACTCGACGAGTATGCGCGGCGTACGCCGCTGGGGCGGACCTTGTCTCCGGAACAGGTTGCCGATGCAATATTTCTGCTTTGCCTACCCGAGGCTGCCATGGTGACCGGTCATACTCTCTTTGTTGACGGAGGTTACGCTATTTCAGGATGAGTGATACGGTTGAATCTCTAGACGGCGGTCTCGCTGGGAAAAATGCTCTCGTCACCGGCGGAAGCCGTGGCATCGGGCGGGCTATTGTGGAGCGCCTTGCCAGCTCGGGCATGGATGTGACGTTCACTTACCTCAACAATGAAGCTGCCGCCAATGAGGTGGTCGAGGCGAACCCGGGACTGAAGATTACGGGGGTTAAGGTGGATGCTCGGAAATCAGATGCAGCCCGTGAGTGCGTGGAGACCATGATTGAGCGCGTCGATACGATCGATGTAATGGTCAACAACGCAGGGGTCATTCGGGATAATCTCCTTCCCATGCTGGAAGATGAGGATCTTGAAGCGGTTTTTTCCACCAATATCGAGGGGGTTTTCAACTTCTGCCGAGCGGTGGTGCCTTTTATGATGTCGAAGCGATCTGGTCGTATTATCAATATCAGTTCCGTTTCAGCAGAAAAGGGCGGCCGCGGTCAAACCAATTACGCCGCGAGCAAAGGGGCCATTAATTCTTTCACCAAGTCCCTTGCGGTTGAGGTGGGGCGTCGCAATATTCTGGTGAATGCTGTGGCACCGGGCGTTATTGAGACTGAAATGTCGCAGAGTGTTCGGGATTTAGCAGGTGATGAAATTACTTCCAATATCCTGCTGAAGCGGTATGGCCTGCCCTCTGAAATCGCGAACGCCGTCTGGTTTCTCAGTTCAGATCTTTCGAGTTATATCACTGGTCAGATCCTGAGTGTGGACGGTGGATTTAAAATGTAAAAACATGAGTAATCTAGAAATTAGCCAAGATAGCATCAATTCCATCTATCCAAAGGTGGCAGAAATCATTGCCGACGCACTGGGTTGCGATGAGGACGAAGTGAAACCCGATTCCTCCCTCATCAATGACCTCGAAGCTGAGTCGATTGACTTTCTAGACATCGTTTTCCGCCTTGAGCGGGAATTTAAGGTGAAGATCCCACGGGGCAAAGCGGTTGAGGATGCACGAGGTGAACTGTCCGAAGAGGAATTCGAGCAAAGTGGTGTGGTTACGGATGCTGGATTTGAGAAGTTGAAATCTTTCATGACCGAAGTCCCTGCTGATCGCATTTCGAGTCCGCTGAAGTCGGCTGAAATCCCGAAGTTGTTCACTACCGAGACCTTTTGCAAAATGGTCATCCGTGAGCAGCAAGGTTAGCCTCAAGGATAGTCTGCCTCACGATCACGGGGGGTGGGTATTCGTCTCTTTCCTTAATTTTAGATGAGTGATCATTTTCGCGCGTTTTCGTTCGTCGACCGGATCCACGCGGACGAATCCGGAAAAAGAATTTCCGGTGAGTATCTCATTCCGGAGGGGATTGATGGATTTCCTTTGTCATTGGTGGCGGAGTCGATCGGACAGTGTGCTGCGATGTCTTCGATGGCGGTGGTCGATTTTCAGTTTCGGCCTGTTGCAGGGATTGCAGGAGCAGTCGATTTCTGTGGAGAGGTGGAGCCGGGAGATAGGCTTCAACTTGAAGCGACGCTGGAAAAAGCAGATGAAGAAGCGGTTGGTTACGGCGGTGTAGCGACTGTAAATGGGGAGGTGGTGGTAAGGCTGCGAGATTGCCTCGGGCCTATGGTTCCGATGGCGGATTTTGATGATCCTGCGGCGGTTCGGGCTCGCTATGATTTGCTGAGCGGCGAGGGGGCTGAGCCGGGAGCTTATGCAGGAGTGCCTGTATTTGAATTTGAAATGACCGGCGGGATTACCGGTGAAACAGCCGAAGGGCGCTTCAAGATTCCTGAGGCGGCTCCGTTCTTTGGGGATCACTTTGCCCGAAGACCGGTTTTTCCAGGTACCTTGCTAATGGATTTGAATCTCCGGTTTCTCTCAAGCTTGGTAGATCAACTCCCGGGAGAAGGCAGTTGGAAAGCGATAGGGATGACCGATGTCAAACTCAGAGCATTCATGCCTCCAGGTGAAGAACTGGCGCTGCGAGCTGAGGTTGAGGAGATCGTAGGAGACAGAGCCGTGATTCGCGTCCAAAGTCGGAGAGGTAAACGATTGAACAGCGGCGCACGAGTGCTGCTATCACAAAGTAAGTGATGGGGTTGATAGAGAAGCGCCGCATTGCGGTCACAGGAATTGGGCTGGTGACTCCGGTTGGAAACGATGCGCCTTCCACCTGGGAAGCGTTGCAGGCTGGAAAGAGTGGAGCCGCGCAAATTACCAATTTCGATGCAAGTGGGTTTTCAACCACCATTGGAGCCGAGGTGAAGGACTTTGATTTTGAGAATGCCGGCCCCTGCAAGAAGTTGTTGAAGGGTGCTTCCCGCTCTCATAGTTTTGCATTGGCAGCGGCGGCGGAAGCGCTCGAAGATGCTGGCATAGCGCCAACCGATGAAGACTCTCATCGGTGGGGGCTTGCTGTCGGTGCTGGCATGATGTCGGTGGCTTACGATGATCTTAAAGTTGTGCACGACTACGCTACGGATGATGATGGCAATTTTCAGCCGGATGGCTTGATGGATCCTGACTTTCCTGCGAATCCGATTAATTTTTGTCGCTGGCAGTCGAATTCCGGGCTCAGTATTTTGACGAAGGCCTTTGGCATTCGTGGTTACGCCACGTCTGTGCACACGGCCTGTGCCTCAGGTGGGCAGGCGATCGGCTCAGCCCTCAAGGCACTACGCCGCGGGCAGTGCGACAAGGTTCTTGCTGGGGGTTTCGATTCGATGCTGAACCCTATCGGGATCTCCGGTTTTTGTCTGCTCGGAGCGCTTTCTACTGATAACGATAATCCGACCGGCGCGAGCCGTCCCTTTGATAAAACCCGGAATGGATTTGTTCTGGGTGAAGGGGCCGGGTTTCTCGTTCTCGAAGACTGGGATGCGGCGAAGGCGCGGGGTGCCAAGATTTATGCCGAACTCGGCGGTGACGGAAACTCACTGAGTTGCTACCGCATCACTGATTCACCTCCGGATGGCAACGGTCCTATCCAGGCGATCGAACAAGCGCTGAGAGACGCAGGGATCACGGCGAATGACGTCGATTACATCAACGCGCACGGTACCTCGACTCAGATGAATGATCGCAGCGAGTGCGCCGCGATGAATGCTATATTTGGCCATCGCATTGACGAGGTGAGTGTCAGTTCGACGAAGAGTAGCATGGGCCACCTCATTGCTGCCGCTGGCGCGGTAGAGGCGGCGGTGTGTTGTCTGGCGATTCGCGACAGCATTGCTCCAGTCAATGCGAATTATCAGAATCCTGACCCGGTTTGCGATGTGAATCTGGTCACGGGAGAAGCCAAGTCTGTGAAGATCCGGGCGGCCCTTTCCAATTCCCTCGGCTTCGGAGGGTCCAACAGTTCGCTGGTCTTTCTCAATCCGTCAGATCTGAATCCAAAGGAGGTGGCCTCATGAAGAACGCACCTGAAAAAATCGTCTTCACGGGCAGTGGACTCGTCTGCGGATCGGGTTCCAACGTCGAGGATGTTTGGAATGCTCTTGTGAGTGGGCAGACGTCGATTGGTCCATACAACTGGGAGCGTGGGCGCGTTCGGGCCTACGACTGGAACGGTGAAAACTGGCCAGTCAAGATTGCTTCGGAAGTGACCGAGGATAACCGGACTCTGGTGCCTGACCGAAAGCTTCATAAAACGATTTCCCGCAAGGATATGCTCGGCATCTATGCGTCGGAGAAGGCGATCGAAGATTCGGGTGTGCTGGCTCATCGCGATGGCTTGGATGAGGAAGTTCAGGATGCCTACAGTGATCGAACTGGGCTCATCGTGGGATCTGGTGGTGGTAACTATCAGGACAACTACGACTATCTGCCCCTGATCACCGAGGCGAAGGGTGAGTTGCCTGGTTTTGGACGTGAACTCAGCAATGTGGTGACGCCGATGTGGCTGCTAAAAAATTTGCCGAACAATGTGCTGTGTCATGTCGGTATTCGAGGCCAACTCAAGGGGACGAATGCCTGCATCACGAACCAGTGCTCGAGCAGCGTCATGGCGGTAGCGGAATCGGCGTCAGCAATTTGGAACGGAGAGGCGGATCGCATCGTCGCGGCGGGCCACGACGCGGCCCTCGAGCCAGAGCACATACTCTACTATCACAAGCTTGGATTGATGTCTTCCGAGGTGCCGAAGCCGTTCGATGCGAATCGGTCAGGGACGATATTTGGCGAAGGAGCGGGTGCGGTGGTTCTTGAAAGGGAAGGCGATGCAGTTGCCCGTGGTGCCAAGGTGTTGGGTGAGTTTCTTGGATTTGGTTGCTGTTGCGAAGCGACGGGCGCCATGGATTTGCAGCCTGATGGGGACGGGGTGACGCGGGCGATCGAGCAGGCCCTTGATGATGCTGAGTTGTCTCCGGCTGATGTCGGCATGATTTGTGCGCACGGCAACGGAACTACCGCGTCTGACCTGACGGAAGGCTTGGGCATTCATGCGGTCTTTGGGGATGACATCCCGCCGGTGACCGGATTCAAGTGGGCCTACGGGCACCTCATTGGTGCGGCGGGTATTGTGGATCTTGTCATGACACTGGAGGCATTGAAGCGGGGGGTAGTTCCCGGTATTCCCAATCTTGAAAATGTTGAGGATCAGATTGCTCCCTTTCCGGTTCAAAAGGAGGCTGCGTTGCCTCGCAGTGATGTGGCATTGGTGATTTGTCGTGGCTTCGGGGGCATGAATGTCGTGCTTGCCGTGCGAGGTCCGTCTACTTAGATCTTTGACAAAGTATGCGGCAGGGAATTGACACGGTTGAAATTTCAAGAATCGAGAAATTGCTTCGCGATCTGGATGACGAGGGACTGAGTAATTTTTTCTCGGACGAGGAATTAGAAGACGCAGGGAAAGGAATCGGTCGCGCTCAGAAGTTAGCCGCCCGTTTTGCGGCCAAAGAAGCCTGTTGCAAATTGTTCCCAAAGGAGATTTGTCTTGGCACTATTGAGCCGGTTGATTTTTCAGTAGCCCGCAGTGGTTACGGCGATCCTCGGGCTGTGCCAAGTGAGCGAGCCCGGGCTGTTATGAATCTTCATGGAGTGAAGCAGATCGACTTGTCGATGACTCACACTGACGCGAGTGCGACTGCGATTGCATCGGCAGAGGCGAAGCCGATTCGAGTGCCCTGGTATGGTAAGTTCTTCTACTATTGTATCCCTGTGCGGCGCACCGTGGTGATGGAGAATCTGAACCGCGTCTTTGGCGAGACGCTCGATGCCGATAAACTCGTGGCGCTGGCTCAAGCATTTTACGGTCATTACCTGAAATGCTTCGGTGAATTTCTGATGATGGCTTTTCTTTCACAAAAGAAAAAAGAGGAGCTCGTTCATATTGAAGGAGGGGAAAATCTTGAGGAAGCCCTGGCGAAGGGAAAGGGAGTGTTATTGCTCACGGGGCACTTTGGTAACTGGGAGGTTTCGACGGTTGCCGGGATAGCTCAATTCAAAGAATACCGTGGCAGGTTTCATTTTGTCCGCCGTCCATTGAAACCAAAGTGGCTTAACGATGTGGTGATGAATCGGTTTCGAAAGGCTGGTTTCGGAACCGTTGATAAGGCGGGAACGCTCGATGATATTCTCGACTTACTTGAGGAGAACCAAATTGTGGTTTCGATTTTTGATCAGTTCACGATTAAGAAACATGGCGTCGTCTCGGAGTTTTTTGGTCATCCAGCGCAAACTTTCAAGAGTCTGTCGGTTTTGGCTCAATTCACCGGCGCACCTGTGATTCCTTCGTCGAGTTGGCGTCGGCCAGACGGATCCCATGTCTTGCGGTTTGAAGCGCCGGTTGAAGTGGTGACGGACGGGCGCACTCGCGACATTATCAGTAAGAACACGAAGCGTTTCAATGAAGTGCTGGAGCGAATCATCCTGAGGCATCCCGAACAGTGGATCTGGATGCATAAGCGTTGGAAGAAGGTAGGCTAGTAAGTCTCCCTTAGGCCTTCTTCTTGACGACCGAGATCGACTGCTTGTTCTTCGCGATGGAGTTGGCCTCCAGAACGCCCTGCCAGCTCGTGCACGGATAGACGATGCAATCTCGGCCTAGAACGGAGCCGGGACTGAGAACAGTGTTGCATCCCACTTCAGTTCGATCGCCGACAATGGCTCCAAATTTTCGAAGACCGGTATTGATGAGTCCACCACTTCCGTCCCGAATTACTACATTGGCTCGGTCGAGCCTGACATTGGAGCAGATGACGCCGGCACCGAGGTGTCCTTTGTACCCGATGATCGAGTCGCCGACGTAGTTGAAGTGTGGCACTTCGCAGCCATTGAAGAGCAGACAGTTTTTGAATTCAGATGAATTGCCGAGCACGCAGTTGTCCCCAACGATGACATTTTCCCTGACATAAGATCCGCTTCTCACTGTTGTTCCGGAACCAATCCATGCGGGGCCCTGGATGACAGCGTTGGCTTCGATAGTAGCTCCCGGTGCGATGTAAACGTGATCACCGACAACGGCCCGTTGGTGAACCTCTCCTTGAATTAAATCGCCGTCGACTTTGCCGAGGGCAATGTCGAGATAGTCGCTGATGCGGGACAGGCTGGCCCAGACGGGATCCCCGTCAAGAAACAGCCCTGCATGATCTGTTTCGCTGAGGTCGAGGTAGTCTGAAGGGGCGAACATGACTTAACAGGGTTAGGCGACGGACTTAACAGGGTTAGGCTCGAACGGCTGGTATTCTGAAAAGTGAGACGAGTGACCTACACGGTCATGACGTCTTTCTCCTTCGCTTCGAAATGACTGTCGATGGACTTGACGTGTTTGTCGGTCAGGCTCTGAACTTCCTTCTCCATGTCGTGGAAAGTGTCTTCGGCGATGTCGCTGCTCTTGACGGCTGTTTTGAGTCGATCCATGCCCTCCTTGCGGGCAGAACGGATTCGGACCCGGCCTTGTTCGGCCATATCTTTGATCAACTTGACGAGATCGACGCGTCGCTCTTCAGAAAGTTCAGGAATAGGCAGGCGGATCAGCCTCCCATCGGAAGCGGGGTTGATGCCAAGTTTTGACTCACGGATGGCTCGCTCTACATCTGCCATGATGGACGGATCGTGGGGCTGAACAGTCAACATGCGAGGCTCGGGTGCTGACACCAATGCCAATTGCTTAAGTGGCATGCTTGAACCATAGGCCTCGACGTTGACGTTGATATTGTCGAGCAGTGCCGGGCTCGCTTTGCCAGTGCGGATGCTGGACATCTCTGCAGAAACAAAGGCGACAGCCTTTTGCATCGTTTCGTCAGTTTCGAGGAGGAAAGTTTCGGTATCCATGGTCAGGGCATTCTGTAGTTGAGAGAAAAGGTAGCGGTGAATCAGTTGAAATCAATGAGTCAGCTTAGTTGCTGACAATGGTGCCGATGTCATCGCCACTGAGGGCGCGCTGGATATTATCCCCTTCGTTCATATTGAAAACGACGATGGGGATGTTGTTGTCCTGACAGAGGGTAAAAGCAGTCCCGTCCATGACCTTGAGATTCTGCGAAAGCGCTTCGTTGAAAGTAATGGAGTCGTATCGCTTAGCGTCTTCACATTTTCTGGGATCTTTGTCGTAGACTCCGTCGACGTTGGTGGCCTTGAAAATAATATCCGCTCCGATCTCACTGGCGCGAAGAGCTGCGGTGGTGTCAGTAGTAAAGAATGGGTTGCCGGTGCCACCACCGAGGATGAGGACGCGACCTTTTTCCAGATGACGAATAGCGAGTCGTCGAATGAAAGACTCGGCTACGTTTTTCATTTCGATGGCGGTCTGGACTCGTGAAGGAACCCCCACAGCTTCAAGCATGCTGTGAACGGCGAGGGAGTTCATGACTGTTGCAAGCATTCCAACATAGTCGGCGGTCGCTCGATCCATTCCCCGTCCTGCTGCGGCCGCGCCGCGCCAGAAATTCCCACCACCGACGACGATGGCTATTTCCATCCCGGTTTGATGGGCTGCTTTGATTTGATTGGCTATGCCTTCAACGATCTCGGGGGAGATGTTGTCATGGCTGCCAGGTTCACGGAGGGCTTCTCCGCTAAGTTTGAGGACGACGCGCTTGAATTCTCTCGACATGATCAGCTGAACTTTACTGATTTATCCTCGGCTAACTGAGCCAAAATTCAAAGATCAATCTTGCCTGCTTTGAAGAATCGTTCCCACGGGAATTTCGACCCCCCGGAGTAGATCGGCAGCTGCAATTCGTTTGCGGCCTTCAAGTTGAAGGTCGCCACCAAGATGGAGCGATCCTTCGCCACAGGCAATCGTCAGACCGGTCTCATTGGAAGTCACTGTTCCTGGAGGTTGATCTTGATCAGGGCCGGGGGTGGTCGGAGAAAATATTTTCAGTTTTCGGATATCCCCATTAAGATCGATCTCGGTGAATGTGCCCGGCCAAGGGTCATAGGCCCGGATGAGAAGTTCGAGTTCTCTGGCGGGTCTAGTCCAATCGATTCGGCCTTGATCCCGTTCAAGTTTGCCCGAGTAAGTGACCAGCTCTTCATTTTGCGGTTCACCTCCGATAGATTCGCCGGCGAGGAGTGGAAAAGCACGCTCGAGCAAGATGGGGCCCAGTCCAGCAAGGCGGTCGTGGAGCGTGCCGCCGGTGTCCTCTGGCAGGATGGGGGTGACTTCTTTGAGAATCATGTCACCGGCATCGAGCTTTGGCTCAATGTGCATCAAAGTGATTCCTGTTTCGCTGTCTCCATCGCGAATGGCGGCCTGAATGGGGGAGGCTCCCCGATGTCGGGGAAGGAGAGAGGCGTGCAGGTTGATGCAGGCTTTTGTGGGCGCTTCGATCACATCGCGAGGCAGGATTTGCCCGTAGGCCATGACGATGGCAAGATCGACATGGAGAGCTTTGAGTTCATCTAGAGCGGATTCGTTGTTTCGAAACGAGTCTGGTTGAAAGACCGGAACGCTCGCCTCCTCGGCCATTACTTTGACTGCAGGAGGGGTGAGTATTTGCTTTCGGCCCACCCGTTTGTCGGGCTGAGTATAGATTCCGACGATTTCGTGATCGCCCCGATGATCGAGTAACCAGCGGAGAGAGGGTAGTCCAATCTCTCCTGCTCCCATGAAAATGATACGCATCCGGCCCTAATCACGGCCTGAAGCGGCTAAGGTCAAAAGAAATGTGTCGCGGGGACGTGGCTTGCAAAAGTTGGTCGGACGATATATCCATGTCTGATGTTTGGCTGTGCTAGTTTGGCGGCGCTTTTGCTTCCCATTTTTGATTCATGAAAGGATTCTTCGTTACTCTTCTTATTCTCGGCGGGCTTGCCGCAGCCGGTTACTACTTTTACGAACCGTATATCAAGCCAATGCTCGGTGGGGGATCCCGTATGAGCGATGGTTCACTGATCGAAAAGACGGTGACCAAAGAGACGGTGTCTGCGACGAAAAGTAACAGTGCATCCCCGGTCAAGTCCAAGGCAACGCCGCCGATGGTGCCCACGCCAAAAGCTCCGGTTCCAGTGAAAAAGTCTGAAGTCGATCTGTTGTTGGAGAAACGTTATCCAATGCCGGATATTCTGCCGTTGATGGAGATCGTGGGGAACTGGGCCAATGTGCCGGAGCGTGCGTTTCCACCTGAGGTGACCGCCTCTGAGCCCATCCTGTTCGAATTGGTGATCAATGGCCAGGTCGCTGGATCGAGTAATATGAATCCTGGCACTCCACTGAAGCCGGTTCGCCTGATCGGGGATCAAATTATCGTAGCCAACCTGGCAAATGCCACCATGAGCAAGCAGTTGCACGTGGATAAGACGGATTTCAAACAGCGTATCACGAGACGCTATGACGACTTTGTTGCGAAGAAAACTCTCGGGGTAGAAGCGATGAGGGCCAAGGTGAAGAAGGTGGTCGAAGCCGACCCAGCCAAGTTGGCCCTTCTTAAAGGAGAGCGACCGCCGGCGATCGCGGCCTCTTCGGCAAACGATCCTCGTTTCAACCCGGTAAAACAGAGCCTGATCAATGGCGACGTGGCCAGTGTGAAGCCTGAGGAAGTAAAGTCATTTGCCTGGAATGGAACCCAAACAGTGGGTGGAGCCTTTCCCGGCACGTATGAAACAGTCACCGTGAACTTTGTCGTCGAGACGATCTTTGGTCGATTCCCGGTGGAGTATAAGGCTCTTCTCAATGGCAGTAAGGTAGTTGGATGGATTGACCCTTTCACTGAGGACCGTCTCTAATGCATTTTCCCGCCGCCGCAGTATTCCTGGTGGCGATTGTATTCGTTCCCTGTGCTCAGTCGCAGGATGGGGGCGAAGCCGGTGAAGTGTTGCCTGAAATCGCTGCGATTGAGCGAAAGATTCCACCGCTGGGCGGAGTGGCTCTCGATTCTGAAATTCGTGCAGCTTTGGAGTCGAGGGTGGCCGAGCTGACCGATCGAGTCTGGGAGATCGATTACAAATCCCATGCGGCTGATGCCGGTGCACTGGTCAAGGCGGTGGATCTGGCATTGAAGCATGGCGAGTTCTACAGTGAGAAGGAGATTCCTGTAGCGGACGAGATGCTGGATCTTGCCGAAGCCAGGTGTCGTGAGATCGCCGATGACGACACCCATAGTTGGACCGATGCACGTGGGTTGGTGGTGCGGGGGTACCGATCCACCATTGACGATTCCTACCAGCCATATGGGCTCAGTATTCCGGAAGAACTCGACTTGTCGAAACCTGTGCCGCTTCTGGTTTGGCTGCACGGCAGAGGAGATAAAGTCACCGATCTTCATTTTCTGAAGCGGTGCCTGACCAAGGACCAAGCGTTGGGCGGATTTGTGGCGGAGCAAAATGACGCCATCATTCTTTACCCTTTTGGACGCCAATGTGTGGGCTGGAAGCACGCCGGGGAGATTGATGTGTTTGATGCTATTGCAGCGGTGATACGGGACTATCCAATCGATCTGGAGCGCATTGCGTTGGCTGGATTCTCCATGGGTGGCGCCGGGGCCTGGCACATTGGAGCACACTACCGTGATCAATTTTGCGCGGTTCATGCAGGCGCTGGTTTTGCTGAGACCAAAGAATATAATCGTCTCAGTCCGGAGGACTATCCCTCTGCGATCGTGCAGACCCTTTGGCGACTCTATGATGTGCCGAACTACACCCGCAATTTATTCAACGGGCCGTTGCTGGCCTATTCCGGATCCAACGATAAGCAGAAGCAGGCTGCGGATCTGATGGAACGGGAACTGGCGATGGTTGGAAATAAAATGCGGCACGTGATTGGAGAGGGGCTTGAGCACAAATACAATCAAGAGTCGGTCGATCAGATATGGGAATGGCTCAAAGAATCCTGGATAGCGGGGCGCGGCCGGCCCGCGGAACAGATAGACTGGCAGACGCCGACTTTGCGGTACCCGGGATTCGACTGGTTACAGATTCAGGGGTTGGAGCAGCATTGGGAGGGCGCTAGAGCAAGCGGCCATTGGGATCGCAAGGCGAATCGGATTCAACTGGAGTTGGGAAATGTTTCAGCTGTCGCTTTGACACCGGGGCCGTCCGCCAGTCTTGCCGGAGCAACCATTGAGGTGGGAGGTGAATCTCTGATAGTAGATGATCCCGGTTTTCCGGTAGAGGCAGTGAGCTTGGTGAAGAGAGATGGAGGTTGGCAATGGGGCGAGCCTGAAGCTGAGCGCAAACGTCCAGGTCTTCAGGGGCCGATCGATGATGCCTTTATGAGCCGCTTTGTGGTGGTGCCTCCGGCAAAGTCACCAGAATCGCCGGCTCTGGCCCGATGGGTGGAGTTTGAGGTGGCGCACTTTCGGGACAGATGGCAGGCGCTCATGCGTGGTCGCTTCATTGAGAAGAGATCCAGCGAACTCGACTCCGAAGACATTCGTGACGCTAATTTGATTCTCTGGGGCGATCCTTCGTCCAATCCCATGATGGCCGAGATCATCGATCGTCTTCCTATTCAATGGGACGGAACTCAGTTCACGTTTCAGGGGGAGACCTACGACACCTCAGATTACGTTCCTTTGATGATATTTCCAAATCCGATCAATCCGGATCGTTATGTCGTCATCAACAGTGGGCTGACCTTTCGGGAAGGGCACGACCGGACGAACTCTTTGCAGAATCCGAAATTGCCGGATTGGGCCGTAATTGGGCTGGACCAACTTCCAGACGGTTTCACCCCCGGTCGTGTCGTGGATGCGGGCTTCTTTGATGAGGAGTGGAAATAGAAGGCTATTCAATGATGTCACCAATGAGTCATTCCGGTCACGACTACGACCACCTGCAGAAACGATGGGAGGCATTGGTTGCCCGACTTGGATGGAAATCGACTGTTTTGTTAGAAGATTCCGGGCATCCTGTGCTGGCGATTGAGAATGAAGCCGCCCGGAGGAACGAAGGAGGCGGAATCTATCTATCCGCAGGAGTTCATGGAGATGAGTGTGCGCCGGTTTGGGGATTGTTGGAATGGGCTGAGGAGTCAGTAGAGTCGCTTTCCGATGATGAACCTCTCGTGATATTGCCCTGTCTGAATCCCTATGGGCTCGTTGAAAATACGAGAAGAACTCAGCAAGGGGTGGACCTCAATCGCCATTTTCAGGATAAGACTGTCCCGTTGATCGAGCGGTGGCAACGGTATCTAGAGGGGAGATACTTCGATCTTGCTGTAAATCTTCACGAAGATTTCGATGCAGGAGGAATTTATCTCTATGAGTTGACCCGCAGTGACTCCCCGGGGGATGCCCTATTGGCTGTTTGTGAGGGCATTATCCCGCGGGAAACATCATCGACAGTTGACGGGTCGGATTTTGAGAATGGCCTTCTCAAGCGTGAGACCACCGAGGCCGAGATTCAACGGGTTGTAGATGAGGATCTGGATGGGTGGCCCGAGGCGATCTATCTCTACATGAATCACTCGAAGGATGCGTACACTTTTGAAACTCCGAGTGAAATGGATCTTGAAAGGAGGATTGAGGCGCACCGCGTTTTTCTCTCTGCCGTGATCCCGAAATGAGTCCGATTGACTCCCTGCTGTTTCATTGGTTGAATCTTCTCTACCATGAAACAATTGATCCCCATCTTCGTTGTCGCTGCATTTGCTGTTCTATCCGCGCAAGGAGAAGAAAAGGCCAAGCATCTCTTTATCCTTTCGGGCCAGTCCAACATGCAGGGGCACAAGCCTGAGGAGACCTTTATTCCAGCCGTCGAAAAAGCATTTGGAAAAGAGAATGTCATCGTGATTCAGGATGCGCTCGGAGGTCAGCCAATCCACCGGTGGTACAAGGCGTGGAAATCTCCTGAGGCTGAAGTTCCCGAAAAAGTGGGAGACTTGTACGATCGACTCATGGGTAAGGTAACATCGGCTATTGAAGGCCAGGAGATTGCTTCAGTGAGCTTCTTCTGGATGCAGGGAGAGCGTGACGCCAAAATGGGGTGGGCACCGGTCTACGAGCAGAGTCTGATTGGGCTATACGACCAGCTGAGTGCTGACTTGGGTCGCGACGACATAAATTTTGTGATTGGTCGGCTCAGCGACTCGGGGGTCGGCAATGAGGGCTGGGACCAGATTCGGGTGATTCAGGTCAAGGTGGCTGATTCGGATGAGAAGTTCGCCTGGGTCGATACGGATGATCTGAACGATGGCGTGAATCGAAAGGGCAAGGAGATCAAAGACGATCTTCACTACTCGGGTGAAGGCTACAAGATTTTCGGCGAACGCATGGCAGCTGCTGCGGTTGAGAAGATTAACGGGGAGTAGTGCGTAGAATCGTCATCTCTCACCTCCGTATCTGGCTTCGTTCGAATGCATCACCGTATGAAACGTATCACGATTCTTTTTCTAGCACTTGGACTTGGATTTTTGGCTCCTGCCTTGGCGCAGTACGACGAGGTTGAGATCGAGCCAGTTAAGATTACCGACAGCCTATACATGCTGAAAGGAGCTGGAGGTAACATGGGACTCTCCATCGGAGAGGATGGCGTTCTTCTAATCGATGATCAGTTTGCGCCCCTCAGTGACAAGATCGTCGCTGCGGTTGCTGAGCTGACAGATCAACCAATCCGGTTTGTGGTCAACACTCACTGGCACGGGGATCACACAGGTGGAAACGAAGCGTTAGGAGAGGCCGGCGCCATAATTGTGGCGCACGAGAATGTGAGGGTGCGCATGTCGAAAGGGCAATTCATGAAAGCGTTCAATCGCCATGTGAACCCGGCTCCTGAGGTTGCGTTGCCTGTGGTGACCTTCACAGAGGGGATGACAGTTCACTGGAACGATGATGAGCTTGAGATCGAGCATCGCCCTCATGCTCACACGGATGGTGACGCCATCGTCTTATTCCGTAAAGCCAATGTGTTGCACACAGGAGATCTGTTTTTTAATGGTTTTTATCCCTTCGTCGATGCGTCGAGTGGAGGGTCGCTGGCTGGATTGCTCAATGCGTTAGAGACTCTTCTTCCTGAAGTGGATGAAGAAACGGTCATCATCCCAGGTCATGGGCCGCTTGCGAAGAAAGCAGATCTGGAGGCCTATATTGAAATGCTGACCGGAGTGCAGACAACAATCAGCGGATTGATTGAGTCAGGAAAATCAAAGGAGGAGATCATTGCCGCCAAACCTACCTCCGAATACGACGAGCAGTGGGGTGGCGGTTTTCTCCCGCCAGACAAGTGGGTGGGCGTGATCTACGAGGCGATTGCAGGAGTTGCGGAATAATCCCATACTGCGCTCAGGACTCATTGAAGAATATGACCAGATTTTTGGTCTGGCGGGCGGCAGCGACAATTTCCGGTTTTCCGTCGCCGTTTAGGTCAGCTGCTTTGATGTCTTCGACGGCTACTTTGGGACCTGAAATCTTTGTTTCACGCCAGGTTTGGCCATCGTCATCGGTAGGGGTGAATAGCTTGATACCGGGGTCACCAGGCATCTCTTTGGGGTG
The DNA here is from genome assembly GCA_963975655.1 of uncultured Verrucomicrobiales bacterium. Classification (GTDB taxonomy): domain Bacteria; phylum Verrucomicrobiota; class Verrucomicrobiia; order Verrucomicrobiales; family DEV007; genus Arctic95D-9. The sequence goes on from CAXBHX010000001.1 coordinate 173,801, forward strand.
CATGGCGCGCCAACCGACTACGATTTGATCAGACCCGACTCCCAGGTAGTCTGCTACGGCGAGGGCATGTCCATCTTTGATCGCATCGTCCAGAACGGTGAGTTGCGGCCAGAGTCCTTTGCCGTTGTCCGGCTCAACATAGACGGCTGAAGCGGTGCCGTGCATGGGTTCGACCGTCACAATGAATCGCTTGCCGTTGGGCAATTTTCCATCGCGAATTTCGCCGGCGAAGGAGTCGGTGAGTTGGGTGGATTTCCAAGAGTCTCCGTCGCGGTCAAAGTGCCAGATTCCTTCCTTAGCGGCGACGATCAACTCCTCTTCGGGATCATTGTCCCAATTCACCGGATGAAAATTGTGTGAGAGATGCAGGAAGTCGCTGATGACCGCGGTGGACCATTCTCCCGTTGGATCATCAGGCATTGTGTAGTCGAGCATGCGCAGTCCGTTGCCAACTCCGTCAATGGAGCCGCGCCCACGCAGGGGTTTCACAACCAGGGAATACCCTCCGGCGGGACCTTTGAGCCAGTGCATTCGGTGTACGCTGGGGTCGTTCTCAAGTTGAACTGGAGACCACGGTCGGGTCCGGTCTTTTGGTGGGACGAGATAGAAAACAGCACCGTCTTTGTTTGTTTCGAGGAAGTTCCATTGGCCTCCCACCGCGATCTCAGCTTTTCCATCCCCTGTGATGTCCCGGGCGGTGATGCAAACATTATCTCGTTGTGTCAGGTCCTTCGCGATGATGTGCTTCTTCCAGCTCGGATTCTGATACCACTGGACTGTCTTTTTGTCGGCCAGGACAATGTCAGTTTTGCCGTCGCCGTCGACGTCGGTCAGCTGTAACCCATAGCCGACTTCGATGGTGTCGATTTCGATTTTGTTCCATTTGAACGATGGTTGATCAGCAGAAAGGGGGAGTGTCAGGCTGCCCAGGCAGAGGAGAGAGAGGACGAATGGTTTCATAATTGTAGAAGGATTTAAGGCAGGATAGAGAGCTGCTGATTTCCGGTCAATTGAGATATCCGCGCGATCCAGTAAGGGGATGGAGATTACCTCAATCCTTTGAGCTCTTGGGATCAAGAGCATCACGGAGACCATCACCGAGGAAGTTGAGACTGAAAAGGGTGAGGCCGAAAATAATGGCGGGGTAGATTAGTAATCCAGGGTCACTGGCCATTCGGTCAGCGCCCTCTTTGATGAGAGAGCCCCAGCTGGCGTCGGGCGGCTGGACGCCGAGCCCAAGGAAACTGAGGATAGCCTCGAGTCGCATCACAGCGGGCACGGTGAGCGTCGTGTATACGATGACAGGACCAATTGTGTTGGGGATGAGGTGGCGAAAGATGATGCGTCGTTGTGAAAGGCCCAGGCTGCGGGCGGCTTCGACAAATTCCTGATTCTTAAGTGAGATGACCTGCCCGCGGACGATCCGGGCCATGGTGAGCCACTCCACGGCGCCGATACAGACAAATAGAAGCCAGAGGTTGTTTCCAAAGTAGGTGGTCAGAATGATCACAATGATCATGAAAGGAAGCGCGTAGAGAATATCGACGACGCGCATCATGGCAGCATCGAGTCGGCCTCCGATATAGCCTGACACGGCTCCATAAACAATTCCGATGGTGAGTGAGACAGCCGTGGCAATGAATCCTACCGTGAGGGAAACCCGCCCTCCGTAGAGAATACGGGAAAAGATGTCCCGGCCAAGATGGTCGCTGCCGAGCAGGTAGAAGACATCAGTTCCGTCGACTGAGGTGGCCTCTGACAATGCCGGCATCGACTGAAGGTCAGGGAAGGTGATATTGGGGTTCGGTATGCCGGGAATGAACGGCAGGAGAAAGCAGATCAGAGTAATTCCGACAAAGAACCAGAGGCTCATCATGGCCACATGGTTTTTCTTGAGGCGCAGCCATGCGTCTCGACCAAGGGATGAGCCCTTTTCGATTGCCCGACCATTTTCGTGTTGCCTGTTGCTCATGAGTTAGGTCTTCGATTTCGTCCGTGGGTCGAGCCAGGCCTGCAGAACATCGACGAGGAAGTTCATGACGAGAATGAGCACAGCAAACACCATCACGGTGCCGTTGATCAGCCAGAAATCACGGTTGGTGGCTGCTTTGATGAAGTGTTGCCCGAGGCCGGGAAGGCCAAAGACGGTTTCGACAACGAAGGAGCCCCCGATCAGTCCGGCAAGTGCCGGGCCGAGGTAGGCAACCACTGGGGTGATTCCTCCTCGAAAAGCGTGTTTAAAAAGGACCACTATCGGAACGACGCCTTTCGCATGGGCCGTTCGGATATAATCCTGGTTGAGCACATCCAACATACTGCCCCGGGTCAGTCGCGCAATGTAGGCAGAGTAGTAGAGCCCGAGGGTCAAAGCGCCGAGGAACCAGGCAGAGCTGTCTTCCCAAAGGGCGACGTCAAACCATCCCAGTTTGAGGGCGAAGACCTCTCCGAGAAGAGGGGCGATCACGAAAGTCGGCAGACAAATGCCGAGCAGCGCGAGCGACATGAGGGCGTAGTCGATAATCGTATTTCGATTCGCTGCCGCAAAAACTCCGATGGGCACGCCAATGACCAAAGCGATAACGAGGCCGCATATTCCCAGCAGGAAGGACACGGGAAGACCGTCCGCAATGATTTCATTGACGCTGAAGCCCTTGTTACCAAAGGACGGTCCGAGATCTCCATGCAGAAGGCGACCCAGGTAGAGCTTGTATTGAACGGGGAGAGACTGGTCGAACCCGTACTTTTGATTCATCTTTTCGATCAAATGAGCCGGAACGGCTTTGTCGTCGAGGAAGGGGCCCCCGGGCGCAAGTCTAGCCAGAAAGAAAGTGATCGTGATGATACAGAGCAGCGCGAAAAGCGACTGACCTAGCCGGGAGAGAATGAATCGCAAGGTATCCATTACTCTGCGTCCTCCGGTGAACGCTCGAGGTCGATGTATTTGTAAGGATGATTATCGAGGAGCAGAGGCCGCCAGTTCTTGACGTCGGGATGGATGAGGTAGACTCGCGTGTACCAGTAGATGGGTAGGATGGGAAGTTCATCCAGTAGTATGGATTCCGCCTCTGCCAGCACGGCGTATCGGGCATTGGTATCGCTGAGGAGGGAACTCTCCGCGAGGAGGCGATCGTAGTCCGCATTCGACCAGCCGGTGTTGTTGTTAGAATCACCTGTTTTCCAAATACCGAGGAAAGTCGTTGGATCAACGTAGTCTCCGATCCATCCAGAACGGGCCACGTTGTATTTCTGATCAATGACCGTTTGTTGGTAGACCTTCCATTCCTGGTTTTCGATTTTTATCTTCTCGATGCCGAGGACCCGTTTCCACATGTCTTGAATGGCGACGGCGATGGATTTATGGGCTTCTGATGTGTTGAGGTAGATGGAGAACTCCGGCACATCTGCCCCGCTCTCGTAGCCTGCTTTTTTAAGAAACTCCCGTGCCTTTTCTGGATTATAGGAAATAACGTTGGGCGGGCAGTATCCGGCTTCGGAGGGAGGGGTGAATCCGTAGGCTGGTTGCTGGCCTCCCATGGTGACGAATTTTACAATGGTTTCCTGATCGATTGAATAGGCGAGAGCGCGCCTGAAGTCCACATTGTCGGTAGGACTGTCTTCTACGTTGCATCGGAAAAAGTAACTCCCTGCGTAAGTTTCAGATCGAAGGTTGGGATCTTCTGCCTCCTCGTAACGGTGAATGAGATTGTTGGGGATGATGTAGGTGTAGTGGAGTAGGTCACCGCGAAAGGCCTTCTCTTCGGTGAACGTATTATCGATCGGGTAAAAGTTCAGCCCGTTGAGTTTTACGTTCTTGGCATCCCAATAGTAAGGGTTCCGGCGGACTTTGATCACGGCATTAATTCGCCAGTCAGACAGTGAAAAGGCACCGTTGCTGACGTGATTACCCGGCTTTTGCCAGTCGGTGAACTCTTCCGTCATGCCTCCAAACTTTTCAATTGTGCCTCGGTGGACAGGCAGCCATGTGGTGTGCTTCACGACATCGGGAAAGAAAGGGGTCGGGCTTTCGAGGGTACAGACGAGTTCATGGTCACTGACGGCTTTCACTCCCACTTCTGCGAAGTCATCTATTTCACCGCGATTGTAATCCTCTGCGTTCTTGAGAAAATACAGCATGGATGAATATGGTGCCGCCATCTCAGGATGGAGGATACGGTGGTAGGAATAGACAAAGTCGTGTGCCGTGACGGGATCTCCGTTTGACCACCGGGCATCTTTGCGGAGGAAGAAATGCCACTCGGAAAAATCATTGTTGGGTTCCCATCGCTCGGCGACACCGGGTTCGTGCTCCATATCACTGGTGGGACTGTAGCTGACAAGCCCCTCAAAGAGCGCCCGGAGGATATTGGAATCTCCGACGGCTGAGACAATGTGTGGATCCAGTGCCTTCGGTTCTCCGCCATTGCCCAGCAGTAGTATTTTTTCCCGGGTGGCGATATCCACTTTGCTTTCGCGGTCGCAGCCGGAAAAGATGAGTGCACAGCCAGCCAGAGCAAGGCTCAACAGGGTTGAGCGAAAGAGATAACCCTGTTGGGTCCTGTCGGGTTGGCGGCGAATCATACGGGCACGGTAGTGTTTGCCAGAGGAGGTCGGCTTGCAATCTTGAAATGATTACTCTTCGAGCTTTGATCTGTTCGCGTTCCGCTCTAGTTTCGTCACCTATTCTCATGAAAAACTGGCACTACGCGACGGCAACTAAGGAACAATTTCAGGCACCGGAGACTGAACTTCCCGGACTGGTTCAGAACGGGGCGATCACGACACAAACTAAAGTCTGGAGTTCAGGCATGGCCGACTGGGCTTTGGCCGGGGATGTATTACCGCAGTTATTCGGGGGCGCTGCAGGGTCAGGGCCACCGCCTGTTCCATCAGGCCCGCCGCCAGTGAGGCAGAAGTCTCATGAAATCGACTACGAAATAATCGGGGATGATATGCAGATTGTTGAAGTGGAGCTCGATCCGGGAGAGTCGGTCATTGCGGAAGCGGGGGCGATGAACTACGTCGAGTCGGAGATTACTTTCGAAGCGAGGATGGGCGACGGGAGTTCGCCGAATGAGGGAATGATGGGGAAATTGCTCGCAGTGGGTAAGCGGGCCCTGACAGGTGAGTCGATTTTTATGACACACTTTACTCATTCCGGAGCCTCAGGGAAGCGTCGTGCGGCATTCGCGGCGCCCTATCCGGGGAAGATCATAGCGGTTAATCTGCCGGACATTGGAGGGGAGATTACTTGTCAGAAGGATGCGTTTCTTTGTGCCGCGTTGGGGACAGAGGTGACCATTGCATTCAACAAAAAGCTGGGCACCGGATTCTTTGGCGGCGAAGGCTTTATTCTCCAGAAGCTGCGAGGTGATGGAAAAGCGTTCCTTCACGCAGGGGGCACCATCATTGAGAAAGAACTCAACGGAGAGACGTTGCGAGTTGATACCGGCTGTCTGGTCGCCTTCTCTCCGGGTGTTGATTACAGCATCCAGCAAGCTGGAAATCTCAAGTCGATGTTCTTCGGTGGAGAGGGGATGTTCCTAGCGACTTTGTCAGGGCACGGGAAAGTCTGGTTACAGAGTCTACCATTCTCGCGTTTGGCTGATCGTGTTCTCAGCCATGCGCCGTCAGCTGGCGGTAGGTCTCAGGGAGAAGGTAGCCTTCTCGGCGGAGTCGGTCGCCTGCTTGATGGGGACAACAGGTAGTGCCTCAATTGAAATGCCGGTAGCCGCATTATGGTGTGGCCCCGGCGGTGATCGCGACTCCGGTTCTTCCAATTCCACCTGAGGCGGATATGCCTTCCTGAATGGCGACGGCCTGACCCGCGGTGATGAGGACCGCTTCGGTGTACTCTTTAAGTTTGGTCCAGGCTGTTCTTGGCACCCAGATGATGTCGCCACCTTCCAGCTTGAGGTCGGGCTCCCTGCCTCGCATGACGGCTTCAATATTAACGACGGCAACCTGGGGGTTGTGTGTGTTGCCTCGGAGAATGAGAGCCTTGGATTTAACCGCTTCTTTGTCGATGCCGCCTGCTGCTGAAATGGCGGTGAGGAGGCTGGCCCCTTCTTCATAGAATACAGGTCCGGGCTGGATGACTTCCCCGAGCACATAGATGGAACGGTTGGCCAGAGAGGGGATGTAAATGTAGTCGCCCGCCTGGACATAAACGTTTTGGGACATATCGCCTTCACGAATCAGGGCATTGAAGTCGACTGGAATGAGGTCGCCATTCCTGATGAGAATAGCGCGCTTGAGATCAGCTGCTTCTGGATTTCCCACTTCAAAAGTTTGATCATTTGAGAGCAAGCCTCCACCGATTGAGATTGCATCAATGACGGTGGTTGGTTTCTGGATCGAATAGGCGCCGGGAGTGCCTATCTGGCCCAGCATCCAGAATCGCTGACTATCCGCAACGAATACGTTAACAGTTACTATCGGATTAATGTAATCATCAACCAGCTGAGTTGACAGTTCCGTTGAGATCTCTTTGAGAGACATCCCTTCAGCTTTGATCCCCTTCGCCACGTCGTAGTAGAGCATGCCGTCGGGCATCACCTTGGTCGTTCTTCGGGTGTCCGCATTCTCAGCTACCTCGATATCCAGAGTGTCACCGGGGCCTACTCGATATGGCCCGGAGGGTGAGTTAAGAAGTCGGGGGTTGATTTCTCTCTTGATATCGAGATTCTGGAAATCAGGTTCCACTGGGACGCGGTTGACGACTCCATCAACGGTGATGATTTCCTCTACTGGATTGTCATCGGCGTATAGAGCTTCGTGAGTCTTAAACTCGCGATCAGCCGTCCACAATTGAACGCATGAGGTGGCTGGAAGAGCAGCGATCAGTAGATAACTGGCTTTGAGAAAAGTGAGGAAGTGAATTTTCATGAAAAGAGGAGCTCAGTCGAATACGGGAACGTAATTGAGCCCGATTGATTCAGTAGTGACGGTCTGAAGGAAAGTGAAGATGGCTGTGTCGATAACTCTCTCAAGAAGTTCGAATGGCCTTTCGTTAATGAAGACGATGTCACGATTGCAGAGAGTGATGTCGGTCTCTTTTCCGCTCAGGATCGATTTGATATCGATGATTTGAGTTTCGGGATCGTGGATGCTTCCACGGATGAGGAGAACTTTCATGCGGTATGCGTAGCGATCAAAGCCTCCTGCTTCCGCGATAGACTGCACTACCGTTAGTTTGACCGGCATCTTGATTCGGCCCGGATTCGCCACTGCCCCAAGCACGTAGATTTCATTCTTGAGGGCCGAGGCTACGTAAATGTAGTCGTCGGGTTCGAGGTAGGCGTTCTGGCTGAAATCTCCCCTGTAGTAGAGCTTGGCCAGATCGACATCGAGTTTCCGACCGTTGCGAGCGACAAAGGATCGTTCGAAATCGGCCAATTCGTAGGCGGAGCCACGAACGGTGTTGATCTCGACTCCCTGAGCGAGCGAAATGGCTTCAAGGATCGAGGTTGGGCGGTCCAAAGTATAGCTTCCGGGGCTTCTGACTCTACCAATGATGGAGAACTCTTTGCTCAGAATTTCGGCAGGCGTGATGATGACTTTGACGTTGTTCTGGTGGACGGACAGCTCGTCTTCGATGCGGTCTCGCAGTTGATCGAGAGTTAATCCCTTTGCCTGAACGGCAATGGCTTGAAGGTAGCTGACAGTACCGTCGGGGGCGATTTGGATATTATCGCGGTTGAGATCCGGGCGATCGTAGATGGAAAAGCTGAGAATGTCGCCGGCTCCAAGGGTGTACTTTGTTTGCCAGGATGGAGTTCTCAGTGCCGGAAGGCATTCTTGCCTTTCCTGGGGGAGTGGGGTCGCCACAGGAGTTGGGAAGGCTGGAGCAGGTTCTACAGGTTCGAGAACCTCCCAGTATTCGGCCGGGTGGCTAGGAATGCCGCTGGTACGGAGTCTCTGCTCCTGCGCCTCACTGAGGAGAGGCAAGAGAGTTCCGGCTAAAACGGTGAGAAGGATTTTCTTCATTGAGTGAATAGTTAAGGCATCCAAAAAGCTAATTAACTAAATTTATTATAATAATCATAATAATCAAGATGATTAATTTTAAAATTTTCTGAAGTAGTATTCGGGCTTCTGCCTTCGAATTGGGCTCTTCGGAGAATGGGGGAATATTTTTTTGAAATTTCGCTCTTGAATGGCGCGAAATATGCGATGGTTCGATTATACCCCGCTTTGAACGGTGTAGACACCATGCCGGAACAGCGCTTCGATCAGTCTCAGTCGTTGCAGCAGCAGCAGACTATTGCGCCACAAATGCAGCAGAGTTTGCAGTTGCTGCAGACTCCGACATTGGAACTTCGTCAATTAGTACAGCAGGAAATGGTGGAGAATCCGACTCTGGAGGAGGAGTCGACTGAGATTTCTCTCGAAGAGGCCACGAATCCGGCTGAAGACGAAGATTTTGATAAAGAATTCGCAGAGCTCTCTCAACTTGATGAGGAGTGGCGCGAATACATGGCTCAATCCCGTGCGGCTGCTCCACGGCGGGACGATGCGGACGAAAGGTATCAGTTCGTGATGGATTCCATTGTAGAGTCAGTCACTCTCCAGGAACACCTGCTCAATCAACTCAGTGTTTCGGATGAAGTTGGGGAAGGTCGCGAACTGGCCGCCATGTTGATCGGCAACATCGATGAAAATGGATTTCTTCAGGTAGATATTGAGGAACTGAGCTTCGATATGGGAATTCCCTTCGATGACTTGGTCACAGCTAGGGAGGCCGTGAAGGCCTTTGATCCGGTGGGGGTCGGTGCCGCCGATTTGCGCGAGTGTCTGCTGATACAACTGGAACGTCTTGGAAAACACCACAGCCTTGAGTACCGCGTGGTGGATCATTATCTCGAAGATCTGGCACGGAAGCGATATCCTCAGATTGCGAAGCGCCTCAGCGTGGAGCCGGAGCAGATCACAAAGGCGGCCGAATTCATCGCTATGCTGGATCCTCGACCGGGAAGTCGATTCGGCACGGATACGAATACCTATGTGAATCCGGACGTGTCAGTGGAAAGGCTGGGGGATGAATGGCTTGTCACGATGAACAATGAGCAGATTCCGCGACTTCGGATCAGCAATGCTTACAAGGACCTCATGGCCAGCGGGGAGGGGCGGGAAGCACGTTCCTACATTCGGGATAAGATCCGGGCGGGCAAGTTTCTGATCAAGAGCATCCATCAGCGTCAGCAGACTATTCAGTCCATTGCGTCGGAGATCGTGAAACGACAGAAGGAGTTTCTGGACCTGGGGCCATCGAAGCTGAAGCCGATGAACATGGCTCAAGTGGCAGATGTGGTGGGAGTCCATGAGACGACGGTCAGCCGGGCGGTATCGGGAAAATACATTTCAACTCCGCACGGGGTGTTTGAGATGAAGTATTTCTTCACAACCGGTTATGAAACTGAGGATGGAGATACGCTCAGCAATACCAGTGTGAAACAGGCGCTGGCTGAGCTGATCGCAGATGAAGATCAGAAGAAGCCCTTGAGTGATCAGCGACTCGTGGTGGAGCTAGAGAAGAGCGGTATCAAGATTGCCCGTCGAACTGTGGCCAAGTACCGGGAGGAATTGAATATCCTTCCGAGTCATATGCGGCGGAGCTATTGACGCGTTGGCGCGATTTGTGTGATATCCGGCGTTGAAATGTCCCGAGAGGTTTGGCAGGGTTCGCGCCAATGAGATATCGCCTCCCAATCTTCGTCCTTGTGGTGCTTTGTATTAAATTTGTGCATGCCGATGACTGGCCCAACTTCCAAGGCCCCGGGCGAACCGGGATTTCAGGGGAGTCAGGACTGAATCTGGATGATTGGGGTAAGGGTGGTCCTCCTGTGCTGTGGGAGAAGGAATTGAACGAAGGCTTCGGAGGGGCTGCGATTCGAGGAGACGATGTCTTTCTGGTGGATCGTGATTTGGGGGAGAGTGATCATTTGCTATGTCTCTCGCTAGAGGATGGGGCCGAGCAGTGGCGATTCACTTTTGACTATGCAGGAAAGCTTTCCTTCCCGGGGAGTCGAGGAGTGCCTTTAGTGGAGGATGACGCGGTCTACTATGTCAGTGGCTTTGGGCAGGTTTTTCGAATCAATCGCAAATCTCATGAGCAAGATTGGATGGTATCGATACAGGACGAATACGGCGCTGAGCCACCTAAGTGGGGATGGGCCCAAAGCCCTGTCGTCGTCGGTGATGTATTGGTTGTTCCTGCGATGAGCGAGGAAGTAGGGTTGATTGGGCTGGATAAATCATCCGGCGAAGAGTTGTGGCGAACCGAAGGTTTTGGGAACTCCCATTCAACACCGACCGTGTTGACTCTGCACGGAGTCGAGCAAGTGGTATTTGTAGCCACGAAGCGCGATCCGGATGAGGAAGTCGGCACGGGAACGACGATCAGTGTCCTGCCTGCGACAGGTGAGGTGCTGTGGAAAACAGACCTTTACTTCAATAAGATTCCAATTCCGTTTCCGACGAAGGTAACTGAGGAGCTTGTCTTCCTGACTGGTGGCTATGGAAATGGAAGTTGCATGGTGAAAGTCAGAAACGATGGGGGAGACTGGAATGTGGAAAAAGTTTTTGACTTGATTCAAGGGACTCAGATTCACCCTCCCTTTGTCATAGGTGACCATCTCTACTTCCTTGCGAACGAGAATGATAACCACAAGGGCGAGGCTCGCCAGAAGGGTGGACTGATGTGTCTTGATTTTGAGGGTAATGTGGTTTGGCAAACCGGCGAGAAGCCGTTTATGGGGCGCGGGAACATGATCCTAGTCGATGGGCATCTCCTAATTCAAGATGGCGAGGTCGGCTACCTTCGTTCAGTAAAGCCCTCCCCGGACGGGTATCAGGAATTAGCGCTAGCTGATGTCTTTGGAAAAAAGGCTGAAGTTGATGAACAAATTGCAAAACAGGCTGGTCGCGCGGTTATCAAGATGCCTGATTTCAAATACTGGTCACCGATGGCATTGAGCAATGGCCGACTTATCGTGCGTGGACAGAGTCACCTGAAGTGCCTTGATCTACGATAGGCGAAGGGAGCGTTTTGGACCTATTTCGATCAAATCTCTCTTTTTCCGGGATTGCTCAAAGGAGGTTTGGAATTCCGCACATGATCGTTATAGACTGAGATCATGTTCTGGCTCCGTGCGTTGTTTTTTGCTGCTCCTCTGGCGGTGATTTTCGGTGCCGTGTTGTTGTTCAGACAAGTCAGTCGACTTGAGTTGCCCGATAAAGTCGAGGCGATGACCTGTGTCATTCGCCAGCCTGTGGGTTCTCTAAATCCGCTGTTCCCGCTCGACGGGACAACGCGGGAAGTGAAGGATCTTATATTTGAGCCGCTCCTACTCCGGGATGACGATCTCAACTTGAAGCCCAACATCATCAATAGTTGGCAATTGAAGACTGTCGTGACGGTGCGCTGCGAGAGCGAAGAAGCCGCGGGGGATTCCGAAGCGAAAATCGATTCGGGAGAGTATCTCGATGGTGACATGACGGTATTAGAGGTTGAGCGCATGGGCAGTGCTCTCCGAGTCGTATTCGAAGGGCACGATTCGACGTTGCCGCAGCGATTTGTCGAAGGATTTGACTCTGATAATCTCGGGAATTATCTCTTGGTTAGAGTGAGCTTAAAGAATTCCATACAAAACTCATTTGAGACATTTCTTCGGAGATCCGTTGAAAAGACGCAGATTCAGATGCTGGAGTATGAGGGAGATCAGGTTGCCAATTTGTTTGTAAAAGGAGACATCGATCTACTGCTGCGGGAGCTGCAACTTTACTACGAATCTAATTTGATTCTCGAACCGTTGATCGAGGAGATGGGGACTCAGAGTCATACCAGTTTTCGTGAGGCGTATATTGATTTGCGTGAAGATGTGAAGTGGCATGATGGGCATTCGCTCTCAGCGGCGGACCTGTTGTTTTCATACGAGGCCCTGACCGGGCCGAATTCGCCACTCCAGTTGGGTAGCTCTTTTTGGTTTGTTGAGGCGATCGAGAAAGTGAGCGAATTTCAGCTTAGACTGATTTGTCAGGATTCACCGGCGATGATGATGGAGAGTTGGGAGAAGCTTCCAGTGCTGCCCGTTCACTTGCTCGGGGGGCTGGTGGATACTCAAGAGTGGATGCCGTATTTTGAAAATCCCGTTGGTAACGGGCCATACCGGATCGTAACGCGCCGTGAGGACGGAGGTATCGAGTTGGTTGCCAACGAAGAGTTCTTCCGAGCGGTGCCGGAGCAGAAGTCGATTGTTTACCGCCGGGTAGATTCCTTGGAGTCGAAACTGCTGGCATTGCGTTCTGGCAAGATAGACACGATTGAGCCCGATCAGCGGTTTCAAGGATGGGTAGATCGAAATCCCGGAGAGGTTCGACAGATGCGATGCCTTCCCCGGTTTCAGCATTTTGTGGCGTGGAACATGGAGGAAGTCCCGTTCGGGAAAAGTGAGATGAGAACCGCTTTGGCCCGTTCCGCTGATCTTGAATCCATTCTTCAGGATTCGGCGACCGAGTTTCAGTCGGTAACTCAAAGCCTGTTTTTTCCTGGGATGCCCTACAGTAGCAAACCAATGCCTCTGCCTCTCTACAATCCAAAGTCCGCGGAGCAATTGATGGAGAAATGTGGCTATCAATTTGACTCCAAAAGAGAGATTCGACTCGATCCCGAAGGCAATCCTTTCATCTTTACATTGTCCGTTAATGAAGCCAGCGCTGGGCAGGTCCGGTTGGCTACTGCGCTCGCTGAGCAATGGTCAGCGGTTGGGGTTACGGTTCAGGTTGAATTGCTTCCCTGGGCTGAGCTGCTGTCAGAGCGACTTGCGACGAGGGACTTTGATGCCGTGCTTTTGAGTTGGGAGGTGCCTTTGGAGAGGGACCGATATGCAACCTGGTTCTCAGAAGGGGGTGGCTCTGGCGGCGGAAATCTGTGGGGATTGCGCAATCAGGTGGTGGATGAACTCTTAAGGAAGCTTCGTTACACGGAGGATCCTGAGGACCTCAAATCTGTAGCGGCAGAATTGGAGGCGGAAATTGCCGCTCTTCAGCCGTGTCTTTTTGTCTGTGATACAGGGCGGAAAATCTGGTATCGAGAAGGAGCTATAGAGGTGGTGCGTCCCAATTCGGATGGGGGAATGTCGATTTCTTCGATGGGGATCGGAAAAGCAGGTATCGAACGGGTGAGGCCATGGTGGGTCAGGCAGAGTGGAGTCGAGATGATTCCGGAGATCGAGATTAAGTGAATTGTCATGACACGATTTCTGATTCAACGGGTGATGGCATTTTTGGGGCGGGTGTGCGGGGCGTGCATCGTAGTGTTGTTGCTTATTGAGCTATCGTTCTGTGTGCTGGGTAGTTCTGAACATCATGTTTGGGCTGCGGATTCCTATGGGGCAATGTCGGCTGATCTGGCGATGGAGTCGGGGGATTGGTGGTCTTTAGTTCAATCCCGTTCGTGGAATACCCTGCGAGTGTTGCTTATCGCATACGGCGGGGCACTGCTGTTGGGTTATAGCTGGGGGATTTTGTCGGCCCGGTTTCGTCGTTTGCGTCTCTCTCTACTGCTTGGTCTACCCCTCAGCCTCTTCGCTTGTGTGCCCGGTTTCTGGTTCGTGGTGATCGTGGCCATCTATTCTTATTTTGAATGGCAGCGGCCGGGATTTTCGAATGAAGTTGTTGTTGAGAGCGGCCCGGATCTCATGAGTTGGTGGTATGCCGCGGTAGTGGCATTGCCATTGTTAGCCGTCGCTGCGGCCTGGTATCTGAGGGCAGTCAGCGAAGTGATCGAAAAAGAAGCGGCTCGTCCATTTGTTCGGGGACTGTATGTGGCAGGTCATCGCGACGAGGATATCTTCTACGCAAATATTTATCGACGGGCTAAGGGTGGTCTGATTGCCTTGGTGGATCAGGCTCTCCCCTACATTTTTGGTGGACTGATTTGCCTGGAGTGGGCCTTTCAATATGAAGGAGTGGGGAGCCTCTTCGTGGATTCAGTAAAGGAAGGGTACTACGACGGTATGGTGCTCTGCAGTTTGTGGGTCGCGGCCATGATTGGGGTAGTGACGATGGTTCGGGAAATGGCAGTTCGTATTTTTTCAGTGAGATAGATGATTGGGAATCGCCGCAGCTCAAAGATCATAGCGTTGGCTCAGGAGGTGGTGGCCAGAGTCTGGCGAATTCGTGTGGTATTGATGCTGGCTCTTCCCTATCTGGTTCTGCTGGGTTGGCTCTTTTCTGCAGATAGTGATTCGGATGTTCGGCCGGCTGAAGTTTATACAGTGCCTGAACAGCCTGTATGGAAGAAGCCTGATGCAGAGCATCGATTCGGGACGACAGGAGGGGGCGCTGATCTCTACCGTCTCAGTCGAGTTGCCATGGCCAACTCCGTCGCGGTGTCTGTGATCTCGAGTGGGCTTGGCGTTTCGCTGTCATTTTTGGTGGTCATGTTGTTTGCCTTTAGTCCGGGCGAGAATCGATTCCGTCTTTTGAAGGTGATGGCCCGGGCGGGCTTTCTACTTCCACCCATGATGCTCATTGTTATTCTGACGGGCGGTGCTGGAGGTAGCCTGGTCGTTGCGATGATGGCAATGAGTGGAGCGATTGCTTTTATGCTGGCTCCCGTCGTGGCAGGGTGGTTTGAAGAGGGAGAGGGCGGTCGGGATATTCTGGCTGGGTATGCGTTGGGGCTGACTCGTAGAGACATTGTAAAGAGTCGGATTATTCCGATCGTAGTACGCCGCTTGTTGGGTGTGTTTGCGCAGTTGTTGCCTGTGGTCGTGCTCGCGGAGATGGCTCTTTCTTTCATGGGTTTTACGGGGGACCGGATCAGTTGCGGTGCCATGGTTGCATACGGCCGGGAGTTGATTATTGAAGCTCCCTGGATGGCCGCGTATCCCGGGATTTTGGCCACAGTTGTTGTCGGTGCCCTTGCTGCGCTAGGGGCTTTAGTCGCAGGCGTTCTCCGGACCGGGAGATATCCGAGATTTCTTTGAATTGATCGATTCCATGAGTGCCGATGAATGCCCTTTGCTTGAAGTGAATGATCTGAGTGTGGAGAGATCCAGGCGTGGAATCAACAAAGGGGTTGGTTTGCGTAATGTGTCACTTGTGGCTGAGACAAACGAGGTGCTCGTTTTAGCGGGTGAGACGGGCTCGGGAACATCTTTGCTCGGCCAGCTCATATTGGGGGTGGCGGAACCGGGGACGCGAGTCATGAGCGGGACGGCTCAATTTGAAGGGGAAGATTTGATCAAGATGAGCCGTCGCCGTCGGCAGAGATTGAGACGATTGGAAATCAGCTACCTTCCCCGAGATCCCGGAGAACAGTTCAATCCTGACCGTACCGTACAGCAGTGCTTGCGGGAATGTTCCCGCCTTGCAGCTAGGGAGGGGTTAACTGTCCTGGAAGCTGAATGGAATGATTGGTTCTATCGAGTGGGAATTGTGGAGCCCGAGCGAGTCCTTCCGGTTTATATTCATCAGTTGTCTTCTCTTTTGATTAGAAAACTGGGGCTGATGCGGGCGCTTATTACACGGTCTAAACTTTTGATCTGTGACAACGTTCTTGCTGATCTGGATCGAGTCGCTGCTTTTCAGTTCTATGAGTTGGTGGTTCAACTCAAGGAGGAGTCCGATATGGCGGTTTTGATGATGGCAGGTAACCTTCGAGGATGGGAGCAATATGCTGATCGAGTGGCTGTGTTCTACGAGGGAGGGATTCTCGAGGAGGGCACTGCGAGGAAAGTAATGGAGGCTCCTGACCATCCCTACACGCGTGAGTTTCTGGCCTGTCATCCGAATCTTACCGATTCCCCCCGGGAGCTCCCGACCATCAGTCGAGACGCCATCAGAGAAGCCGAAAGGTCGATTCACGGGGCCGACGCAGCGGCATCGGTAACCCAGGGGCCTGAGTGGGAGGGCCGAGGCTGTTGATCCTGCGGGTATTTGGGAGCGAATTTTCGATTGAATTCAATTGAGCTGCCTCAAAATTGGACTTCTGATCGTATTGGCCTATCAAACACGGTCTACAAAGAATAAGAGTCACGGAACGAAAGTATGATTACAGAAAATTTGATTCGGGAAAAATTGGGTGAAGTCAACTACCCGGGGTTCAGTCGCGATATTCTGTCTTTTGGACTAGTGAAAGGGATCGATATCGAAGGAGCTGACGTGACGGTGCGTATTAGCCTGGCGACGCGTGATGCCAATATTCCCCGCGGTATTCACGAAGGGGTGGACGCTGCGCTCAATGCGATCGAGGGCATTGGAAAAGTCTCCATCGATTTTGATATTCAAGACCCACCCGAGCCCGTCACTGGGGGAGATCCCGCTGCAGGGCAATCCAGTATTTCAGGAGTGAAGAGAATCATTGCAGTGGCCAGTGGCAAGGGAGGTGTAGGTAAATCGACCGTATCCACCAATCTCGCTATCGCCTTGAGCAAGACCGGGGCCAAAGTGGGGCTGTGCGATTGTGACCTCTATGGCCCTTCAGTGGCCGTGATGCTGGGCGCTAATGACAAGCAGCCTATGGCGACAGAGCAGAACGAGATCATTCCGATCGAGGCTCATGGTATCAAAGCCATCTCGATGGGCTTTTTACTGAGCGATGATTCTCCCGTGATTGTGAGGGGGCCGCTTGCGACACGATACATCCAGCAGTTTCTTCGTCAGTGCGTGTGGGGAGAGTTGGACTATCTCGTTCTCGATCTACCTCCAGGCACCGGTGATATTCAGCTCACTATTGTGCAGACAGTGGCTGTGGACACGGCCTTGATTGTGACGACTCCGCAGGAAGTGGCGCTGATCGACGCTCGCAAAGCAGTCGGCATGTTTCAGAAAGTCAACGTGCCCATCGCTGGCATAGTGGAGAACATGGCCTGGTTCGAGTGTGATCACGGAGAGAAGTATCACATTTTCGGCGCGGGCGGCGGAGCGAAAGAAGCGGAACGTCTCGGCGTGCCGTTGCTGGGGCAGATTCCACTCGACCTTCCGACTCGCGAAGGCGCAGACGAGGGAACACCCATCGCGACGGTCGAGCCTGCTGAGAGTGCGATATCCAGCGCCTTTGCCGACTTGGCGGGATCGATGAAGGACATCCTTTCCTAGAGACTTTGTGATAGGGAAAGAGTAGTAGATATGCCGAATTCGGCTTGCCTGCGAGGTTGCCTGAAGGAGTAGACCGTCCGGCTTCAGAGAAAGGTCTGGAGCGGTGAACCGCTCGGACACAGGATACTTTTGGATCACGATTTTTCTGGCGAATTGGTGAATGGCGAGTCAGAATTCCCATTCTGATATGAAAACGACTTCTTTGTACCGTAACCTGTTTCTCATCGCATTTATTTTTAGCTCGGCCGGAGTGTTGGTGAATGCCCAAACTGGTCCGAAAGCCGCAGCTGCTGCGCCGATTTCTCTTTCACTTGAAGAACTGGCTGCCCGGATTCCTGAGGTGGAGGCGCAGATTGATGAACGGCAGGTGAGAGCGCATGAGTTGACCAGCGACATCATTCGACTCGATGAACGGATTGAAGGGCGCATCGACCGCATCTTGAAACAGCTCGAAGGCATGAAGGATTCGAAGGAATCAGGGACCCGGGTAGTTAGAATGAAGAAGGAGGCGATGGAAGGGTTGGCTTCGACCATTGATTTTTACGACTCGAAACGGAGGGAACTGAAACTCGAGGCCTATGCCAGGGACCCCAAGATTGAGAGGGAGCAGCTGTTTGAGTCAGTTTCCAAATACGACGAGAGGATCGAAAAGCGGGTGAGCCAAATCCTTGAGCTTGGACAGACCTTCACGGCCCACAAAGACTTGGCTAAATACAACCACTCCAGATACGGGGGCGGATGGGGCCGATGGGGAGGCGGGACTACCCGGAGAAAGAACCCTGCCTACCAGCAGAACAAGACCCAGACGATGCATACTGAGCAGACGCGCACAGAATTGCTGGATGCATTGCAGAAGAGTATTTCCCATATCGACAGTCGAAACCGCGAGATTGAAGAAATCATGAAAAAAGAAATCACGGATCAATACCGCGCCCTGCTTCAGGAAGAACTGGATCAGAACGAATCTTTGATCGTGATGAGAGAGGAGCAGGTAGGAATGATGCTCAATAATCCTGAGGGTGGGGGAAGCGCCGTTTCGACCAAGTCAGCGATGACGACGAGCAGCGTGATTGATGATCTCATAGCGGATATTCAGTCTGATTTCGATGATATGTTTGCGGGTATTAACGAACTGAATCAGGAAAGAGCAGCGCTGACCTACTTGAAGGAAAGACTCGATACCGCGAAGGCAGAACTGGTAGCGTCTCAGAAAGAGAGCGGGGAATAATTCCCGACTATTTTCCGGGAAGATTCCAGATTGCGGAAAACTCACCACCTTCTTCAAGCATGGCGTCGACCACCCTGCGCATCAGCTGAAGGCTGGGGCCATCGTTGGGCAGATCGAGTAGTACATCGCCAAGGATGGATGATGCCTTGCGAAAGTTTTGCTCTTCGAATTGAAGGAGTGCTTCCTCATAGGAGGCGGAGTTAGTGGCCCAGTTTTCGGGGGCTTGAGGTAGCTCTAATTCAAAGAGATCGACCGGGGCATTGATGTTCTGCACTCTCACCTGACAGAGTCGACGGGTTCGAAGATCCGGGGGGAGCTGCTCTGCTGTGAACCCGGAAATGAGCAGCGGAGATTTGAGATACTTCGTTGCTCCCTGAACGCGGCTGGCGAGATTTACGACGGTCCCGAGGGCTCCATATTTGAATTTTCGATGAGTCCCCACATTGCCGACGAGAGCTTCACCTGTATTAATTCCAATGCCCACTTTGGTTTCTGCACCGACGAGTGATTGCCATTTTTCATTGAGCGGCACGAGTGAAGCCATGATCTCAGTTGCGGCCCGGCAGGCAAGCTCGGCGTGATTAGGTTGTTCATTGGGGGCTCCCCACATGGCCATGAGTTCGTCACCTATGTAATCGACCAGCACTCCGCCCTGTTCGATCACGATGGTGGAAAATTCTCCCATGACGCCGCTGAGCCAGTCGATGGTCTGGGCGGGCCCGAGCCGTTCGCTGATTGTGGAGAAACCCCGGATGTCGCAGAATAGAACGCTGACCTCGGCCTGGCGGGCCTGCATCTTCATGGGGTCCGGATTTCGGGCCAGCTCTCTCGCTAGCTCCGGTGTGAAGTGCTGCTCGAAGACTCGCTCGCGGAGTCGCTTCTTTTCGAGGCTGGCATTGAGGCGAGCCATGAGCAGAGCTGGGCGAATCGGCCGGGACAGGAAATCTTCCGCGCCGATTTCGATGCAGCGAACGGCATCCTGTTCTTCCTGCAGTCCAGTGACTACGATGACGGGTGTCTGGCGGAGGTGACCGGAATCATGAAGTTTTGACAGGACCTCAAAGCCATCCATTTCCGGCATCTGGATATCGAGGAGAACGGCATCGAAATTGTTTGCTTCAATGAGCTTGATTGCTTCGATGCCATTGACCGCAAACTCGACATCAAAGCCGTAGGGTTTGAGAAGTCGTTCAAGAATGTCCCTGTTTTCAGCATCATCGTCAGCAATGAGCAAGGTGCCTTTATTCTGGACGGTTTCTCCCTCGGTGGGAACAGGAGGCGGTGGAGCAATG
This sequence comes from uncultured Verrucomicrobiales bacterium, assembly GCA_963975655.1. Classification (GTDB taxonomy): domain Bacteria; phylum Verrucomicrobiota; class Verrucomicrobiia; order Verrucomicrobiales; family DEV007; genus Arctic95D-9. The sequence continues at coordinate 193,424 of CAXBHX010000001.1, forward strand.
CGTTTTTCGGGAGTTGCTTCACGTGAGGAGGGCACAATCTGGGCTGTTCCCGCCACCATTCCCAAACAGGTTTCGAGCGCTGCGATGATACCAGGAGATCGGGTAGTGATCTCCGATGAGGTCGATGCCATTTGGATCAGCTGAATAGTGCCGAACAGATGGTTGAGGCAATTGCGAGCTTCGTGACGCGCATGGCGAAGAGTGTCTTCGAAGGTATCCTTTGAGGCGAATGCTTCCTGATTGAACCATTCATCAATGCCACTTCGAAATTTTTCGGTCTCGGCTTTGAGCTTGGCGAGATCTTCGATCAATTGGGTGTCAGAGGGATCCGGGGTCGATCCACTATTCCCAAAATCTGTGATGAGACAGTACAGCTGATCTGCTGCGGGAATAAGATCTTCGCGCAGTCGCAGAATACGTTCCTGCCCACTCGGGTTCGACATTCATATAGTGTTGCGGGACAGAGGGGCGCAGGCCAAGGGAAAAATTGAGGTTCTGGGGCGGCGGTCGTGGCGATTTGTCAGGAGAGGGTCAATGCCATGATGTAGTCATCCATCACGAAGCCGTGGCCAATATCGAGGAGGTCCTCGGATTCGGTTTCGAATCCGTACCGCTGGTAGAAGTGGATGGCGGGTTGGTTTTTGCGGTTCACGCGGAGCCGGAGCGTCGTCACGTCTGCTTCACGCAACTGATCAGAAAGTTTGTTCAAGGCAGTGGTTCCGTGACCATTTCCCTGCTCTTCTGACAGGATATAGCATTTGTGCAGCATGGAGGCTGTGTCGGGAAGGATGGGGCCGACAGCGAGAAAGCCGATGGGGCGTTCCTGCAGGGTAATCCAGTGATAGACGATTCCCTCTCGGCTAATCTCCTGTTGCATCGTTTCCGGGGAATACATCCAGTCCAGCATGAAACTGATTTGATCAGAACTGATAATACTGCTGTAGACGGACGGCCAGATTTGGGCTGCCATCTCACTGACGAGGGGGAGTTCCGATACGTGAATCGGGGTGAGTGAGATCTCCTCCGTTGGGGCTGACATGCCGGAACTATAACCAAAAATGTGGATTCAAGGTATCCTCCGATGCCCAAAATACGTAAAACAAGTAACTGTCGGGCTTCAGCTAACGATTGACTTCCGGCAAATTCAGGGTTCTTTCCCCGCGGATATGAGCGACGAACACAACGATTCCCAGAACTCCATTCTTTCCATCATTGGAAAAATATTCATTTTTGTCATTCCCGCGGCACTGATTGTGATGCTGGGTGTGGTTGGGGCCGCCTTCCTAAATGGGGCCGGCGTTCAAGTGAGCGGAGATGAAAAGCCGGTAGCGACCGTTGCGGCTGCTCCTGCTGTAACAACTACTGCTGCACCTGCTGTGCCGACAGAAGGGGCTCAGGCTGCTTCTACACCTGCTGCCGCGCCTGCAAGCAGTGCTGATGCGGCGCAGATGGAACTTGGAAAGGCGTCCTACATGATGTGCGCTGCCTGTCACGGTCCGGATGGTACTGGTCTCAAAGCGGGCCCTATGTTGATGGCCCCAAGTATGGTTGGCTCCGAGATGCTACTGGGTGATCCTGATGTTCCTCTTTTGGTCGTTTTGAAGGGGATTCAAAAAGAAGGCATGGATTTCATGGGCATGATGGCTCCGCTCGGTGCTGCTCTTGACGATGAAAAGCTAGCCGCTGTGCTGACCTACACCCGGAACTCCTGGGGTAATAGCGCTCCAGCGGTGACGGTCGAGCAGGCTGCTGCGGCACGTGCCAAGTTTGCTGACGTCGATTCTCCTGCCGGCGTGAAGCGAGCCGAGATATTGAAAATTGTTGAAGCGCACAAGTGATCGTGCGGTTTCAAATTTGAGGCCAGGTCAGCCAGCTGAACCGGCCCGAAACTGGTTGATGTCAGCGACGTAGTCGTAGCCGGCATCTCTTAGCTTCAGGAGAAGGCTTTCCTTAGCGATATCGTGAGTCCGAATCAGATCTTCAAGGTCCTCATGATCATTTCTGAGGGCTGTGTTGACTAATCCGATCAGTAGATTCGGATCCAGGGCCTCAAATTTGGAGAGGTTCATAGCAGATCAGGCCCGGCGCAGGAGAATTGCCTCGGTATCGAAGTCTCGATTGAGAACATCGCTGAGAATGACGACTGGGTCTCCTGATTCGATTAGTTTCCGGTCTTTTAAGAGTTCAATTGCCTGGCGAATACTCTCTTCCGGGTCATTCGAAAACTCCATGGCGAAAGAAACGACCCCCCGGTTCAGGTGAAGGGCGCGCACGACTGATTCATGGGGTGAGAAGGCAAAAATGCTGGATCTCTCTGGTCGTTGGTGGGCGGCGTAATTCGCGAGGACGCCGCGTGCGGTGAAGACAATAATCTGAGCCCCCTCCAGGGAGTTGGCGAGGACAACGGCAGACTTGACCGTGTGTTGTTTCTCGGTGCGCAACTCGATGTCAGCACTGAACCCGGCTCCAGGTTCCCGTTCCATGCGTCGGGCAATGCGGTCGAGGACCTCGATACATTTTACCGGGTATCGGCCGACGGAGGTTTCTCCGCTCACCATGACGGCGTCGGCTTGCTCAAAAATAGCGTTGGCCACATCGGTGACCTCAGCACGAGTTGGCACCGGATTTTCGATCATCGATTCCAGCATGTGAGTGGCGACGATGACCTTTCGGCCGATGCGGGCGGCCTCTCTGACTATGTTGCGCTGAATGACGGGAAGTTCTTCAATATGCACCTCAATACCAAGGTCACCCCGGGCGACCATGACGGCCGCGGATTCAACAATGATCTCGGAGAGGTTCTTGACTGCTTCCTGGTCTTCGATTTTGGAAACAATTCGGGCAGAGCAGTCTTTCTCCTCAAGCTTTTCGCGCAGATAGCGAACATGTCCGGCATCGCGAACGAAACTGATCGCGATGAAGTCGACCTGCAACTCGGCGGCGAGATCAATGTCCATGAGATCCTTATTCGTCAGGGCCGGTAAATTGACCCGAATACCCGGCAGATTGATGTGTCGACGGGATCCCATGAGGCCGTTGGTGAGGACCTCACACATAAGCCGGCCTTCGTCGATGCGGTTGATTCGGAAATGAATTTCGCCATTGTCGACCAGCATGACGTCATCGACGGAGACGTCCTGATAGAGCCCGTCGTAATTCGTCGTCACGGAGATCGGAGTGGAGGGCTCAAGATCGGCGTTACGAAACTCAACAGTGTCACCTGCTTTTAATTCGAGCTTCTCATCGACGTCGCCGGTTCGAATCGAGGGACCCTGCAAATCGATGAGGGTGGCGACACTCATTTCAAGTCGCTGGGATTGCTCACGAATATGACCAACAACATCACGAGTCCAGTCGTGTGATGCGTGGCTCATGTTGAGGCGGAAAACATTGGCTCCGGCCTTGATGAGTTCGCCAATTTTCTCCGGGCTCTGCGTCGCAGGTCCCAGAGTGGCGATGATTTTGGTCTTTCGTATGCTCATCAAAAAGGGTCGAAAATGTATCTTACACGATTCTGGCGGAATTCGACATCTGACGATTCACAAGATCGACACAGTGAAATTAGGGTTTTTTCTGCTGAACCTTGGCACTCTGGCCAAAGGAGAGCGCCAGTAACCACAGTTTTCGCGGAGCAATCGAACCTATCGCCAGTTGTCCGGAAATCGGAATAAGCTGACGCGGCCTCTCAGGGGGGAGGAGCAAGCGTAGTTACTCGCTTAACAGGTACTTGAATGCTGCTACACCGGCGAGCAGGAAAACGACAGCAATGATAAAGCCCAGAAAAATAGCCATGAGGGATCCTAGGCATGGATTGACGAAATTCCAGTAGGAAGATGAGATTCTACCTCAACCCGGATTGGCTTCCTTATTCGAGGTGTCGGATTTTCGAGCGGATTTGCGCGTTCTATCGACGACCCAGAGGATGACGCCTAAGAGAATAAAGACCCCCATAAAAGCCCACCCCTTGTAGAGCGCATTCCAGACGCCTTGTGTGAACCCGTAGGAGTGGAGTCCGACGCCGAGGTTGTTCACTCCCCACCAGCTGAACGTAACAAGGATACCAAGAATGATACTGTTGATGTGGATTCCGATTTCGCGAAACCAGCCTGCCATGCGCCCGTGAAGAATGACCAGCGACCAGAGACAAATCATGAGGGCTCCATTTTCTTTAGGGTCCCATCCCCAGAAACGGCCCCAGCTGTAGTTGGCCCAGATCCCACCGAGAACGGTGCCGACGAGTGAGAAGAACAGACAGAAGCAGATGATGCCGTAGTTCATACGCGTGAGCAGTTTGAAAAAGTCTTTAGCTTCCTTTCCAAACAAAGTGAGAAGAAAGCGCCCTCCTAAATAGAGGACCCCGATGAGCGCTGCGACCATGCCGGCTGCGTAGCCGATGTTGATGATGGTGACGTGCGTCGCCAGCCAGAAGTTGGTATCGAGCACCGCGATCAACTGGGTGATGGTGTCGGTGGCTTCCTTAGCCTCATATTTGATCGAGAGGAACATGCCGAGGACACCGGAAACAATGGCAATCAGAGTGCCTACGCCGATTCGAGTGAAATACTCGATCAACAGTCCAAGCAGGACGGCAGTGCCTGTGATGAAAAGAACTGTGTCGTAGAGGTTGGTGATCGGAGGACGCTGGCGGATGATGCACCGCAGGACGATTCCGTGCACATCGAAGTAGAGCCCCAGAACTGCGATGGCTCCTGCGATGAACAGCATGACATGGCCAAATTTGCTTCCGGGAGAAAACCAGCTGATGGCCATGACAATGAATGCAATGACGAAGCAGTAGAGCGAATTGAAGAAGAAATTACTCCGGTAAAGTTTGACCTCCATTTCGGAACGGGTGCCTTCTCCTCTGGCTTCAGCGAGAGTGCGTTGAGCCTTGGAAAAAGTGGTCAGTGCCGTCTGAAACTCTGCAGGATCTTTCTGGCTGGCTTCGACCAATGCCTGGATGGCTTTTAGCTGATCGATGGCCCAGGGGCGGACTTCTTTGGACTCAAGTCCATCCAGCATGGCGTCGCTGGCTGAGATCCATGTTTCGTTTTCGGGATCCAGAGGTGGGATCAGATTGACGCCGCGCGCGGAGTTTGCGTAGAAAAAGAAGAGGCGTAGAGCGCCAGTAAACATGCGGGCATCTTCGGTGCCACTGTCCGGCTGACGGATCACCTCGACGAGTTGTCCCATCGACATCTCGGGCATCTTGTCGAGCATTTCGACGGGATCGAGAGATTGGGCCATTTGAACGAGTTCTTCGGGAAGAATATTTTCATTCACGAGGAGGTCTCCTTTTCTGGCGAAGCTGAACTGACCGAGGAGGTATTCGAAGGCGCTGATATTGCGGCCCAGAGTCAGAATCATGCCCTCGACCTGACCAAGTTCATACTGGGGGTCTTTTTCACTCTGCTCGTGCTGACGTTGCTTCTCAGCGTATTGCTGGCTCAATTCGGCGAGTCTAGCCCGGCCTTCGATGAGTTCATTGTAAGAATATCGGTCCCGCTTTGATTTCGGAGACACTCCGATTTGAACCACCGCAGCGGAGTTATCGACAACGAACATGGGTATCTCGCGGGCAATCTCTCCGCGAAATAATACGTCGAGCATCCATTCGCTGTAGTGAAGCGCGTGATTCTCGTTGTCCTCGGTCGTAAATTTGGCCGTCGATTTGCCGCTGAACTGCAGCAAAGTGAATCGAGCATAGGTATAGATCGGTTTGACCCGACCACCTTCCTGAATGAGCAAATTTTCGAAGGTATGGACGATTTCTTCGTCCCACGGTTCGTAGCTTTCGAGTGAGGCTTTAGGCAGCTCCTTTGCAGAGGCTGTACCGGCCATGCTCACGATGAGCAGAAGAAGAAGGTAGTTTAGCTTCATGAGTTCAGAGCGGCTTGTTTCTTGCGCGAGCGGGTGGTGAATTGAATCAGCATGATGAGAAAATGGATTGCGAGCCCAACGCCTGTGACGATCAGGGAGTAGAGGGGCCATTGATCAGCAGGGTTGTTGGCGACGGCGAATTGAGAAAACATGCGATCTCCGGGCTGTGATCCCGAAGGCCCAAAGGACTCCTGGAAGAAGGTGTAGCCACCGTAGCGCATTGGCTCATTCATTTTGATCTCAAGCGGCTTGTCAGGCTCACCTTCCTCTTTGCGGGTGACACGACTCTCGTAGCCTCTTGCCATGCTGATGCCGGGATGACGATCGAAGATGAACTCATCAAGCTGAACTTCGAATGGAACTGTCCACGATTTCTTTGCTAGGAGTGCCCCGTATTTTTGTCCCTCCAGTTCGAACTGAAACGGCATCGGCTTTTCGTCTGGATCGAATCGAAAAGACCCTGCCCAGAGAATGGCTTCGAGCGGGGCTCCTGTGGTTGGCCGAAACTCTACATAGCAGCCCGGAAGATTTTGCGCGGCTTCTTTAGATAGCTTTTGGGGAACCAGTTTGAATCCGTCGATTTCTTTTCCATTGGCGCTCGATGCCATGGGGGCAGCAACGGGGATCGGAGTAGCGTTCCCTGAATATCCATTTACGACCACTTCGAAGGGGAGCGATTCAGTTGTGTAAACGCGTTGCTCATCTGAATGAATACTTTGGAGCTCGTCAGAGGGGAGGATCCAGACTTTTTCGGCAGTCCCGTCTTCGTTCAGAGGGATAACTTCCAATTGCCATTTTCGGTAGCTTTCCACCCGGTCGGATACCATACCTGGGTACATCGCCATGTAGCCGTCGGTGGCGTAGAACTTGGTTACAAATCCTCCGGCCAGAAGCGTAAGCATGCCGAAGTGTGCGATGAGCATCCCCGCTCCGCGCCAGCGTTTGCGAACTTTGATGATGGCCCCAAATATCATGTTGGTGAAGAGGACAATCATGAGCAGCAGGCCGCCCGGCAAAACGATGGGGATCCGTCCGAACAGGTCGTGCTGCACGTAGATGGAATGAAAGTATTTTGCCTTGGCTGCAAACAGTCCGATATCCACTTGCGCCCACGTCCCAAATAAGGTGATGAGGGTCAACAAGATGAGCACAACAGTGGCCAGCTTGAACGAGGTGAATAACTGAAACAGGAGGCTGGGCCAGTTGGAGGGGGACCAGTCGGTTTTCTTTTTGGCCATATCGAGAGGAGGGAAAGGGGGGATCAGTTCGACGAGACGTCGAGGGAACTGGTAAAAGTTTCGAACGCAGATTCGTTGGCAGACACCAGATCACCCGGGCCTGTCATTTTCACAAAGACTGCACCAGCGTCAGAGGCAAGGATGAGACCGAGTAGACGATAGCCTGATTGAGTTTCGGTCGAACCCATGCCAGCGGAAAAATTCCCATCGACGGTGATGTAGGCGGCAGGTTGTCCAAAGAGTAGCTTGGTAGGAAGCTTGTCGACTTCCTCCTGCGTCAGTGGATCAGCTCCCATTTGTTTGCGCCAGCGATTGACGTTGGCGAGCAAGCCGCCGCCTGCTCCGGGGAGGCGGGCGACATAGCATTCACCCTCTCCATTTTCGCCGAAGCTGAGACTTACGTCGCGCATCGATGATCCTGCTTTCTCTGACCAGCCTTCCGGGGTGGTGTAGGCTAGGGAGGGCCCACTGCCTGCGCCTGGAGCTGCGGCCGCTCCTCCGGCGTGGGGGCTGGAGGGGCGAGACTCATATCGGAACCGCTCTGCGCTCGTTTCTACGAGCTTGAATGTATTCTCGGCCGCGGAGAGATCACGCTGGGTTAATTCAGAGCTAGTGGCGTCGGGCTCGCTGCAACCGGAGAGAAGCAAGGAGAGCCCCGTGACGGCACCTGTAATCGTTACAAAAGAGACGGGAGAGGAGAAATTCATGGGCAAGGCGCGTCGCTGAGCGACGTGTTGGTGTTCTCTATACGACAGCAATGGCAATTTGAGAACTTCAGGCTTTCTCTTTTGCTGCCTGCGCCGTTTTGGATTTGGCTGGTTGAGCGGCTTTTCCCTTTGCAGGCTTGGCTTCAGGCTTGGCTTCAGGCTTGGCTTCAGGCTTGGCTTCAGGCTTGGCTTCTTCGCCCTCCTCTGTTTCAGCAGGCGTTACGGCGGCGAGTTCAATGCCGGTGTTGATTTCCAGATTCACACTGCGTTCGTAGGAACTCGCTTCGCCGGAATCAACATCGGTCTGCCAGACATACACTTTACGCAAATTGGGCAGGCTTCTGAAGGTCTCAAAAATACCGTTTCCGGTTTTGGTGCCATAGAGATTGAGATACTCAAGTTGAGAGAGAGACGCAAGTTTGGCGATGCCGGCATCGCTCACTTCGGTGTTCTCAAGATGAAGCCGTTCAAGGTTTGGCATTTTTCCAACGGCAGCCAGACCTTCATCGGTGACTTGGCTGCGAGCCAGATCAAGCCAGATGACGCGTTCTGCGACAGGCTCAAGAAGCGCAAGCTGGTCGTCGCCAAATTCTTTGGCGGCATTGATGACATTGATCCTGAGTCGATCATCTTCAGCGGAGATAGGCATGATGGAGAAATGGAATTTCTCGGCAGAGAGGGTCACTTCATCCATGCGTTCCTGTTGTTCTTCCTCTGAAAGAGTATCCCATACGGAGGTGCTTGCCGCAGCGCCCTCTCCAGCTGCGGCCAGTTCGGCTCCAGCGGCGATGGATGCTGTGACGGCGAGAGCGGTAGCCTCAATAGAGGGATCGTCTCCGAGGTCGGCAATGGTGAGGTCAGCACCGGCACCGGCATTGACCCACAATGTCAGTATTTGAATTTCATCTGCTGTGAGTGGATCGCCCTTGGGTGGCATTACTTCGTCGTCATCAGCCGGGAGGAGAGCGCGGAACAGGAGTTCTGATTCTTCGGCATCTCCGGGTTCGACCGTTGTAAAGTCGCTCCCTTCTGCGCCTGCCATGAGCCACTCGTGGGTGTCCGTGCGGAGTTTGCCTTTGATCTTATTCGCATCGTGGCACTCGTTACATTTGCCGGCCATGATGGGGGCCACGAAACTATCGTAGATGTTTTTCTCTGCGAGAGGGACATCGGAATCGCCAGCATCGTCGCCGTGAGATTCACCGGTTCCCAAGCCGATGTCGAGAAGTGGAACCAGTGAAGGGTGCGCGTGTTCAGTCAGGTAGTCAGCTTTGTGCACCATGGCACCGCCGAAATGTCCGCTGGCTGCGGTGGTGAAAACGCCCCCAAGAAGGAAAAGACGGAGTAGAAATGTTTTTCCCTTCACGCTGCAGATCAATGCGAAGAAGGTGCAGACAACGACGGCGAGGCCAAAATACATGTGGAGATCCATGGCCCGTCCTGCGAAGTCTTCAACCGCCATGAGGACGTAGCCAATCAGAGTGGCTACGATACCGCTGAGCAGCGCCATCCACAGTACAAATGGCATCATTTTCTTCAGATGAGAGTAGGAGGGCAGGATGGAGGCGATCTCCATCGCGAAGGCGAGGAAGATAATGCCGATAGGCAGGTGAACGAAAAGAACGTGAAAACGGCCGATGAAATTTAGGAATCCACCGCCTTCTCCGTCGTCGTTGCGGTAGCCATACCAGGTGGCTGCGATCAGAAGGGCCCAGGCAATGGTCACGAAACAGGCGAGCTTGAGGCCTTTTCCTTTGGGTTTTTCGTGTTTAACGAATGTACTCATGGCGAATCTTCGCTCCAACCCCTTGCAGGGTCAATTGCATGTTAACGTGCAGTAATATTTGTCAGATCAGACGTTTATCGGCAGTAATGGCTGGCTAGAGACTTGGATTCAGACATAAATCGGCGGTCTTTCTCCTGTATTTGAAAGAGCTGATACAACCGGCCTGTATGTCTTGAAAGACATTGCGGCGCCCGCAAAAACAGCGTAAAAACCTCCATTATCTGCCGAAGAACCGGCGGAGATAGTTTTTTGAATAGCCAATCAGGAATGAGCAAAGAGAACGGAAACGGTAAGCATTTGTATTTCATGGGTATTTGCGGAACGGCGATGGGGTCGGTTGCGGCTGCATTTCGCGATGCGGGATATCGGGTGACGGGCTCCGATGCCCACGTCTACGATCCCATGAAGTCCTTTCTTGAAAGCAGAGGTATTGAAATACTGAATGGCTACAAGGCTGAGAATTTGCCCGAAGACGCAGATCTCTACGTCGTGGGAAATGCTCAGAGTCGGGGTAATCCCGAGGTGGAGGAAGTGATGAAGCGCAAGGCGCATTATGTTTCGATGCCGGAGCTGCTGCGGGAGCAAGTGTTGCGAGGCAAGCGCAACTTCGTGGTCAGCGGGACGCATGGTAAAACGACAACTTCTTCGCTGCTCGCCTGGATCTTTGAATCATCAGGCCGAAATCCCAGTTTTGTGATTGGCGGATTGCCCGGGAATCTAGAGCAGGGGGCCCGGTTTACTGATTCTGATATCACCATCCTGGAAGGCGATGAGTACGACTCTGCTTTCTTTGATAAGCGTTCGAAATTTATTCATTACCTGCCTGAAGTGGCCATTGTGAATAACATCGAGTTTGATCACGCGGACATTTTTGACGATCTTGATGCGATCAAGCGTACCTTCGGGCACATGATCCGACTGGTGCCGGAGAACGGGCAGGTTCTGCTGAATGGTGATGACCAGAACTGTCTCGACGTCTGCGCCTCAGAGGGGCATGCCCCCATGAAGCTGGTTGGATTTTCAGAAGCTTGTGAAGGGCGAATCACTGACGTGGATTACGACGTTGAAACCACGTCGTTCACGCTTGAGGGCGAACGATATACCATTCCTCTTAATGGGGAATTTAATGTCCGTAATGCGGCCATGGCTGTTGCCGCGGCTCGATTTGGAGGCGTGTCAGCCGATGCCATTCGCAGTGCCCTCGACTCTTTTCTCGGCATCAAGCGCCGTCAGGAAGTGAGGGGAGTGACCGAGAGAAATATTACGGTGATTGATGATTTTGGTCATCACCCTACGGCGATCCGCGAAGCCCTCATTGGGTTGCGTCGAAAGTACAGCGATTCACGCCTCTGGGCCGTATTTGAGCCTCGCTCGAATACGACACGCCGAAATGTATTTCAGGATTCTCTTCCGGATGCATTGGGCCACGCGGATGCAGTTTGCCTCGCTGAGGTGGCTCGAGCTGATAGCCTGGCTGAAGAGGAAAGGCTCGATACTGATCTCGTCATGGAGACGCTACGCAGCGGAGGAACGCCTGCGTACTACGAGCCCGGAGCGGATGCTATTGTTGAGCGACTTTCGGAGGAGTCGAAAGACGATGACGTGATTGTCGTCTTCAGCAATGGTGGTTTTGATGGGATTCACGACAAGTTGCTGGGTCGCCTTTGATTGGCTCGGTAAATCGTCGATAAGCGCTGAATATAGCTTAGCCTAAAAAATTGGACATCATAGCTTCACTGCTCAGGCTCGCGATCATAGTGGTCGTTTCGTATTCGCCCCTGTATTCTGAAGAATCAGGGGCTCGAATCATAGCGTTGGAAGCGAATATTGATGTCGCGAGGAATGCCACGGTTAAGATTGAGTACCGTTTCGACCTGCGGGTAGATGGCGATGATGTTAAAAGGGGACCCTGCCTGAATTTCTTGACTGTTTTTGAAGGTCCCGGGGGACTGGTGCTTGAAAATGGACTGGAGATTACTGAAGTAATCCGACAGGGAGAGGCGGAAAAGTACCATGTGGAAGCGGGCGATGGTCGACTCAGTCTCTATTGCGGGTCGCCCTACATCACTCTCGATCCGGGAGTCTACAACTATGTCGTCAAGTGTGTTGCTAAAGGCGACTGGAGATATAGTGACGGCGAGGCTTTTGGTGCTTTTGATATAACCGGGCCGTTCTCGGGTTTACCGATTGATCGGTTGAATGCCCGGGTGCGGCTGCCTGAGGGAGTTTCAGCGAGTCAGTTTTCTGCGGCAGTGACGGGGATCAATGCTGATACGCCGGGGTATGTATCGCGCAACCGGGGGCAGGAGTTGGAGGTGGAGACGAGCGAGTCGCTCGAATCTGAACACACCGTTTTTCTCAATATCGTCTGGCCTGCTGAAGATTTTCCCAGGCGGAGTCGTTGGCTGCAGATTATGCAACAGAACCCGCAGCTGCCGATTGCCGTTTTTGCCGGCACAGCACTATTGCTGGTGCTTGGCGTGATGATCCTACGTAGGCTCAGGCGGCCGGCGAAATCAGTGGATGCCTGATCACCGAAACGTCAGCTGATTCACGTCCAGTGCGTCGGGTTCACTGGAGTTTTGAGGGGGCACCCCGGGAAGATCAGCGATGGTAGCCGTATCGGGCTGACGGTGCCAGACACCTTGATACCTCAGCATGCCGTCTGGTCGAGTGTAGGCTTGGCTTTGGGCCATCGAGTAGCCTTCCTTCTGGAGGTCGTCGTTGCTGCTTTTAAATGCGGTTAGAGTTTGATTGGCTCGATACTGCCAATGAGCGTGGTCGGGGCTGGCTTTGAAAATGATTCGAAACTCGTGGGCCCCATTATACCATCTTCCTTCAACGGCGGTGATCCAGTATCCGCGCTGCCAGAACGTCTGGCCGAAGCCCTGGTTTAGCTGGCGAATGTAAGTGTCCAGCGCCAGCGGGGATAACCATGGAGTGAACTCACTTTCGGTCGCGCTGGTTGCGATGAGAGTGGGTCCGTCTGGGGTAGCATCGAGCATGATTGAAGGTTCAATCGGTCTAGCGATCAGTAGCGGGGGATCTCCGTCATTGTAAACGGTGGAAGACATGGACTCGGGCTCGGTCGGGGGGGCGACGGCATTGTCTGTCTGAACGGCAGCAATGCTGCTCTCTACTTCGCTTGAGGGGCGGCCTTTGAAGTAGAAGGTGATCAATGCTGCCAGAATGAGGCCAATCACAATTGGCATCACGATAGTCCTCGTCTCAGTGGTGTGACGGTAGGACTGCCTAATACCAGTAATGTGATAACGGTTTTGCACGAGGGGAGGTGGGCGGTGTGTTTCAACCTCCTTTATAGAGAATTCGGAAGTTTCAGGCAATCCTGATCAGCACTTTCCTATGCTAAATTTCGAGTAGCTTGGCGGCCCTGGTGAAGAGCAGTTGGGTCGAAATGGCGGTTTCTGGAAGCCCTGTCATTCGGGCGAGGACCTGTCGGTAGAGATCGAGTTGTGGGCGATACTTTTCTCCGGCAGTGTCAAGGTCCTCAGTCGAGTTGACTCGATCAGTTTTGAAATCAATGACACAGGCACGGATGGCGGTACCGGAATCATCATTTTCAATCACGACACGGTCGAAGGTGCCGGAAAGCCATTCTTTGTTGAGCAGAATTTCAAAGCTCTTTTCTCTCCAGGCGATTGATGTGGGTGACGGATGGCTCAATGCCTTGCGTATGGGTTCGTGGGCTAGGCTTTGCTCGACTTGTTGAAGTGCTCGTTGGAGCAGATCAGGACTGTAGCCGAGGCGTTCTGACCAGGACTGCTGCAGCTGGGATAGGGTGTCGCTGGAGAACCACTCGATATCTTCGAAGATAGCGTGAACGAGAGTGCCAAACTGACGCGCTTCTCCGCCGTGGCTGTTGAAAATCTGCGCAGCGGAAACGGTGGCGTTTTCTGAACCGCTGGGAGTTCGGCGACGTGGGCGAAGACGAGCAGTAGGCTGCACTGACGCTGGTGGATCCGCCGTCTCAAGTTCGTGGGCACCTTTCTCACTTCCCTCGAAGATGGACTCAAACCAGCGTCGTTGTGAATGCGGCGTCTCGCTTTGAAACACGAGATTGGCTTCGATGCCTGAAAAACTGACTTCAGTGGGTTCATCGGCGAGGCAGTCTTCGAGCAGTCGCACGAAATTCATCGAGCGTGATTTGGGGCCCTGGTAGGGAGCAACGAGGTAGTTTGCGTAGCGGGCCCGGGTCATTGCGACGTAGTACATGCAGAGCGATTCGTAGGCCGATTCCACCTGTTTTTCGGCCAGGTATTCACCGAGGACAGGGTCGGATGCGACAATGTCTTTAGTTGGCATGTCGAGAACCCATTCGGTCTCACGGTTTTCATTGGTCTTGGCCCCGATATCGAGTTTGACTGTGGTCAGACTATCGCTCTTGAGGTCCGGCAGGATGACCATGTCAAAGGTGAGTCCTTTTGACTTGTGGTAGGTCATCACCTGCACTGCGCTGCTATCCACTGATTCGCGAGTTGTGTGACGGCCAACGTAGGAGAGGAAGTCATCGATGTCGCGACTCCCTGTTTCATCGAAGAGTCGCGCAGCGAGAGCGAATGACTCGATTCTGCTTCGGGTAAAGGCGTCGAATGGTTTGCCGAGCGCATTTTCAATTTCATTGACGAACGACCGGGTGACGCGCTCGAAAGTATTTTCAAACACGGCATTGGCAACTCGGAGGGCGAGGGCCTCGGCGCTGAGACCATCGCTCTCGATGATCGTTGCGTAGGGCGTCATCTTGAGATGTTCCCATGCGAATGTGTCTCCGGGGTGTGCTGCAAGCTGGAAGAGGCTGAGTAGAGATAGATTGACCGGGTTGTCGCTTGCGATGTGTTGATCTGATTCGCTCGTGACAGGGATGTCACTGTGAGTGCGGATGTAGTCGACGAGTTCGTTGCCTCGATTGTTGCTTCGCACAAGAATTGCGCAGCTGACATTGTGTCGAGTAGGTTCGACTTCTTTGATGATGCCAAGAACAAGTTCAGCGATCTCCTCCTTGCCTGGGCTCTTTGCGCCTTCCGGAGGGAGGGGGTTCAGTAGCGCGGTGTAGCCGGGTTTGTCAGCGTGAATATCGGCAACTTTGTGGTCTCTCCATTGCCAGCGGTCGATTGTTGCCTCGGGCAATCCAAGGTCTGCGAGAGCCGATTTATCACCGAAGACCTGATTGACCGGTTCGATGATGTCAGCAACCGACCGATAGGAGACATCAAGATCTCTGCGTTGAATGCGTTCTTCGTTGGCGTTGTAATTTTTGTAGATGTCGGTAAAGAGCCGAGTGTCGCCCCCCCGCCAGGCATAGATCGCCTGTTTGATGTCGCCGACTTGAAAGAGAGAGCGTGTACCGGAGGTGTCCTGGACCACTTCGTCGATGAGGTTGGAAATCACTTTCCACTGGATGAAGTTGGTATCCTGAAATTCGTCCAGGAGCCAGTGGTCATATCGAGCGTCGAGCCGGTAGTCGATGCGGAGTCGGTCGAGATCACTTGGAGTCTGCGTGAGGAGTGGGGCAGGGCGACCTTCTCCGTATTCGTGGCCGGAAAGCAATAACTGGACGTCTTGAAAAGTGAGCTGGCCCTGACGCCGAACCCGGTCCGCGTAGGTGGACTCATAAAGATTCAAGAGTTCCCAGACACCTCGCGTGCGTTGAAGTTTGGCTTTGATCTCACCGCCGACAAGCCATTGTGTGATATGGCGGACCGCTTCGGAGGCGACGGGATCAAAGTCGTGGACAGTCCGGTTGAATTTGATCTCCGCTCTCCCTTTTTCGAGGTCATCCCAAACGGCGAGAAATCGCGGGATCATGTATTTGATCCGCTTGCCGAAGGGGGCGCCAGGCTGGTGCTCAGACACTTCGGCACGAAACTCTTCCCAGTAGGTGTCGTTGACCTGTTCGGGGTTCGCTTCAAAGGTTTGGTAAAGGCGTTCAAATTCGGCCGCCGGGTCAAGTCCTTCGACAAGCCAGCGATTGTTATCCCGATTCCAGATGGTGCCGGGATCACCCCAATACTTTGACGACGAAGCGCTCAAGTAGAGCGTGTGAAGACTGCTGACGAAGTCATCGAGCGAGCGAATGACGTTGGATTCTTCTCTGCCGAAGGTGGCCTGTCGAAAAGCGTCGAGGAAAGTCGCCTGATGTCTGTCATTGGCGTCAGCTGATCCAAGGCGTCTGCTGAAAACCACTTCGTAAACCCGGTCAATCGCGTTCGCAGCCCGGTAGTCGTCCATGATTTCGAAGTCGGAAGTGAGGCCGAATTCAGCGGGGAAGGAGCGGAGGATGTTTGAGAAAAAGCTATCGAGAGTGCCAAGGAAGAGGCGTGGCATTCGTTGGATAAATATCCGGAGCAGTTCGCGGAAATCATCCTGACTCAGCGATCCGAGCACTGCGGAGAGAGGGTCCTTGGCATCTCCAGCGAGGGAGGCTGACTCATTCGGGTCACTCGCCGCCTTGGCTAGTTTTACAAGAATAGCATCGAAGAATTCGCCTGCTGCTTTGCGAGTGAATGTGACCGCGATGATACGTTCGGGGTGCACTGGTTGTCCGCTCTTTAGCTGCAAGGCCATGAGGGCGATGTAGCGATTGGTGAGCTGATAAGTCTTCCCTGATCCAGCAGAAGCGAGGATCATCTCATTGGGGATGGAAGAGGGGACGGGCATTGTGTGGAGATAGAAGAGATGCGAGACGAGGGCGTGTTAAACAGGGTTGAGAGAGGGGGTTAACCCTGTTGAGTCGACGGTGTCCTGGGCGGTGGGTTGGAGCAAGTCACGGAAATCATCCCAGGGGGGGGCATCTTCACTGGCAGGCCAGAAAATCTGCTGGTTGATTGCTTTGATGACGCCGGTAGCACAGGCCCGGGCTGAATCGAGAAGTCGGTCATCCAGTTCACTCCACTCGTCGATGGATACTTCAGCTTCGCTCTTGCCCAGGGTAGCGTAGGCGGCGGTGAGTCGGGCGCTATTCTCCCGTTCTGACATGGCGAGCAGATAGAGAGGAAGCTGTAGGTCAGTCCAGCGGTAGGTCTTGCCGTCCTCACCTTCGATGAGGGCCCATTCCGGGAAATCGTCAGGGGACTCGTTACGCTTGAGTGGAGTAAGATGGTAAGCGTCGACTGTTTTCCGATTGCTCCCGCTCCCGGGTGAGAATGTCTTGAAGTCGATCACACGAATGCCGTGTTCGGGATGTTGCTCGATTCGGTCGATTCGACCTTTGACGGTCATGCCGTCAATGGAGAAGGGCCATTCTTCGGTGCCGAAGGTCTCCTCAGGGGCGAGGATTTTCCAGCCGGCCTTTCGTTGCTCGGATTCGATGGCGGCCCACCATGCGAGCCTCTTGCGAGCGGACTCACGTTGGATCACCAGAGGGGTGGAGAGATCTTTACCAAACTGGCTGCTGAGCTGACGGTCGATTTCCTGATGAAGGAACTGGGTGATTTTCTCAGGAGCAGTCAACGTGATCGCCTCGGCGTCTCTGGCAAAGGCTTCGAGGCTGTTGTGAACGAGGTTTCCGAAGTCAGCGGCATCCATCTCACGTTTGTTGAGCTCAACGGAGGACATCCCGAGTCCGAATTTCAGATAGAATCGGAACGGACAGGCCAGGTATTGCTTGATGGAGGTCGGGCTGGCCCGCTCAAAGACTTTGTTGCCCGGCGGGAGTGGCAGGGGCTTCAACGGAAAGGCAACGGAGCGAGCTTCGGGACGATTCTCGATTTCAACATCGCGAAAGAGATGGAGGGTCCGTGAAGGAAGTTCCTCGGCAGGACATTGGAAAAGAAGTCGTGAGGGGCGGAGCGGGTCTCCACTGGCACTTTCTCTTCCGAAGATGAGATCAACACGGCGGCCCTCTTTCTTCCGCGACTCAAGCATGGAGGTGAGAAAGTAGGCATCGCGAGCGAAGCGGTCATCGTTGTTTTGCACTCCCAGGACCCGTCGGGCGGTGTCGGGTAGGAATGCGTGACCGACGATTGCTTCGGGCACGGAGTGGTCATTCATTCCGGTGACAACAAGTCTGGGGGCATCTTCCCAGAGAAGCTCAAGCCAACCTTGTAGATCGACTTCTTCAGGCTCGCGTTCGGGGTAGATTTGTTGTGTCGACATCGTGGTCAGCAGCATCTCGAACCGATCGCTTGCACTGGGAGCCTTGGGGAATGTCGCGGCGACCCGGTCGAGGTCGTCATTCAGTAGCTGAATCGCATCGGCCACTTCGCTGAGAATGGATTGTGCAGGGTCATGATTGGAAAATTGACGCCCTTCGTAGATGGCTGCGAGAAACTCGTTGAGAGTGGAGTCGAAGGAGTCTTTCTGGAATCGGCGGCTCCAGTTTTGGATCCATTCGATCGCACGGGCTAGTTCAGGATGGGTGTAGAAACGTCGTCGGGCGGACTCTAGGGCATCATCGAGATGTGACGGGAGGGTTTCAATGATCAGTTTGTCGCTGAGTTGAAGGAGCTGGCAGGTGGTGAAGTTTTCCTGCGTGGGGATGTCCCGCAATATGGCGTTGCCTACACCGGGGCAGTTGAGGAGGCGTCGGAATGAGGAAATGGTTTGAGAGGACGTGACTTCTGCAACCTGCTTGATGAGATAGTAGATGCCTTCGCCGGCGAGAGCCCGTCCGGCTGGATCGTAGCTTTTCAATCCCCGTGTTTTGAGGGTTTCCTGAAGAGGTGTAGAAAGTGCTGTGTCAGGGATGCCTATGGCTGCACTGGCGGAAACCTGATCGAGTTCGTTCAGCAGGTCCGCGGTCAATTCTGCCTGCTCCAGCGGTGTGCTGGCGTTTTGAATGATTGTGTTAGGATCAGGAATGGGGATGCTTCGGTCAATCCAGGAGGTGGGGAGTGGGCGTCCGTAGCTATCGAAATGGGGGGCTTCGGATTCGGGGGCGTGGATCAGAAGCTCGACGGGATAGGTTGATGACCAGTGCTTGAGTGTATCTTCGGCAAGGGGTCGGAGATCGGTCAGTCCGCAGACAGTGATCGATTCAACGGTGGTATTGAGCTGGCCATTGCCGGGGACTTTGAGTTGGGCGGATGCTTCGTCGGCGAGGCCGCACTTTTCGGTATCTGCGATGGCGAGCTGCTCGATACGTGCCAGTTCCGCCCAGCGGCCCGGTTCCATGTCCTGCGCTGCAAGAACTTCAGCTGCGGTAGCGAAGATGTGACCTGACTCAGTGAGTAGATGCCGGACTTGCAATAATTCACCAGCGGTGTCGCAGGCCCATTTTAAGGTTCGCTCGACCGGATCGACAGGGAAAGCCTGTCGAAACCGGTTAAGGGGCAGTTTGAGAAGAAGTGCTGCCCAGATCCAGAGAGTAATCTGGGTTCCTGCGACTGGCAGTGTGAGATTGCTTTCGAGTAAGCGATCGGTGGAAATGAGATAGTCCTGTGTGACGACAGTGGGTGGGAAAACAGCGGAATCAAACTCTCCGGCCCGGATGGCGAGGGACTCCCGAAGCCGACGTCCGGCGTTTCGGGTTGGGACCACGAGGAGTTGGGTAGAGAGATCGAGCGGTTCGCTGGTATCCCACTCACGTGTCAGGTGATCGACTGCTGAGGAAAGTAGAGGCTCACTCCAGCCCAGAAAGTTCCGGGAAAGAGCGCCTTGAGATGTGGACGAATCATTGGAGGCTGCCGATGGTTCTGCTTCGAAAAGAGGTAGTTCGGATTGTACCTCGCGGTCGGGGTCAGGCATGGCGTCAGCTTTGTCGGCTCTCCCAAAATTTGGCTTCGAGAAGGTCGTGGCGAGTTACGATGCGGCGGTAGAACTCCAGGGTTAGCGAGGTTTTCTCTTCATCGCTCAAGTGCCAGTCAATGTTGGACTCCCGTAGCCTCTCCACCAGACGTGCTAGTGTCAGGGCGACGGTGACGGATATATTGTAGCTTTGGGTGAAGCCATACATGGGGAGCCTCAGAGTGTCGTCGGCGGCTTCGAGAGCAAATTCACTGAGGCCTTCTTCTTCAGTTCCGAAAAGGAGGGCAACAG
Organism: uncultured Verrucomicrobiales bacterium; assembly: GCA_963975655.1. GTDB lineage: Bacteria > Verrucomicrobiota > Verrucomicrobiia > Verrucomicrobiales > DEV007 > Arctic95D-9. Next base: position 213,028 of record CAXBHX010000001.1, read on the forward strand.
GCTTGTCGATGGGAAGGTCAGTAAGGTCGTAGCCTTCGACGTTCGGCGTAGTCGCAACGAGGTGGTAGCCCCTGACTTTGAGCGACTCAATGCAGGACTTGGTGCGGTGATAACGATGGAGGGAGAGCCATTTGGAGCTTCCCAACGAAACTTGCTTGTTGGGGCGGTATTCGTGTTCCCTCTCGATGATGTGGACGTCCTGCAGTCCAAGGCAGTCGCTGCTGCGCAGGCAGGCGCTGGCGTTGTGAGGTTGGTAGATGTCCTCCAGCATCACCGTGAAGTGTCGGGTCCGTTCCCCCAGCACCTTCGCTATTTTGTCTTTTTTGTTCTCAGTGACGTAGTCACTCAGAAACTCGATCAGTTCCTCATCTGCAGTCATGGATCGGGTCAAGGTGCGGAATGAATTAGCCGTTCCAGCGAGGCTGTTTGGATCCAATATAGGAAATGAATAGACCCAGTAAAACGTGAGCGATCAGGACGAGAAAGCACAACCACATCGGCCCGAGCCAGGTTTCGGTGACTTCGCGGACGTAGCGAAGGTAGTTACTTTCCATGCCATCCATGACTCCGGCCCAACTCCAATAAGCTGAGATGAACGGGCGAGTCATCCATCCTGCCCAATCGGGCAGAGCAAGAACGGCTCCCGAAAGAGGGAGTTGGAATCCGACGAGATAAATACTGAGCAATGAAGCTTGATCGGCAGTTTTTGACATCGCGGAGATCCCGAGGCAGATCGATGTCATGGCTCCGTTCACTAGCAAAAGTAGAAGCATGTGGGCGATAAATGACCCGCTTGGTATCTGACAGATACTCTGAACGAAGATGGCCATCCAGAATGACTGGATGAAAACGAGGGAAGAAAGGAAGGCGATCTTGCTCCCAATATAGACGATGGGGCGGACGCCGCCGAGCTTCTCCTTCTCGAAGATCTGGCGTTCACCGGCGATCTCGCGGGCAGCATTGTTGGACCCCATCAGGGTCAAGAGAATGACCTGAAACATGACAAGTCCGGACACGACTCCACCTAGATTGAGATTGAAAGTCCGGTCTGCGACTTCCTGTTCAAACTCGATTTGTGTTGCGGGTATGGATTCGGAGAGACGCTTAGTCTGCTCGACGCCGTCGAGCTCAAAAACGACGACAAGAAATGGGAAGCCAACGAGGATGGCTAGCTGCAGGAATAAACCGCCCCGGTCGCGAAAGAAGATTTTCCAGCGCCGAAAAAAGAGGGCGAAAAACTGAGCTGTTGATCCCGGGGTTTCGGCGGACACAGAGGCGTTAGGATCTCCTTTAGAAGGGGTGGTGAAGTTCTGATAGTAGGTATCGCGGTGCTTGGCCCAGCTCGCGGCCCAGGCGCCGGATTCTCGTTTGGCAAGTTGAGGGTATACATCTTCCGCTTTATCGACGCTGAAGTAGTGCTCGAGCGCCCGTGGTGGCCCGTGGTAGACCACGCTGCCGGAGTCGAGAACGAGTACGGAATCGTAGAGGTCCAGATTGGCGAGGCTGTGGGTCACATTGACAACGATTCGGTGCTCGTTGCGGCTCAGCTCATACATCAGAGTGACAATTTCCTGTTCACTCTTCGGGTCGAGGCCACTGGTGACCTCGTCACAGAGCAGTAAAACCGGGTCAGTGACTAGCTCAAGTGCGAGGGAGAGGCGTCGTTTCTGTCCGCCCGAGAGCACTTTTACCGCGCGGTCTCGAATGGGATCGAGGCCGGCCGCATTGAGGACGCTATCGACTAGCTTATCAAATTCATCGTTTCCGTCAGTTTTGGCACGGAGCCGGATGGTGCTCTCGATATTCTCCTCAACCGTGAGTTCGTCATAGGCGATGCTGAACTGGGGAACATATCCGATTTCAGAATGATCAAGATCGCCCTCTTCAGAAAGGTTGCGGCCGCTCCAGAAAATGCTGCCACCGGACTCCTGATTGATGCCGGCAATGAGTTTTAGTAGAGTGGATTTACCGCAACCGGAAGGACCGACAATGGCCATAAAGTGACCTGTGGGAACCATCAAGTCGATGTCCTTCAGCAAATTGAGATCTTCCTTGCCTTTCTGGACAGTGAATTGGATGTCTTTTAGTTCTAGCACGAACACAGTTTTAAGAGGCGGGCGGCCACTGTGCAATCACAGAAACGGGCAATTTCAAAACTGTTGATTTTATTCCTTTACCCGGGTCCCCGTATTGGCGTTTGTTGGGGTGATGTCAAAACGTCGCAGTCGTAAGCAATCGAAATCCCGGGGGGTGAATCCGCTGGTCGTGGTGTTGGTTGCCGGAGGCGTCCTTCTGATCGTGATGGTGATTGGGCTATTGGTCATCAAGTCGACTATTGGCGCTTGGTTGAAGGGCGATGAGTTTCGTCAGTTTCTGGTGCAGAAGGCTGGCGTTGTCATGGGGTCTGAGATCGAGCTTGCTGACATGACCTGGCAGGGCTCGGAGGCGTATGCTGAGCGATTTCGCGCACGAGGCTACAATGGCGCTAGTTTTTCAGAGATAGGTTTGGATGGAATTCGGGCTCAATCCGGGGGGATTAGTGATGGTGCGTTTCGCGTTCCTGAGGTGACGGTCAATCGATTCCAGCTCTTGTTCTCTGATCGTCGGATCAAGCGTCCGCCAGGTGAGGATGCGGTGGTGACTCAGGAATTCGAGGGTCCCGAGATTCCCGAGTGGCTGTCTCGCTTTGTGCCCAATCGAATTGAAGTAGATGAGGTTGCGATTTCTTCCGCCACCGTGTCAGTCGAAAATGACGATGGAACCACTTCGTTTGAACTGAGCGGGGTCAAAGCGAAGATTCGACCGGACTTTCAAGCAAAAATGTGGGAGATCGGCGGACAGGGTGGAAAGTTGCAAGTGGCAGATCAGCCGGTGGTTAAGCTGAAGGATTTGGCGATGCGGTGGCAGGAGACTGATATTTTCATCGATCGATGCGCACTGGGTATATATGAGGCGGGTCACATTGACGGAACGGGGGAGATCAGTTTTTCAGGGGAAGGTAATTTTGATCTCGATCTTCAGATTTCCTCGATCGATGTGGACGAACTGATTGAAGGAGAGTGGAGGGATCGGCTTTCAGGCATCGTAGAAGGCCCGGTAAGGATTTCGGGGCCTCCAGAGGCGCTCATCTACGAAGGCACTCTGAATGTGATTGATGCGGTGGTTGAGGAGATTCCCGTGTTGACCGTGATTTCAAAATACACCCGGAACGAGCAATTTAAGTATCTTGTGCTGAGCAAGGCCCAGACAGAGTTCAAGAGTAACGGAGAATTGATCGAGTTGCGTGATCTGGTTCTTCAGGCTGACGGGCTTGTTCGGGTCGAGGGTGATGTTGATATTCAGGGCGAGGCAATAGCGGGCGCTTTGCAGGTTGGGGTGACTGCGGGAACGCTGCGATGGATTCCCGGGGCAGAGCGGCAGGTTTTCGTCGAGAGCCGTGACGGATTTCTCTGGGCGCCGTTGAATCTGACGGGGACGATTTCTGAGCCAAAAGAGGATCTCAGCGGTCGCCTTATTGCGGCCGCAGGTGAGGCGATTTTGAAGGAGTTACCGGAAGGGTTGCTGAACGAGGCACAGAAGTTTCTCAATCCGAGGGATGGCGCATCAGATTCCGATGACTTGCAGGAACGAGGCAAGTCAGTCATCGACATCCTGAGCCCCTTCCTCAAGGGGTTGTAGCGGGTCTTTGTGGTCAGGGTTAACTAGGTTTGGGGGAATTTGTGAAATTTTTCACAAATTATCTTGCGAGTCCATTTCGATTGCATAGTGTGCGCGCTGACGAGAGTGTCCGCTGTTCTCACTGCCTTATCTTTAAAGGCGGTCCTCTCCTTCCACTCTGATGGAGTTTAATCTGCCAATGTTGTCACTTGATTCATGGACCCTGATGCTTGCATCGGGAGGAATCGCTGCTCCGGGAATCCCAGAGATGGGATGGCTGACAAATTCGATTCTGGTGTCCGTCATCGTCACCACTGGGGTGGTTCTCTTCACTCGTGTTGCAACGAAGCGCATGGAGTTGATTCCCGGCGAGAAGCAGAATTTCGTAGAGTTCCTGATCGAGTTTCTTTACGGCCAGGTTGAGGGAATTGTAGGAAAGCACGTCGCGCCGAAAGTTTTTCCGTTGTTGGCCACGATCTTCATCTTCATTATCACTGCAAACTGGTTCGGTCTCCTTCCTGGAGTGGGCACGGTTGGCTGGGGTGAGGGATCTGGGCCGCTAAGCCTGAAGTCAGTCACGACTCCGATTCTTCGACCGGCTACGGCTGATTTGAATATGACGCTCGCGCTAGCCGCTGTGTTCATGGTGGCTTGGTTTTGGATTTCGGTGAAGGAGCTTGGAGTGTGGGGATCGCTGGTTCACATTTTTGGTCCCAAGGGTGGTCTTCAGGGTGCTCTTAAATACATGCTGACTCCGATTTTCTTCTTTGTCGGTATTATTGAAATTATTTCGATCGTTTTCCGACCGGCTTCACTTTCTTTGCGACTCCTCGGTAATATTTTTGCCGGTGAGACTCTGCTTGTCGTGATGGGTAGTCTTGGTGAGACCGTGATTGGTGCTACCGGGATATGGGCGTTCCTCACTTCGGTGATTTTCCCGATTCCTTTCTATTTTATGGAGATCCTCGTTGGGGCCCTTCAGGCGACAGTGTTCACTTTGCTCTGTGCCGTATACATTAAGCTCTCTACCACCCATGAAGGGGAGGAGCACTGAGCCGAAAAACCAATTTTGTCGCTGTGACCATGCGTAGTCAGTGGGCGGTGACGAGAAAACAGTAAACAGTAAAACGTAAATAACTATTATGATCGATATCGTAACAACTCTTGCCGCTGCAGCTCCTGCTGCAGCTGACGCAGCCGGCCACGCCGCTGCAAGTGGTGCCTTTAACGGTAACTTCGCACTCGGCGTTGCCGGTGCTGGTGCTGGTATTGGTATCGGCCTGATCGGTATGGGTGCTGCTCAAGCAGTGGGGCGTAACCCCGGTGCATTTGGTAACATCCTGACCATTGGTATTATTGGAATGGCTCTCGCTGAGGCTATTGCGATTTATGCCTTGATCATGGCTTTCCAGGGCTAAGCTTTGGCAGTCCGCGGCGGTCAACGCCGCGGACTGTTTTACCCTGATTTTCTCAAAATTCATCCTCTCTTAATCACTTAAACTAATTGCCCGCAATGGAAGGTATAGTTGAACAATTCGGTGTCGCCTGGCCCAAGTTTATCTCTCAGGTGATCATTGTACTGATCGTATACTTTGTGCTTTCCAAGTATGCTTTTGGTCCGATTCTGGCCATGCTGGACGCCCGCCGTAAGCGGATTGCTGACGGTGAAGCGAATATCAAGAAGATCGAGGCTGAGTTGGCTAAAGCTGAGGAGAAGGTCCAGGGGATGCTCCAAGAGGCCAATACGGATGCTGAGCGCATGATTGGCGAGGCCCGCGACAGTGCTGAGGTCGTCCGTGGTCAGAAGACGCAGGACGCCATCAAAGAGGCTCAACAGATTATTGAAAAGGCTCGCGAGGCATCCCGCCTCGAGCACGAGAGCGAGATGAACGAGCTGAAGAACGATTTCGGCAAGCTTGTCATCGATGCGACTTCGAAGGTGACCGGGAAGGTGCTGGACGAAGACGATCAGAAACGAATTAACAAGGAAACCGCCGGTCAGGTCTCTCTGTAGTCAGAGGAAGATTGGTTTGCTATGAAATCAGGGAAAGAAGCAGCTCGAATTGCAAAGAAGCTTTTCATGGCCTCCGTGGTTGATGGAAAGGTGAATGTCGAGACTGTTCGGACCGTGGTTAAGAAGTTGGTGGACCGGAAGCCGCGTGGTTATCTCAATTTGATCGATGCCTATTGGCGTTTGATTCGACTTGAGATTGAGAAGAACAGTGCGCTCGTAGAGAGCGCTGAAGAGTTGGAGGCTTCTGTTAAATCAGGTGTCATAGCGGATTTGAAAAAGAAGTATGGCGAACAGGTGGAAACTGAGTTCGCTTTGAATCCTGAGCTGCTGGGCGGAATGAAGATCCGGGTTGGTAGCGATGTTTGGGATGGAAGTGTCAAGAATCGCCTTGAGCGACTTGCCGAGAAATTTAATTAGAAACTAACAGAAGCGATTCACCTGACGAAACGTCATGAGTAATATTCTCCAGGAACTGGAATCAGAAATAGCCTCCCTTAAGACTTCTGTGTCGAAGTCGAACGTGGGTATCGTCCGAGAGATCGGAGACGGGGTGGCCAAGGTGGAAGGTTTGAGCGATGTGATGCTCAACGAGATGCTTGAGTTCCCTGATGGGCTCTTTGGTCTCGCTCTCAACCTTGAGGAGACTGAAGTTGGGTGTGTCTTGCTCGGTGAAGGTCTTCACGTGAAGGAAGGTGACGAGGTTAAATCAACAGGTCGCCTCCTTTCAGTTCCCGTAGGAAAAGGTCTTTCCGGTCGCGTTGTGAATGCGCTTGGTCAGCCGCTCGATGGTAAAGGTGAAATCGAGTCTGATGTGAGCTATCCCGTTGAGAAGATTGCTCCGGGCATTATTCCCCGCCAGTCGGTGAGTGTTCCAGTTCAGACCGGTATTATGCCGATCGATGCCATGATTCCGATTGGCCGAGGTCAGCGTGAGCTCATTATTGGTGACCGCTCAACCGGTAAGACGACAGTTGCGATTGATACCATTATTTCCCAGGCGCAGCAGAACAAGGCGGCTGAAGAGGGTAAGTTGAAAGATCACAAGCCGATGCAATGTATCTACGTTGCGATTGGCCAGAAGCAGGCAAACATCGCTCGTATTATCGCTACCCTCGAAGAGGCGGGTGCGATGGAATATACCACGATCGTTGCGGCTTCTGCCTCCGACTCTGCAACCAATCAATACCTCGCGCCTTATTCAGGGGCTGCGATTGGTGAGTGGTTCATGGATCAGGGGCAAGATGCGTTGATCGTCTTCGATGACCTTTCCAAGCATGCGGTGGCTTATCGCCAGGTGTCTCTCGTTCTTCGTCGCCCTTCCGGTCGTGAAGCTTATCCAGGAGACGTTTTCTATCTGCACAGCCGCCTTCTTGAGCGTTCTGCACGTCTCAGTGAGGCGAATGGCGGTGGATCTCTTACCGCTCTTCCGATCATTGAGACACAGGCGGGTGACGTTTCGGCTTATATCCCGACTAACGTGATTTCGATTACAGATGGTCAGATTTTCCTGGAGACTGACTTGTTCTATCAAGGTATTCGCCCAGCAATTTCAGTGGGTCTTTCAGTGAGCCGTGTGGGTTCTGCTGCGCAGACTAAGGCTGTTAAGAAAGTGGCTGGAACCATCAAGCTCGATCTCGCACAGTTCCGTGAGCTTCAAGCATTTGCTCAGTTCGGTTCGGATCTCGACGAGAAAACTAAGGCCCAGATTAAGCGGGGAGAGCGAATTGTTGAGCTCTTCAAGCAAGGCCAGTACTCGCCCATTGCGGTTGAGCTTCAGGTATGCCTCTTGTGGGCGATGCAAAATGGTCACTTTGACAGTGTTCCGATTGATAAAGTTAAGGATTGTCAGGAGAAGATGAGCGAGTTCCTTTCGACTCGGAAGGATTCACTCCTCGGTCTGATTCGTGACGAGAAGGCGTTGACTGACCAGATCAAGGAAGAGCTTGCTCAGGCGATCGAAGACTTCAAAGGTTCATACAAGGCATAGTGTCAATTCGAGTTCGAGATTCAAACTGAGTCATGGCAAATCTTCGCGACATCCGCCGACGCATTAAGTCGGTCAAAAATACGGCCCAGATCACAAAGGCCATGCAGCTTGTCGCGGCTTCGAAGATGAAGAAGGCGCAGGATCAGGCTATGTCTGGTAGGTCCTACGCTGATTTGCTGAACAAGGTGCTCGTTAATCTTAAGGAGCAGACCACTGAAGAGGATCACCCTCTTCTCAAGGAGCATGACGGTAACCGTGAGTTGGTGATCGTCGTATCGACCGACAAGGGACTCTGTGGGGCGCTGAATACGAATGTGCTTCGGCTCGTCTCTGAATCGGTTTCGAAGGATGCCACTTTTGTAACGATCGGAAACAAAGGGAAGCAGGCTCTTGCACGATTGAATCGAGAACTTCTGGCCGATTTCAGTATTGATGATCCCGTTGCATTTCTAGCTGCAAAGCAGGTTTCTGAGTTCGCGATGGAGAAGTTTCTCAGCGGCGAGTATGACACTGTGAAAGTTGCTTTTACAAATTTCATCAACACAATCAGCCAGGAAGCAATGGTCGAGACCTTGCTTCCAATTCGTCCGATTGATCTGGGTCGGGATAAGAGTTTTGTGGGCGTTGGGCGTGAGCCTGATCCGGTTGATACTAATCTGGGACCGGAATACGGCGGCTATATTTTCGAGCCCACCCCTAAGTCGGTGCTCAATTCAATTGTGCCGCAGTATGTGAATTATCAGTTGTATCAAATGGTGCTGGAGTCGCGCGCTTCCGAGCACAGCTCGAGGATGGTAGCCATGAAGGCTGCGACCGATAACGCCGAGGATATGATCAAAGACCTTACGCTGGACTACAACAAGCAGCGCCAGGCAGCCATTACTTCTGAGTTGCTTGAGATCACGACAGCAATGCGTGCTCTTGAATAGCAGGACCAATCCAATTTAATCGAATAACAAACGTAAGATCTCCACAGTAGGAACAAAAAATCTGATGAGTAACGAAGGTAAAATCGTTCAGGTAATCGGCCCGGTGATCGACGCCGACTTTTCCGGTGCCGAAAAGCTGCCAGGCATCTACGCCGCCCTTGAGGTGTTGTATGATGTAAATGGTGAAAGTAATAAGCTGGTTCTTGAAGTTCAGCAGCACCTCGGTGACGGCTGGGTTCGAGCCGTGGCTATGTCCAGCACGGAGGGCCTGAAGCGTGGGCTCGCCATTACTGACACGGGTGGCCCTATTTCTGTTCCGGTCGGCGAATGTGTTCTTGGCCGTATCTTTAATGTGACGGGAGACGCGGTTGATGAGCGAGGTCCTGTCAACGCGACAAAGAGATATCCGATTCACCGTCCTGCTCCTACTCTAATTGAGCAGGCGACATCGACAGAGATTCTTGAGACAGGGATTAAGGTGATTGACCTGATCTGCCCGTTTACCAAGGGTGGTAAGGTGGGTGCGTTTGGTGGTGCTGGTGTCGGTAAGACAGTGGTCATCATGGAGCTTATTAACAACATCGCTAAAGGTCACGGTGGTTACTCGATCTTTGCCGGAGTGGGTGAGCGTACTCGTGAGGGTAACGATCTCTACTGGGAGATGAGCGATGCTGGTGTCATTGATCAGGAAGATCTTTCGAAGTCCAAGGTGGCATTGGTATACGGTCAGATGAACGAGCCTCCCGGTGCGCGTCTTCGTGTGGCTCTCTCTGCTCTTGCAATGGCGGAGTATTTCCGTGATGAGAAAAATCAGGACGTGCTTCTTTTCGTTGATAATGTTTTCCGTTTCTCACAAGCGGGATCCGAGGTCTCGGCGCTTCTCGGCCGGACTCCTTCTGCGGTGGGTTATCAGCCGACGCTTGCTTCTGAGATGGCACAGCTTCAAGAGCGGATTACTTCAACTAACAAAGGTTCGATCACCTCTTTCCAAGCGGTTTACGTGCCGGCGGATGACTTGACTGACCCGGCTCCAGCCAACACTTTCGCTCACCTCGATTCGACGGTGGTGCTTGAGCGCTCCCTTGCTGAGCTTGGTATTTACCCGGCCGTTGATCCTTTGTCTTCGAACTCAAATGCACTCGCCGCTGACGTGGTTGGCGAAGAGCACTACGCGGTAGCCCGTGGCGTGCAGAATGTGCTTCAGCGCTACAAGGATTTGCAGGATATTATTGCGATTCTCGGCATGGACGAGCTTAGCCCAGAAGACAAGCTGAGTGTGTTCCGGGCCCGTAAGGTTCAGAAATTCCTAAGCCAGCCTTTTAGTGTGGCGCAGGTATTCACCGGTATCGAGGGAGTTTACGTTTCTGTTGCTGACACCGTTAAGGGATTTAAAGAGATTCTCGACGGTGTGCACGACGACGTTCCTGAGAACAATTTCTACATGAAGGCCGGGATCGACTCTGTCGAGAAGTGATCGCCTGTTAACTGAGTAAACCTTGTTTCCCCATGCAATTGGACATCGTCACTCCTGAGAAAAAAGCGTTCTCCGATGAGATCGAGAGCGTGGTAGTACCCGGCAGTGAGGGTGAACTCGGAGTCCTCAAGTCTCACGCTCCGCTGGTGACCACCTTGAAACCTGGCGAACTTCGTTATCTGAAGGATGGCGAGGAGCATCACCTTGCGATTGGAACGGGAATCGTAGAAATCTCAAACGACCGGGTGTCTGTTCTGACGGATATGGCTCTGGGAGAGGAAGAAATTGATGAGTCGGCTGTGGAGAAAGCACTCGCAAGTGCGGAGAAGGCCATGGAGGAGAAGACTAATCCTGCAGACGTTGCGGCAGCACAGGTGCTGATCCAGAAATCACTGGCTCAGTTGCACATCAAGCGCCGCCGACGCCGCCTCTAAGATTGACCGGAGAATCTCCCCGCATTGATCGACTAAATCTCTGAGGGATTTCAGCAGATTTTCCTTTTTCAATTCCTTTAACCGTTCCAAGGTATCACGTGCCCTGACAGGGTATCCAGGGAGTCCGTCCCGCGCACCTTATGAACGGCCTACACGAATTCTTTACTCCCGTCGATTGGGCGGTGGTCTTTGGTTATCTCCTGCTGACAACTCTTGTTGGTCATCGGATGCGGGGCAAGCAAGCCAGCATTAAGGACTTTTTTCTTGGAGGGCGTTCTTTGCCCTGGCTCGCAGTGACGGGCTCTATCATTGCGACAGAGATTAGTGGTGTCACGTTCATCGGTGTTCCGGGGGCGGTGATGGCTCTGAAGGGCGATTTCACGTATCTGCAATGGGCGATCGGTTCGATTGTGGCGCGGGTTTTTGTCGGCTTGTTTTTCGTGAAAGTGTTTTACGAAAAGGACATCTACAGCCCGTATGATTATATGGGGAACCGCCTGGGAGTCGGAGTTAAACGTCTCGCTACGGTGTTGTTCACGGTCGGAAGTATCCTGGCTCAGAGTGTGCGGGTTCTCGTTGCAGCACTGCCGTTAAAGATTGTGACTCCATTGCCATTGGAGTGGTGCATCGTGATCATTGGTCTGTTTGCGATTGGCTGGACTCTGATGGGTGGGATGCGAACGGTGATCTGGACCGATGTGATGCAATTTGGTCTTTTTGTGGCTGGGGGATCCATCGCGCTGATATGGATGGTCTCAGGATTCGATCATGGTTGGGATACTCTTTTCTCAACGGCTAGATCTGTCGAACTGTTTAACGGAGAGACAATCGACAAAATGCGTGTTTGGAATTTCGATTGGGCAGCCGATATGGAATTTACCTTCTGGGTGGCCATCATTGCGGTTCCCTTCCTGAATCTCAACGCATTCGGGGTCGATCAGTTGAATGCGCAGCGCATGTTTTGCTGCCGGAATCCCAGTGACGCACGAAAGGCCATTATTTGGAGCTCGGTTGGGCAGCTAGTTACGATTCTCATGCTGCTGGTTGGTGCGGCGCTGTTTGTCTTCTACCGTATCAATCCTCCCACCGATCCTTTGATCATGGACGCGATGCAATGGGAAGGGGGGCAACCCGGGGAATCCGATAACGCCTTCCCTGTCTGGATTGTGACCGAACTTCCGATCGGACTGAGGGGGCTGATTTTGGCCGGTGTCTTTGCGGCAGCCATTTCCAGCCTAGATTCGATTCTTGCAGCCCTGAGCCAGACAACTCTATCGCTGATGCGCCGGACAGATCACGAATACAGCGAAGCAGATGCGAAGCGGTTAGTAGTTCTTTCCCGGATTCTAGTCCTCGTCTGGGGAGTCTTCCTAACCGGCTTCACGTTTGTGCTTTATGCCGTTAAGGAGAAAACTGATGTGCCTATCCTGCCTCTCGCTTTTGGGATGACGGCCTATACTGTGGGTCCATTGCTGGGGATGTTCCTGGTCGCGTTGTGGGGGCGTGGAAGGGGGAGTGTCCCGGGTTTGGTTCTAGGTGCGGTGATTTCGTTTGTCCTCGTCGTTTTTGTTCGCACTGACGTATGGGTGCTCTTTATGAGCGATTCGCTTGCCGAGACCCTGTCACAACTACCTACTTATGAGTTGGTTGAAGGTGAGACAAAGTCCCTTAAGCCGACTCTTGCCTCAGCGTGGATGTGGCCGGTGACGACCTGCCTCACCGTTGGACTTGGATTATTGATTCCTCGAAAAGTTGATTAAGATATTTTAAAATATTCAATCAATTGAATAAAATTCTAAAAATTTCAGTTGTTGGAGTTCGCCGGATTTTTCTCTAAGCAGATGAACAGGGGTCCGCAAAAAAGGTGACGGAATTGTCACTTTCCTGTTGTTCTTTTGAATCGGAAATGCAACTTTAAAACACGTGCATCGCGCAGGACAAAAACGGCGATTTCTGAATGGCAACGAGGGTCAAAAACCCTTCAAGTTCGGAATCGCCGCTTGCGTCTACAGAAAGAGAGAACGATTGATCGACTTACCGAAAGGCGGTTTAATTCATTCTTTATTGATCTCGTAACTAGTTTATTTTGAGTGAGTTACGATTTTTATTTTTCTAATAACGATGTCGCTACCGCCCCCCCATTCCCCGAAACCGACACAAACCGACTGAGAATGCACGAAGACTATCCGCTGGACTCCAGTGAATCGATTAATCAGCAGAAACTTAAACCACTTTGGAATGCCGTAGCGGCAGATCTTAACGCTCAGTTGGGGGAGTCAACTTTTGACCTCTGGTTCTCTGATTTTCGACTAACATGTGTCGAAAATGGGGTGGTGACGCTTCAGGCCCCTGGATCGATGTATTCGATCTGGGTGGAAGAAAATTTTAAAGAATCCTTAATATCAACATTTGAGCAGTACCTGACGTCGTGTGGCAAGATTCGGTTTGAGGTCGCCTCAGAGGCGCAGCTGATTGAAGCGGCGCAGGAAGCGGCGAAGGAAGAGGCCTCAACCGAGTCAAAGAAGGAAGCGCCTACCAAGCTAAAGCCTCGAGTATTAGTCGAGGAAATCAGCGAGGAGAAGCTGATCGAGCGGGGGCGAAACGCCGGTCTTGTTGAGATATTCAGATTTGATAATTTTGTTTCCGGCGAGAATAGCGAGCTAGCTTGGGCGGCTGCTCAAGCGGTGGCAGATCAGCCGGGCAAGACCTACCAACCTCTCTTCTTTCATTCGGCCTGCGGATTAGGGAAGACCCATCTTCTGCATGGCATCGGCTGGGAATCACTGAAGCAGCGTCCCAAGTCCAGAATTATCTTTGTGACAGCGGAGCAGTTCGCGAACGACTACATCGACGCAATTCAGAAGAATTCTCTGGTATCATTTCGAAAAAAATACCGTGAAGCAGATCTTCTGCTGATTGATGACGTGCAGTTTCTCGGTCGTAAGGAGGGTTTGCAGCGTGAATTCTTTCACACTTTTAATAGTCTGGCCGATTCGAGAAAGCAGATTGTCTTGGCGAGTGACTGTCCCGCTTCTGAGATTAATGAGCTGGAAGATAGGCTCGTTTCCCGGTTCCAGTGGGGGCTCAGCGCTGAACTCTATCGTCCCGGTTTAGAGACGCGAGCCGCCATTCTGCGACGAAAGCGTGACGATTGGAATATGAGCGTGAGCGATGAGCTGATTAATGCGATCGTTGAGCGGGTAAGCGGAAATGTCCGGGTATTGGAAGGTGCTCTAATTCGTGTTGCGATGGTAGCGACGATGAATGATGAGCCAATTGATCCCTCATCGGTGACCGAAATCCTTTCCGACCTGTGTGGTGGGGCAGGGAGCAGTCAGTTAGGCATCGACCAGATTAAGCAAGGCGTTGCTGAGCACTACGATCTTGATGTGGCAGTTCTGAACGGGAAGAAAAGGACGGCCCGCGTCGCCGAAGCCCGGCAGGTGGCCATGTATATTATCCGAACGCAAACGGATCTATCCCTGGTGGATATCGCTTCCAGCTTTGGAAAGGACCATGGGACAGTAATTTATGCAGTGAAACGCATTAAAGCGAAGTGCGAGAGCTCGGCCTCCCTCAAGAGTACTGTGGAATTGATAAAACGTCGGTTGGTGCGAGGCGGATCGTCAATGAAATCGCCCCGGAACAGTCGTCAGGTGCCTTCGGTGGATCGACTCGGAGGAAATGCCAGATCTGAACGTGCCTGAGCCGAAGTTTGACGTGGACACGAAAGGCTTTCGCGTTCACACTCCCGTCTGTCCCAGCAATGAAGTTTCAGATCGATAAAGACGTATTCCAAGAGGCGCTCAATCAGGTCCAACATGTTGTCAGCACTCGCACGACACTGCCGATCCTATCGAATGTGCTCATCGAGGCCGACGAACTTGGCCTTCAACTTTCGACGACGGATTTAGACGTCACGATAACTAAGCGTATTTCGGCTAAAGTATCCGCTACCGGAACAACCACTCTGCCAGCTCGCCGATTGGCTAGTATTGTCAGAGAGTTGCCGACGAGTGAGATTGATTTTGAAGTCAATGAAGACAATGCCGCGACCGTTCGCAGCGGGCCGAGCTTTTTCAAAATACTGGGACTTCCCAGTGCTGAGTTTCCAGCAATCGGAGAATTTGGTGAAGCCAAGGAATTCACGATTGATCAGAAGTTGCTCAAAGAAGCGCTTCGCAAGACTTCTTACGCCATTTCGACTGACGAAACGCGTTACGTGCTTAATGGGGTGAATTGCCTCATTGGTGAGGGAATGTTGACTCTGGTGGCGACTGACGGACGTCGTCTCGCCATGGTGGAGCAGGATCTCGAATTTCCAGCCGGGCATGAGACTGGTGTTATTATCCCGACTAAGGCAGTGAACGAGTTACAGCGCCTCTTGTCTGACTCGGGAGAACTCAAAATGTCGTTGACCGACAGTCAGGCGGGTTTTGAGCTGAACGATAGTAATTTGATCACCAAGCTGATTGAAGGGAATTATCCGAATTTTCGTCAGGTGATTCCCGGAAATGCGAAGCATCGGGTTACAGTGGAGCGTGAAACCCTTCACAGTGCCGTGAAGCGAGTCAGCCTGTTGGCGAACGAGAAAACCAACTCCATCAAATTTACGTTTGATGACCATCGCCTGGCAATTTCATCAAACTCCCCTGAGATTGGTGAAGCTGAGGAAGTGATCGACGTTCGCTACGACGGTCCGAAGATTGTGGTCGCTTTCAATCCGGAGTTTGTCATGGCTCCTCTGCGAAACCTGGATCAGGACGAAGTCTTCATTGATCTAATTGACGAGAGTAGCCCAGGGGTCATCAAGATCGATGAGCCGTTCCTCTACGTCATCATGCCGATGCGGGTTGCTAACTGACCTGGAAAGGCACGAAGGATCAGGCGAAGGCCTGTAGACTCTACCGGCCTACTTCTCGATCGGTTGTTCGAGAAAGTTTTTCACTAGGGCGAGTCCGGCATCCTGGCTGCGCTCAGGGTGAAACTGGCCAGCGAAGATATTGCCTTGTGATATGCTCGAAGCGAAATTGTCGCCATAGTTCGTCACGGAACTGACTAGCGATTCGTCGGCTGGTTTCGGGAAAAACGAGTGCACGAAGTAGAGGTGGATTGGTTCCGTGCTGCCGTTCCAGATATAGAACTCCTTATCTTTCGGGCGAACTTCATTCCATCCCATGTGTGGGATCTTGAGACCGTTGTCGCTATCAAAGCGAACGACCTCTCCGTCATAAAAACCTAATCCTTTGACTCCGGGTGACTCCTCGGATTTCTCAAAGAGGACCTGATAGCCTAGGCAGATTCCAAAGAACGGGCGATCTGCCTTCAGCCAGTCCAGGATGGGCTCACGGAGGCTTTTGCGATCGAGATTGGCCACGCAGTCACCAAACGATCCAACTCCGGGGAAAATGAGGCGGTCGACGGATTCCAAATCGCTCTGAGATGACACGAGCACACCTTCGTGGTTTAGATACTTCAAAACGTTGAGGACGCTTTGAAGGTTGCCACCTCCGTAATCGATCACTCCGACTCGATCTGCCATGCTGATCTGTAATCCAGATGTGGTGAAATTAAAGCACGTCTTTGGTGCTGGGAATCACATCGGCGATGCGCCCGTCAATTCGGGTCGCATCATCGAGAGAGCGACTCAGGCCTTTAAATATCCCCTCCGCCATGTGGTGAGGATCGCGCCCATAGAGAACCGCGACGTGCAGATTCATCAGAGAGTTGAATGCAAAAGCGCGGAGAAACTCTTCCACAAGCGTGAAGTTAAATTTATCGCCAATGTGCGGAACATTTTCGGGTGCACGATAATCCAGAAATGGGCGACCGCTCACGTCGAGCGCTACACGCACTAGAGTCTCGTCCATAGGATATATGCCTGAGCCGTATCTGAAGATGCCCCTCTTATCCGAAAGCGCCTCATTGAGTGCACTGCCGAGAACAATGCCGACATCTTCGACTGTGTGGTGATAGTCGATCTCAATATCTCCCTTAGCTTCCACGGTGAGGTCGAACCGCCCGTGCTTCGCGAACAAGATAAGCATGTGATCGAAAAAAGGCACGCCGGTGCTGATCGATGACACGCCGGTGCCGTCGATATTCAAGTCGAGACGAACATCTGTTTCTCCGGTGGTGCGGGAGATGGAACTGGTGCGCTGTGGGGATCCCATAGTTGGTTTGCGGTTTTGAAGGTGACGAACCGGTCGTAAATGTCTACCTTTTCGGTCAAGTCCTCAACAGATTGTTATCGCAGAGTGAAATTCTCTGGTTTTCTGGGACTTTTACGTCACGCGTCTCCGATCTAATTGCCCCGTCCGATGACTGATGAAGAGTTCTTCTCCTGCTGAGTTTGCCCAGTTTCGCTTCGTTCGGAATTCGGTGGGCGAAGTGATCAACTTGCCTTCGCCAGTGATGGATGAAAGAACCTTGCTGGTTACTGATTGCGAGCAATGGGGACTGTCCCGGCTCCATATTTTCGAAGGGGCTGCAAATAGGACGGAGGTGCTGGATGCTTTCCAGCATGAAATGGAGCGAATTTCCGAGATACAGAGTGAGGCAATTTCTCGGGTTGCAGTCTGGGGGAGGGATGATGAAGAGCTGTTTTATGCGGATGAGTTTCAGGATAGTGAAGGATTGCCTGACTATCTTGAGCGAACTGGCAGGGTTCCAGTGGCTGTTTCGGCAGAGTGGGTGATGCAGTTAATTGATTTGCTGGAGGTATCCTGGGGTCAGCTTGTCTCGTTTGAGCGCTTCTCGACTCAGAATTTTCAGGTGGTGATGGACCGTCTCGATCGTATTCGCCCTATTTTCTCTGAGTTTCACGGCTGGACTAAACCCGGAATTCAGGTTCAAGAACATTCGAGGGAATGGTACCTTGCTCAGATCTTCTGCTCACTTGTCGGAGGGGTACCGATCCGGGAATTTCACCGGGATTCTCTGCCGAGAAATTTTGATGAATTGGATGAGGAGACTCGTGATGCCGTTTTGGCGTCATTGGATGGTGATACGTCCGCACAGACCTATGCACGGTTTCGAGATGCTATGGTTGCACTGGCAGTTGAGGCTGAATCGCAACGAAGCGAGGTACAGATTCCTCGCCGACCAGTGCGGGAGTGGCTGGCAGAGGATCTTAAAAATAGCTACTCCGGAGACGCGGAGTTCGAATTGCCTGACGAAATCGAACGGGGAGTCGGGCCGTATGCTGTTCCCTCCGTGATCAGGGGCACACCAAGTGAGATTCAGTTGTTGCCTGGGCCGGACTCAATCCCCCGGGAAGGGTGGTTGAATCAGCACCATGAGGTGACACGGCGGCCGGGGCGAGTGAAGCTGAACCAGTTGCAGGTGAATTACATTGAGGATAGGGGGGCGGTGACTTTGGTTGGCGAGGAAGCGGTCGAGGGAGTGGATCTCGGAGTGATAGTTCAAGAAAACGGGTCACTCTCCATCGGGGATTGTGGGATTTTGGCCGATCGTATCTCTTCAGCGCTCTCTATTCTGGAAGGGGACGTCGGTTCTTGCGCTGTGTGGTGGTTGCCTCCCGGTAATATTATTCTGATGACGGGCTCCAGTTCCCGTTCAGGTTCATGTCGTCTTATACAGCGAAAAGGCACCTCTGCCTGGCAGCAATTGCCAATCAAACTGCGTCTCCATCAGACAACGATGACTCTACGCGAAGGAGTGGGGCTGCCTCCGCGTGTCAGGGATATGGCCAGGCTTCATGGGAAGCAGTTTGAGCCGACCCGCCGCTCGGCAATCGCGTTGCCTGTGATTTGGTACTTGCTGACAGGTGCGCGATTTCGCTGGCAACAGAAACTGAGTCATCAGAATTCTGTCGGGCATGAGATTCCCGATTCAGTGATGGCGCTGCTGGAACGTTACCGCCTTCGACTTACGGAGAATCCCGCTGACTTGGAGTACGACCTCTTTTCAGAGTTCCGTCGGGTAATGAACTCAGAGGCGAGGCCTGAGTATACAGAAATCGAGGAGCCGGGCTGGGGTGATGCCTTTGAAACGATGATGGATGGGGTGCTTTACGATGGCGATATTGATTTGAAGCTAAGTAAGACGCCAGCGGGGGACCAGCGGCCGGCCTCGGAGTCTATCGAGGAAAGCTGAGATGGAGGTAGAGATGAGTGACGAATCAACCAGTAGTCACTATGGCTGGATTGCGGTGTGGGCTTGTGTGGCCGCTGGAATTGCGGGTTTTCTATTAACGGGGTGGAGTGAGCGGATCGGCCCGTACGAAATGACAGCGGTTCCGGAGTTTCCTGCGATTGATTACAGGCAGCGGTGGAAAGATGGCGAAGAAGGCTTCAGAGAGGTGTTGAGTCAGTTCTTCATCGAGCGATCCGAGCTGGAGTTACTCAATCGTTTGGACACGTCCGTCCATGACGCCGGCTTGATATCGAGCCTGATGAGATTGGCTGAGGACGGGGATGCCGTCGCCGCTCGTTTAGTAGGATGTTGCATTCTCTATCGTGACGGAGTCGTTCCGGGGGCGGGCGAGTGGCTTTATCGAAGTGCCCTCCTTGGGGACACGGAGGCGGAGTTTCTGATTTCAGAGCTCGTCTTGATGGGAGGACTTCCAGACTTTGATTGCGACGAGATCATCAGAATGTTGAGTTGGGCGGTTGCTGCCGAATCGGCAAATGCGCGAGAGTTGATGGCCTCGGTAAGATTGGACGAAGGGAATTCTGTTGAGGCCAGAATGTTGATGGAGGCGGCGGCAGATCAGGGGAGCCGGGATGGGATCTATCAACTGGGCCTTTTTTCCGCGAATGGGATCGGGGGCGTGAAAGACCCGGTGAATGCGGCCCGATGGTTTCGAATTGCGGCTGAGCGGGGCAATTCAGCCGCGATGTATTCCTATGGTCGCTGTTTGGAGTCAGGCTATGGAATCGGGATATCGTTTTCTCAAGCCTGTCGGTGGAACAGGTGTGCGGCTGCCTACGGATATGCTGCTGCGACTGCTTGGTGCAGATCCAGAGGCATTGACCCTGCTGCCGTTATGCCCGGTCAAAAGGGGTGAGGCGAACACTTAAAGAGAGGCTCGGGAGCGGATGCGTCTCAGGCTAGATCACTTCCAGACTCCGTCGATGAGACGCTGTGCAGGTCCCTCGTAGTCGTCCTGAAGAATTCCAGGAAGTCTCGAAGTCCTCACATTGTCATAAGATTGAAGCATTCCAAATCGGAAGAGTGAGGCAGGGATGCCGACAGCGGTGAAGCCCGGGTGCCCTGTGGCAGGGTAGGGGCCGCCATGGTTCATTGCCGGTGAAACGGCGACACCGGTTGGCATTTTGTCATTCAGTAGCCTCCCTGTTTTGAGCCTCAAGATGGGGGCCAGGAGGTCGTAAGCGCTGTCATCGGCGCCAGTTTCTGAGGAATAAATCGAACCCGTCAGGTTGCCTTCCATGGCGTCGAGGACTTTGGCCGCCTCGCTCTCAGAGGCAGCCACAACAATGATGGATGAATTGCCAAAGGCTTCAGTCTGCATGGTCTCCGGATCTCTCAGGAATTCTGAGCCAGAGATGCGTAAGAGAGTGTTCGCGACATTGTATCCGGTTCCATTGCCTTGGCCGGTTCCGCAGCAAACTTCTGCGCCTGCTTCGGTGAGAATCTTGTGGCTGTGATGGAGCGATTTTTCAACAGCGCTTGAGAGAAGGGTCCCGGAGGTGGCTTCTTCGAATTTGGTCGTGACTGATGCTATAAAAGTATCGGCGGCTTTGCTCTCGATAAGGAGAATCATGCCGGGATTGGTGCAGAATTGACCGGCGCCCATGAGGCAACTGCCGGCAAATTCTGCGGCGAGATCTTCGGCTTTTTCATTGAGGATTTCGGGAAGAATCACCACGGGATTCACACTGGAGAGCTCCAGATAGATGGGCTTCCCTGCTTGATCGGCGACACCCTTCAGGTGCAAGCCTGCTTTTCGGCTTCCGGTATATCCTGTAGCTCCGACGCGTGGATCAGTGATCAGTTGTGCGCCTGTGGGATGGCTGGCACGATAGATCATCTGTACCATGCCGGGAGGCATGCCAGTCTTGGTTGCTGCTTCCTGAGCTGCTTCTGCTAGCTGCTGAGTAGTTCCCGGGTGGGACGAATTGGCCTTGGCAATAACAGGGTTTCCGGCGGCAATCGCGGCTGCAAAATCTCCACCTGCGATGCTATTGAATGCGAAGGGGAAATTGTTGGGTCCGAAGACGCAGACGGGCCCGATCGAACCATAGCAGGATCGAATATTGTTGGCCGAGTCGATTACCGGCTGGCGCCAGTTTCCGGAGCGGGCTGCCGCGGCAGCTTGTCTCAACTGACCCGTCGTGCGGGGCAGTTCAACATCGGCGAGGCGGGGTGACTTGGGTAAACCGGTCTCAAGGTGAGCCACTTCGACCAGCTGATCAGCGCGTTCTTCGATGATTGTGGCATAACACTCGAGAAACTCCGCGATGCGCTCAGCGGGGATATTCTGCAGGGCTACGAAGGCTTCGGCTGCTGCAGTGAGAACAGCGTCGCAGTCAGTCCAAGAGCTGATGGGGAAATGCGATGAAAGCAACTCTTGAGCAGAGGGGTTTTCCGACTGGAAAGTGCCTGTGCTGTCAGATTCTTGCCATTCACCGGCGATGAGTACGGGTTCGTGGGACATAGGAGGAAGTGATTTTGAGCACAATGTTTATGACGTTGCCGCGTCCGTCAAGTGGATGTCAGAACGAGATCGAGGGGAAAGTGAGAAAGTTGTCGATAGCCACTTTCTGTAATGAGGTAATTGTTTTCCAGCCGGATGCCCCCGCGAAGGGGCTTTCCGTAAAGGCCGGGCTCGAAGGCGACAACATCTCCGACTTCGAAAGAGTCATCCCAGGCGGGATTAATCCTGGGGACTTCATGGGCATCGAGACCAATGCCATGTCCGGCGTGATGAAAAAACTGATATCCATTCCAGCCGTCGAGCGCCTGATGGACTGCCTCATACATCTCCTGACACGACTGTCCGGGTCGGAGAAAGGACTCACCCATCTGCATAGTATCCAAGATATGATCATGAGCTTCCTGTTGTTCCTCGGTCGGCGCCCCGTTGACGGAAAAAGTCCGACATAGATCGCTTCGATAGCCCCTGACACCTACGCCAACATCGAGAACAAAGAGTTCCCCGTCTTCTATATTCCTTCTGCGTGCAAAGCCTCCCGGTGTGCCGCACCGAAAATCCTGCCCCCAGCCGGACAGCGATTCTCCGGCTGCGTAGGTAGCTTCCTCGAGCATTGCCGCCATGACTTCAATTTCAGAGACTCCCGGTTCGATCATTTGCAGCGCTTCGGTGTAGGCACGCTCGGCACAGCGAATGGTGAACTCAATCAAAGCGACCTCATCGGTATCTTTGCAGCGGCGAAGATATTGATAGTCCTTTGAGATGTCCCGACAAGTCGGTCCCTCGATGAGGGCGGAGGGAACCTGTTGCTCGGTGCCAATTGTTTTTAGCTGACCTAGCAGTGGATTGAGTTGCTCGGTCAGGCAGGCACTCAAATTCTCTTTCAGAGTGAAGAGGTGGTTGGGCACATAGCTCGTGACACGGTCCGTGGCGGGTGCTTCAGGGCTGTCATCGTGTGTCACGAGAGTGACGTTTCCATCGCACTCCAAAAGCACCGCAGTGGGGGTCAGGGGTTGGTCATGCCAATATCCCGTCAGACTGTGGATGTAGTGCCTGTCAAAAAAGACGGCACCATCCAATTCGTTCTTCGATAGATAGGTTCGAAGAGATTTCTGCCGCGAGCGGCATAGAGTCGGATCCAGTGGTGAAGGAATTCCTGACATAGTGCTGAGATCATAGTCAGGTCTGCTTTTTTTGATCAAGCGGGAATTGTTGGTCCGGAACAGAGGAGGGGGCTCAAGGTCTTGAATCGCGGGAGGGGCGGTCTCTTGTCCATTTCAGTTCCAATTCCGCTGGCTCACCCTGATCCCAGATGCCTTCGAGAGTATGAGGTGAAGTGAGTTTTGCTCGAAAACTCGCCTGAAGAGCGTCTTGAGTAAGAGTCAGATTCTGACCATCGAAGGAAAGCTTACTCACATCGATGGGTTCGGAAGTCTGATCGGGACTGTAGATTTTTGGATCGAGAGAACCCCATAGCCATTCGAGGTGAAGTATGATGAACAGGCCATCTTTGCCGCCCAGAAACCCCGACCAGTAGCCGGCCAGGTCGCGAGTTTCCCCCTTCACTTTGGCTTTTAACATTTCTTGAAGCGGAGCAGGGACTCTCGGCGATCGAGTTAAAACAAGAGGAATGGATTCTCCCTGTGTCCAGACTCCTCGCAGAACTCTTCCTTTGAGCATGACTTCGAGTGATCCATTCAATGCTGGAAAAGAAACGGTGAGTTCGGTGCCGTTCGCTTCAGTTTTTCCGCCGGGAATGGCTGCGTTACTTTGTTCGAGGCTGTAGAGCAGTATGGTGCCGTCGGCGATGATTCTTAAGATGAGGGGGAGTTCTTCGTTGCCGGGCTTTAGGGTTCCTACCCAGAAGCCGGCAAAAGAGGCGAAGTCTCCCTTCGGTGCTGGTGGTTTTGCCGGGCCAGCGCTGTTTCGTAAGGAGATGCGGGCGGTTTGATCTTCCGGGGAGACGGTTAGTTCACTGAGGAAACCGCCAGTTCCACCATTGTGGAAGAGACCTTTTCCGGAGATGTGCCAACCCAGTCCCATCCGGCCAGCTTGTCGCGTCGCGGCAAGAGTCATTGCATGAGAGAGAGGGGCGGGAGTATCGCTGGACCAATTGGCTTCGGCAAAAGTGATCATGTCGTTTGCGGTGGAAACAATAGCGCCGGCAGCGCAGAGGGCGTCGATGTTCCAATGATCGAGAGGTTGTCCACCGCGATGACCTGTCGCAAATCGGTCTGTGTGAGCGGGCGGTATATCGCCGGAGTGACGTTGCACGAAAGTGTCATTCATTCCGAGTGGAGTTAGAATGATCTCTGCTAGTAGTATCTCGTAAGGTTTCCCTGAAATGCGTTCGAGCAAAACTCCAAGGAGTCCAACGCCAAGGTTGGAATAGCTGAATTTTCCGGGACTTTCGAAATCGCCCTCTTCAAACTGCAGCAGATAGTCGAAGAGCTCTTTCTCCCCATAGTGAGCATAGGGATCATCCGGATCGGACTTTTCCAACAGAAGGTCGCCGGGGATACGGGGTAGACCAGAGGTGTGAGTGGAGAGCTCAAATAAGGTGACTTTTCCAACAGGGCAGTCCTCTGGGAGCTCATCTTTCAGGTATTTGATGATAGGATCGTTGAGCGATGCCTGTTTTTTCAGGACAGCATCGGCGAGAAGAATTCCGGTGAAGACTTTGGTGATGGAGCCGATTTCGAAAAGTGTGTTCTCGTCGACCGAGGGACCGTCGATACTCAGAAGTCCTGCCGAGCCGAAGTTGGCCTCAGTTCCCTGAATTTCTCCGATGGCTATGCCCTCGCTCGGTTGAAGCTGCTTGTTATGAAACTGTTCTGCTTGGTGAGCGAGGTTGGGTTCAGCTGACTCAGCCACCATGAGGAGCATTCCACTGATTGTGAATACGAGGAAGCGGGAAAAAAGGGAGGTCATCGTCTGCTAGGCTGGAGAGAGAGGGGCAGAGGTCAAGTTCAGCCGGATGTCACTTCTTTCGTTTGTACGCAAAAACGCTCATCGCCAATCAGTGAGTTTGGCGATGAGCGCAAGACACTGATAAGTTTTACAGGTCGTTGTCCGTCACCGCGCCTTCGGAGGCAGAGCTCACCAGTTTGGCATACTTCGCGAGTGCGCCTTTGGTGTAGCGAGGCTTGGGCTGTTTCCACTTCTTCTTCCGGGCCGCCATTTCCTTTTTGGTGATGTGTAGTGTCATCTCCCGCTTTTCGGCATCAATAGATATTTGATCACCGTTCTTTACGAGGGCGAGTGGTCCTCCAACAAAGGCTTCGGGCGTGACATGACCAATTACGAATCCATGGCTACCACCAGAAAATCGACCGTCAGTAATCAGGGCAACATCTTTGCCCAGTCCCGCTCCCATGATGGCGCCCGTGGGGCCGAGCATCTCCCGCATCCCGGGCCCGCCTTTGGGCCCTTCCATCCGAATAACGACGATGTCGCCTTTCTTGATGCGACCAGCGAGAATAGCCTTCATCGATTTCTCTTCAGAATCGTAGACCTTGGCACTTCCGGTGAAGGTGAGGCCCTCCTTGCCTGAGATTTTAGCTACAGCTCCTTCAGGGGCCAGATTTCCATAGAGAATAACGAGATGACTGTCTTTCTTGATGGGATTCTTGAGGCTTCGGATGACAGTTTGGCCTTTCGGGTAGGACGCTTTCACCTTAGCCAAATTCTGCTTCATGGTTTTGCCGGTGACGGTCATGCAGTCACCGTGTAGGAGCCCCGCATTGAGCAGCATTTTCATGAGAGGAAGAGTGCCGCCGATTTCGACAAGTTTCATCATCATGTTGGCTCCGCTGGGCTTGAGGTCGGCGATCACGGGGACATGTTTGCCGATGCGAGTGAAGTCATCGATAGAGATTTTCACCCCGGCAGCGCTGGCGATAGCGATTAAGTGCAGCACGGCATTGGTGGAGCCACCGAGAGCTGTTACCACGGTGATAGCGTTTTCGAAGGCTTTCTTCGTGAGGATGTCGCGCGGGCGAATATTCTTGTTGATGAGGTTTACCACGGCAGCTCCTGCATCAAAGCTGTCCATCAGCTTTTCATCGCTGACAGCAGCTTGAGCTGAACTGTTGGGTAGGCTCATGCCGAGTGCCTCGATAGCGCTGGCCATGGTGTTGGCAGTGTACATGCCGCCGCAGGAACCGGGACCGGGGATAGCGGTTTCGGTAACGCCTTCCAATTCCTCATCGGATATTCCACCGGCGCTGTGTTTACCAACTGCTTCAAACACGGAGACAATGTCGACGTCTTCTCCTTTGAAGCAGCCTGGCTTGATGGTGCCACCGTAAACAAAGATGCCAGGGCGATTCATCCGGGCGATAGCCATGAGGCAACCTGGCATGTTTTTGTCGCAGCCTCCGATGGCGACCACTCCGTCCATGCCTTCGCAGCCAACGACGGTTTCGATGGAGTCGGCGATTACTTCGCGGCTGACGAGAGAGTATTTCATGCCCTCTGTGCCCATTGAGATACCGTCTGAAATGGTGATGGTGTTAAACTCGACGCCCTTTCCTCCAGCAGCGTCGGCCCCTTTGACCGACTCTTTGGCCAGCTTGTCGATGTGCATGTTGCACGGAGTCACCATGCTCCAGGTGGAAGCGATGCCGATGATGGATTTTTTGAAATCATCATTGGTGAAACCTACGGGGTGTAGCATGGATCGGCTCGGAGCGCGGTCCGGTCCGTCGAGCATGGGGCCAGAGAATTGGCGATGGGCCTGAACGGGCTTTTTCTTGGGAGTCTTTTTCGTTGCCATGGTTTGGTGATTTGTTGCGATAGCTTACTGTACGAAGAGTGTAATTTGCAGCTAAGAAGTAATTGATGGAAATACTATTTTAAATCCATTATGATACCTTTTTGGTATGATGGATTTCTCCCTTCGTGAGCTGGAGTGTTTTGTTGCGGTGGCGGAGGAGTTGTCTTTTACGCGAGCGGCGGTGCAGTTGCGGCTGGCGCAGCCTCCATTGTCGAGGCACGTCAAGAATTTGGAGGAGAAGTTGGGGGTTCAGCTGCTGGAGCGATCGCGTAGAGGTGTATCCGTAACGCCAGGCGGTCGGGCATTCCTCGGCGAAGCGCGGGAGATTTTGTTGCAGGTGAGGCGAGCCGGAGAGACTGCACGTCGGGCGGCGCAGGGGGAAACGGACAGATTGGAGGTGGGGTTTGTCAGTGCCGTTTTGTCGCCTGAGCTAGTGGAGGTGTTCTCCACGTTTAGAGAGCTCCATCCTCAGGTGCAATTGAACTTACATGATCGCTTGCCAGCCGATCAGATGGTAGGGCTGGAGCAAGGGCGGTTGGATATAGGGTTCGTCGGAGTGGCACCTGAGAAGCGCCCGGGAAAGATCGATCTGACTTCCTGGCGCGATGAAGCGCTCATGGCGTTTCTGCCCTTGGACCACCAACTGGCGGGGAGCGATGAGGTGAAGCTGGAGGACTTAGCAGGTGAGCCGTTTGTCATGATCTCGTCGGAAGCCGCTCCCGCCTATTCATCTCACGTCTATCGTCTTTGTCGGGAATCGGGCTTTCGGCCGCGAGTGGTGCAGGAGGCACGTCGCGCGCAGGCTGTTGCAGCGATGACGGTCGCTGGATCAGGGGTGGCGATCTTGCCGGCGACGCTGGACCGGATCACGAAGAACGGTTCGGAACTGCAGTTTGGAGGGGAGGCCTGCACGATCACCCATGTGGTGGCTCATTCCAGTCGGGAGAGTGAGGCGGTTCGCCAGTTCCTTTCCGTGTTGAATGCCAAATAGGAGTCAATAAATGAGGAGTGGCAGGGTAGTGCTGAATTGAAGTCGTTTCGAACTGGCCCTTGGTCATAGGAATCAGATAGACTGGAGGATACAGGATGATCCTTTCCGGGTTATGGACAACGACGAACAGAATCTCAAATTACTTTCGATATTTCACTATGTGTTAGGCGGGATGGCAGGGTTGTTTGCCTTGTTACCGATCTTCCACCTGATCATTGGGCTAGTCTTTGTGCTGATGCCGGAATCGTTTGATGGCGAAGGGAAGCAGGAGGCTGCGGTCGTCGGTTGGATCTTTATCGTTTCCGCCTCCGTTATCATTTTGATTGGATGGATGTTTGCTGCATTCATCATTATGACGGGGCGGGCAATTGCCCAGCGTCGACGTTATCATTTTTGTCTGGTCATGGCAGGGATCGAATGTCTCTTCATGCCCTTTGGAACCGTGTTGGGAGTGTTCACGATCATTGTTCTGGTGCGGGATTCCGTGAAAGGTCAATTTGAGGGGCAGTTACCCGTATCGGTACCGGCATCTATAGAAGAGTAGGAGGTTCCTATTTCTGGAACTACTGGTCACTATTCAGCTGAGGTGGTTCCAATCCCTCGAGAAGAGATCCAAAGCCGATGAGCCCGCCGAACACGAGCATGAAGCCGACACTGATGACCGCCATGACGGCGTAGAGGAGGAGCATTGCCGGTATCGAAGCGAGCATCCATTTGAGGATAATTGCGACCATGCGGCCAAAGGGGATGTCGATATTAGTGATGGTAGTGGAATTCATAACATCACGATATTCTCACGCGGGATTGAGAGGGTCGATTACAAACCAGGTGCCAAATTGTTACGGTGAAGGCAAAGTGAAAGAATGGCTAGGCGGCTGCCTGACGCTGGATCATCGCGATCAGGCCACGTGCCTTTGCCTTGCCTTCCTTCGACAGCGACAATGCCTTTGTGCCACCTGTGAGGAATGAGCGGGAGATAAGGCCGGAGATAGCGGAGGTGATGTGAGCGACACGAGGCCGTCCATTTTCTGCAATGATGTCGTTGATGTCGCGGCTTGAAAAGGTCTCCTGTTGATACCCGTCGCTAAGAATGAGAGCGGCGAGGAGGGCTTGATCCGCCAGGGTGAGATCATGGAGATCGATCTGCTGAAGAATTGATGTGGCTTGAGCGTCGAGGCCCGGTCCTTCTTCTTGCCGTTGGCGGGCCTCCGGGGTATCGGTCGAGAGCTCTCCTTGAGAACGCATTCGGATAGCGACTTGAATGGACATCTCAAGAGCTCGCAGCTCGCTCAGGCTGAGCTCAGGAATGATCAAAGCCACCTCATTTACGTCAATGTTTCTCATGTTTGGTGCCGGCGTCTCAAAAAAAACTCGAATTATTCTCGTTTAAGGTTGCAATCCCCTCGCATTAATGAGAAATCACTCAAGTGTTTGAGGTAAAAGAGAGATTATGGCTCAAAAGTTTAGTGTTCAAGCTAAATATCTCTCAAAATTTTGAGAAAAGCGAGGAGAAATTGAGATGAGAGCGATTGAGACGGTTAGTATTGGGAATGTTGAGGACTTTCTTCATGAGATGGTGCCTCAGTTGGGATTCCAGCGAACTCCCATTTATCGAGGGCAGGCGTCAGACCAATGGGCGATTTTACCGACTCTTTTTCGAGAGGAAGTGGCGAGGACTGAATTCAATTCGTGGAATGAGTTGGAAAGCTCACTGTTGGTTCGCTTGAAGCAGCGAGCGAGAGGAGATCTTGGATACGACCCCATGAGCGAGCTGGAGTGGATGTCGATTGGCCAACACCATGGATTGCCGACTCGCCTTTCCGCATGGACTGAGAATGCATTAGTGGCTTTGTATTTTGCGACAGAGCCGGGAAGAGAAGGCGAGGACGGCATCGTATGGCGGATTTTGCCGGGAGATTCCAATCTGGTAATCTCTCAGGACTACGAGCAGGTGCCTGAGCGACCGCGGATCTATGGGCCTCAGAAAACGACTCCAGCGATGCTGAACCAGAAGACTTGTTATCTCTGCCATCCTCTTCCGGCTGAAGATGCTGCTCCTGAGACATTTGAGGAATACTACGAACTGGGTGATGAAAGAATGCATTTGTCCCGCCTTGTCGTAGCAGCGGGTGAGAAAGAGTTCATCCGGCGCAGGTTGGCGACTATGGGAATTGACGCACGAACTCTGTTTCCCGGAATGACCGGCCTGTGTGAACAAATCAGCGAAGAAATCTATTCTCACACAGATTCATACGAGTGGGTCTTTCCGGGGTAGGGCTCCGACCTTGATCTCGTTCGGATCTGTCTCAAGGAAGCAGGAACAAGATTAAGCGCACTTTGCCGCCTACTTCAGCGTGCGTGCGAAGAAGTCGGCCACTTTAGTCTGCACCTCGTCAGTACTGAATTCGGGTCCGCCGTGGCCTGCTCCTTCAACTATAAATAGTTCAGAATCAACGCCGGCGTGGCTCAAGGCCTGATTCAATCGAATGCTCTGATCGATCGGGACGCCGGGGTCTTCGCTGCCATGCATGATGAGGAAAGGTGGATCATCAGAGGTGACTTGATAGAGTGCGCTGGCGTCTTTGGCTTTTTCCGGAATATCGCGAACGGTAGCCCCCAAAAGCTTGGCGCCGTTGGACTGAGAGACTGCCTCCAGGGAACGGGTTTCGCTGACGACGTTCGGTGGCATGGTTAAAAGGTCCGCTGGCCCGAACCAGTCGCACACGGCTTGAACGCGGGAACTGACCGTTTCTTCCCCGGCTAACCGAGTTCCCATAAGGGCGACGAGATGTCCTCCCGCTGAGCTGCCGAATGATCCGATATGATCGGCATCGAGTCCGTAATCACCGGCGTTCTCACGAAGCCAACGCACTGCTGCATAGCAGTCATTGATTTGGCCTGGCCATTGGGCCACATCAGTGAGTCGATAGGAGATGCTGGCGACAGCAAATCCTCTTGGTGCGAGAAATGCGGCTTTGCATTTATCCTTTGAACCGTTCAGCCAGCCACCACCGTGGACCCAGATGACGACGGGCAGCGGTTTGTCTGATTTTTCAACGGGAAGGTAAAGATCGAGGGCTAGATCAATGCCGTCATGGGTAGCGAAGACGATATTTTTCTGAACGGTTGAGCCCTCCGGTGGGCCCGTTTGCTTTTTCTTCCCTTGTTGAGCGTCGGTGAGGGGGCTGCAGAGCAAACTCAACAGGGTTAGGGCCATAATCCAACAGGGTTGAGTGAGTGAGCGAACGGTGGGGGAAGAGTGATGCATCGCAATGAAGCTACTCAGTTTCGGTTGCCAAGTCTATGCGTGTTCGCGTAAGGAGGGGTATGACGAAATGGATATATTCGGCGATTTTTGCGGCGCTACTCTCGATGACTAACGTTGATGCTGCGGAGCAGCCCAATATTCTGTTTATCTTTTGCGATGACCACGCCACCCAGGCGATCAGTGCCTACGGAGGTCCACTGGCAGGCCTGGCTCCGACACCAAATATTGATCGAATTGCTCAGGAGGGAATGCTCTTCCGGAAGGCCTACGTGACAAATTCCATCTGTGGCCCGTCGCGGGCAGTGGTGTTGACCGGAAAGTATTCACATCTCAACGGCTTTCGGGTGAATAATGATACTTTTGACGGATCGCAGCAGACGGCGCCAAAGTTGCTTCGAAATGCGGGCTATCAAACTGCGATCGTTGGAAAGTGGCATTTGAAGTCCGCGCCGACCGGATTTGATCATTTTGAAGTGCTCAAGGGGCAGGGGCATTACTACAATCCCATGTTGATCACCAATGGGGAGAACGTAAATCACACGGGGTACACCACCGATATTATCTCGGATCAATCGATCAAATGGTTGGAGCAGCGAGACCCTGACAAGCCGTTTTTTTTAATGAGTCAGCATAAGGCTCCTCATGGGCGCTGGGAGCCGGCCTTTCGGCATTTTGAATTTCTGGAAGACGTCGAAGTGCCGGAGCCTCCCACTTTGTTTGATGACTATTCTGGTCGTAGCAAGGCTGCTGCAGGCCACGAAATGGGAATCGCAGATCACATTGGCGAGTCCCGGCTCATGTTGAAATATTCAAGCAAGTTCACTCCTGAGCAGTTTGAGAAATTTGACGGCTTTTTTCGGCCTCGAAATGAAGCGTTCCTCGCTGCGAATCTTTCCGGGGTGGAGCGGACAAAGTGGCATTATCAAAGATATATTAAGAACTACCTGCGCTGCGTCAAAGCGGTGGATGAGAATGTGGGGCGGTTACTCGATTATCTGGATGACAATGGCCTCGCCGACAATACGATCGTAATTTACAGCTCGGATCAGGGGTTCTATCTCGGTGAGCACGGCTGGTTCGACAAGCGATGGATGTATGAAGAGAGCTTTCGCACACCGTTGCTGGTGCGCTGGCCCGGCAAGGTGGATCCGGGTTCAGTCAACTTGAATGACCTGGTCTCGAATCTTGATTTTTCTCCCACCTTTCTCGACGTGGCGGGGGCTCCGGTTCCTGAAGATATGCAGGGGCATTCGCTTGTTCCTGTCATCGAGGGAGAGACGCCGGCCGACTGGCGAAAGTCCCATTACTATCACTACTACGAAAGTGGCGGTCATGGGGTGCCGCTGCACTTTGGAGTGACGGACGGACGCTACAAATTGATTAGATTTCCCGAGGAAGGAATCGACGACTGGGAGTTATTTGATCTAGAGCGTGATCCACAGGAAATGGAAAGTGTCTATTCCAATCCAGAGATGGCCGAGGTGAAGGCCAAACTCAAAGCTGAACTGGACCGCTTGCGCGAAGAGTTTGAAGTTCCTGACGAGGGATAGTCTCGTCGAGAGGCCTTCATTTCCGCAATTGCGCCGGATTCAGCATCGACCGCAGTGTGATGGATTCGGTTTGATCGCTGCATGACGACTCGACGCGGATTACTCAAGGGGGCGGCCGCCGCTTCCCTCATCGCTGCTGCCCCCGCTATTGTTCGGGGACAGAATCTAAATTCGAAGCTGCAGCTGGCATCGATCGGATCTGATGGAAAGGGCTTCAGTGATATCAGAGCGATGTCGAGTCATGGCTATCAGCAGTATGTGGCTTTCTGCGATGTGGATTTGAACCGAACTTTGAACGTAAAGAAGCTCAGTCCTGAGACTCCGATCTATCAGGATTTTCGCGAGATGTTGGCTGAGAAGGGTGATGAAATCGATGCGGTTACGGTTTCAACGCCCGATCACATGCATGCCTACTGCGCTATCAGCGCCATGAAACTGGGTAAGCATGTCTACTGCCAAAAGCCTCTGACTCATACCGTATGGGAGGCTCGTGAAGTCGTGAAAGCGGCGAAGGAGTCGGGTGTGATTACCCGCCTTGGAAATCAAATTCATTCCCACAAGTTTTACCGAACGGCTGTTGAGATTGTTCAGTCCGGCCGAATTGGGAAGGTAACCAAGGTGGAGAGTTGGGTTGACACTCCGGGGCACGGTCGAAGTGGCCACATCCAACGCCCGAAGGGTGAGGACCCCGTGCCTGAATCTCTCGATTGGGAAAAGTGGATCGGAGTAGCTCCAATGCGCCCGTATTGTAGCGACCATCGCTGCTACGCTCCATGGGGGTGGCGCGACTGGCAGGATTTCGGAGGAGGTGCCATCGGGGATTTTGGATGTCATATTTTTGATCCTGTTTTCACGGCCTTGAAAATTACCGGTCCAACTGATGACTATTTTGCGGATCACTCAGGCATGAATGATGAGGTGTGGCCGGCTCAGACGACCTACCGGTTCACGGTACCGGGGACGGAATACACCGCTTCTGACCGGCTTACGATTACTTGGAATGATGGCGGTCGAATCCCATCGACAAAGGGTTCGCACCTCCCAGAGAGGGAATCGTTGCCCCGCAGTGGTTCCATGTTGATCGGGGAGAAAGGGACCCTTGTGATTCCTCATGTCGCCGCACCACGCCTCTATTTCGATGGAGGCAAATACAGCGAGGAGTATGAGATGGCTGAGGATCTGGATCACTATCACGGCTGGATAGATGGATGCATTCTCGAGGAGCAACCAACGGACAGTTTTGAATATGGGGGCATGCTGACCGAGGCGATCCTTCTCGGTAGTATTGCTATTCGGTTTCCGAAAGAAACGTTGAAGTGGGACGCACAGAAAATGAAGTTCACCAATAACGATGAGGCCAACCAGTGGCTGACCCGGGACTACCGTGAGGGGTGGGATCTAAAGGCTCTCGTGAGCTAGTTGGTCAGACCTGATTTAATCGGCGGAATAGAAGCGGCCAAGTTTTTCGACGATGATCCGCTTCACTTCTGTAGGATCAATCTCGCCGGATTGGCGATACATGATTTCTCCGCCCGGTTCAATAATGATAGTGTGAGGCAGGGTGCCTTGCCATTCAGGATCGAGTGCTTCTGCGAGCGAGTCGGTTTCGCCGTTAAACAGGTAATTATTGGTGCTTCGGTTCTCTTCTTTCACTGATGCTTCAGTTAGTCGGGGCATAGCGGCGTGGAGTCGCTGCAGGAGAGTGCCGGCCTTGTCCATTGCTTCATCGGAATCGGCGCAAATGGTGATCATGTCAAAGTCGCGGTTCTCGAATTGGCGTCCGATTTCGACAAGGTGGGGCATTTCACCGATACAGGGGCCGCACCAGGTGGCCCAGAGATTGATCAAGCGAAGCTTCTGAGTGGAGTTGGCTCTCAGCTTGGTGATACCTTCGACATCGATAGGTTCGATGGTGACTTCTTTTGCCTCGAACTCTTGGTTGTAGTTTGTGACGAGGTCTCGCTTGTAGGCCCATTTCGTAGAGCATCCGTGTGCTCGGGTTGAGGTGACCGGGACTTCTTTATTGGCGAGAAGCGCATCAATTGTGATGCGGGCATCGTGTGATTTGATGCCGGACGGATCACCATACTTAGAGTCGTCGATGCGGCCGACGTAGCGGAGCTTGCGTGTCTGATCGAATATGAAAATATGTGGAGTGGCCATTGCTCCATAGGCCGCGGTGACACTTTGAGTGTCGCCGTCGTAGAGATAGGGAAAGTTGAATCCATTGTCCACGGCATGCTTTTTCATGTCGTCGAGAGTATCGCCGTAGACGGAATATCCCAGTTCGTTGAGGCGAACTGATTGGGGGTCGTTTGGAGAAATGGCGATCAGCTGAAAGCTCTGGTCAGCGTAGTCTGCGACGATGGATTTCACCCGGGATTCGGCTCCTTGTGCGCTAGGGCAGTGGTTGCAGGTGAAGAGAACCGCCAGAACACTGGCTTCGTCGTACTCGGAAAGCTGATGATTTTCCCCATCGACTCCGGGTAGATCAAAACCGGGGGCCATTGCTCCGACCTCAAGAGTGACGACCTTCTCAGGAGGGGGAGGCGGTGCGGCCTGGCTAGCAGCAGCAGCGATGAGAATACCAAGCAATAGGATGCTTTTCATGGAGGCAGGGGGGGAGTTGAACAACTCGGGATAATAAATCAGTTACTATCGAACTCGCCGGGGAGTGCGCCTGAACCGGTGGCGCTGTATTCAGCAATCAACGTGGTGAACTCTTTGAAGAATTCCTCTCCTAACTCATGGGTGAGATGAGCTTCTACATAGTCCAGCATAGCCTTGGCACCCATCACTGAATCGACATGGAGAAATTGGTCCTTTAATTTGCCCCACTTGAGGCGGGGAAGTGTTTTTGCGATGTAATCATCCTGATCGAGGCCCCCCATCATACCTCCCTGGCGATCTTGATTTCCTCTGGCTCTTCTCTCTTGATCCCGGTCCATACCCCGAAGCTCTTCATCCTTACGTGCCTGAATCATGGCGACGATTCGGGATTGTTGCTCAATACGCTTGTCCCAAGCGGTCATAAGTGTTTCCGGCTTTTCCTCGCGTAAGTAGGGGAAAATAGTCTTCTCATAAATGCCCCCGATGTTGAAAGGGGTTGATTCCCAATTCGGGTTTGAGCCGAGCAGGTTGTTCAGGTTGTAAGCTTGCGAGAATATGGAATTGGCTACCGAACTGGTGAGAGCATTGGTCGGCATTTCCTCCAATCGGCTGAGACCATCGACGTAGCTCAGAAGCGGGCCAAACACGGTATCAATTTCTTTCGACTCAGCTGCCTGGCAACTCAGGGCCAGATAGTGAAGCTGCATGCGGAGGGACTCGATGAACGGAGCGTTCTTAATGCGGTCTTCCTGACCATCTTTCCAAGCGCGGAAATCTGAGTCGGGGCGACCCTCGCGATCAAATTCAACAGTTTTGTGGCTGTTCAGGTAAAGGGTTAAAGCGGCTTTGGGATCGGCTGCTGCTGACGCGAATATTTGACCGGCGTTGCTGTTGCGTGCCGAAAGGTGGCTGTCGAGGCTCTCCTTCAGGGACTCGATCTTGGTTTTGATTGACTCGATTTGGCTGGGGGTCAGATCAGTTGCCGTGACAGCAGATGTTGTTAATCCGAGGATGAGCAGGATTGAAGGGATTTTCATGGGGCGAATCGTATCGGTAAATATTTTGCCCGACAATCTCGAAATTGGGCTTCATAAGGTAATACCCCGAAACGGAATCGATGTTTCAAAAAGTGTGAATGACTCATCGCGATTATTATCTTGGCTAGGGGCAGATCTTGCCTGAAAGTATGGGGCATACAGTAAATTTTAGATCAGTCAGCCTCCTTTTATACTGCCGACCTGCCAGTTGGCGTTGGAGAGACTACTGATTTTCTGCAAATGGGAGAGTGGATACATTTTTTGGAGGAGTCCTTAACGACTCCAGTGTCTCTGGTTATAGTCGGAGCGGGCTTCTTTGGTCTGCTCATCGGTTGGCTGGTGGGACGCCCTGTGGCGACTAAGAAGGAAGTTGAAAAGCCGGATGTCGATGCGACTCAGGAACTGCAGTGGCGTCATGAGAAACTGATTCTTGTTGAGCGTCAGGAGGTTGAAAGAGGCTTGCGGGTCGAGCGTTATTTGACTGAATTGTCTGCGAGCCATGGCGGAACGGAAACGGACGTGAGATCCCGATTATTTCGTTTGGGTGAATCTATCCGGTTGATGCGGGGCCGGGCGGGTGCAGATGTGTCCCGGCTTAGTTTGGTGTCGGACCGACTCAATCAGCTTAAGGAGCAGGGTGCGCCTCGGCCTGAAGCCGTGGATGCCTGTCTCGAAATGGCAGGAACTCAGGTAGATCGGTTGAAAGGTGTCAGAGAGGATCTGCGGTCTGTCAGTAGCCTGGTCTATGACTTGGAGTCTGAGCTTGTTGAAAAGCAGGTTCGACTATTGGAAATAAAGGACGATCTCATCAGCCGCCTTGAACAAATTCGAGAGGTCGCGGCTGAATTGAACGCGAGCTGGTCGGTCCTCACGGATGAATCAGACCGCGGGATTCGAGATATTCTTGCGGCGGGTCAGGAGGCAGAGTTTGAGCCGCTGCGCCAGATACTTTTGGTTGATGGCGCGGTGACTGTATCCCTCGAAGCGGCACCCGCTAAGCCGTTGTCTAGTCAGGTGGATGGATTGTTGCGTGTGCTCGCGGGGATTTCTGATGAAGATGAAGAGATCGTCGAGGCGCCGGTGGTTTCTGAGCCCAGTGAAGAGTCTGCGGAGGGGACGCAGCCTGATGATGGATTTCGACCAGCTGCGTTGGTGTCTGAGTGGAGCGAGAACGGAGCGACACTCGATGAAGCTGAGGTCGAAGTCTCAGCTCCGATTCCCGAGGAAGGTCCGGTACTTTTATTTCGCTCCAACGATGTAGGCATATGGGGCAAAACCGTGTATCGAGGAGCGAATTGTCGATCGCGGGGGCTTGAGGAGGCACCTGAGTGGGCGCGGTGGATTTCGATCAAACGACTGGATACGGGAGAGCGTGTGTTTGTCTCTTTCCATACCGGAGGTCTCACCAGTGGCGGAAATGGCGATCCAGCTGGGTTTAATGCTTCCAATGAATTGTTTTATGGCGCGAATCACTTGGGAGTGTTTTCTGAAACCTGTCCGAATGATGTTGAGACGCGATTTACTTATGGGGGCTGGGGGTTTGGACACCGGGTAGGCGACTTGAGTTCGGGCGTTGAGAGCCTTCAGGCATCAGGATGGGCCGGGAAGGAAATTTCGTCGGATACGGTTTTTGAGATTTTGCTTCATGCAGAATTGCCTGAACTCGGAGAAAATGATCGTCTCCTGGAGTCAAATTAGCCGATTTGATCGCCTGGCAGAGTTCGATGGGGTTTCTTAGCGGTGGAAACCATGCTGGATTCGATTAAATTTCAGCATCCCTGATTCTTCACATAGTCCATCGATCCCCAATTTTGAAATCCTCGGCCGTATTGGCGGGGGTGCTTATGGGGAAGTCTTTTTGGCTCGATCTGTTACCGGCATGTACCGGGCGGTCAAGATAGTCAGCCGAGAGGATTTTGAGTATGAGAGGACCTTCGAGCGCGAATTCGAAGGGATCCAAAGGTATGAGCAGGTTTCTAAAGATCATCCGGGACTAGTGGATGTGCTTCACGTGGGAAGGGATGATGAAGGAGGGTTCTATTATTATGTGATGGAACTCGCCGACGATGAGAATGGCGAGCAAGATGAAATCGACCCGGAGTCCTATAAGGCGAAGACGCTGACTTCCGAACTGCGCCGGGGAAATGGGCACTCAGTGTATGATTGCGTCAAACTGGGGATGTCTCTTGCGAATGGTCTGGGCCACCTTCATGCAGCCGGATTGACTCATCGCGACGTGAAGCCGTCGAACATAATTTTTGTGAATGGGGCCCCCAAGCTGGCTGATGTGGGATTGGTCGCCCAGACGGGTCAACGCACCTACGTGGGTACCGAAGGATACGTGCCGCCGGAGGGGCCGGGAACGAGTTCGGCGGATCTTTATTCTCTCGCCATGGTGTTGTACGAAGCGCACACGAAAAAGGACCGTCTCGATTTCCCTGAGCTTCCGACGAATCTGGAGATCCCTCCTACCGTCAACCGTGACGAGTGGCGGGCGCTGAACAATGTGATCTGCCGTGCGGGATCCCCGGATCCGAAAAAGAGGTATGATTCGGCACCGGCGTTGGCCCGGGCTCTGCGAGATGTGGTGAATTCAAGCGGCTCCCGTCGTGGCGGATCGAGAAGGAAGGTAGCTCGAGTGATATTGCCGATTGTCGCGGTAGCCGTTCTGGGAGCTGTTGGTATTGGAGTATTCTGGGTCTGGAAGGATAGGCAGAAATTTAATGAAACAAACTCCGACCTCTTGGCGACTCAGGACCAGATGCAGGAGGGGATCACTGATGATGATATTCCCTTTGTCAGGCCAGATGTGATCGAGACCATGCCGGGTGAAGCTGATTCCACTGACGAGTCGGCCGATCCGTCTGAGTCTTCCGGTGATTCAGGGTTCACTCTGATTGATCCGGGAATTGACGCTGAGTCGATTGACGAAATAGTTGTAATTAAGGATGAAGTTAACACTGATCCTGACAGTGCTCCTAACGAAAGCGAAATTGTTCCGGAGATGGCTGACGACAAAGGGGAATCAGAGCCCGGAGAGGAGCCTGACGAGGACGAGACTCCGATTGTGGCGAATGTGGTCAAAGGACAGGTGAAATTGATGAGCCAGCCGAGTGGAGCTACGGTCTGGATCAATGGAGAAGAAGTGGGGATTACTCCGAGGCCTCTCGAATTTGAGCTAGGGCCTGTAGAGGTGACTCTAAAATCCCCCGGTTATCATGATTATTTGTTCTCCGATGAAGTGAAGGAGGGATTTCGAATCGTAAGTGCCCCTATGCTGTTCGACCGGAGCCCCATTTTGGGAAGTCCCTGGGTGAACTCGATTGGATTGGTCTTCAAGGCGGATGAGGAAGGGGGGCATTCCACGGAAGAGAGTGTTTCGTTTCAGGTGTTTGACCATTTTATGAATGAGGCCGGACTGGCGATTCCGGTTTCGGCCCCGAATGGGATTGTTCAGGTCCGTGATGAGGCGGGGCGCTGGGCCTTTTGTGATTGGGTTTCTCGTAAAGACAGGGAAAGCGGTTACCTCGGAAAAGGAATCTATTATCGACCTGTTTCGAGTTCGGAGGCGACACGAGACTATGCCTTTAAACTGGTGATTGATGACCGAGTGGGAACCTTGATCCTGAATTCCGAACCGACTGGCGCCAAAGTGATTCGGGATGGTTTCGTGATTGGAAAAACTCCGATGGTTTTGAGTGATATCCGTCAGGGGCCATACTCGATCCAAATCGAATACCCAGGATTTGAGGTGGCGGAAGTTTCAGGATTATTAGTCAATGCAGAGGCTGTGCCGGAATTCGTGGAACTGAGGCGGGATGCTTCGGTGGTTTTTGGGAGGGCCTGGATCAACAGTCAGGGAATGCAATTGACCCCCATTGGAAAGGTGATGGTGGCGGATTACGAAACGCAGGTCAGGGACTTTCGCGAGTACGTGACCGAGATGCAGATTTTGATGCCTTTGACAGGGATCGCCCAGGCATTGAATCATCCTGTGGTGGGGGTGACGCGGAATGAAGCGGAAGCATTTTGCGAATGGCTGACCTTGCGCGAGAGATCGCACAGAATGATCAGGTCGACGCAGCGATACCGGTTGCCGACTGATCTTGAATGGAGCCAATTTGCCGGTGAAGGCGTTGAAACAGGGACGACTCCGGAGGAGCGGGGCAGGATGGGTACAGCGAAATTTGGATGGGGAGAGGAATGGCCTCCCGTGCTTGGAGCGGGCAATTTTGCTGACCTTGCTGCCGCTGGAGTCCTTCGTAGTTACGTGATTGAAGGGTACAATGATGGTTTCCCGACCACCTCACCGGGAGGGAGCTTTTCGCCGCTGCCGACGGGGTTGTACGATTTGAACGGAAATGTATGGGAGTGGGTTCGAGATCCGTATCAGGAAGGGAATGACAACCTCGGGGTAGTTCGCGGCGGAGGTTGGAATACATACGAAAAGGAATTGCTGGCCGTTTCATACCGAAATGCGGTGCCTGTGGATACCCGTGAGGACTTTTACGGGTTTCGATACGTATTGGAGGATACGGACGTTAATCCCTGAAACCGGTTGATATTTGAGTACCGGTTTCGATACTGGACTCGATGGCCCGAACTCCGATTGTCAAAATTCTTAAGAGCGAAACTTCCCCTGGCTTGATTCAAGTAAAAGGCTGGGTTCGAACCAAGCGTGATTCGAAGACGTTTTCGTTTATCGAGATCAACGATGGAAGCTGTTTAGCCAATTTTCAGATCGTGGCTGATGCCTCCCTGGAGGGCTATGACGAATCCGTGATTCCCCTGACTACAGGTGCTTCTGTATCCGTAACCGGGCGAGTGGTTGAATCGCAGGGCAAAGGTCAGAGTTGGGAGATGCAGGCGGAATCTGTATCGATGATTGGA
Organism: uncultured Verrucomicrobiales bacterium; assembly: GCA_963975655.1. Classification (GTDB taxonomy): domain Bacteria; phylum Verrucomicrobiota; class Verrucomicrobiia; order Verrucomicrobiales; family DEV007; genus Arctic95D-9. The sequence goes on from CAXBHX010000001.1 coordinate 253,285, forward strand.
GCATCAGCGGAAGATTTCCCGCTCCAGAAGAAAGGCCACTCGATGGAGTTCCTTCGCTCTATCGCGCATCTGAGACCTCGATCTAATCTTTTTGGTGCAGTTTTCAGGGTGCGGAGCCGGATGGCCTACGCGATTCATCAGTTCTTTCAGGATCGGGGTTTTGTTAATGTTCACACTCCCGTGATTACGGCTTCAGACTGTGAGGGCGCGGGTGAGATGTTCCGCGTCGTCACCATGGATGGGAAAGAAATTCGTCTAGGCGATGACGAGTTTTTTGGTAAACCCTCGTATCTTACGGTGAGTGGTCAGCTGGAGGGAGAGACCTTCGCCAGTGCGCTGTCTGACATCTATACTTTCGGGCCGACCTTCCGCGCTGAGAACTCACACACTTCACGGCACGCCTCCGAATTTTGGATGATCGAACCAGAGATGGCGTTTTGCGATCTCAGTGCTGATATGGACATGGCTGAGGAGATGATGAAATATCTCGTCACCGACGCTCTTGAGAATTGTGCTGACGATTTGGCCTTCTTTGGCCGGTTTGTGGACAAGGGGCTAATCGAGCGGTTGGAGTTGGTCAGGGATCGCTCTTTTGAGAGAATCAGCTACACCGACGCTGTGGAGTTACTGCTGAACAGTGGGCAGAAATTTGAGTTTCCAATTAGCTACGGAATAAACCTCCAGTCTGAGCATGAACGTTATCTAACCGAGTCTCACTTTCGTTGTCCGACAACCGTTTACAACTACCCTCGCGAGATCAAACCCTTCTACATGAGGCAGAACGATGACGGCAAAACCGTTGCTGCTATGGATCTTCTAGTTCCCGGGATTGGTGAGATTGTGGGCGGTAGCCAACGGGAGGAGCGGCTCGACGTTTTGAGGAAAAACCTGAAGGAGCACGATTTGAATGAGGAAGACTACGACTGGTACCTTGATCTTCGACGTTACGGTTCAGTGCCTCATGCCGGATTTGGGCTGGGGTTTGAACGCCTGCTCATGTTTGTGACCGGAGTGGCCAATATAAGGGATGTCATCCCATTCCCAAGAACTCCGGGATCGGCTGAGTTTTGAGTTGGCCTTCCTCTTGCTGCGTGTCTTAGCTTTCGCTCGAAATGGAGCGAGCGTTTAGGCAGTAGAGCGGGCGCTTGCGCGACTTCCCGCTTCCGATCTTCTGGCTCTTTCTCATTTCAAATACACTGCCGTCTTCACAGAGGATAACGAGCTCGCCCATAGGTGTAGTGCGCAGTGCGCTGAATTCACGTTGACTCAGGTTGCCTAAGTCGAGGGCGCGGAGTGGGGATCCTTGCCTGGATCCTTGCCTGGATCCTTCCACTGGATCGCAGGCCATCAGCTGGCCATCGTGGCTGGCGAAAATTAATTTTCCAGCCAGTGAGGGAAAACTTTCACCCCGGTAAACAATGTTTCCGGTATTGCGACCGACAATTCCAGACTGGCGGTTCATCGTGAGTTTCGGTGCTGTCACGAATTCAGCCAATGCCGTTTGAGCGGCTAACTTGAAAAATTTGGACCCCTCATTGAGATCCCATCCGAAATGCTCGCCACCGAATTCGCTGAGGTTGATTTCTTCGGTGCCGTTGATGGCTGACTCACCAATGCAGAGCCTGCGGTGAAATGGGTCAAAATGGAGGCTGTGGGGAGCCCTGAGCCCAAAAGCCCAGAGTTCTGGGAGGGCGTCAGTTACCATTTTAAAGGGATTGGAGTCGGGTACGCCGTAGGCTCCGTTGTTGGAATTGTGTCCGGTTGGGTCAATGCGGAGAACTTTTCCGTAGGCGCTGGTTAGTGATGAGGCATTTCGTGAGGGGCTTTGGCGACCAACCTCGGCCGCAGCACCATCTCCAATAGCTAGATAGAGAAAGCCGAATTGATCAAAGGCAAGGCTGTCGAGATTGTTTTTTGGTCCGGGTTGGCTGAATCGAAGGACTTCGCGCCGACCTCCTTTGAAGTTCGCGGCGAGTGGAAAGGGGGTAATATATTCGTAGATCACATCTTGATGATGTTCTGCCATGTGACCAAATTCAGGAATGAAGTCGGGATTTCCAGATTCTGAGGCTTCAGCAACAACTGTATAGAACTTACCGAAACCGGGGCTGTCTTTGACTAGAAAGTCAGGATGAAACGCGAGAGCAGAAAAACCAAGGTCGGACTCAGTGGATTCGTCAGCAAGGCTGGCATATTTGGTAGAGACTGAAAGTGTGCCATCTCCTGGAGCGACTCGGATGATATCGCCATCCTTCTCCAAAATGTAGACTACGCCAAGAGCATCTCCGCTAAGATCCACTGGCATTTCGGCCTTGGCGAGAAGAACTGGCTCGGCATCAAACGGAATCTCCTGGCGATAGGCGAAGGAATCCATGGCTAGCAATGCCGCTGCATTTTGTTCGGTGTTTTCGCCGCCTGCTCCTCGAACCAGGAGGTAGGATCCCATGCCAAATGCGGCGGATAAAACAAAAAGGCCAAATTTGGCAGTGAGGGAGAAAATCAGGCGAATCATCATGAGGAGTTCTAATTTTCATAATTAATAGTCGTTTTTGATAAAATTTTCAAGAATGAAATGCCAAATATTATAAAAAAGGCGAATTGGGGGCCAAGATTGCATTATTCTGTGGTTCCGACATGCTTTCGGAATGAGCGCTTTATTCACACTTGATGAGATTTCCTCCTATCACAGAGATGGGTATGTGATTCGGCGGGGCCTCTTTGATCCGGAAGAAGTGGATTTGCTCAGGGCAACCGCGAAGAACGACAGCGCACTTGACGGGGCTGCCACTGCATTGGATGACGGAGAGGGAAACCGAGTGAGGTTGTCGCTGTGGAATCATCCAGGTGACGGTATTTATGGAATGTTCGCCAGGTGTCAGAAACTGGTGAACTCGGTGGAGCAGCTCATCGGGGGTGAGGTTTACCACTATCACTCTAAGATGGTTCTGAAGGATGCTCTGACCGGAGGCGCCTGGGCGTGGCACCAGGATTACGGCTATTGGTACCAGAATGGGCTGCTGTTTCCTGATCTCTGCAGCGTGATGATTGCGGTTGATCCTGCGACTCGTGAAAATGGATGTCTGCAATTGTTAAAAGGGTCGCAACGAATGGGGCGAATCAATCATGTCCTTAAAGGTGAACAGGCGGGAGCGGACATTGAGCGGGTCAACGAAGCGACAAAGAGACTTGATCTGATCCATGCGGAAATGGAGGCGGGTGATGCCGTCTTTTTTCACTCAAACACTTTGCACTGCTCTGGCCCGAACAATTCGGCGGATCCCCGCTGGGCCATGATTTGCTGTTACAATTCAGCTGAAAATAATCCGTACAAAGAGTCACATCACCCTAGCTACACTCCGCTCAAAAAGGTCGCAGATGCTGATGTGCTGGCAGTGGGGCGTAGCGAAGCCGCAAGATCACGTGTCGAATTTGCCGATATAGCGGGCGATGACAGGAGTGCCAAAGAGCTCTCAGATCAGGCCGATTGAGGCAAGGAGAGGCAGCGGATTTCACATATCTAAACTGAATCCCCAGGGGTGCAGCTGACCGAATGGGATTATGTCTCCCAGATAGCGAGTGTGGTCGGTGCCCTCTCGATCAAGGAGAATTGGTACTTCGTTGGTAGCAAACTCAGAAATCACCTGACGGCATAATCCGCATGGAGATCGTGCTTCCAGGGGAGTGTCAGTTAAGGCCCCGGTGGTGACTGCGACTGCATCGATGACCTGATGTCCGTTTGCCACACCAGCGAAGATCGCTGATCTTTCCGCGCAGATGGTACCTCCGTAGCTGGCATTTTCTACGTTGCAGCCTGCATATATTCGTCCTCCCATGAGAACGGCAGCGCCCACGGCAAACTTTGAATAGGGGGAGTAAGCGTTTAGTCGGACTTCCCGGGCCGCTGCCATCAGTGAGTCAAAGTGCTCAGTTGCCGCTATTTCTTCAGGTGAAGTGCCGGATCCAATCAGCCTCCAACGGCCGTCTTCAGTCTGTAGCTCATTGAGTGGCATGATTATTAGGGTCAAAGTTCCATGACATTCTCTACCAGAATGCTCTGAACGGCAGAATAAAGCTCATATTGAGCCAGCATGAGAATCCGGGCCTGATCAATGGTCTCAGCCTTTTGCAGTTGAAGAAGGAGTCGATCGTCGGATTCCGCCAGTTCGTATTCTTCGTTCATTAGCAGGCGTGCCTGATTGAGAACGCTGTACCAGGAGTCCGCATGATCCAAGGGCACTCGTAGTCGTCGTAGCTCCGCTACTCCTCCGGCCATTTTGATTTGCTCGGGCTCAAGGAAATCATTCGCGTCAATAGTCTCGACGGCTTCGAGATCCTGGCTGACCAAGTCTCGTGCACTGACAAACGTATCCTTAAGATCAGGTTGAACGTATTGCTGCCAGTCTTCAATATTGGTCAAAGTGTCTTCTTCCAGCAGTGCGTCAGGCGCAAAAGGAGATGGGAACAGTCTGGCCCGAGTGCTCTCAGAAAAAGACTCACCGGCAGCGATGGAGGGGAGGTCGGCAATAGTGAGCCATTCGGCGGGGGTCAGGGCATCGAGGCCCCAAAACTCATCAGTCAGAACAAATCTCATGGAGAAAAAGGATGGGATAGGGCGTTGAGGCTCTCTCAATACGCCTTTGAGAGAGATGTTACAGGTTTGCTGAGCAGGATTCACCCGAATTCGTGGGGAGGACCGGGTGATAGCCGAGCAGGGCAAATCTAGCGACTACCTTGCAAATTTGAAAATTAACGCAGATTTACAATTTAATATTGCGAAATTCAAAAAATATGGGAAACTATTTAGTAAATTTATGTAATCTAAAGGGTTTTGATATATAATAATTATGATAAATCTAATAAAAAGGTTGCATAAGGCATTTAGGAGTGTTTAAATTACTAACAGTTTTCATAAAAACTATAATCGCTAGGAGGAGACACCATGGAAGTAACTGAAGAAAAAACAGCAGGAGTTGATCAAAATGCCGATCGGCTGGCGGACTTTATCATGTTCGCACAGCGATCCTTTCTACTTGATCTATCAAAAGAGCTTAACGAAGGAAGCGTTTCATACGCCCAATTCTTTCTACTGGGCTATCTGGCCAATGAGGACTACCTCACGATGACAGACATCTCAAAGAAGATGGGACATTCGACGGCCGCCGCTACTGGCCTGGTTGATCGCCTCGAAAAACTGGGATATGTGCAGCGCCTTCATGCTGCTGATGATCGCCGCAAGGTGATGGTCCAGATTACTCGAAAGGGAATCGAGATGGTGACCCGCCTTCGCAATTCTATCGCCGAAAGCATCACTGAGATCATGGAAGCTCAGGCAAGCGGCCAAGAGGAAGCCATTCAACCAATTTATTCACAGTTGCGAGAGTTTTTGGGATCACGATAAGCTTGTGGGGGAGACTTTAACGGTTTCCTCAATCACACGGAACACATTCATCAAGCTTACCGAGATTCAAAGACACTCCCACTTTTAAGCGATTTTAGCGGCGCCTCCGGATTCAATCCCGGGGGCGTTTTTGTGTGTTTCGGAATCCCGCATCGAAATTTTGGTGACTCAGATGGCTCAGATGGCTCAGATGGCTCAGATGGCTCAGATGGCTCAGATGGCTCAGATGGCTGAGTTTGATGACCGGGCCCGCCGACCGGGTGCGCTAAGAATTCGGTTGAATCGGTTCGTGGCTAGCTGTCTGCTGACGCGATGGATCCAGCTTCAGCCAATATGCATTCCCACCTGGAAAAGGTGCTGTTTGATCGAGGGCAGATTCGTGACCGGGTTGCAGAGATGGGGGCTGAAATCACACGCGACTATGCCCGTGGAGGATTGTCAATTATTGCAGTTCTTCAGGGTGGAGCGCTATTCATGGCTGATTTGATCAGGGAAATTCATCTGCCGCTTCAGTTGGATTCGATTTCCGTGGCCAGTTATCACGGAGGCACGGAGAGTTCGGGGGAGGTTAAGTTTCAGCAGAACTATTTACCGGATATTCGAGATCGAGACGTGCTGCTTCTAGATGACATTCTGGACTCCGGCCGAACCCTGGCGGCTGTCAGTGCGAAGCTGAAGGTGGAATGCAGTCCCCGATCGATCAGGTCTGCTGTCCTGCTGTCAAAGCGCGTTGAAAGGGACGTAGCTGTGGAGGCTGACTATGTTGGCTTCGAAGTGGGGAATGAGTTTGTGGTAGGTTACGGACTGGATTATCAAGGTCATTACCGAAACCTTCCTGTTGTCGGCGTTCTGAAGCCGAGTTACATCCAGTCAACGGAATGAAAATTACTGTACTGATTTTTTCGATTCTTCGGGATCTTGCTAAGGCTGAAAGTATCGATGTTGAGGTCGAGAATGAGACGCCTTTGGTCAAAGATGTCATAGGGATTGTCTATGAGCGGTTTCCGGATATTGGAGCGTGGGATGGACGCCTCCTCATCGCATTGAATGGAGAATATGCTGAGCGTGAAACGGCGGTGAAGTCCGGAGATGAACTTGCCCTGATGCCACCGGTGCAAGGTGGATGAAGTGGATGTGATTTCATCAGGAATGATTTTGACTTGAAGTGCGATTTCATTCATCCAAGACTGGTAAGCGTATGGTGAAATGGTTCTACACCGATCTGGAGGCCGCTCAACAGGGGCCGATCAATAGTGAGGCCTTGTTAGGTCTCAATCGCGACGGTGAAGTCACCGCGAAATCTCTAGTGTGGAGAGACGGGATGGAGGAGTGGGCCCCATTTGGAACGGTTGCCGATCTGTTGTTCGGTGAATCGGATGAGGGAGTGCCCGTGCGTTTGGGCGTGTGTGCCTCCTCCGGCCGGGTGTATCCCGTGGAGGAATTAATTCCCTATGGCGAAGCTTTGGTGGGATTGGAGCACAAGGATGAATTTGTTCAGAAAATGATGGAGCATGGCACGGTCGATATTGTGGATGCGACTGCGAATCATTTGGATTACATCGGATTCTGGTGGCGTTCGCTTTCCTCTCTTCTCGACTATTTGATCAAGATGGTTCCCTCCTGGATCTGTATGATACCATACTATGTTGTGATCTTTAGCAGTGGGGCAGCCACTGAGACATCCGCTGAGGATTTTGGACTGGGTTTTACGATTGCGATGGGTGTGGCCTACGGGATTGGCCTGATAGGAATTCTCGGGATCAGTATTTTTTATGAGACGTGGATGGTAGGAAAGTATCAGGGGACCCTGGGAAAAATCGTGATTGGTGCCAAGGTGGTGAATCCGGACGGAACTCGGCTGACATATAAGCGCGCGTTTGTGCGGTGGCTTGTCAAAAAGCCGCTGAACGGTCTTCTGGTGTGGGGTCCGTCGACGATTGGGTTCGCGCTGGTGATTGGTGGCATTGCCGCAGTTTCAAGAGATTCGGATGCTGCAGCCACAATGGTCATGGCGATGATGACAGGGATGTTTGTGTATGGTGGGTTGCTGGCCCTTTGCAGTGCGGTCTATTGGATGGCTGCATTCGACGATGAGAGGCGGGCCTTGCATGATAGGATTGCAGGAACACGGGTCGTGAAGAGATAGCAGTGAGTTTGTGTTAGTATGGAAACAGGAGCCGATAGTTCACTTTCAACTTTGCAATGTCCCACTTGTCGGAATCAGCTGAATGTGAATCGGTCACTTGATCGCCTTGAGGAGAAGTGCCCTGTTTGTCACAGTGAAATCAGAGTGACGGTTTTTCCCCGGCTTTTCAGGGAGAGGGCTTCCGAAATTGATGCGACTCCAGCAGCGGAGGGTGAAGCGGTCTGCTCGTTTTATCCTGATCTCAAGGCCGGGAAAGTCTGCGACGAATGTGGGTGTCTGATGTCTCCTCGGGCGGCCGTTCGATGGGGGGACGGAGACTTCTGCCTTCCCTGTCTCTATCGTCTTAGAGAGGAGGAACAGCAGGTGAACTTTGTTGGTCGTGCTCAGCTGTATGACAATCGGGCTCTGGCACTCGTGACCTGGCTGGCCCCTCTCACTTTGTTCACTGCTCCCATTGCGCTGTTTCTGCTGCTTCGTCACCGGAGAGAGAGTGCTGCCTTCGTTCCGAGAAGCCATGCCCGTTGGTGGATTGCAATGGGCTTGTCGGTCACCTGGTTGCTGGTTTGGCTGACTGCAATCGTTGTCTGGGTGTCGCTGATTCTGGACGACTACGCATAGCTCTATACAGCTGGAAGACGCGGTCCGACAATGCCGGGACCTGCGGGATACAAAAAAGCCCCGGGCCTATTACCGGGGCTCTTTCAGGGGGGGGCGAGATAATCGGTGCGGTTCAGGCCTTGGCTTTGCCCACCTTGCACTGCCCTTCGAGTGAAGCGCCTTCTTCCATCTGAAGACTGACGGTGCTCACGGCTCCTGAAATCACGGAGGTAGGTGAAAGGCGGCAGGAATTGAAATCCCCGTTGCCGGTCACTTTTCCTTCAATGACGGCCTTTTCGGCTTTGAGGTCGCCCTGGACCGAAGCATTCTGCCCGATCGTGAGACTCCCCTTTGAATTGATATTCCCGGTAATTGATCCATCAAAGATGAGATCAGTGGAACAGTTCAGATCACCTTCGATCTGGATATCGCTGGATAGATGGCTACTCACGGTAAAGGTCGTTTGAAGTTAACAGATTGGGGTCCCAGCCCATTCAATGTGAGCTGCAGACTTTGAAGTCTACCGTTGAAATGTCAGGATGTTGAGTACTTTTTTGAAAATCTACTTACCTTGGTTGTCAGGTACTTGTGACGTGAAGGGGAACTGTTGAAAACGGAGGCAGTTCGGGTATCTTTTGTGCGTATCGGCAAAGTGATGGAGGGCTGAGGAAACGGGCCAACCCGGATGAGTGCACGTATGGCAGAAAACATGTTATCGAACCGGCCGGACTATGGCCGAACTTTTAATACCGCCATGTGGATGGTGGGACTGGTCGCTTCCATTCAGCTGTTTGCAGTTGTCTGGGCTGTGTTTTCGCGTTCCGTCCCCCGACACCTGAATGCCGGTGGTTCTATGCCTGAAGTCGCCGCAGGTGGATCTTTAGGGATCTTTGCTCCTCCGATTTCTGAAGGGTCAGTGCATACGATGGGAGGACAGGCTGCCGTAGCACCCATTGTCAAACCACACCCGTTGAATTCGGCGCGTGATATTCAGATCGCCGAAGCTGACCTGCTGTCAGCTCCAGGCGATGATCAGGGGGACAAACGCCTAGGGGAGTTCGACTCGACCTTTCAAGAAATGGCAGCTTCGGGCGCCCCGGTTTTGCCTGAGCCTTCCTTTTATGGGCCTGAGGATGCTGGACCGTCTCTATCGGAGTCCCTTACCGAGGCAGCTTTCACTTCGGCGAGAATTGAGGATTCGATTCTGGAGCGCCTGGTATCAACCGGAGAAGAATTGCGGGCTGCAGGGAATATGCCGAGTGCTCTTCAGGCTCTCCGAGAAGCGGAGGCCGCTCTGCCTGAGCACCCTCGGATACTCGGTGGGATGGCCGCAACCTTTAGCCAGATGGGGCTCGACGCCAAGGCGGAGTCGTACTGGGAGCAATTGCTGGCTCTAGGCCCAGTGCGGGGAGGAGCCTATTACGACTTGGCGAAAAGACAGTTGCAGGGAGAGAGGGAGGTGCCGGCGGCATCGGATCGTCAGGTGATGAGCATCGGCGAGATCAAGGTGGATGAGCAGAGTCCTGGAGCGGAGGGGCAGCGAGTCTCTCTGAGGATTGTGATTGATGCTGATGTGGCCCTCCGACCGAATGGGGCCGATTTGTCTTTGCTGGTCTACTTCTACGATCAGGTCGATGGCAAGCGCGTTGAAACCTCAACTGCTGACACTTCTTATTTGTATCCTACTGAACCTTACGACTGGCAGATCAACGGGACTGAGGAAATTCTGGTGATCTACAACCAGCCAATCTTTTCGGAAGAGCAGGCTCGCGAGTTGGGAGAACGCAAATATTATGGATATGCCATTGAACTTTACTATCATGATCGGTTACAGGATAGGGTGTTGATGCCGGAAGACATCGCGGATGTGAGGATGAATGAAGTGGAATATGACTTGGAAGCACCCTCAGGGCCGATAGGGCCGGAAAATGCGCTGTTTCCTGATGCTCCCCAATTTTAGAAACTGTTTATGAAGACTGACCGTGTGGTACTCATTATAGATCCTTCGGATGAAGACAGGGCTGATGTCATGTCTATTTTGGAGGCTAGAAAGGCTCACTTTATTGAGGCTTCCAATGCTTCGGATGCCTGGGAGAAGGCTCAGGAGATAGGAGGGGTATCTCTGATGATAGCCGGCATCTCCCCGGAAACTGGTGGAGAGATTTTGGATCTTCGGGATCATCTCCATGCGGAGATGGGGCTTTTCCCGAGTGTCTTTGCAAGTCGCGAAGACATGACCGAATTTTATCCCAGGGTACATGAGTACGAGCAGTTGTTTTTTAAACCGATGAATCGCGGGATTCTCATCGAATGGTTTGATGTGGCGGTGAGCGGTAAATCTGAAGAGACAACGTCCAGCGATGATCAGAGTGATGAAGCCGGAGCCGGGGTGCCAGTCAGTTCGCCTCCGCCTGATATTGAGACGTCACCCAGCAGCGAGCCGACGGCTGAGCCATTGCCAAAGATGGAATCGACTCCAGTGCAGTTGCCAGAAGATGCTTTGCCAGTAGGCACCCGATTGGGTGACTATAAGTTGTTGCGAGAGATTCAGCGCGATGCTGATTTTGCTCTGTACGAAGCTGAACAGACTTCGATTGGCAGGCGAGTAGCTCTCAAGACTCTCTACCGCAAACACCGCAGAGATATCAACTGGGTGCAGGGTTTTGTAAATGAAGCTAGCGCGCGTGCGTCAGTGAATCACCCCGCGATTTCGCTCGTGTATGAGTGCGATCAGGAATTGGGTGTGAATTTCTATACGCTTGAACTTGTGGATGCTCCCAGTCTCAGTGATTTGGCGAGACGCAGGAGCGAACTTGATGATGTTGCACTGTGGAAGGTACTCGAGGCCGCTGCCGACGCGTTGATTTACCTGAGAGACCAGGGGATGTCGCATCGGTTGATCACGGCGCAAAGTATTCTAATGCTGCGCAGTGGGGAGCCTCGAATTGCCAACCCGGTAAGGGGCCGGGGGGCTCCACTTTCGGTTGGGGAAGAGCGTCAGCAGATGGAGTATCTTGCTGAAGCAATTTCGCCGTTTCTCCGCAAGTCTGGTGCCGATCCCGTCATGGTTTCTTTGGTCGATCGGATGGGAGCTGACAGGATTGACGCGGTGAACACTCTGGATGGATTGAAGCGTTCCCTGTCCCCTGTGGATCCAAATGAAGGGTTAACTGAGGCGGAGGTCGCCAAAATGGCAGCCCAGAAAAACAACCGCACTGCCATCGTCTCCGGTGTTGTGATCGGAGCATTTATTGTGGCCGCGGCAGTGATTACCTACATGGTCATGGGCTCTAAGCCGGAAGTGAGAGAGCTGGGGGCTCTTTCGAAAATTCCGGCCGGAAAGTTCCCTTTTCAGGATGGCGAAGAGGTGCAGTTGCCGGAGTTTTGGGTGGGACAGTATGAAGTGACGATTTCGGAATACGCCAAATTTCTGGCAGATCTAAAAAAGTTTCCAGACAAGGCTGAGAAGCTGCGTCATTCGGACCAGCCCAAGTCCAAAACTTCGTATGAACCCGATAAGTGGAAAGAAATTCTGTCTGCGTCGAATAAGGGCGGAAAATTTTATGGAGGCAAAATTGACCCTAACTGCCCAGTCGTCGGGGTGGATTGGTGGGATGCAAACGCATATGCGATTTGGCGGGGTGGACGTCTTCCGACTGAGCAGGAGTGGGAGAAAGCCTCGCGGGGTCGATCTGGAAATCAGTTCCCATGGGGTGATGAAATGCTGCCGGAGAATTTCAACAGTGGGATGGATCATGAAGCCACTGAGGATGTGGGTGAAGGTGATATCGATGGTTTCAAATACTGGTGTCCCGTTGATGCCATGAGTGCGGATGAGAGCCGCTACGGGGTGATTGGTTTTGCAGGAAACGTCAGTGAGTGGACCGCGACATGGGACTCGCACCCTGAATCTCCGGACAAACAAGTGCCGTTGAAGCGGGGGGCTTCCTTTGCGACTAAGTCGGGGTTTGAGCTGACGGCACGACGTGCTGGAGATTCTGCGGACGAACGAAATTTCTGGACGGGATTTCGCATCGCTTCAGATGTGCCGAACCTCTCAATTCTAGAATCGTCTGCGCAGCCGGAGGTTCCTGAGTCTAAAAATCCTCCGGAGGAGCCAGCGCTTGAGACTTCCGAGCCTGTCATGGAAACTGGTGAGTCTGCAGAGGTAGAGGCGGAAGGTGTAGCTGATACCCCTGGGCCGGCAGAAGGCAAAGAAGAGGCCATGGTGCCTGAGCCTTGATTTTCTTTGGAGGCCGGAAATTGTGCCCCATGTTGGGCAATGAGGTGAAGATGATCCCTCAATCGTGGATAGATCGGGCGAATGCAGTAACTTCTCCCTCCTCCTCCTCAAACGCCAGAATCATTGGGCGGCAACAGATCTCGCAGTCATAATCGACTTCGCTGGGCACTTCGGGAAGAGCCGGTAGGGGGACTTGGAATTCCTGAAAACAGGTAGGGCAGACGACGGAATGGGTCTCCATGAGGATAATTGCGGCTGAATAAAGGGGATTTGGGGGTGGAAAAGATTCGTTGGAGAAGGCCGGAAATCGCTTGTGATGCGGTTGTTTACCTATAGATTTGCGCCCCTTCGCCCGTTGTAGGCGCTCCTTGAGCGGGTGAAGTCAGAAATTGAGGAGCAATATTGGAAGGCAGATAAACCAATCAACCAACCCTAAAAGAATAACATGGCAGCAACAATAGTACCGTCAAATCCAGAGCTTTTCGCTCTGCTTAATCAAAAATTCCACTCCCACCGCGAGAACTCTATCGTGCATGGGAAAGTCATCGAGATCCGACCCCAGGTGGTGGTTGTCGATATCGGTGCAAAATCCGAAGGAATTATCGCAATTTCAGAATTCGAGGACGAAGAAGTCGCCGTTGGTGACGAGATCGAAGTTCTCCTCGAAAAGCTTGAGAATGAGGAGGGCATGGTGGTCCTCTCGAAGGAGAAAGCCGCTCACAAGCAGAACTGGGACAAGATCGTCAAGGTTTACGAAGATGGTGGCCTGGTTAAGGGTAAAGTTAAGTCAGTCGTCAAAGGTGGCCTTATGGTCAACGTGGGTGTCGAGGCGTTCCTTCCCGGATCTCAGATTGACATTATTCCGCCGAAAGATCTCAACGAGTACGTCGGCAATGTTTACGAGTTTAAGATCGTCAAGGTGAACGACATTCGTAAGAACATCGTTCTGAGCCGCCGCGAGGTGATCGAAGCGGAGCGCGCTGAGCAGCGGGCTGAGTTCCTTGAGTCTGTTAAGATCGGCGACAAGGTCGAAGGTCTCGTTAAGAATATCACGGATTTCGGTGCATTCATCGATCTTCAGGGAATGGACGGACTCCTTCATATCACCGATATGAGCTGGGGCAGAATTAATCACCCGAGCGAGATGCTTGCGATCGGGCAACAGGTCGCCGTTGTCATTCTTGATGTCGACAAAGAGAAGGAGCGTGTTTCTCTTGGCTTCAAGCAACTTCAGGACAATCCATGGGAGGCAATCGATGCCAAGTTCCCAATCGGTACCGAAGTGGCCGGCAAGATCACGAAGCTGGTTCCTTACGGAGCGTTCGTGGAGTTGGAGCGGGGAGTGGAAGGTCTCATTCACGTTTCCGAGCTTTCCTGGACGAAGCGGATCACACGTCCAAGCGATGTGCTTGAACTGGATCAGGAAGTCAAAGCGGTGGTTCTTTCCATCAACAAAGACGAGCAGAAGATTTCCCTCGGTGTGCGTCAGCTTGAGCCCAATCCATGGGACGAAGTTGAGTCACGCTTCCCGATCGGTACTACGATCAAAGGCGAGATCCGCAACCTCACTCCTTACGGTGCCTTTGTTGAGCTTGAAGATGGCATAGACGGTATGATTCACGTCTCCGATCTTAGCTGGACTCGCAAGATTAATCATCCGAGCGAGATCCTCAAGAAGGCGGAAGAGGTCGAGGCAATTGTCCTTGAAATCGACAAAACCAATCAGCGTATCAGCTTGGGTGTTAAGCAACTCGAGAATGATCCATGGAGCGAAATCGATACTCGCTTCAAGGTGGGTGACCTCGTCAAAGGGACGGTCGCCAAAATCGCGAGCTTTGGAGCCTTCATTCAGCTTGAAGACGACATCGATGGTTTGGTTCACATCTCTCAACTGAGTGAGGATCACGTTGCCAAGGTGAAGGATGTCATCAAGGTAGGTGACGACGTTGAAGCACGAGTCATCAAGGTGGACAAAGTTGAGCGCCGTATCGGACTCTCAATCAAGGCTGCTGAATACTCTGAGGAGCAACTCAAGAAGGAGACTGCAGCCTTTGACGCCTTGCGTCCGAGTTCTGATCTCGTTGGCCTTGAGCAGGCATTCAATCTGGCGACTGAAGAGTGGCGCCCGAGTGAAGATCCCGCTGAAGAGGGTGCCAAAGAGGGTGCCAAAGAGGGTGCCGAAGAGGGTGCCGAAGAGGGTGTCGAAGAGGGTGCTAAGGAAGCGACTGAAGATTGATTTCAGTCCTTCAGCCCGGGATGACCTTTGGGTCTTACTGGTAATTCTTTCAAAAGGAGCAGGGGAGACCCTGCTCCTTTTTTGTTGGGAAATTTGCTGAATTTGGGTCACAAACCGGCTCTTTACGAAAAGGATCAATGGGACCAGTTTAGGATTGAGGGCGAAATACCTCTGTTTTCGTAGTCAAAAACCGATACAGGCTCCCAGTTGTAGTGCCGTGGCAACGCGGCGTAAACGCATGGACCGAAACACCACAAAGATTGATTTACCTCCTCCCCGGATAAATAATCCGCGGGAAAGGGGCGTGCCAAGGTGGTTGTGGGTCCTTCTGGTTGTTATTTCACTGGTGATTGGGACGGCGGCGGGACTCTATGTCGGGGTGAATTCCGGACAGAGTGATCGCGAGGATAGCCATTCGCAGCAGGTTCGGGATCAGAAGATTGTCAGCAAGGTGTCGGAGGCACGCCAGGCGATTAGCGAAGGTGATTGGTTTGAGGCCCGCCGACTTTTTGAAGAGGTTCGGGATATCGATCCGGAGAACAGCGATGCCCTTGCTTCGTTGCCCCTGATTGATCGAAGACTGGATGAAGCTCGTGGTACTATCGAACTATCGACTGAGCCGGAAGGTGCCATGGTCTCTCTTGATGGCATTGGAGCGCGGAAAAGTCCGGCCGTGTTTTCGGGGATCCCCTATGGAGAACATTCGGTGTCTATTTCTCTGTCAGGTTATGAGCCAGTGACGCAAGTGGTCGCGGTAAGAAGTGAGGCAGCGGTAGTTCTGCCACCGATTCAGCTGAAGAAGAGTTCCGGGCAGATTGAGGTGGTCAGTGAGCCCCGGGGAGCCGAGTTCAAGTTGCTCAAAACGATCGATAATGATCAGTTGGAATTGGTCGAGGTAGGTAAAACTCCTGCTGTTATCAAGAAGTTGGATCCAGGTGAATACCGGGTGTTGATGGCGGTCGACGGGTGGCCTGAATACACGGAAGATGTTCGGGTTCAGAATGACAGAAATACATCGGTGTCGGCCGTGTTTGCCAAGGGCGGGTTTAATGTCACCAGCGATCCGATAGGGGCGGAAGTGTGGATTGAGTCGGAGAAGGAACCGTCACGTCATGCTGGAGTAACCCCACTGAGTTTAGCTGATCTTCCAGTCGGGAAACTCCGGTTTGAACTGAGATACGGCGACTGGGCACCGATTCGGAGGACGGTTGATGTGTCTGAGGGATTGACGCAAACCTTGGAGTTTTCCTGGGAGCGGGCTCTTGTCACTTTTCAAAGTGATCCGTCGGGTGCGCGGGTGTGGTCCGGCGAAAAGCCACTTGGCAATGGTCGGGAGGTGACCCCGTTTCGAATGGAGTTGCCAGCGGGGGAGTATCATTTCAGGGCCCGGCACGACTCCCTTGGTATGACTGAGCAGACATTCTTTGTCGAATCTGAAGCGGGGACGAATCAAGTCGATTTTCACTTCGATTATGGATCTGTCAAACTCACCAGTGACCCTATCGGGGTGACCGTGATTTCGAATGGATTACCGATAGGGAAGACGCCCTTGGATCTCACCGTGGTCCAGCCGGGAGAGCACACCTACGAATTTCGAAAAGATCATTATCGAGGGACTGAGGTATCGGGAATTCTGGAAGCAGGCGGGTCACTTAATTTTACCGCAAAGCTGAACTACGATGTCTCGCCAATCGCGAATCAGAATTTCACGAACAGTCTTGGGCAAAATTTATCGTGGATCGGAGTCCTGGAAGGGTGGGTTGCTACCCGCGAGACGACACAGGCAGAGTTCCAACAAATTTCGGGCGTAAATCCCAGTTACTTTCCGGCTCCTAATCTTCCCGTGGAAAGCGTTACCTGGTACCAGGCGGTGAAGTTTTGCGAAGCACTGACACTGCAGGAGAAGTCATTGGGGAACCTGCCTGAGGGCTACCGCTACCGTCTGCCTTCTGATAGGGAATGGAGTCACTATGTGGGTGTTCAGAAACTGGACGGTGCTATTTCGAGTTTGTTTGATCGCAAAAAATCACCGGCTCCCGTGGGGTCGCTTGCTCCAAACGAGTTTGGGCTTTTTGATGTGAGAGGCAATGTCTGGGAATGGGTGGGCGACTGGTATTCTCAGAGTATTGTGAATCGAATTCAGCAAGAAGGGGCAACCCCAACTCTCGAGTGGGTCGGAACTGATCGCAAAGTCCTTCGGGGAGGTGCCTGGAACCGATCATCGCAGTTTGATCTTTCGATCGCCAATCGGATGGCGGCGAGCCCGTCTTCCGAAGATCGCTATGACGTCGGATTTCGGGTCGTCTTGATGAAGGAGTGAGAGCGTTAAGCCTGACTCTTCCACTATTGAACCATGATAGTGTCCCGTAATTCTGGCTCAGGAGCGCCTTCAGGGCGGTAGTGATAGACTCGCTCTGCCGGTTCGCCGGCACTTTTGGCCGCGTAGACTGCTACTTCAACTTTGGGAGTCAAATCGGTGGATTCCACGATTCGTTTCGATTTGACTACGATGCTGTTCTGCCCACGCTTGAGGCCTCCGATGATGAGGTCTGCTATTTTGATGTTGGAGAATTTTTCCAGGGGGTGACCGTTGAACGTCAGAGTGACTTCATATCCTGTGGCGTCGACCCAGACTTCGCCCACAAAATCCGGGGATACTACCGGTTGGGGCACGGGAGGTAGTTTTGGAGCCGGTTGAAAATCGATCCCGGCCATAAAGGAAAAGTCACCATTGCGGATTTGAAGAAGTAGCTCGCCATCGTTTCCGGGCTTCACGATACGAAGACTATCGAATTTCCAAGTGCCGTCTTCTTTAAGAAAATGGAGGACAAGAAGATTGTCAGTGACTGCGGTGCCGGGCTCGGCGCCAAAGTTCGCTTTTCCATAGTAAGTTGAGGTGGCTGTTTCTCCGGTGGAGAGAACTCCCATCGCAATGAGACCGCCCAGAGAGGGTGCTTGAATGGGGTCATCAAAAAAGGCGCTGGGGAAAGGTAGTCTCTGAGAGAGAATTCGATTCTGAATGTTGATCTGTCGTGAGTAAGCGGTGGTGGCTTCCCACTGCGCAATGTCCTTCGCACTGATGGCGCTACGCCACGCGTTATAGGAGCTTTCTAAAGACACTCTCAAGGACGGGTCCGGGGTCGCGTTTTGAGCGTCAACCAAACGGGGAGAAAGTGACGAGATGGCAATGGCCACAGAGAAAAGGATCGAACCGAAGCGATACATGAAAAAAACTAACACGGGCGGAGGGATTGAACAGTAAAGTTTCCTTATCGAAATGAGGCTTGAATAAGGTTGTCAGTCCCGCTATCTCATCAAACTGACAATACTCTATGGGAAAGTCGATCCATCTTCTAACAGAGCGTGAACGGTTGTTGCTTGGGCGGGCCCAGGCAAAAGTCTATGCAAGCGTTGATGGAGGAAAGGATCTGTCGATCCATTTCTATTTCCCCCGCGATCTGTCCGATGATGCGAGCCGTCCGGTTTTTCTCTTTTTCAATGGTGGCGCCTGGGACCGGGGGAGCGTGGTTCAATTTGCTCCTCATGCTCTTCACTTTGTTGAGCGAGGGGCGGTTTGCGGTTTAGTCGAATATCGTAATCGGGCCTCGCATCCGGGAGTATCTCCCGAGGACGCGCTGACGGACGGACGAGCGGCGATTCGTTTTGTCAGGGAACACAGTGACCGCTTGCACGTGGATCCCTCACGATTGGTGGCATTCGGGGCCAGCGCAGGGGGGAATCTCGCGGGGAATGCCGCCAATGCCGATGAGCCTTCGAGGCCCAATGCCGTTGTGATGTATAGCCCTATAATCGACATCGAAAAAGGGGCCTATGGTTATGATGCCTTCGTGGATAATGCGGAGGCAAGAAAGGCAAGTCTCTCCCGTCACATTGTCGCAGGAATGCCCCCAATGTTGATCATACATGGGACTGCTGATCGTCTGGTTCCGATCAAAGGCGTCCAAGAATTTTCAAAGCGTGTCGGAAAGAAAAAGAATTCCTGCGATTTTGTTGAGTTTGAAGGCCGGGATCAGAATTTCTTCAATCTGAACTATGATCCGGCTTCCTATGAGATCGCGCTGTCGACGACGGCTGAGTTTTTGGATCGGCATCGAATTCTAGTTAAGAGCGAAGACGATGAAGACACTCAGGTGATCTCCTGGCGGGAGCGGGATTATTGATTTGCGTTGAAGGATATTGCCGCGGAAAATTGGGGATGTTCCGATTTCTAATTTGCGTTTTTCTTTCGCTCGTCATTGAGGGGCTTAACGCGGAAGATTCAGGCCCCTCTTCGGATCATGATCTTGGGCAATGGGAGTTGAGCTTTGTCGATGAATTCGATGGATCCAAGCTGGACTACGATAGGTGGATGCCCAAGGACCCCTGGGGCTCAGTTCGCAATGACGAACTCCAGGGATATGTGCTCAAAGCATTTCACCAGGAAGGCGGGATTCTTAAAATCAGGTGCGAGGATGAACCCTCATTCTACGACGGCCAGAAACTGGATTACCGATCGGGGATAATGACGACAACGGGAAAGTTTTCCCAGCAATTTGGTCGATTTGAAATCAGGTGTCGAGTACCCGGGGGGAAGGGGCTTTGGCCGGCATTCTGGTTGTTGCCTGAGCCACCCTCGTGGCCTCCTGAAATCGATGTCCTGGAAATTCTGGGTGAGGAATCTGACCGGGTCTACTTTAGTAATCACTGGGTGGATCCCCGTAACCCAAAGGGTGACTCCAAAGCCGTTACAGGCGATTATAAAGGGCCTGACTTCTCAGCTGAATTTCACGTTTTCAGTGTGATCTGGGAAAGTGAAGAAATTCGATGGTACGTGGATGGTGTGCTTCGGCATCGGAGCAGCGAACACGTGCCGCAGGAACCTATGTTTATGCTAGTGAATCTGGCAGTGGGAGGTTGGGCAAAGCATCCTGACGCGACTACTGTTTTCCCTGCTGATTTTGAAATTGACTACGTTAAAGTATGGAGCCGGCGATGACATTTCAGGACGGTGATACGTCCCTGACGTGACTTGCCTTTCTTTTGTTGATCAATCACTGTTCTCTTCATGAAGCCTACCGCCCTACTTCTACTCCTCAGTTGTCTGCTTTGCGCCAATCTCTCTGCGAGACCCTGGAAGCAAGCATCTTCCGGAAAAGTGATAGAGGCTGAGTTACTCAAGGTGGAAGGCGGTAAGGTTCACCTTCGTCTTGCTGATGGCAGGGTTGGCCAAGTGGAACTTCTGTCGCTCAGTCTTGATGATCAGCAGTATATTTCATCGCTTGAATCAAAAGCTGCGCCGGCGGGGTCCGAAGGTGGCGCCGACTGGCCAAACTTCAGGGGGCCAAATGGAGATGATATTTCCCCTGATACTGATTTACTCGATAAGTGGCCAGATGACGGTCCTGCGAAACTCTGGGTGTACGAAGAGGCCGGGTTGGGTTACTCCGGGTTCGCTGTTGTAGGTGGAAAGTTATTCACTCTGGGCAGTCGTGAGGAAGATCTGATGGTGATGTGCATCGACGTGGCATCCGGCGAGGAGCTGTGGGCCACCACTATTGGTACGGATGACGAGTCGGGTTACAACGCCGGTTGGGGAAAGGGGCCAAGGAGCACGCCGACCATTTCTAATGGATTGGTTTTTGCCACAGGACCGAAAGGGACTGTCGCCTGCCTGAATGCTGAGAGCGGAAGTAAACTTTGGACTAAAGATCTGGTCTCCGATTTTGGGGGTAAAGCAGGCGGATGGGGGTTTGCGGCTTCTCCTTTGATTGATGGGGAGAATCTGATTCTCGCTCCGGGAGGTGATGAGGCGGGCATGGTGTGTCTGAAGATGGCAACTGGGGCGACAGTTTGGACGGCTGATGACTTGAAGCCGGGTAAGGCTGAATACGCGACGATTCAAGTGGCAGAGATCAATGGCCAGCGTCAATACATTCGATTGTTTCAGTCGGAGTTAGTCGGCGTTTCGGTTGAGGATGGATCAATTATCTGGAGTTCTCCCTGGGAAGGGAAGACCGCTGTGATTCCGACTCCTATTGTGGTTGGAAATCAAATTTATATCACCTCAGGGTATGGAGCGGGCTGCAAACTGGTCGAGATCGATGGCGACAATAATCCGAAAGACGTATGGGTGAATAAGGAGATGAAGAACCACCACGGTGGCGTGGTGAAAGTGGGGGATCATCTCTATGGATTTTCGGATGGAGCAGGATTGATCTGCCAGGACTGGGCGACCGGTGAAATGGTTTGGAATGAGAAGGAGCGATTTACCACTAAGGGTTCAGTACACGTGGCAGGTGGAAATATGTATGCCCTGAATGAGGACGACGGAACACTGACTCTCGCGGCCGCGAAGCCGGATGGCTTCGAGATGAAGGGGCGGTTTGAACTTGATCCGCAAAGTCCTAATCGAAACCCGAAAGGGAAGATATGGACTCATCCTTTGGTGATCGGGGGAAAACTTTTTCTGAGAGATCAGGAATACATTGTCTGCTATGACGTCTCCGGGAAATAGCTGTCGCTCTATTCCGCGGGGATGAGTAAGACCTTTGGCGCTATTTACTGATTGTGGAGCATGTCGATCGACACTGAATCAAGCGAGTCGATCGAGAGGGCAGGTGACGTCGATCCGTCTTCGGGTTGGTGGGCCTGGCCACTCATTATTCTATCTGTTTTTTCTATTGGGTGGTCAGTGAATTTGATTCCAGCTGATTCGGTCTCATCTTCGGAGTCGTCGTCTGAAGCCCCGGTCGACAGCAGTGACCTCGCACTGCTGAAAATTCAGAGCCAAGTCATCGTCGCGACAGCG
The DNA here is from genome assembly GCA_963975655.1 of uncultured Verrucomicrobiales bacterium. GTDB lineage: Bacteria > Verrucomicrobiota > Verrucomicrobiia > Verrucomicrobiales > DEV007 > Arctic95D-9. The sequence continues at coordinate 274,713 of CAXBHX010000001.1, forward strand.
GGGCTTGATCCGGGATCGGCAGAATCTGCATTCAAGGAGTTAAAGATTCAGGCGTCAGGGACGCGAGCGATTGTGGCCATCGCATTGTTGGAGCAGTTTGTGTCATTGGCTGGCCCGGATGCCAAAGTAGAGCTAGAGAGTTTGGAATTGGAGTCGTCGGATGAACTGGTCATTCTTGCAAGGAAGGCCGTGGCAGTTGGGATTACTGAGGACGAAAGGATCCGATTGCGTGAAACAATGGGATGGTTTTCTGATCTGGCTCCATCGGCGGGAATGATTGAGTCACCGTTGGCCGATCAGATTCGAACTAAGGCGGGAACAGTGATGACGGTGCTATTTTTGGTCTTTGCATTGTCCCTGATGGGCATGGTGGCTGGAGGAATCTTGCTCCTGACTCTCCACCGAAATCAACGACTTACGGGCCAAGCCTATCGATTTCGAAAGAACGACTCACCGCGAGGAGTCATGTTGGAGTGCTTTGCTCTGTATCTGGGTATTATGGCAGGCTGCGAAATGGCCGCGATATGGATTCACCCCGGGATGGGGATTGTCGGTTATGTGATGGCTGTCGTTGTTCCTCTCGTCTGGCCCCGTCTAAGAGGCGTTGGCTGGATACCGTTTTCCGCTGCCTTGGGGTGGCATAGAGGGCAGGGATGGCTGAAAGAGATCGGGGCGGGGCTGGTAGGTTATTTAGGTGTTATGTCGATTGCTTCGATTGGTATCTCTCTTACCTGGCTTCTTTCGATCATTGTCGGAATAGTGGCTGGGGCGGGTGAGGGGGTAGCTGATACCGAGGCCGCATTCGACGGAACTATGGGTCCGGAGGCTCACCCTATGGTGGGATGGATCTATACGGGAGATCTTCGAGCCCGGGTATTATGCTTGGTGTTGGCTGCGGGATTTGCCCCTCTAACTGAAGAGACCTTTTTCCGCGGTGGGCTGCACCGCTATTTGCGGGGCCGACTGAGTTTCATTCCCTCTGCAATATTCACCGGAGTGATTTTTGCGGCACTCCATCCTCAAGGCTGGCTGGCAATTCCGGCGTTGGCTTCGATTGGGTTCGGCTTTTCGCTACTCAGGGAGTGGAGAGATTCTCTGATTGCTCCTATGGTGGCCCACGCGCTTAACAATACCGCGCTGGTATTGGTTCTGTGTTTGGTGCTGTAGAAACAGCCGAAACAGTGGGTGAGTCTGACTCGAGTTGGCGGGCGTCTTTTACTTAATTTGTCTTAATAGTAAAAACTTCTTGATTAATTACTTTAATCATTCTAATCTGAATTTATTAAAATCTCCATAATTGGAGTGTCTTTCACAAATAAAGGCTATTTCCAATGGAGGTTAGTTCCTGATCCGCCTAACTTTTTCGACCACTGCCATGTCCTTCACATTTAGAAACCTGTTTTCTGAGGAGGAGGGTGAACCTGTTCCAAACTCACTGGAGAACGGGTTTTCTTCTGATTCGCAACAGGTGTTTTCGGCACCGCCCATAGACGGGGTTCGCGGCGGAGTTGCCGATGCGCCCGACGGGGCAGCTGGGACTTCTTCTCAAAGGACTCAAGCCTTTCTGGTGAGTGAACTGTTACCGTTTATTCCACCTGCTATCTCGGCGACAAGCGGGATACCGATGGAAGACGAAGTGATTGTTTCCTTTCCTTCCGATGGGAGTAACGATGTAAATCTTTCAGTGATCTACCAGATTTGCCCTCAGTTGTTTGCCGCGGAAATCACCCCTTTGAACGACTCACTTATTACTCTTCCTCCCAAGCTTGGAGGGACGGGGGCCGAAACCGCTGAGTCCGAGGTGGAACTGAGTGGTGTGGCATTCGGTGCGGGACCATTGATGAGGTCACTTCAAGAGGATCCTCAAGGGAACTCAACATCCGAGATTGAGAGCGCAGACAAGGCCAATCCATTCTGGTCGCCGGAGGCCTCGTCTGAGAGTCCACCAAAGAACGAAGTCAAAGTTGAGGCGGCGGCAACGATGGAGGCCGCGACGCCGAAAAGTGAAAGTGCAGATCAGCCTGAGGGCTTTTCGGCTCCGAACAAAGAGTCGGCTGCGCCTATGGGAGGTAGCCAATTTGCATCAGATAGTCCAAAGGGCGGGGCTCCTGAGATGGCGGGTGGGTTCAACAGTCCGGGGTCCCTTGGTGGAGGAGCCGATGATGGGAATTTATTCGAAAATGGAGAGGATTCTCCTGTGGAAGCCAGTGTTGGGGGTGGGGAATCTTCAACAAAACCCGCTTCAGTCGAGGGCTTTTCAACTCTGTTCTCCGAGAAAGCCGAGGATGATGCTGAGATTCCCTTTCCAGCACCTGAGCAGGGTGAATCGATCTCAGGCACATGGGGAACTATGTTTCAGGGCGGTTTTAACCCAGACGAATCACCGGCAACTGACACCGCTCCGATTGCTGGATTTGGTGACATGCTGACGAGGGGCGGAGAAGAAAGTACAGGCGCCGAAGGAAGTGAAGGCGCCAATGAGCCAAATGTGTCGCAAAATGAAGTGAAGGCCGGATCTGGGGAGGTTGAAGCCGCCCCATTCAGCGGGGAAGCTTCGGGATTCTTCAATCATTCGGCAGAATCTCCTTCGCCGCCGGCGAGTCAAGAGATGGCAAGCGGGTTTGGCTTCTCAGCCCCACCTAAGCAAGCTGACGACCAGGCTTCGGAGCTGATCCCCGAGGGCTTTGGTGGCTTCGCCACTGTTGGGCCTTTAGGTGGATCTGATACAGCATCAGTAGAGCAGCCGTCGAACGAGGTGCCCATCGAGGAGGCATCCTTTGAAGGCAGCCCGGCGGTTCAGAAATCAGTGCTAGAGAGTATTGCGGTGCCGGAAGTTGATGACATGAGTGCGAAGGAAGAACCTGTTGCTTCCCCTACGGAACTCCAGCCTGCGTTAGCGGATCTGAATCCTGCGCCTGGCTTTGAGACTAATGCCAGTATTTCTGTGCAAGTAGGGGAGTGTAGCGGTCCAGTAGAAATTTCAGCACCAACGCCTACGGCTGAACCGGCTCCCGCTTCAGCATTTATGCCAGCGGCTGATCCGGCTCCTGCTCCAGCACCAATGCCGGCGGCCGATCCTGCTCCCGCTTCAGCACCAATGCCGGCGGCCGATCCTGCACCGGCTCCAGCACCAATGCCAGCGGCTGATCCTGCACCTGCTTCAGCATTTTTTGGGGAAAATCAGGCATCGAAAGAGGACCTTCGCGACCTTGAGATGAAGGCCATCTTTTCGACGAGCGAACCCTGCACTCTATCCATGGTGGCCCGAAAAGTGGTCGGATTGCCGGGGATGCAGAGTTGTGCTCTAGCAACTCCAAGTCACCTGGTACAGGCTTCCAAGAGCGAGCAGAGCCGCCTTGGGGCGGAGGCTCAAGAGATGGTCGATACAGTTAAGAACTTGGCGAAGCTGACCGGCTTACCGGATGCTAAGTCATTTACGTTGCAGACCGATCGGGGAATTGTGAGCCTATTTATGGATGGAGAGTGCTGTCTCATTGTTCGGCATGATGCGGCCACCTTTGGCCCGGGTGTCAGGGAGAAGTTGATTCTGACATCGAGGCACATCTATAAACTGCAGGACTGATTCGTCATGGCGCTGGTTAACCACGATTCCCGGGAAATTCAGTTTAAAATTGTTTACTGTGGGGCTCCTGAGTGTGGGAAAACGACAAACCTGCATTACATCTTTCGCCAGCTCGATCCTCGTTGGCGTGGCGACATGGTGACTGTTGCAACGGAACAGAACCGTACCATCTCGTTTGATTTCCTGCCGGTTCATTCCACACGGATTGCGGGATATGAGACAAAGTTTCAGCTCTACACAGTGCCGGGCCAGGATGTCATGAGAGAAACACGAAAGTCGGTGCTGGCCGGTGTTGATGGTATTGTATTTGTTGCTGACTCCAGCCCCGGGCGTTTCGAGCCGAGTGTTCGATCATATCACGATTGCAGGCAGGAACTTAGTGAGATCGCCATTGATCCGCGGCGTATCCCAATCGCGTTCCAATTCAACAAAAGGGATGCTCACAGGGCAACGCCGCCCGTGGCTTTTGATGAGGCTTTTAATGTGTCTTCTCCCTCTTTTCTTTCCTGCGCTGTTTCGGGATATCAGGTATTTGCGACACTTGATTGGTTGACTCAGCGGGTGCTTAAAGGCTTTCATGCTTCAAATACTCGAAGGAGTGAATCCCGAATTGGAGTGGAGGGAAAGTTGAGTCCGGCGTCACTGGAGCCTTCATACTAAGCTGGTATGACCGCTTGAAAGGCACGCCAGTAGGAGAGATATTCAGTAAATCATGGAGACAAGCGATAGCCAAAGCGTTGAGAGCGCAGATTTCACTCCTGCAGCGCCGCTGGAGATCAATCAGGAAACTGCTGAGCGGGCGGATGAACTGCTAAAGGAATTTGCTGAGGACGCCAGCCTTGATACGGCACTAGTCGTCGATCAGAGCGGCGCCCTCGTTACTGGGATCTCCGCTGAAGCCGAAGTGACGGTTGAGGTAATTTCGGCACTGGTGGCCGGGGCGAGCGGCGCGATGAGGGCTTTGGTGAGGGAGTTGGGAGAGACTGGAGAGATTGAAAGCTTTCACCACGGAAGTGATCGTACGGTCTATCTTCGCGAAATCGTCGATCGGTTCATTTTGGTGGGAGTATCGCATTCATCCCTTCCAGTGGGTGTTGTGAGAGAGAAATCGAATCAAATTCGCGGTCGCCTGTCTGAATTGTTGGATTCGTTGAAACCAATCGAGGCGGTCGAACTTGAGGTCGAATCTGAGGTCGAATCTGAGGTCGAATCTGAGGTCGAATCTGAGGCCAAGGTTATGAAATCTCTCAGGGCTGTTGCGATGGAGAGGGCGGCGGCTCGTGCTCTTCAAGAGGAGATTGACTCAGGTGAGGAAGAATTTTTCGGTCTGGATTTCGCCCCGAAAGAGGACCTCGTTGAAGAGACTGCTGATGAGCATGAAGGGGAGGTAGCCCCCTTCTTCGAAGATATTGAAGACATAGTTGAAGAAGAAAAAGAGCCTACCGAAGTGCTTGAGTCATTGGGGTTTGATGAGCCTGAGATTGTGATTGAAGGCGCCGACGGAGAAGTTGGAATTGAAAACTCTCCTTTCGAAGCCATCGAGGATGCCGATGAAGTTGGTGTCGACCCGCTGGTGGATCCTCCCATTATCCTGGAACCCGGAGAACCGGTTGAGTCGATATTTGAGATGGAGAGCGAAACGGACGAGGACGAAGCGTCTCCGGTTGATGATGCATTGGTCAGTCCTGAAGGCGATACAAGCCCTAAAGGGGAAGATGATATCGCCAGTATATTTGAGATCGAAGCAGAAGAAGATTCAGTTTTTGAAGTCGAGGACGAAAAAGTAAGCGATGAGGCTGGCGATGATAGTGAAGCCAGTAGTGAACGCGCCGAGAAGTCTGGCGATGACGAATTGAAGTCAATATTCGAATCGGATGATGACGACGAAGAAGCCGCTGAATCGGAGGAAGTTGAGGAGAGCGAAGTGAGGGGCTCGGGGCCTTTCTACTTCTAAGTGTTTTACGGGCGTCCGGTGGAGATACTGGACATCAAAAATTGGGGCTTTGCCGTCGGGATTTACTGTGGTAACCCTTTCCTCTTTAGAGTGCCGTATTCAGACAGATATTAGCTAAATGGATTTGATCACCAAAGGTGGGCCGCTGATGTGGCTCCTGCTCGGCTGCTCCATCATCGCAATTGCGATTTTTCTGGAGCGATTGTTCTACTTTCATCGTGCCAGAATTGATGTTGGGGATTTGTTGTTTGGCCTTCGAAATCTGATCAAGAACAAGGCGTATTCTGAGGCTCTCTCAGAGTGTGCATCGACTCCGGGACCGGCAGCACGGGTCATTCACTCAGCCATTCGCCGTTACTCAGCCCCCCGCACTGAGCTTCGTGAGATCGTTCAGGAGGGGGGGCAGCTTGAGGTTCCGAAGCTTGAAAAGCATCTTTCTGTCCTGTTGACCGTAGCCTATATCGCCCCGCTTATTGGTCTCCTTGGGTCGGTTCTCGGCTTGGTTGACACCTTTGTTCAAATCAATGCAGTGGGAGGTTTTGCAACCGTCGCCGAAATATCTCAGGGAGTATACGAAGCATTGATTACTTCAGCGGCTGGATTGATGGTGGCGATTCCGGCCTACATTTTCTATTCTCACCTTCGCTCCTACGCGAGAACCCTGATGCACGACATGGAAAGTGCTGGCATCGAGATTGTGAATACGATTTGTGATCTTCGCTCCCAGCCTAGTGATATCATTTCGATTCGGCAGGATTATGGTGAAGATGAGATGAACGAAGGAGTCGATTCGGAGGTCTGATCGATCTATTTAGGCTTGGGTTGTGAAACTGGAATCCACATTGAGCGATCGCGCGGGGCTGCTCTACACAGCACCTTTGATGGATGTGATCCTGTTGCTGATTATCTTTTTTCTGTTTGGTTCAAATCTGGTTTTAAAATCGGGGATTGAGGTCAATTTGCCCAGATCTGGCTCAGCATTACCTTCGGCTGAAGACGCACATATCATCACTCTCGTTCCAGGGGGCAGCTCGGAGTTCTATTTCAATGACAGGCGCATCGGGTTGGATCAGCTTGATGAGGTGCTGAAAGAAGCTCTGAAACGGTCGAATCAGGTGATTCTTCTAGGTGATGAGGCAGTGGACTACGGAACGGTAATGGAGATCTCCCGATTGATCTTGAATCAGGGTTTTGAGTTGTCTTTCGCAACCCAGCAGGAGTCATCTTGAGGCAGGGTTATCCCTGTAGAATGCCATGGCAATGACAGCTTCTAAGCCCCCTCCTCATTCGGAGCTCTTTGTTTTTAATTGGGCCAAGGAAAAGATGGGGTGGCTCTATGTGGTGGTTTTTCTGATATTTTCGATGACGATTCACGGAGCGGGATTCTATCTGTTTCAAGTCGTCTATCCGTCACCTTCTCGAGTAGAGCCTGACTTGGATTCGGTGATGCTGATGGATGTTTCGAATCCAGAGGTGAGGCTGTTGCTTCGACGGATTCAGGATCGTGCAATCTACCTGAAACCGCCCTCTGAACAATCCGACGTTCGGATCCGGTTGGAGGACTACCCTGTGCGATTCACGCCCTCTTTTCAGCGCACCGTGATTCAGCCAATTCCACCCTCATTTCCATGGTCCATTTCATTTCAAGGCGGAGGAGCGGTGGATAAACCTGATTTGGCAGATTTGTGTTTTGATGATTCAGCCACTTCTGCCATGTCCTTCGACTCCTCTCTCGCAGAGCGCACGGTTGCGCCGTGGTCAATCATGGTGGATTACCTGGGACGTGCTGAGTCTGTGCCTGCGTTTCGAGCAAAGGTTAGAATCTCCAGAGAGGGAATGGTGCGGGTGGAAAAGATCGAATCCGAACTTGAAGAGAGTGATCGAAAGGAATTGAGCGTAGTGATTGAATCAACGTTGAGGTTTTTGCCTGCCGCGAGTGTCACCACCGGGTGGTTGGATGTGTGGGCTCAGGGTTGATCTTTGCTGGGAAATCGAGGATCGTTTATCGGAATCGCGAGAAATCTGACTATTTACCATGTTTCGTGTCACTTTGGATGGGATGATTGCCGTGTATCTGGTGGTTATCATGTGCGCTCTGTTTTTTGCCTGGGTCGCCGCGGAAATTTTTCGGAAGGGCCGCGAAAACCGGAGGCGAAAGCACTTTGTGATTTGTGGAATCTGCGATCACGTCTTTGAAGATTTGTCAGATCATGATATCGCGGAGTGCCCCCGCTGCGGAGCGATGAATGAGAGGGAGCGGGTTATTGAGATCTGATCGATTCAAGCCCTTGCAGGCACTGTCAAGCCCAAGAAATCGTCTTGCAATGGCTTTGAAGCGCGATGAGTTTAGCCGCCAAATCGTAACTTAAAAAAGCATGGAACGCCGAGTTGTAATCACCGGAATGGGAGTCGTATCACCTGTTGGAAACGACCTGGATACATTCTGGAATAATCTTGTTGCCGGGAAAAGCGGTGTCTCCAATTTGAGTGACCCGAGCCTGTCGGAATTCGAGTGCCAGATTGCCGGGGAAGTTCGTGACTTTGATCCGAAGCCTTTCTTTTCCAGCCCCAAAGATGCGAGGCGAGCCGACAGATTTGCCCAATTGGCTATGGGGGCGTCAGTCATGGCGATGCAGGACTCGGGCGTTGATTTGGAGAAGGTCGATCGAAATCGATTTGGCTGTATGATCGGAAGCGGAATTGGAGGTTTAGGCACTCTGGAGACTCAGCATACAGTTCTTCAGCAGAAGTCCCCGAGGCGCGTTTCGCCCTTCACTATTCCCATGATGATCGCCAACATTTCGAGCGGAATGGTCTCGATGGAGTATGATTTGCGTGGTCCAAATATGTGTATTGTTACGGCCTGTGCGACTTCGAATCACAATATTGGCGAAGCTTGGCGGATGATTAAGTTTGGCGATGCTGATGCATTCATTGCGGGTGGTTCGGAATCAACCATCTGCCCGATGGGACTGGCTGGATTCGGTAACATGAAGGCTTTGAGCGGTCGGAATGATGATCCGGAAAGAGCTTCCCGGCCATTCGATGTCGACCGGGATGGGTTTGTCATGGGAGAAGGGGCTGGCGTCGTTGTGATCGAAGAGCTGGAGAGTGCGAAAGCACGCGGTGCGCGAATTTACGCCGAGTTGACCGGTTACGGAGTATCTGCAGATGCTTATCACCTGACATCGCCCCATCCGGAAGGCGATGGAGCTCGTCGATGCATGGAAATGGCTTTGGGACACGCAGGTATCAACGCGGACCAGGTTGACTACGTGAACGCTCACGGGACTTCTACCGGCCTTGGTGACGTTTGTGAGACCAAGGCGATTAAGGGCGTTTTTGGGGAGTATGCCAAGAATGGTTTGATTGTGAGTTCCACCAAATCCATGACAGGGCACCTTTTGGGCGCTGCAGGCGGTGTTGAATTAGCTGCCTGCGTCAAGGCGATTGAACACGGTGTGGTCCCTCCTACGATTAACCTGGATAATCCTGATCCTCAGTGTGATCTAGACTATGTGCCTCACACCGCCCGTGAGGTGAAGGTGAAGCGCGCTCTGACCAACTCATTTGGATTTGGGGGGCACAACGCTTCCTTGCTCGTGGAGCAGTTTCAAGGATAGGTGGAGCCTCTCCACTTTGCCCTTTCGAGCGGGCCAGACACGAAAAAGCCGCCCCGTTTCGGGAGCGGCTTTTTAAATGCTTAGGGTAAGCTTCTACATGGCCAGCGCCGCTTCTTCGCGGTCACTGAAGAATTCGTCATCTTCAGGCTCGCCTCCCTTGCGGAGAGGACGGGGCCCCGGATCTTCTTTCTTCTGAAGGGCGCGGCGTAGTTTCTTCAAAGCAATATTCTGAAGCTGTCGAATACGCTCGCGGGTAACGCCGAACTCCTGCCCTACTTCTTCGAGGGTCTTTGGCTTCTGTCCAGCAAGCCCAAATCGGGCATCGATAATCTTGCGCTCGCGGTCATCAAGAACTTCGAGCAGATCGTCGAGCTGCATGTGCATGTTCTTGTGGCTCAGGAGCTCAAGTGGAGTTTGAGCCTTTTCGTCACCGATGATCTCACCAAATTCAGTGTTGTCGTCATCGCTGATAGGAGCGTCGAGGGAGGCTGGTCGAAGAGCTGCTGACTTGAGATGTGACAGCTTGGCTCGATCGATTCCGATCTCTTCGGCGAGTTCCTCATCGGTCGGTTCGCGGCCGAGTTCCTCACTCAGCACCATAGCGACACGTCGCATCTTGGAAATTTTGTCCACCATGTGGACAGGAAGTCGAATCGTTTTACTCTGATTCGCGAGAGCACGCTTGATAGACTGCTTAATCCACCAGGCTGCGTAGGTGGAAAGTTTGCCACCCTTGTTGGGATCAAAGCGCTCGACTGCTTTCATGAGGCCGATATTTCCCTCGGAGATCAAATCCAGCAGGGGTAAGCCATAATTGGCATAGTCCTGCGCTATCTTTACAACGAGGCGAAGGTTCGCCTTGATCATATGAGCTCGCGCTTCTTGGTCGCCGTTCTTGATTCGGTCGGCAAGCTCGACCTCCTCTTCCCGGGTTAACAGAGGCGTCTTGCCGATCTCCCTAAGGTAGATCTTGATGCCTCCGTCCATTTCCAGATTTGCCATGACAGTTGAGTGGATTAAAGTGGGTTAGTGTGCGGAGTAGGGTCTAATCTCTACGGTTGATCAGGAGAATTGGTTCCTTCATTCATTCGCTTCGATGAGATTAATTGTTTGATTCTACGGGGCAGTTATTTTCTGTTTGAGTCCGGCTTTTTTGAGAGATGCCCTCTAAGGGATCAACTCTCTTCTCTACTAGTAACGTTCCAGCCGGGGCTAATCTCTCAAGAAATTGCTAATCCCTTATATCTTGGTGATTTGGTCGGTAGATTGGTTCAACAAAAAATCAACTAAAAGGTCCACCAAACCCAAGTAGATTAACATTTATGAAATTTCAAGTATTCCAGCAAGAAAATAATTTGATTTATTTTTAAGATATGAATCAAGGATTTTCCTGCTTCAGGCCATAGAGAGTTAGGGGGGCGAATGAGTGGCCATCCCCTGGGAGTCAGGCTTGGTCTGCGAGTCTTGAAGTGGCAATTTACTAGTAACCGGGGCGCCAATCTTCTTTGTGTGGCTCGCTCGGAGTTCCTTTGCCCGAGCTGGGCTCGGTAACGGGTCCCATCGTCATACGTTGCCCGAGTTTAAGAAGACGAAAACGCTGGCTGAGCCTTTCACAGCAACTTGTAAATTCTTCGGTAGTCACATTGCCTCGATCAAACATGTCGTAGTGACATGGGATTACGAGACTGGTGCTGATTGCTTTTGAGAGCGCCGCAGCCTCAAATCCGTTGAGGCTGTCTCTTCCATCTGTGCCTTTCTCATCTCCATTAACGGGCATGAGGGAGAGATTGATGGGCCAGCGCCGAATCGCTTTGACCAAGTGAGTGTGCCAAATGGTCTGCCCGCTGCAGTAGATCGCGAAGGGGCCAAACAGGATGACGAACCCCAAATCCTTCGAATCGCCATTTTCATCCCTGCGGATTTTAGGGGTAGCGGCATCGATGCCATGAAATTGGTAAGAACTTACTGAGACGAAAGAGGCGGCATTGACCGGAACAATGGGGGGCGTTGCGGCTCCGAGCAAGTCTTCGGCCTGCTCAGCTACTCCCGCGGGGACGATCAGTTTCAAATTTGGGTTTGCGGCGCGAAGTTGCAAAATGGTCTCAGGATCGAGCCGGTCCGGTTGCGCACTGGTGCATACTACGATTTCAACGCCTTCAAGTGTCAGTGGATCAACCACTCTCTCAGACACGCGTTGGGTCCTCTCATCGGTCCCTTCTGAAGCACGAGTGAATGAATCAGATAGGTAGGGGTCTATCAGCAGGCCCTGACCGTTCCACTTGATAAGAAAGCCACTTTGACCCAACCACCAGACGTGAATAGCGCCGGTGACTTTGTCGGCTTCCCTGAAGTCGTTTACGAAATCGGCGTCTTTAAGAACGGGAATAATCATGGATCACTGCGAGAAATGTAGCTCCCTGTTCAGCTGGAGCTTCTGTATCATGCAACGAATTAACCGACTTCACAAGGCTTCTGGATTATAAAGGTAGCCTAAAAACCAGAGTCACTAGACTTTCATTTTATTCTCACACTTACCGCTTTGATAGACCCTGACTGACTATTGTGATCGGGGCCGGATCAGTCGGCTTCTTTGGCCGCATTGATGATTTTAGCCGAAGGAGGCAGGGGGCCCTTCCGGGCGGATTTTGGCAGTTTGATTTCGAGCTTCTGGTTGAGCTTTCCCTGAGTGAGTGTCTCTATAGCTTTGCTGCCGTCGGCGAACGCTACATCGATTGCTTCGATAGAGCTGGCCTCCCCGAGGCCGATCGTTACTGAAGGATCTCGATCCATAGTCCTGGTAACGGTGTGTACGATCCAGTCCGGATCACGAGTGACGACGGTGACCTGAGTTCCGATATTGGATTCGGTCAGAACAACGCGAATCCAGTTCTGGATGTTGCCAGTTGCTTGCAGCCATCGGATCTTTCCTGACTCTGCTTGATAGATCCAGTCAGCATGACCGTTCGCATCGGGGTCTCCCGTGAAGATTGAAATGGGGTGATCGAGAAAACTACCCCTCGTAGTGACTGATACTTCCCTGAAGCCGGTGCCTTCGCGATTCCAGAGGACCCGGTTGATTTGCAGCGGGCCAGTACCGACAACGAGATCACTAAATCCATCGTTGTCGAGATCGACTGAATCAAGCGCGCTGATTGCGGGTATCGTTGGGAGTTCAATCTGGGCGGACAGGTTTAAGAATGTTCCGTCGCCGTTGTTGTAGAAGATCTGAACTCCAGAACCCTCTGTATTGTCAGGGCTGGAGGTGCCGGTGGCGAGGTCAGGATTGCCGTCATTGTCGAAATCAAAAAACGTGGCGGCGGAGGCAGTAGAAGAGGCTGATATTCCGGCCTGTGAAGCGATGTCCTGAAATCTCCACTCGCTCCAGAATACGTTTGGCTGATTTCGGTAAAGGCGATCGGGAAGTCCCTCAATGCCCACATATAAATCGGGATACCCATCTCCAGAAAAATCGGTAACCTCAAGGTGGCGGACCCCCCGGGGAACCCAGAGTTTCAGATCCCATGCAACGGACTGAAATGTTCCGATGTTAGTTTGACGGTAGAGCTCAAGCGGGTGGTCCTCGCTGCCAATTATCAAATCGAGAAAGCCGTCATTGTCGTAGTCCAGCCAGGCAGCCACCGTGGTGTCGCTGAAAGAGAGTAGTCCGGTTTCGTTTGTTACATCTCCAAATTGTCCGTCGCCTCTGTTGCGTAGCAACGAATTGGGTAGGCCGTCGCCCCGAATGATTAAGAGGTCGAGATCTCCGTCGGCATCGTAATCGGCAGGGTAGAGGTTTTTGCCCGGAGCAATACCTGCCATCCAGGATATGGCATGCAATTCGCCGGAGGAATCAAGTTTGTGGACAGTGGTCCCGCCGCCACTGATGATTTCGAGATCATCGGTTTTGTCGAAGTTGCCAATGCAGAATGCGCCCTCTAGATCGATTGCTCTCTGTTTTAGTCTTACAGGAAAGGTATCAGACTCCGGGGTCGGGTTCGTCTCCTGTCTGAGGCTTTCAGGCAGCTGGGAGGGGTCGATTTTCAGCGCTGACAGGGCAAGGGTGAACTCCCACAGCTCTTCTTTCGCGGGGGTTCCAGAGGGGCTTTTCTGGATTGATGTCACGAAGGATTTGAGATGCTCCTCGTCTCGGGGCGTCGCCTCATCAGGGAAGGGGAGTGGGGCGTCAGGCAGGCTGGAGAGAAGCGTTTCCGATAGGAGTGGTATCTCTGGAGTGGGAGTGGATTCGGGATCGGATGATCTTTCTGCTTTGATCGTGTCCAGGATCTGGTTGATTTTCGAACCAGAAAATCGCTCGATCAGCCTGCGGTCAAGCTGCTTGGGACGGGAGCCGGGAATATGCTCTGTAAAGACAGGGTCGCGAAACGGGAAGATGGGCAAGTTGCGACCAAAGTTACTCAAGAAGAGTCCGGTCAGAACCAGCAATCCAAGGATGATCAAAAATATGGCGCGTTTCGACATGCGTTTGGACTATATCCCGAGGGAAGAATTCTGCCTAGTTAAACCACCGGTCACCGTTCATTGGTTCTGGTGGCCCAGACTTCAGCTGAATGCCTGCCATTTCTTCAATACTGAAAGTGCCGTTCCTTCATCGATCATTCGATTTGCGAGAGCCAGGCCTTCGCGAAGGTCGGTGGATTTACCCGTGATGACCATTCCGGCCGCGCTATTCAATGTCACGATATCACGTTTTGGGCCTGTGATACTGCCATCGAGAATTCCGAGGAGTATGGCGGCATTTTCTTCGGCATCGCCGCCTTGTAGTTCTTCGAGCGTGGGCGCTGAGATTCCGAGTGAAGAGGGTTGAAGGGTGGACTCTACCCTGTTTGATTTGTTTGTCGCCCAGATGGTGGATTCTCCAAGGGTTGAGAGTTCGTCCATTCCGCCGGCTTCGCCGGCGCTGCCATGGACTGCCCAGGCGTGCTGGCGGCCTAACCTGTCTAGAATGTCGGCGAATACGGCACCGACGGCGGGATCAAAGACCCCGATCAACTGATAGTCCGGTCGGGCCGGGTTGAGGAGAGGCCCCAGCAGATTGAAGATGGTGCGTTTCCCCCGTTCGGCGAGTAGCTTCCTTACCGGCACTACGGCTTTGAAGGCGGGATGATAGAGTGGGGCGAAGAGGAATCCCGCACCGACTTCGGCAACGCAGCGGCCAAAGTCTTCCGGCGACAGGTCGATTCGAATTCCGAGGGCTTCGAGAACGTCGGCACCGCCGCTCTTTGATGTGATACCACGGTTGCCGTGTTTGACTACAGCGATGCCAGCGGCGGCCAGCAGGAATACACTGGTTGTTGAGACATTGAACAGATTGAGCTTGTCGCCTCCGGTGCCGCAGACGTCGAGGAGGGGTTTACCAATCGCCTCACGATTCAGACCGGGTTCCACGGCCCTGGCAAGGAATTCTGAGGCGAAACCGGCGATCTCGGCGGCTGACTCACCCTTGAGCGACAGGGCTTCGAGGAAGCCTGCTTTGGACTCGTGGTCGATCGATTCGTCCAGCAATGCCTCTGTTGCCCTGCAAATGGCCTGCTCGTCGAGCTCGACACCATTCATTACTTTTTCAGTGAGATCCTGCATGGCAGCAGTGAACACTGCTGCTTCGGTGTTGCCAACGGAGAAAATCTATTTGAGAGTATTTTTGCGGCCCGTGTCGCGGGTGCGGCGCAGTCGAAGCAAAATGTCATTGGAAGATTCAGTGAAGGATTCGTTGAAGGGAAATCTCATTCTGGCTGATCCCAGCTTGAAGGAGCCTACCTTTTTTCAAAGCGTACTGCTTCTGACAGAGCATAGCTTCGAGTCAGGGGCGATGGGGTATATTTTGAACCGGCCTCTCGGGCGCGATGTGGGAGATCTGCTGAATGACGGAATCCTGGCTGACGATCAGCGCGAGAGCCTATCCGAAGTCCCTGTATTTATAGGTGGTCCGGTCAATACGGAGCATCTCACCTTTTCTGCTCTGGGCTGGTCGGAGCAGGATGAACACCTGCAGTATAATACGCATCTTTCTGCGGCTGAGGCGGTTATGCATCAGATGGAAGGCTTTCAGATCCGGGCTTTTGTCGGGTATTCAGGCTGGTCCGAAGGGCAGCTTGAGGTTGAATTGGAACAGAACACATGGATCACGCAAGTTCCGGAGCGGGAGATTATTGATGTTTCGAGGATCGATGGTCTTTGGAAGTCAATGCTCAGGGAATTGAGTCCCTGGCACAAGCTAGTCGCCGATGAGCCCGATAATCTCGGTTTGAACTAAGTGCTATTCAGAGCACCTCAAGGATCATGAGGGGGGGATCTTCGAGAATATCTCCTGTCGCTCTGCCGAGGAGTTGAGCGCGCAACGGCGCTGCCGGGCCAAGAACTGTCACTGTGTCACCCTCGTCTGTCTCGCAGGTGAGGCCTCCGCCTGCGGGTGCCAGCAGATAAAAGACCAGGTCGCCAGCGAGATCGGCTTCGATGAGGGCGCCGGCTTCGATCGGATCGTCGATATCAAAATCGGGGAATTCATAGGACTTAAGAAGGTTCACTGCTGCGGTCAGTTCTTCTGCGAGATTGGCTTGGCCGGCCGCAAGATAGGATGCCTCGAGGCCACGAGTGTCGTATTTTCCCTCAGCCTTGGTATCATCGCCGGTGGCGGCTTCGTGGGCCCCCTCGAGAGCCTTGATCGCACGCTGGTACTGCGATTTGAGCTGTTCTCTCAATGATGCAACGATGGCGGGTTTGTTCATGTGGTGAGTGACTGGTGGTCCTATGGTTCCCGGTAGCGGGCTGGAGTTGTTCCGAGAGTTTTTCGAAATTGTCTAGTAAAAGCGCTTTGATCGCAAAATCCGAATTTTTCCGCAAGCGAAGCGATCGGCTCGTGGGAGTTTCTCAGTTCAGCAGCCGCTGCGTGAATTCTGGATCGCAGAATGAACTCGCGGGGACTGAGCTTTACGTATTCGAGAAACTGCCGGTGCAATTGTCTTTCGGAGATGCCAAAGCGTCGAGCCAGATCGGCCACCCGAAGGGTAGTGGTAGGATTATCGCTGACATAGTCGATCACTTTCCCCGCGGCGTTGAGAGAGGATCGCGGAGATCGGCGGGCCGAATAACTACGAGTGAATCCCACGATTCCGATCGCTCTGCCGGAGTTGTCTACGATCGGAAATTTTGAACTCGAAAACCACTCCAGTTTCCCCGAATGATCGAATAGAACTTCAGGATGGTCGATGAGCGGCGTTCTATTTCTCATGATGCGCCTGTCGCCCTCGACCAATTCATCGGCCACGTGGGAGGGGTAGCGATCATGATCAGTCGTTCCCACGAACTCTGTCTGATGTCTCAAGCCAAGGCGTTCAAGGAGCGCTTTGTTACCAAAGATAAACCGGCTTTCGGAATCTTTGATAAAGAAATGGGTTTCCGGGAGTTGCTCAAATACCTGCAACATCGCTTCGCAGAGAGGGTGGCTGAGAAGCGCTCTCACCCGGGATGATGAGTTTTTCATATGTCTGAAAAATACCAAAGAATGTCGTCTTGTCACAAGACGAAGTTTCATTCCGACGTCAAGGTTAAGGTATGAAAAAAGTCTCCCTCACATTGATTGGTCTTCTTTCGGTCGCTTTGGCCGGGGCTGAAGACCGGCGTCCGAATATTCTCTACATCATGTCGGATGATCATGCCGCTCACGCAATTGGTGCCTACGGGAGTCGATTGGCGGCTCTCAATCCGACTCCAACGATTGATCGGCTGGCGAAGGAGGGGATGGTTTTTGAGAATGCATTTTGCACCAACGCGATATGTTCACCGAGCCGTGCTTGTGTGATTACAGGTCAATATCCCCATACGAACGGGGTTTATGACTTGGGTGGGTCAATCGAAGCGGACCGGCAGTATCTCGCGCTTGAGATGAAAAAGGCGGGCTACCAGACCGCAATGATTGGAAAGTGGCACCTTAAGAAAGAGCCGGCAGCTTTTGATTTCTATACGGTGCTTCCGGGGCAGGGGAGTTATCACAATCCTGAATTTCGGGTGCGGGGAGAGAAGGGGTGGCCAAAGGACACCATCCAATTCGATGGGTATCATTCCTCCGATGCTATTACGGAGGTCACGCTGAACTGGCTCCAGGAAGGGCGTGATGAAGATAAGCCGTTTTTTCTGATGCATCACTATAAGGCTCCTCATGACTACTTTGATCATGCTGAAAGATACAATGAGTATCTGGCGGATGTGGACATCCCTGAACCGGAAAATCTATGGCTCGAAAATCAGCCGGAGTTTGGATCGATCGCAACGTTGGGGTACGAGGGCGAACTGATTCCTCACATTGGCACATCAATTGGAAACCGAAATCCCCGTCGCTCCTACGCGGTCGACTTGCCTCAACGTTTTGCGAAAGATTTTCCCGAAGGCTACGATCCAGCTGATTACACGGAGGAGGAGATTAAGCGCCTGTCTTACAATGCCTATCTCAAAAATTTCCTGCGATGTGTGAAAGGCGTTGACGACAATTTGGCCAAGCTATTCGCTTACCTGGAAGAGTCCGGTCAAATGGATAACACCGTGATCATATACACCGGCGATCAGGGCTTCATGCTGGGAGAGCACGATTATCAGGACAAGCGCTGGATGTATGAGGAGGCCATGCGCATGCCGTTTCTGATTCGCTATCCTAAGACTATTGAAGCAGGAACCCGGACCGATGCGATTATTGAGAACGTTGACTTTGCGCCCACGATGCTGGATTTCGCCGGTGTGGATACGCCCGACTACATGCAGGGAGCGAGTTTCAAGGCTGTCTGTGAGACGGGGAAGGAACCGGCTGGTTGGAAACAGGAAGCATACTATCGCTACTGGATGCACATGGCCCATCATGACAATCCCGGGCATGTGGGCATTCGGACAAAGGATTACAAGCTCATCTTTTTCTACGGCTGTGATTACAAAGGGGAATATCAGACTCCACCGGCCTGGGAGTTGTATGACCTCAAAAATGATCCGCACGAAATCAAAAACATCTACGCCGATGCCGAGTACAGCGAGGTTGTCACCAATTTGAAATCACGGCTTATGAAACTTCGTCAGCGCATTGGTGACACCGGGGAAGACTATCCGGCCGCCGAGAAAGTAATTCAGGACTTTTGGGATTACGATGGCGAGGACCAAGCCAGAGCAGTCGAGCTTTCGAATCAGTTCAAAGCGATTCGTGAGGCAGAACTAGCCAATCGTGGGAAGAAGAAGTAGAGCGCGCTCTGGCAGAACGGGCGACTTCGAACGTCGCCCCCGCATGACAGGGTGCAGAGGAATCAGTCGATTCTTTCGATTAGATGTTCTTTGGAATATCGAACTTTTGGACTGGTAGCGTATTTGTCATTTTCGGAGCGGTATCCTGCAGGGCAAACCACTGCGGTGGTGAGGCCTTTCGCGGTGAGCCCGAGAGCCGCGTCATACATTTCCGGGACAAAGCCCTCCATTGGGCAGCAGTCGATATTGAGCATGGCTGCTGAGGTCATGAAGTTGCCCAATGCGATGTAACTTTGCAACTTGGCCCAGGTGACCGAGTCTTTGGAGCGAGGGCCCTCGACGATATCGCCTATCATCATATTGCGAAAGAACTCGAGGGATTCGGGCGTGGTACCGCGAGCGGAAGCAGTAACTTCAATGAGTTGGTCGATATCTTCTTCTGCCATCGCCTTTTTCACGGCGAAAACAAGCAGGTGAGAGCAGTCGGCCACCTGTTGCTGCTTATACGAGGCTGGAACGAGTGATTCTTTCAGTTCCTGATTTTGAATCACATAGAATTTCCATGGTTGAAGGCCGTAAGACGAGGGGGTGAGAACGAGGGCGTCTTCCAGCGTCTTCCAATCGTTTTCGGAGATCTTCTTCTCCGGGTCGAACATCTTGGTAGCATAGCGCCAGCGCAGTTTTTCGATCAAAATCTCGTTCATGGAGGGAATGATCGCCCTCTCAGGGGCGGCGTCAATATCGAGAAGAGGTCTGGATCCCTCTATTCTCTGGGAATTGGATGCAGTTGTATCAACAAAAAGGCGCCGCAAAATGTTTGATTATTACTAAAGTTATGGTAATTATATTACACCGCAATGCAAGATCCCTTTAATCAGAACATCCCGGATCCACTGATCCAACCCGGTCAAACGACACCCGCTCCTGACGCAGAGAGGGCGAGTTGGAAGGCGAAGTTGGCAAGAATGATGGGAGAAGACCCTGAAGAGAGATGGGGATCACGTCTCATCAGGTTGGCCAGCGACATGATTCTGATTTGTGATGAGAACCTCGATATTCTCTTTCACAACCGGGCGTTTCTCCTGGGGATTGGCTATCAAACGGGTAATTTTGAGGGGCGAGGACTTCTGGATTTTTTTCCGAGTCAAGACAAGTCGGATGCCGACTCTGCCTTTGCTGGATTGATGGAGGGACCTTCCGCAGGCCTTAGAATCAATGCCACGATGTTGACCGCAGCCGGGCACCGTCAATTTGACGTCCGGGTGACTCGAAGCCGGTGCACGAGCGGAGGGATGTTCCTCTACATGATTGCCCGTGAGGCGGTGAGACCGCGAGAGCCGAAACCAATCCGGGTTGATACCGCACCGGTTGATCCCATCTTTAAAGGGCTTCCGATGGCAGCCTTTCGGACTGATAGGAAGTTGCGCATCACTCATCTTCATGGAGCACTGTGGGAGGAGATGGGACTTTCTCCCCGTCAATTAGTAGGTGTGGATTTGAGCAATTCGCATTGCCCTGTTGCCCCGCAATTCCTGCATGAAATAGATTTTTGTGACACCATGGCAGGGATCACTCTTCATACGGATTTGGCATGGAAGGATGAAGCCTATGAAATCACAGTGGAGCCTTTCGTTGATAGGAGTCGGAAGGTGGTCGGGACTGTTGGAATGATTCGAAAGGCCAAGCAGACGCTCGAGGATATAGGGGCCTCACACCTTCAGTTTCCGAAACCGCAAGACTACACTCAGGCTCTCAAGCCGATGTCGTCTCTCACCAAAACGAGGAGAATCGAGATTGGACCTCCGCAACCTCAGCCGAAAGTGGCGGCTGAGTGGAAAGAGGAGCCAATCGCTGCTCCCGCGAGTTTACCTTCGCTTGCCGCGTCGATTGAGGGTTCTGGGGTTGGGGCGATTGATTTTGGGAGTCTCCCTCCAATAGCGGAGTCCATTGCTCCTGATAAACCGTGCGAAGTTCAGGAGATAGGAGCCGTGCCACCGGCTTCAACTGTATTTCAGGCACCTAGCCACGTCCGGGAAATTGAAGTCGGGCCGCCAAACCCGGTTGAATCAATCAGTTCTGAAGAATCCAGTCATGTTCGCAGGATCGAGATAGGACCATCTGTGCCATCTGTGCCATCTGTGCCATCTGTGCCATCTGTGCCATCTGTGCCATCTGGCCCAGACGGCTCTGAAGGCCCCAAAGGGGTTCGGGAGATTGAGATCACTCCTCCGGAGGCACCTCAATCCAGTCATGTTCGCAGGATCGAGATAGGACCACCTGTGCCATCCAATATAGACGTCTCTGAAGGACCCAAAAGGGCTCGGGAGATTGAGGTCACTCCTCCAGTGGCACCTCAACCGCCTGACATTGGAATATCTAGAGGAACTATTGAGGCAGGAGCGAATCCATTTGCAGCGAATTCGAGTCGCTTAGGTGACCCGCCTCGACCAAAATGTGTCGTCACCGCTGAAGTTCAAGCGGTGGCTCCCGAGGTTGCTGCCCACTCTGGCAGGGATAGCGACATCTCGGTGATTCGTTCGACTATTCAACCGCGGCGACTGGCGCTTGGAGATCTTCGGAACGAGAACAGCGAGGAAGAGCCTGAGAATAACCCGGTTGTTCTGGCGAACTGAGATCCGGGGTCAAGGCCTTTGAGAACGGCAGCGAATGGGATAAATTGTCTGATCCTTTCTGACGAGTATCCGTCGTTGCTTTAGAAGTAGAAATGGCCGATCAAATACCCGTTCGGTTTTCCTGGATGGGCGTGCTGATTGCCCTACTCTTTTCCGGAGCCCTGCTGGATATGTAAGAAGTCATGATGATTGTGAAAGCCCCTCTTTTTCTCCTCACCTCCGTTTGTCTTATCCACTTTTCCACAGCTCAGGAATTCCCGCGTGCTGACTGGACAGAAGTTCCTTCTCCTCTTGCTTCTGAATTTGCGGAGCCGGGTGGCAAAATATCGATGTATGCCTCCCAGTTTCCCAAGAGCTTTAACTACCAGATCGAGAACAACGTGTTCTCGCGGGAGATCTTCCGGCTCATGTTTGAGCAGTTGCTGACCACAGACGCGATCACTCTTGAGGACAATCCAGGACTGGCTGAACGATGGGAAATTTCGGAAGATAAGATGCACTTCACTTTTCATCTGGATCCAAGAGCGAAGTGGAGTGACGGAAAGCCGATTACGACAGATGACGTGATCTGGAGTTTTGAGGCGGTGAAGAACCCTGAGAACCTAACCGGGCCGATTCAGTCTGCGATGCACCGTTTGGTGAAAATCGAGGCTCTGGATGAGGCTTCGGTTCAGATTACAGCAAGTGAGGTACATTGGAAAAATTTGATGGCTTGCTCGATGTTTTACGTGTTGCCGAAACATTGGTGGGAGGGTGAAGATTTCAATAAAGTGAATTTCGAATTTCCGGTCGTATCCGGGCCATACAGATTGGGAGAGGTGAAAGAGCAGCACTTTGCGCGGCTCGAGAAACGGGAGGATTACTGGAAGGCTGGGTCGCCGGTGAATGAGGGGCAACTCAACTTCGATACCATCGAATACCGGTTCTATTCGCAGCGGGATATTGCCTATGAAGCTTTCAAGAAGGGGGAGTTTGATCTCTTTGCTGTTTATACATCCAGTCGTTGGATCAAAGAGACTGAGTCTGATCGTTTTAAGAAGAACTGGATTGTGAAGCAGTCGGTTTACAATCGCCAGCCGGTGGGATTTCAGGGCATGGCGATGAATTTGCGTCGGGAGCCATACAATGATCTAAAGGTGCGTCGGGCACTGGCCCACCTGGTGGATCGTCAGCGGATGAACGAAACGATCATGTTCAATCAGTATCCTTTGTCCCGGTCCTACTGGGAGGACCTTTGGGGTGCCGATCATCCCAATCCCAGTGAATTGATTCCATTCGATGTGGAGAAAGCCCGGGAATTGTTGGCTGAGGCGGGTTGGAAGGTTAACAAGAAGACCGGTAAACTTGAGAAAGACGGCAAGCCTTTTGAGATTACTTTTCTCATCAGAGATCCGAGCACGGTGAAGTTTTTGCTGATTTTTGAAGAAGCGCTGAGTGATGTGGGGATCGAACTGAAGATCGATCAGAAGGACTGGGCTGGTTGGGCTCGTGACATGGACGAATTCAACTTTGATATTACCTGGGCGCCGTGGGGGGCTGTTCCTTTTAAAGATCCGGAAACGATGTGGCATTCATCGACCGCCGAGTTGAAGTCGAGCAACAACATCACAGGCTTCAAGAATGAAAGGGTCGACGAATTGATTGAGCAGACTCGTGAGATCTTCGATGTGGAGGAACGTCATGAGATCATTCGGGAAATCGATCAGATTCTGTTTGAGGAAACTCCCTATATCCTCTTGTGGCATATGAGTCACACCCGCTTGCTGTATTGGAATAAGTTTGGAATGCCAGATCATGTTCTGGGCAAGTACACCGAGGAGTGGGCCGCGGTCGATTACTGGTGGAACGACGAATTTATGGCTGATGATCTGAAGGCAGCACGTGAGGGGGGTGACGAGCTTCCTCCGCCACCTCGCGAAGTCAATTTTGATCAGGTATTCCAGCCGGGTGTGGTCAATGCGATCCTTCCGGCGCCGTTGCAGTAGAGATTCGTTGTGTTGATCAATCCGATGGAGCGTCTCAGCTATTTCATTCGCAGGCTACTACTCGTGATTCCCACCTTTCTGGGGATTACCTTTCTCGTATTCGGGCTGACACAGTTTATCCCCGGGGGGCCTGTCGAACAGCAGATTGCCGCGATTCGAGGCTTCGGCGGAGGGGAAGCAGGGGGTGGCGGCACTGGAGGTGTCAGCATTTCGGAAGATCAGCGCAAGGCGATCGAAAAGGAATTTGGGTTTGATAAGCCATTTCTGGTTCGTTACTGGACCTGGCTTGGTCCGGATGGACTGGGGATGAACTCCTATTCCTACAAATATAATAACAAGACAGTGTGGGAGTTGATCAAAGAGCGTTTTCCTATTTCTCTGACATTCGGCATTACCGGATTTGTGCTGACCTATCTCATCTGTGTGCCTTTAGGGATCGCAAAAGCACTGCGGAACGGTACCGGCTTCGATGTGGCTTCATCTATCGTGGTGCTGGTGATGTATGCGATCCCTGCCTTTGCCTTTGGATTGATTTTGAAAACCTTGTTCTGCGGCACTTCGGATTCGTTTTTTGATGTATTTCCTATCGGAGGATTCCGTTCGGAGAACTGGGATGACTTGACGGCCTGGGGCAGGTTCAAGGATCAGTTGGAGCACATGTTTCTCCCGGTGCTCTGCTACGTTATCGGTAACTTTGCCGTGCTGACTATCCTGATGAAAAACTCGCTTCTTGATCAGGTGTCGCAGGACTATGTCAGGACCGTTCTGGCAAAGGGCGGATCCATGAAGCGAGCGATCTGGGGACACGCATTGCGCAACGCGTTGATTCCGATTGTGACGGGGCTCAGCGGGATTTTAACCATTATGTTCGCCGGTTCAATGTTGATTGAGCGGGTCTTTTCTATCAATGGGATCGGGTTGCTTACGCTCGATGCCATCGTGGGTCGCGACTACATGGTATTCATGGGGATACTGGCCTTGACGGCGATTTTGGGTCTGTTGGGGCGTGTCCTGTCGGACTTTTGTTACGTTTTTGTGGATCCGAGAATTAGTTTCGGGAAGGAGTTATGATTTCCGGGTGGTTGACTCATATTCTCGATCCGAATACGAGGCGCCGCTTGCGGCGTTTCGGGAAAATCAAGCGTGCCAAGTGGTCGCTGATTTTGCTGCTGACGATTTTCATCATTAGCCTGCTTTCCAACTATATCGCCAACGAGAAACCGTTAATCGTGAAGGCGGACGGGAAGCTCTATTTTCCCGTAGCTAAGTTCTATCCCGAAGATGCTTTCACTGGATCGGGGGTCCACACACGCCCCCGCTATAAGCAGTTAGAGAAGCGCCCGCTCTTTCGTGACAACGAAGAGAACTGGATGTTCTGGCCGCTGATTCAATTCGGACCTGAAGAATCGATTGAGGCCGATCAGATTGAAATTGACCCGACGCTCACCTTGTCGTTTTCGCCTGAAGCTCAAATTGCGGTAGTTGAAGTAGACTCTTCGTTAAGCATGCAGCGAAGTCGCGGGGCTGCCGGCTTTTACGGCAAGGCGTCAGACTTCGAGTTAAAGCGGGTGCCATTGGGTTCCCCTCCGGTTGAAGTTCCGGACATCGTAAGGGCGGCAGTGGCAAAGCGTTTTGAAAACGTGGCGACTGCCGAAGTTGCAGTGAAGAATGCAGTTGGAATTGAATTCTCGCTTCCTGCCTACGAACCCCGAAGCAGCGCACCGAAGTTAGTTCGTATATCGATGGAGCGGGGGGCTGGTGCCGGGGCGGTCGAAAGTGGTGTCCTTTCACCTGAAATGGAATGGATTGGCGAGCCGCCGCCGACCTGGTTGGCCTTAAGTGACGCTTCGCAGGAAGCCGTCATCAAACAGGCCCGAGCGGCGATGGTGGTGCCTCAGGAGGCTTTGGCGGTGAGCGGAGCTGAGGGTAAGATTTCCGTAAGCTTTCAGCGCGAGACGGTGGAGTTTCCGTTTCGACCGGTGCAACAGCACTGGTTGGGGCTCGATAACAGCGGGCGTGATGTCGGGGTCAGGATTCTGTACGCCACTCGTACCGCGCTTATCTTTGGAATTGTTCTGGTCCTGTTCACCTATGTGATCGGAATCTTTCTGGGAGCGGTTCAGGGCTATTTCGGAGGCAAGGCGGACATGTTCGGCCAGCGATTAACCGAAATTTGGGAATCGATGCCATTTCTCTTTATTATGATCTTTTTGAGCTCAACCTACGGAAGGAGTTTTGCCTTGTTAGGGTTTGTTTACGGAATTTTTAACTGGATAGGTATTTCCTATTACATGCGGGCCGAGTTTCTGAAACTGAGGAAGCTGCCTTTCGTTGAGGCTGCGAGGGTCATGGGGATTGGGAGGTGGAAGATCATGTTTCGTCATATTCTTCCGAATGCGTTGGTGCCTGTGATAACATTTTTTCCATTCTCTCTTGTGGGCGCGATATTCGTCCTGACCTCACTGGATTACCTAGGCTTCGGTTTGCCCCCGGGGACACCGAGTTGGGGAAATTTGCTCGATCAAGGACAGGTGCAACCTTACGCCTGGTGGCTAATTTTCTATCCATCGATTGCGCTGTTCATTGTTAGTTTGTTAGGGATTTTTATTGGTGAAGGCGTACGGGCCGCTTTCGATCCCAGAACTGAGTCCAAACTTCAGTAATTATGCCGGATGCTCTCCTGAAAGTGAATGACCTGTCGGTTTCTTTCCATGTGGAGGGACGTACCGTTGAGGCGGTGAAGGGGATTACCTTTGAGATTAATCCGGGGGAGATTGTTGGCCTGGTGGGTGAGTCAGGCAGCGGGAAAACGGTCGGAGCCATGTCGGCGATGCGTTTGATCCCTTGTCCTCCAGGACAGATTGAGAGCGGTGAGATCCTTTTCGAAGGTCGGAACGTTCTGGAGATGCCGATTGAGGAGTTGCGCGGTATTCGAGGAAAAGAGATCAGCGTGATCTTTCAGGAGCCAATGACGGCCTTGTCACCCCTTCATTCAGTGGGTAAGCAATTGGCCGAGTCTGTTATTATCCATGAGCCGGACGTGTCCAAGGCAGATGCTTGGGGGCGAGCGGTTGATTGGCTTGGAAAAGTAGGAATCCCGGACCCTGAAGAGCGTGCCAAGGCGTTCCCGTTTCAGTTTTCCGGCGGTATGCGGCAGCGCGTCATGATAGCCATGGCCCTGATCCTTAAGCCGAAATTGATTATTGCCGACGAGCCCACAACTGCTCTCGACGTGACCCTTCAGGCTCAGATTTTCGATCTCATTCTCGAGATGAAAGCTGATGATACCTCGATTCTTTTCATTACTCACGATATGGGAGTGATATGGGAGTTGGCGGATAGGGTACTCGTGATGAAGGATGGGGAAATCGTGGAGAGAGGTGAGGTCGAGCCTCTTTTTTCTGATCCGAAAGATCCTTATACCAGAGAACTTCTCTCAGCTGTACCGCGGCTTACCGACGAGCCAATCACCTCGGCTTTCGTGTCTGAAGGACAGGATCCATTGATCGAGGTCAAAGATTTGAGGACCTGGTTTCCAGTTAAGCGTGGAGTGTTTGCTCGAACCGTTGATTGGGTGAAGGCGGTTGATGATGTCGCAGTTAAAATATTTCCGGGTGAATGTCTGGGGCTTGTGGGGGAGTCAGGCAGTGGAAAAACGACTTTGGGTAGGTCGATTCTTGGTTTGGAGTCAAGCCGATCCGGCGAGATTTGGTTTGAGGGGACCGATATACGCGGGATGGGATATCATGCGATGCGTCCCATGCGCAAAGAGTTGCAGATGATTTTCCAGGATCCGTATTCTTCCTTAAACCCGAGGCTGACCGTACAGGAGATTTTGACCGAAGGTTTAATTGAGCACGGTCAGCTGGAGGGCAGTCGCAAAGAGGTGGCTGTGCACTGGCTCGAAGAGGTTGGATTACCGGGCGATGTGGTGAACCGGTATCCTCATGAGTTTTCCGGTGGTCAACGGCAGCGAATTTGTGTGGCGAGGGCTGTGGCAATGAAGCCCAAGTTTGTTGTTTGCGACGAGGCTGTTTCAGCGCTCGATGTGACGATTCAAGCCCAGGTGATTGATCTTCTCATGGAGTTGAGGGACAAGTTTGGACTTTCCTACCTGTTTATTTCCCATGACTTGAGCGTGGTGAAGCGCATTTGCGATCGTACTGTGGTGATGAAAAATGGTCAGATTGTCGAAGCAGGATCGACGCGTGATTTGATTGAGAATCCGCAGAGTGATTATACCCGTTCGTTGATCGCGGCAGTTCCAATTCCCGGTGATGCCGGAAAACGGGCTCGGAATC
Source organism: uncultured Verrucomicrobiales bacterium (assembly GCA_963975655.1). Lineage (GTDB taxonomy): Bacteria > Verrucomicrobiota > Verrucomicrobiia > Verrucomicrobiales > DEV007 > Arctic95D-9. Next base: position 302,026 of record CAXBHX010000001.1, read on the forward strand.
ATCACTGAGGTCTTTGAAATGCTGTCTTGCCGAGGGTATCAAGGACATCTAAAATATTGGGTGGATGACATTGGACTCATTTTTAAAATCACTAGGGCAGGATGGGGGGCCTCCAGAAGGCGTCGGCCCCGAGTTGCAGTCGCTTTGGCTGACCAAAGCCGAGCGCTGGGATGAGGCCCATGACATTGCTCAGGATATTTCATCAAAGATGGGATCTTGGATTCACGGTTTTCTTCATGCTATTGAAGGGGATTTCAGCAATTCAGCTTATTGGTATAATCGAGCCGGAGAGCCGCCGATCACGGCCGGGCAGATCGATGATGAGTGGGAAAGAATTGTCAGGTCTAATTTCTCATAAGGATTGCGCCTGCAATCCGTATTAGTGGCGAACATGCGGCTGCCTGAAATACCAGGATATCAATATGAGGATCTCTTAGGAGAGGATCCTTTTGGATGGACTTTTGTGTCTTTGTACAAAGGCAAGGAACGCCGGGTTATCAAAGTTCTGAAGGCTCAGGCAACCGAGTCATCATTTCTCGAACGATATTTCAGCGCTTTGGCAGGACCTGAATCGCCAGTGGTCGGTGCCGCCCCTGTGTTTAACTACACCATTCAGGAATCAGAGGCCCTGGCGGCATTTGCGATGCCATTTTTCGGATGGCGGGGGCGAAGCGATCAGCAGTGGCAATTGACGTCATTGAAGCGCTTGATGCATCTGTTCACGGGTGATCAGGCCTTCGATATTGTGAAGTCGCTCGCGCAAAGCCTGTCGAATACACACGAGGCTGATCTGTTTCATGGAGGATTGAAGCCGGGAAGCATATTTGTGACTGGCGATACAGAGGGATCACAGGATGTCTTGATCGGTGATTTTGGCCAAGCGTTCATGGGAGGCCTGCAGTATCTGGAGGCTGGGGATTTACTTTTCTATACCAGCCCAGAGCAGCTGGCATCCGGGGATTTTTCTGATGGGTTGGGATTTAAGTGGGATGTTTATGCCTTTGGTGTCATTGCCTTCCAGCTTCTTACTGATCATTTGCCGCGTTTGGATCGTCTTCGTCAGCAATGTCTGAAGCATCCGGATGCGATGAATTCGGCCTCCGCTATTTCCTACGGGGAATTGACCCCAGTGTCCGAACACTTTCTAGGTCAGTTGGATAAGGAGAGGCCGGTGGAATGGCCTGACGAAGCGGACGATGATCGAATCGGGGCGCTACGCTCGATCATTGAGTCCTGTCTTGAGTTCGAGCCTGAGTCGCGTCCCGACACAATGGTGGAAGTGGCTGTGGCCATCAGTCAGGCCTGGACCCCTAAGGCAGAGGTTTCAACGGTTCAGAGTGAGGAGCTTGAGCCGGTTGGTGATGAGATGGCGATTGTTGAACCTGTCATTGAGCCTGATGCTCCGGCCGAGAAGGGGCGGATACTCGCTGCAGTCAGAGGCCTTTTCACGGGAGCGCCCGCGAAGAGGTGGAAGGTAGCAGCGGCTGTGAGTGCGGTGCTGGTGCTGGTGGCCGCTCTCTTCTATCTGGGGTTTTATGCTCTGCAGAAGCGCACCGAGCTTCAGTTGACTCGAACAGAGCTTTCAGCGGAGTCTGCTGAGCTTCAGGCAAACGTGGAGCGGCAGGCCGAAGCATATCTTCAGGTTCTGTCTGAGAAGAAACAAAGTTCGGAGCAGCTTCGGAGCGAGTTGGATAATGTTGAGGATTCTCACAGCCGGTTGTTGGGAGAGGCAAAGTTGGCCAGGCAAATTCTGCGGCAGACCCAGGAGAATGGAGATGAGTTTTTCCGGCTCGTTCTGGAAAATAGAGATACTGATGTGCCCGGTTTCCGGGAGCAGAGAGCGGATGCTCTCTTCGAGGCGCGGACCCACTACGAGAGGTTGATTGAAGTGTATGGGGACGCCCCTGACTTCATTGTCTCGACTGCAAATGCCTTGTTCTATCTGGGAAGAATTTACAAGGAGATGGGGGAATTTGGAAAAGCTCTCGCGGTATTTGGAGAGGCGGAGAGGCGCTACGCTGCGTTATTGGAGGACTCCAGAACAGCGGATGTGAATTTTGTGAAAAATTTAGCCATTGCGAAGCAGGCTTTGGGTCAGCTCTCGATTAAGAATGGGAAGTACTCAATCGCCCGGCACTATTTCACCGAGTCTTCCCGTTACTGGACCGAAGCTCGTGCCGCTTCCCCGGCGGATTCACAGATCGCGGGAATCAGTATTCACGAAAACTCCCTCTACGTGGCCGAGTGCGAGTATTCGATTGGCCGGCTTGATGCCGCTCTCGATGCGACCCGATCGATCGCTGCGATGTTGCTGAAGCGTCAGGAGGAAGATCCGGAGAATGACCGTGTGTTGGGGGCTCTGGCTACTTCATTTTCGCTTGCCGGCAGGATTCTGGAGGCACAGGACTCGATCGAATTGGCGCAGGAGGCCTACCAACAATCCAGTGATTTGTTTGCTCAGGCGGTGAAGTTGAATGCTGCAATCGATATGTATCAGCTAGGACTGGGGAACAGTCTCGCCCGGGTTGGGTTGCTGACTGATGACATGGAGAAGCTGGAGGGTGCCGTTGAGGTTCTTGGCCGCGTTGTCGTCCACAATCCCTTTGAGGCGGTCTACCAGAAAACATTAGCGGATGTCTACGGCGTGTTAGCCAGGAATCAGCGCGATGGCGGTCAGCTGGAGAGTGCTATTGCTCTTGAAAAAGAAGCTATATCGGTTCTTCAACCAATTGTTCGTGAGAGTGGTCTCGCCACTCCTCCTGATGTTCTCTTTTCGTATTCGCAAAGGTTGGCGCATCTTGCGGAGTTGCTGGGAGATGAGGGCGACTTTGATGAATCTCGAAAGCCTCTGAAGGAGGCCATTATGATTCTCGAGCGTATTTCGCAGTCGGACGTTTCGGTTGCTTCCTATCGTCGTGCATTGGCAAGAGCCCGCGGATTGGCTGGCTTTGCCTGTCTCAAAACGGGTGATAAAACTGAAGCCAAAGAGCACCTGGAGTTGGCCAAGTCTGAGTGGGAATCCTATGTTCTGGCGAATCCCGAGGATGCGGATGCTGAGCAGGCGGTGCGCTGGACAACCGACCAACTCAGGGGGCTTCAGTAGAGTTTAGTCAGTTGATTTCTGCAGATGCCGCGCTTGGTTGGGCCTCATGATCGAAACTGTAAAGATCGAGGCCATCAAGGAGATCGCGCTGCGGGCGGGTGAGGAGATTCTGGCAGTCTACGGGACGGAATTCTCTGTTGATGTTAAAGAGGACAAGTCCCCTCTGACGGAGGCGGATCGCCGTGCTAATGACGCGATCGTTGAAGCTCTGACGCGACTGTATCCTGATATTCCTGTTATTTCCGAAGAGACCCGCACCGTGGGGTACGAAGAGCGTAAGGATTGGGAGTATTTCTGGTTGGTTGATCCACTTGATGGAACCAAGGAGTTCGTCAAACGGAATGGAGAGTTCACTGTAAACATTGCTTTAATCCATCGCCACACTCCGATACTGGGGGTGGTGTATCAGCCGATCGGAGAGGTTCTCTATTGGGCTTCAAAGGGAGAGGGGGCTTGGAAGAGCATCAATTCCGGTGATGCGGAACAGATACATGGGGGCGAGCACTACTCAGCGAAATCTTCAATCACCGTAGTGGCCAGTCGCTCTCATCTCACGGAAGACGTTCAGGCGTTTGTGACCAATCTAGAGGAGGAGGGAAAAACCGTGGAGTTTTTGTCCTCGGGAAGTTCTCTCAAGCTGTGTCTCGTTGCGGAGGGAAGTGCTGACGTTTATCCGCGTCTCGGGCCCACGATGGAGTGGGATACCGGCGCTGCTCATGCCGTTGCGATCGAGGCGGGGAGGCAGGTTCTCAACCACGAATCCGGTGAGCCTTTGACTTATAACAAAGAGAATTTGTTAAATCCGTTCTTCGTGGTGGAATAGCAAAAAGCACGCCTAGCTAGACGTACTTTGTCTGAAAGATCTGGCAGATGGATCTCTACCAGGTTTTCACATTATCGCCGTCATTTAGTTCGTCCTGGTCTTTTCCAGAGCTCCAAACCAGCACTGACTCAGGGATGTAGGTTGATTCGCTTGAATCGTCCCAGTCGGGCTTCTCAACACGGTTATTGTAGTCCAAGTCCATCCGGACGTAGTAGTAGTCAAACCAAGGGTCCCAGAGCTCACCGCCTCCGTCATCTTCCAAGGTGATACCGCTCATGTACTTGCCCTCTGTTCCGCGCTTGGCTTGCTTTCCCGTATAGAATGCAATGCGGCGGGGATTGAGGCCACCTGACTCAGCTTCTTTGTCTGAACCCAGCAGCACATCCATCAATTCATAGTCGGATCTCAGCTCCGCGGTTTCTTCCCGATCCGGTTTTACGGGGTATTTGCGGTATTCCGTGAAATACGCTGAAATCGCATTCTTCAGATTGTATGCCGTATTGGATGCGCGGGTTTTTTCCGCCTTCCGCATAACACCAGTGGTCGCCGGGAACATCAAGCCTGCCAGGACTCCGATAATCGCGATCACGACGAGCAGTTCGAGTAGAGTGAAGCCCTTTGAGTGCTCCTGACTTTGTTTTCCAAGTGATTTTCTCATGTTTGAGGGCATGTTTAGCGGGTTGGCACCGTGGTGACGAGTTCTTTTTTCTGAATTCTCGCCTTTGTTTTTGACATTACAATGTAAACACATCGCTAATTCGTAAGTCCAGTCATTTCGGCAGAATATTGACCTCAGTTTGACGAGGAATTGCACCCTCGCCGTTCTATTCCGATTCCGGGATTTCGGTCGTAAGCCTCTCAGCAGGTCAGGTTTGGCTTCTGATATGGGAGTAACTACGCCGGAACGATGCATCCCTCGACGCTACTGTGTTCGAGGGAATTTCGACTTTGTACCGGTTGAAATAGAGCCGGGCTTAAGTTCCTGGTGACGAACTTTACAGGGTTGTGTCATGAACCTGACAGGGTTGACTTGGTACCTTAAATTCCTCAATCACGTAATCGACGCGGTCGGGCAGGCAGGCCAGAGTCTTTCTCATGGATCCTGTCGATAGCACCACCCCGCCACCGAGTCGCCGCAAGTTCGTCAAAGCCGCTGCCGCTTCTGCCTTTGGTTTTCAGTTTGTGCCTTCTCACGTCTGGGGTGCCAACTCCCGTGTGAATTTTGGAGCGATCGGGTCCGGTGGTAAAGGGCAGGCCGACATCGGTGGCTCGGTCGGTGCCGGAATGCACTGCGCTGCACTGGTCGACATTATTGATGTGGAGAAATTCAGCCAGGCTGATGCCAACGGAAGTGTGAAGTCTCGGTTGAGTTCGATCACCGCAGCCCGTGAGAAGTTTCCGAATGCTAAGTTCTACGTCGACTATCGCGAGATGATCGAGGACATGGGCGACAAGATCGATGCGGTCACGGTGTCGACGCCCGATCATCATCACTTCCATGCCGCGTTGGCGGCAATGAAGGCAGGTAAGCATGTCTATTGTCAGAAGCCACTGACCCGTGCGATTTGGGAAGCGCGTACCCTGACCAGGGTGGCGGAGGAGACTGGAGTGAAAACGCAGATGGGGAATCAGGCGCACGCAAACGATCACATGCGGCGAGTCATCGAATTGATCCGTTCAGGAGTGATAGGGGAGGTGAAGGAAGTGCACGCCTGGACCAATCGTCCTATCTGGCCTCAGGGTTTCAAGACGCCTCCGGCGAAAGAGGAAGTTCCCTTGGGCCTCGACTGGGAGCAGTGGGTCGGACCTGCTGACTGGGTTGATTACAGCCCTAAAATTGCACCGTTTGCGTGGCGGGGTTGGTGGAATTTTGGAACGGGTGCGCTGGGTGACATGGCCTGCCACATTATGGATATGCCTTATTGGGCGCTCGATCTTGGTGCCCCGACTTCATTGAAGGCAAAGCAGGTTGGTGGATCTGATATTTCGGCTCCGATCAATTCGACTATTGAGTATGATTTCGCTGACAAGGGGGTGAAGATGTTCTGGTACGATGGTCAGATTGGCGCTGAATTTGATCAAGAAAACTGGCGTCTCATTCCTGGAGAGTTCAACCGACCCTCTGAGAAGATTTTGGGAGGTGTTGATTACCGACAGTTCGGCAGTGTGGTCATTGGTGAGAAAGGGAAACTCTTCTTTCACCGCAAGACCCAAAACTGGTTCGTGAGCCCGAGTAATCTTTTGGATGGTATTGATTTTCCGCAGCCCTTGATCCCGCGGGCTCGTGATCAAGACAACTACAAGGAGTGGCGTGACGCCATCGACGGAAAGGTGGAGCGCGGTCAGGGCGATTTCGCCCACTCGGGACCGTTTACGGAAACTGTCCTGCTTGGCTGCCTGGCTCAGAAAACCCCTGGCGAGAAGCTGATGTGGAATCAGAAGGAAATGTCCGTGAAGGGGCATCCGGAGCTCGATTCGATGATCCGCCCGAAATATCGTAAAGGATGGGAAGTCGAAGTTTAGAGCCACCCCTCCCTGATTGTAGAAAATTGGCAGGAAACACCTGACAATGGGCGGGGTTTGAGGTTTTGTTCATAGTTGAGTTAGCCTCATTGTCATGCCTTCCTTCACATACACTGCGATCAATCCTGCCGGGAAACAGGTTTCCGGTAGTTTGGTGGTGCGGAATAAGTCTGAGGTCTATCGCGAACTCGAGGCCAAGACCCTTACTCCGGTTACAGTCAATGTGGATGGAGAAGGAAAGCCAGCAAAGCGTAAGCTGGGAGCTAAGTTAGCTGGGGTGACAAAGTCGAGTGGTCAACCGCGGCTCAAGCGTCTGGAACTGGTTCTTTTCACCGAGGAACTGGCCGATTTGCTGGATGCCGGAATGCAGTTGGAGCGGGCTCTCAAGATCCTGCAAGACCGGCAGACAAACCCATCCATCAGAGCAATCTCGGAAGCGCTCAGAGATCAGATTCGCGAGGGCGCCAGATTCTCGAAGGCGCTGAGTAAGGCTTCGCCTTCGTTTGACGAACTTTATTGCAGTCTGGTTGCAGCAGGTGAGGCAAGTGGTTCTCTTCCTGATATTTTGCGTCGTCTCGTCGTGAACTTGAAGCAACTTTTCGATCTGCAGCGTCGGACGGTGGGGGCGATGATTTATCCGATCACGGTCATGCTGGCCTGTGTGGTACTGCTATTTGTTTTCAGCACGGTTTTGATGCCGTCGCTCAGTGAAATGATGGAGAAGACGGGGCAAGATCTTCCATTGATCACTGAGCTGTTGATTCAGTTCACTAACTTCATGGCTTCCTGGTGGTGGCTGATATTAGGGGCGATGGTCGGGGGCTCGACCGCTTTCAGAGTTTATATTGGCACCCCGAAAGGCCACGAGTGGTGGGATGGGTACAAAATGCGTATGCCGGGATTTGGTCCTGTAATATTGGGGCGGTTTTATGCTCAATTCTGCCACACCCTGTCCAACCTGATTAATAATGGAGTGCCTTTGTTGAATAGTCTCAAGTTAATCACCCGGGGCACTCCGAATCGATATATTCGAAACCACCTCAATGCGGTGGTGTTGGATGTTGGTGAAGGAACCAGCGTGGCGCGGGCCATGGAGAAGACCGAAGCGTTCCCGGAAGCTTTAGTGGACCGTATTGCGATAGGCGAGCAGACCGGGGAACTCGGAAAGGCCTTTTCCAAGGCGGCGATCAAGTATGATGAGGATCTGGATGTTCGCATCTCGCGATTGACGACTTTGGTCCCGACCGTCATGCTTGTATTTGTTGCCATGATTGTCGGAGTCGTTGCCTATTGTATGATTAATACCATTTTTGGCTCTATGGCCGGGATACGCAGCCGTTAAACCAATTAGAAAAGAATTTTATGAGATACAATCCAAACAATGTTCGGAAGAAATCGGGTGGTTTTACCCTGGTGGAGTTGGTGATCGTTATCACCATTATCGCGGTGCTATCCGGATCCGGGATCTATTTGGTGGTCGGGTTTGTGGACGACGCGAAGTACCAGCGGGTCGGATCTGATTTGAAAGCGCTCGACCTGGCCTTGAAGAGCTACGAGCGGAACAACTATTTCAAGCCGCCTTCCCAGGAGCAGGGACTCACCGCATTGGTCGAGAGACCGACGGGAGATCCTCAGCCGGAACGCTGGCGTGCTTACCTGGATGAGCCCATGAAGGACCCGTGGGGAATTGAGTATCAATATTTGATCCCCGCACAGCAGAGTTCGAAGAAGTATGACATCTTTTCCCTCGGCGAAGACGGCGTGGCGAGCGACGACGACATCGGCAACTGGTGATTTGATCTTTCTAAGAAAGGAAGTTCGCCATCACGGTTTTACGCTGGTGGAGTTGGTGATCGCGATTGCAGTTCTCTCTATCCTGACGGGAATTGCTGTTCCGGCGATCGACAGCGCTCAGCGCGAACGTATTGCCCGTGAGCCGGTCAGCGCACTCTATGGAATGGCGAGAGAGGTCAGGCTTCGGGCCATGACCGAAGAGCGTCCTTACCAGATCGTATTTGATAGCGAGGGTTTTCGGGCTGCCCGGTTCTTCCAGCCTTATGGGGGTCGGGAGGAGTTCGATAATCTTCGCCTGCAGCTGGAGCAGCTTGAACAGCGCGATGCGATTGCCGATGCTTCGGCCGCCCGAGGGATCGACCTTTCAACAGAGGAAGTCGATCCGAGATTGGAGCAGGTGGAGTCGGGACTTCGATACGTGAGTGAATATGAGCTCAATCCCGAGGCCATTTATCGGCTGCGATTCTGGGATGATACCCAGTGGATAGATATGAGCGGAGGAGTCTTTCGGCGATGGGTCTTTCAGCCCTCAGGCATGTGTGACCCTCTTAAGGTCCAGGTGGAGGCGGAGGGGTCATTTTTTGAAGTCGAATTTCATCCGCTGACGGCGGATGTCAAAAGGGAGAGTTCATGGGTGGAATGATAGGGCCTAAGAATAGTCGTGGTTACGCTTTGCTGGACGTCGTTCTGGCTGTGGCGCTGTTCGCCCTTTCGGTGACGGGACTGGTAGGGGCTCTTCAAAGTATTAGCCAGACTTCCTCCGAATTGGCGCGCAACCGAATGATCCAGCATCGTCTGGAGTCCATGTTGACTGAGACGAGGCGTCTGCCGATTGCCGGGATGACGACAGAAGTTTTCGATGAGCTTACGGATATCACATTTCGGACCTTTGCTGAGCCTTTGGAGGTGGAAAATGGTGAGGGGAATGAATTGAGCGACCTCTATCTGCTGGTCGCCGAGGCGATGTTCATCGATGACGGAGGTGAGCAATCTGAGCGAGCGGAATTAATAATCTATCAGCCGGAATCATGAAACGGGGAATTAAGACAGCTCACAAAGGTGAGGCAGCGTTCTCGCTGTTTGAGATCGTGGTCGCCATGGCGATTCTCGGTCTCATTTCGACCTCTGTGATGTCTGTTCTGTGGCAGGCCGGAGATACCGCTGCTGAGTTGAGATACCTCGACCGGCGCGATGAAGAGGTGAACCGTTTCGTCTACCTACTCCGCGAGACGATTGAAGGGTTGCCTCCCGAGGCAGGTCTTTCGATGTCACCGCCGGAGGATTCGGAATCGGGACATCATGAACTGATGCTTGAGAATACACCCACTGGTTTTGTTTTTGGAGAAACAATCGGAAGTTGTGAGGAAGCATTCCTGGCTTTGCGACCAGGGCAGGTGACTGACACAGGAGTGGCTACCTTTGACCTGGCTCTGAGCCGGGATGATTTTATTCCCGATGGCAGCGAAAATGGAGGCATGGTTTTTGGAGCCGGTGCTGACGATACCCTGCAGAGTGACGAGAGTGGGCGCTACTGGCTGCCTCTGTTGTCAGGGGTGGGTGGCGCGAGTTGGAGGTTCTGGGATGACGATCAACAGGAATGGTTAGAGGAGTGGACCGATGATGACGTCATGCCGGCGCTTCTTGAATTTGCCTTGATTGTCTCGCCGGGAGGAGTGGCTCAGCGGTTTGTATTTGAGGTGCCAAATCGACTGGTAAATCCCGAGGAGGCCGAGGAACCCTCCACGACGTCTCAGCAGACTACGCAGACCGCTTCAGCTCGACCCTCTGGTGGAGATGGCCGTGGAGATGGAAGTGGCCGTGGAGATGGAAGTGGCCGTGGAGATGGAAGTGGCCGTGGAGATGGCCGAGGTGGAGGTGATGGTCGGCCGGGCGGAGATCGGGGCAGAGGGCCTGGAGACGGCCGACCCGGTGGCCCTGGAGGTGGGCGGCCCGGTGGTGGTCCTGGGGGAGGCACTCCCGGAGGCACTCCTCAGGGGGCTCAGGGTGGCGGAAATGGAGGTGGCACCAAATGAGGCTGACTTCTTCCAACGTTACCCATCAACGCGGTATGGCCCTGCTTCTCGTGCTTGTCACGGTGATGGCATTGGTTCTCATTATTGGCGGTCTGTGGGAGGCTTCTCAGCCGGGGTGGGAAGAGAGCGATTTGAGCAGGGCGCGTTATCGGGCGGGACTGCTGGCAGAAAGCGGCTTTGCGCTGGCTATGCATCCTGACATTGAGCCCGGCGATATTGCCCTGCAGCAGATCCTCGGTCCGGAGCGAGGAATTAAGGTATTGATTTCCAGCGAAGGCGGACGCATCCCGGTGAACAGCATGACCGACGAACGCTGGCGGGACGGGCTTGTTGAGTTGGCCGTGCTCTGGGGGCTCGATGCCGCGACTGGAAGTCGGGTCGCTGATTCGCTGGCGGATTGGGTTGATGAAGACTCTGAACAACTTTCTAATGGAGCAGAAAACTCCTACTACTCTGGATTTGAACATCCGGAGTTTCCTTCCAACGTGCCGTTTACGACACTGGAGCAAATGCTCTTTGTCGCGGGGATGGATGAGATCGCGCGAGTGCAGCCTCTGTGGAGAGATTTCTTCACGATCTACAGTGACGATTTGCTCGATTTTAATTCTGCTTCGTGGGAAGTGATTGCGAGCCTTACCGGTACGACTCAGGATTCTGCGATGAATTTTGTGGCGGTCCGAAATGGCGATGATGGGATTCGAGGGACGATAGATGACTATCGATTTGATGATATGGGTGAAGTGCAGGCCCTTCTTGGCTTGTCGGACTCTGAGATTGGAGGGCTTGCTGATTTAGTCACTCTGGAGGGAACTGTTGTCAGGATTGAGAGCGAAGGCAGATTCGGCGATTTCAAGGAGACTCGGGTCATCCTGGCGAACCAAACGTCGAATGGATTGTCTCCGCTGGCACGTTTTCGAAAATAGGCCTAGGGTGATTTCACCCGACGGATGAAGATCGATATCGTAACCATATTCCCTGAAATTGCGGAAGCTCCATTGCAATCCAGCATCATGGGACGGGCGGTCAAATCCGGTATTGTGGAAATTAATTTTCACAATTTGCGTGACTACACCACCGATAAGCATCGTCAGGTCGATGATATTCCCTATGGAGGAGGGCCAGGTATGGTGATGAAGCCAGAACCGTTTTTTGCTGTAGTGGAGGAGCTACGTGGACCTGATTCCAAGGTGTTGCTCATGACGCCACAGGGGCGTCAGTATAAGCAGGATACGGCTCAGCGGCTTTCGATGTCGGCTCATTTGATCATTCTCTGCGGTCACTACGAAGGGATCGATCATCGAGTGGTGGAAGGGCTCGTCGATGAAGAAGTTTCGATCGGCGACTATGTTCTTACCAATGGTGCGATCGCTGCTGCTGTGGTTGTTGATTCAATCGTTCGATTACTACCCGGAGTTCTCGGAGATGAGCGTTCGGCCCAAGAGGAGTCTTTCTCTGGTGACGGTGATCGTATTGAGTCGCCTCACTACACGAGGCCTGCAGATTTTCGTGGCATGAAAGTGCCACCAGTGCTCTTATCTGGGAATCACGCTGCGATCGAAACCTGGCGTGAAAATTCCGCTACGGAAAGGACGAGCCAAAATCGCCCGGATTTACTTGCTAGTGATTTTAAGAAAGATGAAGCTTAAAGAGATTTTCTATTTGTTAGGGTTTAAGCCAAAAGTGAAGACTTATGGGCACCGCATTGATCGATTTCAATTGGATCGTGATGGTGAGATTGAGTTCGCGAATTGGGAGCATCCAGTTTGTGAACCCAAGTCAGTGACTCAGGCGAATTTGGATGCGTTGAGGAAATTTCTTAAGCCGGGAGATACGGCCATTGATATAGGAGCTCATGTTGGTGACACGACCGTGCCGGTTGCTCTTGCCGTTGGCAGTGAAGGGTGCGTGTTCGGGTTCGAGCCCAACCCGAGTGTGTTTGAGATTCTCAAAGTGAATGCACGATTGAATCCGGAAAAAATGCGGATTGAAGCCCTTCCTTATGCTGCTTCGGAGAGCGCCTGCAAGCTCAAGTTTACCTACTCAGATTCCGGATTGTGCAATGGGGGCGAGCACAAAGGAGTGAGCCGCTGGAGGCACGCACACGCATTCGAAATTGAGGTGGACGGGCTCAATGCTGAGAAGTTGCTGCGTGATCAATATCCTGAAGAAATTCAGAAATTGCGCTATGTGAAGACCGATGCCGAAGGCGCTGACTTGTATGTGTTGCGATCGATCAAGGGATTGATTGAGGAGTTTCGGCCGTATGTCCGCTCTGAAGTATACAAGCACACTTCTCCGGAGCAGCGACGCGAGTTGTTTCAGTTCTTCCTGAATTTTGGGTATTCAATTTTCGAATACGAGAGTTCCGAAAATTTTCAAGGTAAGCGCCTGGGCATTGATGATGTGATCCATGCTGATCACTACGACATCTTTGCGGTGCCGCCTGAGTCTGAATAGTCAACTAGCTGGCTGCCTGGAAGATACCGGCGGCCTTGTGCAGGGTCTCTTCCCATTCTTTCTCGGGGATGGAGTCGGCAACAATGCCAGCTCCGACGTGAAAGTGGAGATGTTCGTTTTCACGGATTGCTGTGCGAATAGCAATGTTGAAGCGGCTCTCCCCGTTGAAACCAAAGCAGCCGATTGTTCCTGTGTAAATGCCTCGTGAAGAAGGTTCGATTTCATCGATGATTTCGCGAGCTCGCTTCTTTGGTGCGCCTGTAATACTGCCGCCTGGAAAGCAGGCGTGTAGCGCAGAGACAGGGCTGATTTCGGGTCGAAGCGTGCCCTCGACAGTCGAGACGAGGTGGAAGACTTGTGCGAATCGCTCCAGCTTTAGCAGTTCAGTGGCGGCGACGGTGCCATACTCGCAGATCTGCCCGAGGTCGTTTCGCTCCAGATCGGTGATCATGATGAGTTCGGCGATCTCTTTGCCTGAAGTAATGAGATCGTAGGCGGATTTTTCATCCTGCTCCCGGTCGCGGAATCGGGGGCGGGTACCCTTGATCGGTCTAGTCTGAATGGTGCGTCCGGAAATACTTAGGAACTGCTCGGGGGAGGACGAAATGATTTCCTTGTCTTCGAGGGAGAGAAATGCGGCGTAGGGGGCGGGGGATCTCTCTCGAAGTTGCTGGTGTAGCCGAAAGGCGTCGAAATCGCTATCGACGCGGGCAGAGAATTGATGGGATAGGTTGACCTGATAGATGTCGCCAGCGGCGATGTATTCCTGTGCTCGTGACACCATGCTGCAGAATCGCTCCGGCGAGACGCTGCTGCGAAAATCGACAGAGCTGGCATCCTCAGCGGTGCAAGATGCCACGCCATGACGCATCGATGAAAGTGACCCCAGTTCCTGCCAAGTCTGTCGCCGGTGATCGTAGATGAGGCATTCGTGGTAGAGTCCGAATGAGAATTCTCCCTCGTAATCGACGTAGCCATATAGGCCCTGGGTGGGGAATCCGAGGTCCGGGGTCGTTTCTGCCGACGAGCGATGGGCCGCGTAGGTGCTTTCCAATTCTGCGAGGGCCATGGGATCGAACAGGTTTCCCTGAAAAACTCTCTCAGGGCAGGCTGTGATCAGTGAGAATCGCGAACATCGGTCAGTTTCCAGCCCGTTCTCGGATGAAGACGAGTCCAGGAATACGAACCCCGGAAGATGCCGGAGTTCGCCTGCCAGTTGTGCTGGCGAGGGCAGGTTGTCTACCTGCTCAAGCGTTTTGGGTTGAGTCGCCATTGAATTGCCTCAGTGAGGTAAAGAAGCCTCAGCTTTGGGCGCAACTCCAGCGAAAAGTATGTCAGCGAATCTGCAGGTCGGCCTGAGGGCCCTACACGGTTGCGAAGACACGCTCAAGAAGTGCCTTCGTCTTCTTGATGCCTTCGACCTCTCCGATTTCTGAACCTTCATACTCGATGCCCATGTAACCGGTGTAGCCGGATTCTTTTACAATTTGCATCATACGCTCGAAGTCGGTGTGGATTTCGTTGCCGTCAGCATCGAAATCGTGAGCTTTAGTGGAGACGCCTTTGGCAAAAGGCATGAGCTGTTCGACGCCTTTGTAGCGGTCATAGGCGAGGCCGGTTTCGTCCTCGGTGTAGGCCGGGTTGCCCTCGTAGAGTGCTTTCTCTGCCGCGTATTTCTCGGCGTTACCGCGATTTTTCGCGAGGTAGAAATTTCCGTAGTCGGGGAGCGCTCCGCAGTTGTCCATTCCCACTGTTCCAAGGACAGATGCTAGCCAGGAGCCGTCTGAGGAAAGCCCGCCGTGGTTTTCTACGATCACGTTCAAGCCCATGGGAGCCGCGTGTTGGGAGAGGCGACGAAGGCCATCGACGCAGAGGTCGGCCTGCTTCTCGGGATTAAGCATCGGGTCGGAGGCGGCGTTGACGCGAATACTGTGGCATCCGAGAAACTTAGCAGCGTCGAGCCAGGCGTAGTGTCCCTCCACCGAGGCGGTGCGCATTGCGGTATCAGGATCGCCTAGTTTTCCGACCCGGTCGCACATAATGAGCACGCTGGTGATGCCATTGTCGTCGCAGCGCTGCTTGAGGTCGGTGAGGTAAGCCTGATCCTTGGGTTGATAGCCGAGCTTGGGGTCTTCGACGGAGAAAAAGGAATTCACGAATTCCACCGCATCGATCCCAAATGTGTCTTTGGTGTATTTAGGGAAGTCGAGGTTGTCGAGTTCTCCGGCGCGGAGGGCCAGATGGAGCGACCACTGAGCCAGCGAAATCTGGTAGGGTGACTCCAGCGGGATTTCTATGGCTGGCTCGACTGACTCTTCAGAGCAGGAGGAGAGGAAACTACCGGTGGAAAGCGCGGCAGCGGAGTTGGTGAGGAATCGACGACGATTGAAATTCATAGGAGGAAAGTTATCAGGGTTAGGTGGAGGACTCAACCCTGTTGGTAGAGAGTCTTTTTCTTTATCCTGCTCTTTATCTTTTTCTTCCGGGGTGATTCTGAAATGCCTGCTTTTGTGGAGAAAATGAAAAAGATAAAGATAAAGAAAAGGAGGTTTTGAGCCGGCCGCGCTAGGCTAGTTGTTTGCTTTCAATCGTCTCGCTAAACCGGTGTGACGTCGTGAGCTTTTTTCATTTCGAATGGCCATCTCCAGTGCCTTTTTTTCTCCGACAAGAATCACCAGCTTTCTACCGCGAGTGATGCCGGTGTAGAGGAGATTGCGCTGCAGTAGAACGAACTGCTGCGAAGCCAACGGGATGACGACGACCGGGAACTCGCTGCCTTGTGATTTGTGAATGGTGATGGCATAGGCCAGTTGCAGTTCATCGAGTTCTCCGGGTTCATATTTGACCCGGTGATTCCCTTCATAAGTCACATAGATGGATGTGGGCTCGGTCGTGATCTCGGAGATATGCCCGATGTCACCGTTGAAGATCTCCTTCTCGTAATTGTTCCTGACCTGAATGACTTTGTCTCCCGTGCGGAAGGTGGATCCGAATCGATCGATCTCGAATTTGAGTTCCGCCGGGGGGTTGAGGGTTTCCTGAAGCAGGGCATTCAGCTCGGCCGTGCCGAGTGACTGCCGATGCATCGGGGTGAGCACTTGAATATCATCTCGTGGATTGAGATGAAAACTCTGTGGAATTCGTTCTTTAATCAGGTGGCGGAGAGTGTCCCGAATGGCGCCGGGATCGTTGCGCTCAATGAAAAAGAAATCGGCATCGGCAGGATTGTCGAGGGGAGGGCATTTGCCGCGATTGACCTCATGGGCGGCCTCCACGATCCGGCTTGAGGCGGCCTGCCGATAGATCTGAGTCAATCGAGCGACAGGGGCAACACCGCTTTCGATGATATCCCGGAGGACACTTCCCGGGCCCACGGAAGGGAGTTGATCGACGTCACCCACGATGAGGACATTGGCATCAGGTGGGATGGCCTGAAGCAGGCTGGCCATCAGTTGGATGTCGACCATGGAGGCTTCATCGATGACGAAGAGATTTCCGACAAGAGGCTTGCTCTGGTTTCGGTTGAAGCCAACTCCAGGCTGATATTCGAGCAATCGGTGAATGGTGAGTGCTTCCTGTCCGGTGCTGTCCGCGAGACGTTTGGCCGCACGACCGGTGGGAGCACAGAGGATAGGCTCGACTTCTTTGGCGGCCAGAATCTGGAGGACGGCGTTGAGGATGGTGGTTTTGCCGACGCCGGGCCCTCCAGTGATCACAAATAGACGATGCCGGGTGGCTTCGATCACCGTGCGGGCCTGCTCCTCCCCGAGCTTGATGTCGTTGTGACGCTCGAACCAGTTGATCGCCTGATCTTCTTTGACGGGCGGGAGTGCCGAGGGGTGTTTGATCAGTTCGTTGATGAGGGTGGAGACGACCAGCTCGGCCTGGTGGAGTTCCTTTGGAAAGACGAGGGACTCCCCGAGGACTTCCGGTGAGGGTTCTCCGGCACTCTCTTCATCACTATCGACGATGAGTTGGGTTTCGAGAATGAGTTGGTTGAGCGAGAGTTCGACCGCTTCGGGAGTTGCTTCCAGAATGGCGATGCTTTCTTCGATCAGTTTCCTGCGCGGTAGGGCGCAGTGGCCCTGGCGCTCCGCCTGATCCAGGACATACATGATGCCGGCACTGATGCGTTGAGGTGCGTCAGCCGCCTGACCCATTTGTCGGGCGATTTCGTCAGCAGTTTTGAAGCCAACGCCGGGAATCTCGCGGGCGAGGCGGTAGGGGTCTTGACGTAGTACATTGACCGCCTCATCTCCATAGATCTTGAACAATCTCAGCGCGCGGGCGGTGGAGAGCTTGTGCTCGTGCAGGAAGATCATGATGTCCCTGACCGATTTCTGGCGTTTCCATGAATCCTTGATACGGATGCGTCGTGCTTTGCCAATACCTGAGACCTTTTCGAGGCGTTTGGACTCTTCCTCAATGACTCGAAACGTGTCAGTGCCGAACTGGTCCACGATGCGTTTGGCGTAGGCTTTTCCAATGCCGTCGATCAAGCCGCTCGCGAGAAATCTTTGAATACCTTCACTGGAGTTGGGGGCGACGGCCTGAATACGGTCCGCCCGGAATTGCCGGCCGAACCGCTGGTCCTTTTTCCAATTGCCTCGGGCACGAATCTGCTCCCCCTCGACGACCGCCGGGAGGCTCCCCAGCATGGTGACCTGGCCGTCCTTTTCCGTCGCCACCTGCATGATGGTGTAGCCGTTTTCCTCGTTGTGAAAAACGATGGAATGTACTGATCCTTCGATTTCCTGGGATTCGGGGAGCTGAGAACTCATGCAATTGGGGATATAGGTGGCCTGAGAGATGTCATTCTAGTCCTTTACAAGCCTATACCTGTGTCGCATATTCGCCGCCCCATGGCAATTCTCTCGATTTTGTTAACAGTGGTCATCGTCGCCGTCAGTATTCTGATGGTGCTGGTCGTGCTGATCCAGCGTCCCAAGCAAGAAGGTCTCGGTGCCGCATTTGGTGGTAGCACGCTCGATTCAGCGCTCGGTGCTCACACCTCAGACGTGCTTCAGAAGATCACTACCTGGCTTGGAATCCTCTTCTTTGTATCTGCGATCGGTCTTGCGATGTTGAAAACACGCGAGTTTCGGGCTTCGGCTGCCAATAATGTGCTTGAAGAAGTGCAAGACCGCGAGCCTGTCTTGCCCGGACTTCCTCCTGAGCTTTCCAATCTTCCAGCATTCGATTCTCCTGCCCCTGCTGCTCCGGCGCCGAAAGCGCCTGCTGCTGACGAAAAGAAGGCCGCTGATAAAGCGCCTGCTGATCCAAAGCCTGCGGCAAAGTCAAAAGCAAAGCCTTCGGCCGAGCCTAAAGAGAAAGCCAAAGGCGGAAAAGCTAAAGAAGGCGCCAAAGGCAGTCAGGAATAATTCCGAATCAACGGGCGGTAGGATTTTCTCCTGTCGTCCCATTGATCCTTTACCCGGTTCGACGGGCGAAAAATCAGGCGATGAACGGCACCTCGCAAACGATGGCGCCGGAAAGCGGAGGTGGACCCGACTCGGTTGAGCCCTTTCGATTAATCGTTCGTTCGCCGAATCCTCTGGGTGATGCCTGCATGGCGCTTCCTGCTGTCCGGGCCTTGAAGCGGTTTCGTCCCCAGTCTGAGATTACAGTAGTGTGTCGCGAGAATCTCGCGCCGATGTGGGAAGCTCGTGAGGAAATCGACGCGGTCATCGCTTTTCCAAAAGGCTTCAATCCACTTCAAGTGGGAAAGCTAGTTCGAGAACACGGATCCTTCGACGAAGGCGTTCTCCTCCCCAATTCATTTCGAGCTGCGCTTGAACTCAGGTTGGGGAGGGTAGCCAGTCTCACGGGCTACAATCGCTATCAGCGGAAGATCCTCCTCAAACTGGCGGTGGAAGAGCCTCCGGCCAGTGACGACAAACAGCATCACGTGCATCGCTATCTGCATCTTTCGGAAGCGATGGGTGCCGACATTTCTGATCTTGATGATTTACTCGCGATTCCGCCGGCCCCCACGCCCATTGAATCCGGCCTGAAAGAGATGCACATAGGCGTGTGTCCGGGGGCTGAGTATGGCAACGCGAAACGCTATCCGATCGAACGCTACGCGTCATCGATCCAGTCTTTGAGGAAGAACCATCCTGAGACGACTTTTCGTGTCTCCATCTTCGGGAGCCCTGCTGAGACGGGGATTGGCGATGAACTGGCAGAAATGCTCGATGAGCCGCGCGAGAACCGGGCGGGGAAAACTTCCATCGCCGACCTGGTGACCGAATTGCGAACCTGCCACCTGGTGGCGACGAACGATACCGGCACGATGCATTTGTCGGCCGCGCTCGGTGTCCCAACCGTGGCGATCTTTGGTTCAACCGAACCGGCCTTTACGGCCCCGATCGGGAAAGTGCATCGAGTGATTCGACATCAGGTGGATTGCAGCCCGTGCTTCCTGCGGGAATGCCCTGTGGACTATCGCTGTATGTTGCGTATTGAACCGGAAACTGTTCTGAAAGAGATGGAGGCCCTTCTCGCTGGAAATTTTACTTCTAAATGAAAGCTATTCTAACCCACCCGGGCAGTGCCCATAAAGACGACCTTCTCGCCTGTTGCCTGCTTGTTTCGCAGCACGAGGTACCGGTATTGCGCCGTGAACCGACAGAGCAGGACCTCAATGATCCAGAGATTTTGGTTGTCGATGTCGGAGGGGAGCATGAGCCGAGTCGGGGGAATTTTGATCATCATCAGTTTCCGCGGGATCACGAACCTATCTGTGCCCTGTCTCTCGTCCTGAAAGATCTAGGCCTTTACGATGACGCACGTCAGTTCTGTGAATGGCTAGAGCCTGCTGAGTGGTTTGATACCCGTGGTCCTTTTGCGACGGCGAAATGGCTGGGGGTGGAGCGAGGCGTGATCAATCAACTCAATTCACCGATCGATATCACTCTGCTGCGTCGGTTTGCTCAGGGGTCCGAGTGGAAGCCTGGCGATGCAATTTGGGAGATGATGCGAATGATTGGCGAAGACCTCGTCAAGTTTCTCAAGACTTTGCGCGAACGGGTCGACTACGTGGCGGCGAACGCGAAGTTTCTGGAGATTGGTGAAGGGGACGAGGCTTTGACCTTTCTCTACATGCCACGCAACAAAACTATGTCGGATGATCCGTCGTCGGGTCTGATTCGTTATATCGCATCGACGGGGAAGAAGGTCGATGGCCTGATCTATCCCGACCGGCGTGGCCCCGGATTTGGAATGTCGCGTCATGAAGACAGCCCCAAGTTGGACTTTACCCAGATCGAATCCGAACCAGATGTGCACTTTGCACATGCTCGGGGATTTGTCGCGAAGACCTCGGCGACAGAGTTAGATCGGTTGAAAGAACTCGCTACTATCGCGCGGGTAGGTGAGTGATAGCCTCTTCATTTCCCCCGGCTACTGACAGCGATAGTGTCGGGGCTGGTGGAGAGCCTGATGGTGGAGCCGTCGCTGATTTTTGGGCACATTCGGACCCGGTGAGTGCCATTTTTTGTTGTCCCGGCCGGTGTCAGGCTGCTTCATGGTGATGATGTGTCGTAATTTGATCCTCTCTTTGATTCTACTGGCGAGTGTCCTTCTGGTGGTACGGCAGTCTGACGCCCAGCAGAAAAATGACGGACCGTGGCTCCTTTCATTTTTGTCAGACCCGTTGCATGAAGCGGGAGTTCCTCAGTTGCATGAGGAGATTGAGGAAGTCCTCTCGGATTCTGAAGGACTGAAACTGGAGCCCGGCGAAGCGTTCCGCTGGTCCCGGGTCTCTGGAGCGGGAGCGGCATTTGGACTGACTGCTGAGGTGGATGGTGCTCTCTATGAGGGCGCCGTGCTGACCGTGTGGAACTGGCACAACCGGGCGATTGAACAGCGAAAGATTGAGCCGGGTGTCGCTCAGAAGGTCGAGATGACGGTATCGGGGACGGGCGCCTACCTGATCACTTTGGACGGAGTGATCAAGGGTGAGTGTTGCAAGCGATTGGTGAGGAGTCTGGCGGTGACTGAGAACCTGAATTCGGCGAGGGAGTCATGGAAAGACGAGGAGTATTTTCTAGGCATTTGTGCTTTCCCGGGAAGGTATCACTGGATAGATGCCGGGCAGCCGACTGTGCCTCCCGGAATATCCGAAGAGGGGGCTCGTGAGCTTGAGGCAGAATTGATAGCGCGGTTGGGATTTCAAGTGGTGCGTACGGATGAATCGATGGAAATGGGGCGTCGAAGTTCGGGGGAAGGGTATCAATACAATTTTGATCGAATGGACGCGGCGGTGAACGCTTACACGTCGCGTGGATTTCAACTCGCTTTGCAGGTCATGAATGCCCCTGACTGGGCGATCTCTGCAAAGTATGCGGACCGGGAGAATGACCGGTGGCGATACCCCCGTGAGGAAGACCCTCAGCGGCATTACCTCAGCGCGTTGCTCGACCGATATGGTGAGCAGGCCCGATTCATCCAGATTTTCAACGAGCCGGATCAGGTGGAGTTTTGGTCGGGGAGTCAGGAGGAGTATGTCGAGCATTTTGATTTCTCACTCGATCAGATACGTGAGGACGGGGTGAGTGTTCCTGTTGCCAACGGAGGCTACTCTCTGGTCGACCTGAACAGGACCCGATTCTATGCGGAGCAGTTGAAGGGGAAAGTGGATCTTCCTGCGTATCACTCGCATGGCCATCTGCGGAAGCTCGCGGAGGACTTTGCCGAGATGAAGCAGGTCCACGAGGATGCCGGCTACCAGAACCCCCGATATGTGAATACAGAAACGGGGCAGGCCGGTTGGAGAATTGATCAGGAGCGGAGAATGGCTCAGACAGTTCCGCAGAAGACGCTCTTTTGCTGGGCCAATGATCACGAAGGAATTTTGTTGTTTGCCGGTCGTATGTCCTTCGGCCCGAAGCGATCCACTCAGGATTTTGGCTTTCTCGATTACCAGTTTTGTCCGCGCTTCGTATACGGAACCACGGCAGCGCTAGTATCGGTTCTCGATGGAGCTTCTTACGAAAAGACCCTGAGCGAGACCGACCGTGTCTTTGCCTATCAGTTTGTGAGGGGAAGCGATCGAATACTGGCCGCGTTCACTCTGGAGGAATCCTCCTCGATCACTTTCCGGAGCGATGCCACCAAAGGAGTCTTCGTCGACGAGATGGGCAATCGAACCGCGATGAAAGAGGTGAGCGATGTGACTGCGGATCTTGATGGCTACCCTCGTTATTTTGTTTTAGAAAATTGTTCAGAAGTGTCACTGCTTCCCGACCCGGCCGCTAAGGACTAGTGGTCGAACAGACCTAAACTGACGTATAGGATCCCACGCCAGTTCCCGACGGCAAGCTGACACTCGGACGACCGGGCCGGTCATCCCTACCGGCTTCGCACTGGCCAAAGAACACCGCTGGCTGGGCCGAAGGCGGTAGGGACAGGCGGCCCGCCTGTCCGAGAG
>CAXBHX010000002.1:0-265683 GCA_963975655.1 uncultured Verrucomicrobiales bacterium
TCTTCAATTCTGCGCGGCGGTCGCCGACTACCGGGTCGCTGAGGCCTCCCGGGAGAAAATCAAAAAGTCATCGGACAAACTCACCCTCGATCTTACAGAAAATCCGGACATCCTCGGCAGCGCTCGAACCAAATTTGAGTTCACCGGCGTTCTGGTCGGTTTCGCCGCTGAAACGAATGATGTCGAGCGCCACGCCCGGGACAAGCTGGCTCGAAAAGGATGCGATATCATCGCCGCCAACGACGTCAGCCGAAAGGACATTGGATTCGATGGCGACGAAAACGAGGTCACGCTCTACTTTGCTGACGGATCCTCCAAAGTGATTCCCCGGTCATCCAAGAAGGACATAGCCCGGAACTTAATGCTTGAGATCGAGCGACTCTAGCCTGCGGCTCTAAGCATCAGATGCCAGCCGGCCCACCCCACTCGACCCGGCAATTTCTCACCCAAAAGCTTTGCCTCAATTCGCGATTCATGGCATGACAACAGTCATGGCAAAGAAACTGGTTTTCGGACTTCTGCTGTTTTCTCTCTCGTTGCTGAGCTCTATTTCCAAAGAGCCATCCCCGTCCATCGCAGTGCTCGACATGACGGAGGTCTTTGCCAATCACCCCGCCACGGAACTCGCCAGCAAAGAACTCACCGAGGCGCGTGAAGTTTCGCGGAAAACCTTCAAAGAGAAGTCCAACCTCCTGAAGCAAGTCCTGCAGAAACATCAGGAGCTGATCCGGGCCGGGAAAAAGGAGGAAGCCGCCGAAGAGCTAAAGAAAGCCAATGAAGCCGAGAGGGCGATCGCGACGTTACGCACCACTGAACTTAGGGATCTGGAGGAAAAGTTCCGCAAGTCCAAGAATCAGATCATGAAGGACATTCAAAAATCTGTCGCGGCTTTCAACAAAGACGGCAGATACGCACTCATTTTTGATCATTCGTCCTCTTCCTCAAACGGATTGCCACAAGTCGTCCACGCACCCGGCGCGGAAGACATCACCACCGCCGTAATCGCCTTCATCAAAAAAGAATCCGAAAAGTCTCCACCGAAGCACACCCCGTGAGCCACGTATCACTCCCTGTCGACCGCCTGACTGAACTCTGGCCGAAATCTCTCTACGGCAAGAAGATCGGAGCAGTGCTCCATGCCGCGTCGGTCACTTCAGACATGAGGCCAACGTTATCTGTGCTTGAAGAAATGGCCGCGACCGGCCAACTCAAAATTGCCGCCCTGTTTGGGCCCCAGCACGGTTTCGATACAGCCACACAGGACAATATGATCGAGTGGCAGGGTTTTCAGCACCCCCGCCTCGGCATTCCTGTTCACAGTCTATACGGAGACCATCGGGAGCCCACTCCGGAAATGCTAAAAGGACTCGATGCCCTTTTTATTGACCTGATGGACATCGGGTCACGCTACTACACCTTCATCTGGACGCTATTACTGTGCCTTAAAGCTGCAGAGAAAACGGGCACTCCTGTGGTCGTGGCTGACCGGCCCAATCCCCTCAATGGTGTCACCGTTGAGGGCAGGGCACAGGAAGGCGCCTATCTCTCCTTCGTCGGTCTTCATCCTATTCCCATACGTCACGGCAAGACAATCGGAGAGCTGGCAACACAGTTCCAGAGAGAACGCTTTCCTGATGTGGATCTTACCATCCTTCCCATCTCAGGGTGGAAACGTGCGGACTACTACGATGAAACCGGCCTCCCGTGGGTCATGCCATCCCCAAACATGCCCACCTTGGAGACGGCCATCGTCTACCCGGGCATGTGCCTCCTTGAAGGGAGCAACCTTTCTGAGGGCCGCGGCACGACGCGCCCCTTTGAATTGTTTGGAGCTCCCTGGATCGATTCCCCTCAGCTCACCGAATCGATGAACGACCTTCAGCTACCGGGGGTCCATTTTCGCGAGGCCTCTTTTGAGCCTGGATTCCAAAAGCATGCGAACAAAATTTGCCGGGGTGCTCAGCTACACATCATTGATCGAGATACATTTGAACCGGTGAGAACGGGTCTCGCCATTTTACGACAGATCCGCGACACTTATTCTGGCGCCTTTCAGTGGAAATCCCCTCCTTACGAATACGAATATGAGAAGCTTCCGATCGAGATTCTGTGCGGACGACCCGAAAGCCGGATTTTTGAGGAAACTATCTGACTCTTTCACCTCCCTCGGGCTTTGGTTGCTCTTTGCAGGCTCGACACTTTCCAGTTGGGGGGCCGGCCCCGATGTGACCTGGAGGGAAATCCTCGCTACACCAAACCACCGCGTAGGGTTCATGCTCAGCTCAAAAGAATTTGCCGCAGTCGTCCCACCCCGATCCATTGCCGCCAAAGGTATCAGACCATTCACCAAAGTGCTGAAAGCCATCTACGAGACTTTCGACGCACCCCCTGAGACACACTACTTCTTCTGCACCGTTTACTACACGCCCCGAGAAGCTGGCTTTACCGAGGCCCGGGGATTCAACACGACCCCCGCCTCCCTCAGGGCACTTCCCGGGTACAAGTATGCGGCTGACTTTGTCAAAGCTACCTGGGTGGAGGGATTCGGGCGCCTTGAGGACTCCGTCAATAGTCGCCCCTACCTCTCCTACGACGGAAAGTTTCACACACGCATTCTGGGCAACCGGAACAATACTCTTCTCGACCGTGAGTCGATCGCGGTTCACCGGGGCAATCCCCTCTTTGGAAAAACCAACCGGGCGTGGATTCTCGATCCGGAACTCTACAATCAGT
The DNA here is from genome assembly GCA_963975655.1 of uncultured Verrucomicrobiales bacterium. GTDB lineage: Bacteria > Verrucomicrobiota > Verrucomicrobiia > Verrucomicrobiales > DEV007 > Arctic95D-9. Next base: position 2,734 of record CAXBHX010000002.1, read on the forward strand.
TTGGTACCGCCCGCTTTAAAGTCGGCGATACCGGAGGCGGACTTTATCGAAGTCAGATAGACATCTACTGGGGTGAAGATGATCCACTAGGACCCGGAGCCGACATCTGGCGCCCCGCCTCTTGTGACGTGGCAGTTCGCTGGCTTGTCCCTGTGTTAGTCTGGCCTTAAGGGACTGTGAAAATCAGTCCGGCTGAATCCAATCTCGGTAGGGACCCGGTTCGGACCCCTCGATCGGAATCGCACCGACGGCTTTTGCGTAATATTCATCAGCACCGGAATAGCCAATGATCGCGTAGGCATAGCCCGCCTCTCTCATGGCTTCCATCGATCGATGCAACAAGGCCGTCCCTACCCCGATTCCCCGGGCACTCTCTGAAACACCAGTTGGGCCGAAGAAACCTTTGTAGGTTGTGTCGTAACACGCAAAACCGATCAGATGATTCGATTCATCCAGTGCTACGAAACAGGAAACGGGATGCCCGGAAAAAGCCATCTCGACTTCGGCCGACCAGCGCACACTGAAATGTTCAGCGACCCACTGAACCACCAGGTTTCTCTCAGGCGCCATGGGTCGCTTGATCTGAATTCCACTTGAAGCGATTCGTTCCTGCGCCGCAGTCGCTTCCGGCAGGTCATACAGCTTTACTAACAGATCGCCCATCTAATGCCCTTCTGAAGATCACTCACCGGAGGCAACAGGAACCGCCCTGATCGGGCCGGCGCCTTCCCGGTCCTCCCGAGTGCCCTGGGCCGGTCCCGGAGGAGCGTTCGAAGCGTCCGCGCCCAACGGCTTAAGCGCCGCCTGTGGCTCTTCATCAGTCTGATTCATGATCTTCAGGTCAGCGGAGCGTAATGGTGATGCCGAAATATTCGTCTCAAGAGGCAATTTCGGAACACTGCGCGGCTTCAGGAACTCTGCTCCACTCCGAACATCACCGACTAGGGGGCCGGGTCTGTCCTCCTCTACTTTCCAATCCACTTCTGGCTTCTCGATCGCTAGAATATCGCGAGACATTTCCTTTCCAGCAGGAGGCGATTCGATCACAACCGTGCCTTCTTCAGAAATCTCTATTGGAGTCGCGACCAGTGCTCCTCCCAATGGATGCGGGGGAAAAGCCTCCTCAACGTCATCGACGAACGGATTGGCTCTGTTAAACCCTCTGGCAATCTCTGCTTTTGCCTCTTCGGGCGATTCAGCATTGAACCCAAGAAAATAGAAGATCGCCATCGCGCCGATCAGGACCGTGAGAATGAGATTCAGGAAAATAGGTGATCCGCCAGACTTCACCAACCGCGGGCGCCGACGTTTGCCGCCACGTTCAATCCGAAAAATTCGATCTTTCTTGATCGTCTTCCCCATCTCTCCCATCAATTCGTTATCTGACAGTCTGACGGCGACACCACTGTTCAGTGCCTGCATCGCTGCGGTCAGATCGACCTCGAGAAGATCGGCGTACTTTCGAATAAAGCTTTTTGCGTACGCCACACTGGCAAACATTGAGAAGTCGTCCTCCTCGATGCCTTGAATCATATTGGGATGAATCCGGGTACGGTAAGCCACGTCGTCTATTGACAGGCCCCGATCCTGGCGAGCATTACCCAACGTCTGTCCGATAGTTGCCATGCAGCGGCTCACGTAAGGTGTCTTCTATAACAATCACCCAAGTGAGATCACCAGAGTAGACGCCTCTCTTACGGATTCATGTCAAAAATACACAAAAAACCGTACGATATTAGCCGAGATCATCAGAAAGATCGACCAGAATTTCACGGGGCTTGGCTCCGTCACCGGGGCCGATAATACCCCGACTTTCCAGAATATCGATCATACGTGCAGCACGGGTATATCCGAGCCGTAACCTTCTCTGCAACAACGAGGTAGAGGCTTTCTTTTCAGTGTAAACCACCTCTAGACACTTCTCCAAAATCTCTTCATCAGCATCGGAAATTTCATCATCGCCTTCCTCGAATCCGCCAGATTCAATCGCATCCTGGGCTTCCTGCTCAAACTTCGGGGAACCTTGAGAAGCGCAGGCTTCCACCAGATCCTGAGCTTCTTCGTCAGTGATGAGAGCGGCCTGAGCCCGGATCAATTGAGCGCTGCCAGGCGGCAAATACAGCATATCACCTTTTCCGACCAGATTCTCCGCACCATTGTTGTCGAGAATAATCCGACTGTCCGTCTTTGAAGAAACTTGAAACGCAATACGACAAGGAATATTTGCTTTAATGATTCCCGTCACCACATCAGCACGAGGCGTCTGTGTTGCCACGATGAGATGAATTCCAGCAGCACGCGCTTTCTGAGCGATCCGGGCAATGCCTGTTTCCACGTCGGCAGGAGCGGTCTGCATCAAATCGGCCAGCTCATCGATGATCACCACGATGTAGGGCAAACTATCAGGAAGATCTTCTTCAGAAGAAGCCGGCTGATTTTGTCGACTGCCGGGCATGTTGACGGGCAGTTCTTCCGTGAACCCACCTTCGGCCTCCAGTTCGTCACTTATCTTGACGTGATGAGCCATCTCAAGTTCAGGTTCTTCCGAGAGAGCAGCTTCTTCCTCCGCCGCCCGGTCTTTTGCCCGCATCGCATTGAACCCATCGAAATTCCGTGTGCTCACTTTTGCAAAGAGCGCATAACGGCGCTCCATCTCATTGATGACCCAGCGCAGCGCAAGGAGCACCTTCTTCGGATCTGTCACCACAGGCACCACCATATGAGGCAGGGCGTTGTATAGCTGCATTTCGACCACTTTCGGGTCAACCATAATAAACCGAAGCTCATCTGGACTGAATCGATAGAGCAGACTCGCAATGATACCGTTGATGCACACACTCTTACCGCTGCCTGTAGCGCCAGCGACGAGGAGGTGTGGCATCCGGGCCAGATCACCCACGATAGTGCGACCGTAGACATCTTTACCCAGCGCGAGAGGCAGCTTCGCCTTGGAATTGCGGAAAGCGTCGTCCTCGAACAATTCACGCAGGGCGACTGGAATCTTGTCGGAGTTGGCGATCTCGATTCCCACCGTGTCCTTGCCCGGAACAGGGGCGAGAATATTGATTCTTTCAGCACGTGTAGCACGGGCAATGTCAGCTTCCAGTGCAGTGATCTTGTTCACTCGGAGTCCCGGCTTCGGATAAAGCTCATACCGGGTGATGGTTGGGCCACGCGTGATATCTCCTGGCTCCACATCAACTCCGAACGTCCCCAGAGTGGTCACAATGTTTTTCTGCTCTTCGATCAAAGCATTCTGATCTGTCGGCTCAGTTTCGCTGTCATCAGCGTATTCGAGAATACTGAGACTCGGCAGTTCATAGCCTTCAAATTGACCCCCGGAAAGCACGGTGCTCTCCTTCTCTGACTTGGCGAACAGGGAACCCGCAGCTTCCTCCGGTGAGAGCTTTTTGCGGGCGCTCTGAGATGAATCGATGATCTTCGGTTCTGGCGTTCTGGCTGACGGCTCACTAAACAAGTCAGGCTGTTTTTCTATTTTCGATTTTTCAGCCTTCAGCTTGGGCTCTGCCTTCTTGCGCGCTGAAGGCTTCTCTTCACTCTTATGCGATCGGTAGTCCGGCCACTGTATCCGCTCCCAGAAAGGCCCCTTTTCGCGCATGTCTGCTACCATCTCCGAGACACCTCTCTTGACCATCAGAGCAAAGTGGAACGGATGAATGCCAGTGATCACAATGAGAGCAATGGCATAAATAATCGACATCACAATCACCGAGCCGACAGATCCCAATAATTGTTCGACTACTTTATGTCCGAGTCCGTAGCCCACAAAACCACCGGCGCTTTTCGGAAGATTGAAACGCCCGGTCCAGTCCTCAAAGAACAGCGTCTGAAATTCAACAAGACAAGCGGCAGAGCAGGTCAAACAGATGAAGGAAATCACATTTCTGGCGTGAAAGGGTCTCGTCCCGGCCAACACCTGCACCGCCCACCAGGCCAACACAGCAGGGATGAAAAAGCTGGCTGCCCCGAAAAAGAAATACGCATAGCCAGCGGTGACCGCACCGACCGGACCGATGAAGTTGTTCACGACCTCATTCTGGCCCGCTTGGCTACTGAAGGGCACCCAGGTCGGCAGATCTGAGGGAGAATAAGAAACCAATGCCAGCAGAAACATCGCGCAGATGCCCACCAGAACAATCGCCACCACTTCGTGAAACGGATAGGGCTCATCGACGAGAATTCGCTTTTTCCGAGCCGCCGGCTTCTGCCTGGGAGCCGCTTTTCTCTTCGCAGCAGGTTTCTGTTTTAAAGTGCTGGTCTTTCTGGCAGCCATATTCCGTGTGTGAGCAGTCGATCGGGTTCAATGGTCTGAAAATTATAGAAATCACCAGAACGAAAGAATTTGGCTATAAATATGGACTATTTAGTCATGCAGATCAACGGATATCTTAGGTTTCCGTAACAAATAAGCCACCTCTCGAAAAGCGCTCCAAGATTGACAGGAAAAGGACAAAACCCGTAACCTTGCCGGCGTGAGCCCACTTCGCCTCTTTCTCTACTCCACCTCCCTTTTCTTCATTGCCCTCAGTCTTTCAGGTTGCGGCAATAACTGGCTCGTCGGCAAGTGGACCTTCGATCAGGAACGCACCCTTTCAGCGATGTCCGAAAAACAGGGAGAGACTCCGGAAGAAGACCAAGGCTTTCTCAAAGGGGTCATGTCCGGTCTCCAGAAAGGACTCTCACAAGTTCTTTTGAGCCAGCTTAGTGGCGTCGAGATCGAGTTCACCCAGGACGAAATGAGGCGAACTCAAAATGGTTCAGGCCAGGCACAAGGCTACGAGGTCATCGAAAGCCCCAACGCCGACACCCGGGTCATCAAATACGCTGATGGCGAGATCAATACCATCGAACGTATCGACGGGGGCTTGCGCACCCTCATCCCGGGGGATAGCAAAGGATGGCTCTACTTCAAACCCGCCGGGTAAGGGAATTCCCTCCGGGCACAAAAAAGCCGGAGCGTTCGCCCCGGCTTTTCTGAAATTCAATGAATCAACGTTGCCCTTTCAGGCCGTTGATCAATGGTAGGAAGCTTGTGAACCCTTGATGTCACGTTTCTTGAGCCATGGCATCAGGTTACGAAGACGTTTGCCAACCTTCTCGATCTGGTGCTGCTCACCTTCTTTGCGAAGCGCTTTGAAGGTCTTCTCGCCAGAATCGGCCTCAGCAATCCACTCCTTGGCGAACTTGCCGGACTGAATGTTTTTGAGAGCACGCTGCATCTTCTTCTTCACTGAAGCATCGATGATAGTGGGACCCGTCTTAACGTCGCCCCACTCAGCTGTGTCGGAGATCGAAAAGCGCATTCCAGAAATTCCGGACTCGTTAATGAGGTCGACGGTCAACTTGAGCTCGTGGAGACACTCAAAGTAAGCCATCTCAGGCTGGTAACCAGCTTCAACCAGCGTTTCGAAACCAGCTGTAATGAGCTGGCTGACGCCACCGCAAAGAACGGTCTGCTCACCAAAAAGGTCTGTCTCAGTCTCTTCCGTAAAAGTCGTCTGAAAAACACCGGCGCGAGTTCCGCCGATACCCTTTGCCCAGGCGAGTGCGAGCTTCTTCGCGTCGCGGCCTGGATTTTGATGGATGGCGATGAGAGAAGGAACGCCCTTACCTTCCACAAACTGCCGGCGCACAATGTGACCTGGGCCCTTGGGAGCCACCATGATGACATTGACGAAATCAGGAACCGTGATGGTTTTGAAGTGAATCGCGAAGCCGTGGCTGAAAAGAAGCGTTTTGCCCTTCACTAGATTCGGCTCAATGTCCGCTTTGTAGATTGCCGCGATCTTCGTGTCAGGAGTCGCAATGAAGATGATGTCCGCTGCTTTGACAGCATCCGCCGTGTCCATGACCTTGAAGCCATATTCTGCTGCCACCGCGCGGGACTTACTCTTAGCGTAAAGGCCAATGATGACCTTGACGCCGCTGTCCTTTAGGTTGAGAGCGTGTGCGTGGCCTTGTGAGCCGAAGCCGATTACGGCGCAGGTCTTGCCCTTGAGCACTCCCAGGTCCGCGTCCTTGTCAGTATAGATTTTTGCTGCCATCTGTTTTATTCTCTACGTTTTAGAGGCGCGTAGAATCCGCGCAAACCATAGGATGGTCAACCTGTATTCTATTCCCGCCGGATTCCACTCAGCGGGCAGATGACCGGGTCACTCCCCCGGAAAGTACCACCCGCAGCTTGCTCACGGCGGTTTCGATGGCCCTGATCGCTTCGTCAGACTCAGCCTGCGTACTCAATCGGGAAAACGAAAATCGAACGCTGCTCCGGGCACGGGACGATGAAAAACCCATCGCCTTTATAATTCGGCTGGGCTGCACCGCCCCGGTGCTGCAAGCTGAACCCGGAGAGCAGCAGATCCCCGCTTCGTCCAACAGGATCAGCAATCCCTCTCCATCCACGCCGGGAAAATAGAGGCTCGTTGTGTTCGGCAGCCGGCTCTTCTGATCACCATTGATCTCGACTCCCTCAATGGCACTCATCACGCCCTTTTCGAAACCGTCGCGTAGCTCTGCGAGATTTGCCGTCTCATCCAAATGGCTCGCCGCGGCTTCAGCAGCAACCCCCATGCCGACAATCCCCGCCACATTTTCAGTGCCTGATCGCCGTTCGTTTTCCTGGCCACCGCCTTGCAACTGCGGCGAAAATCGCGCATTTCGATTCAAATAGAGAGCCCCAATTCCCTTGGGGCCATGGAACTTGTGAGCTGACATCGACAAGGCGTAAATCGGAAGGTCTCCCACGGAAATCGGAATTTTCCCCACTGCCTGAATCGCATCCGAGTGAAAATAGACGTCCCGTTCCGCTGCCGCCTGGGCCGCTTCAATCACTGGGCTCAACACTCCCGTTTCGTTGTTCGCCCATATCAGGCTCGCGATGGATACTGCATCATCAGCCAATGATTGACGCCAAACTCCAAGATCCAGATTTCCCTCGGAATCAACAGGGTTGAATCGCGCCTCATACCCTGTTGACTCGAAAAATCGTACAACCTCGTCAACGGCACTGTGCTCCACCGTCGAGGTCAACAGGGCCCGGCGCTCTGGCCTGAGCGCGATCGCTGATCGAATGGCCGTATTATTCGACTCGGTGCCTCCACTCGTGAAGACAATCTCCTCCGGGTGAGCGCCAATCAAACCGGCCACCTGTTCCCGTGCTCGATTAATCGCCTTTTTGGCGTCCTTTCCGAAGCGGTAACCACCCGAGGGATTTCCATAAAATTCATCCAGCCACGGAAGCATGGCCTCCTTCACTTCAGGAGCCATGCGAGTCGTGGCGTTATTATCGAGGTAGATCATGCGAGAATTCTGACCAGTATACGATGCCAGCCAATTTCCGTCTACGGGGGCTTACTGCAAACTGACCTCGAACGGATCATCCATCAACAGCCCTCGCGCCTCTCCCACGAGAAACAACGACCCCGCGACTAGAGACATTCCGTCACGACCGAGAGCGGCTTCAAGGGCAGTCTCCAAACAGTCGACTTCGTTCACCTCAAACTGACCTCCCACCCGATCCATAGCCTCTCTCATCACTTCCAAGGAGACACTTCTCTCTGAAGTAACCGGCACGAGCGTAATCGTATCAGCCACGGAAATCAGGGCCGCCAGTATGGAGTCGATATCCTTCAACTCCACCGCTCCGAATATGAGATGCGCCGCTTTGTCTGAAAAAGTTTCCCTCCAGGTAGAGGCAAGAGCTGCCGCAGCCTCTGGATTATGAGCTCCATCCAGAACGATCTTTTCCTGAATGATCTCGAATCGTCCCGGCCAATACGTTTCCTTCAAACTCAATTGAATCCCCTCCTGAGTCAGCCGCTCTCCTTCAACTCGACAGGCCGCCTCAACCGCGAGCGCTGCATTTTCTCTCTGGTGCGCCCCCTTCAACCCGAGTTCCCACTCAATCGGGAGTGGATGAGCTTCGATACATGGCACACGAAGCGTCAAGGCTCGCCGCCCGACCACATCTCGGGCCTCAGGCGCGAGATCAGCCACCACCACTGGCGTGTTCGGCTTGATGATTCCTGCTTTCTCCCCGGCGATCTCTCGCAGAGTATCCCCAAGCCACTCCTGATGATCTAAAGCGATTGAGGTGATGACGCTCACATCAGCTGTGACGGCATTAGTAGCGTCGAGCCGTCCGCCCATACCGGTCTCGAGAAGAATGACTTCACACCCGCTGTCGCAAAAGTGCCTCATCGCCAATACAAAGCTGAGTTCAAAGAACGTCGGGTGCGTCTCCCACTCGCAGACCAACTCTCGCAGGGAAGAAAGTCCGTGTGCGATCGCCTCCTCGGAGATCATCCCTCCCGAAACCTGGATGCGCTCCCCAAAACGGATCAAATGCGGGGAAGTGAACAACCCGGTTACGACCCCTGCATCCCGAAGAATTCGCTCCGCAAAAGCACAGACCGACCCTTTGCCGTTGGTGCCCGCCACGTGAATGACTTTGATACCATCCGGTCGGGAACTCACCCCAGTCTCATCCAGCAATCGCGAGACATTCTCCAGCCCCAGTTTGATCCCGAACAACTGGGTGCTGTATAGCCATTTGATAGATTCCTGATAGTTCACGTGTCTTCCCTTCTGATTGAGCGCGAAAAAAGCCCTGCCCGCTGGAAAAGTCCAACGAACAGGGCTTAAAAGCTAATAATACTACCAGCTGCTTCTCAAGCTTGTCTAGAACGACAGACGGGCACCAAACTGAAGCGCGTGATTGGAAGGCTGGTCATTCGTAGTGAAGTAGAAATCTCCAAACTCAGAGAAATAGGTCAACTCAGGGAGAACGCGATAGCGATACTGAGTGAACAAAGCGAGACGCTCAGTCACTGGAACATCAATACCTAGCAGGAACTGCCAGGCAAACCCGTGCGATTTCTCGCCGTATGGGACCCCGCCAATGTCTCCTCTCATTTCGGTAGAAGCATGGCCAAGTCCAAAACCGGTGTAGCCGATGGCCCCACCATATAAAGGAAACTCCTTCAGGAAATTCACCATGACTGCGTTGGTCTTGAACTGAAAGCTCGAAGGAAGGAGGAATCCAGCAAAACGGAGAGTTCCGATATCGGTTTTCTCAGACGCACCTTCGATCTCGAGACGGGTACCACCTAGAAAACTAGAATAGAGACCCAAGCCAACACCATAGTTCCACGAATCTCGCAGGTCGAAATCAATTGGAATATTGAAAGGATCGATTCCACCCGCCGCGAGCGCATCAGTCGTCGCCGGGTCAGCATTACGAGTGAATGACCCGGTGGTATTTTGACCGCCGCCGCCAAAGGAAATCCCGCCGTATCCGAAGAAATAACCGTTCAGAGCAGGAGCAGGCTCCACAATCGGACTCTTGGAGTCCATTCGAAACTCCTGATTGGCGAAAGCTGAGGAAGAAGTTCCTAAGGCCACCACAGCAGTAATTGCTTGTAAAAACTTAATATTCAGTTTTTTCATAATATATTATATTTCCAAATTCTTAATAATTCAATCGAACATTTATATTTTCTATAAAATCAAGTAACCTAAAAGGAGACGCGAGCTCCGAACACAAGCGCTGAGCTCGATGGATTGTCGACCGTCCTGAGCCTGAAGTCCTGGAACTCAGATTCAAACGTCTGACTACTCAAGACCCGGTATCGATACTGAGTGAAGAACGCGAGACGCTCCGTTATTGGAATGTCGATTCCTGCGATAAACTGATAGGCAAATCCAGAAGCCGAATCGTTGTAGGGAACCCCGTTGGTCTGGCCATACAGATGAGTCGAAGCGTAACCGATACCTACACCGGTATAAGGTATTGCAGAGCCCCAGTGAAACTCTTTAAGCCAGTTCACCATTACAGCCTTCGTCGACAGCTGAATTTCTGAAGGAAGTCGAACTCCATTGAACGAGAAGTTCGTCAGATCATTGCGATCATACGATCCTTCAATCTCAAAACGACTACCGTTTAGGATACCCGAATACAGACCAAAACCGAAACCTGCGCTCCATCCTTGATCGAAGCTAAAGGACAAGGGGAATGGAAGGCCAGTAGCAGGATTGACGCCGCCTCCGGCTCCACCGCCAGCGCCGGCTCCACCTCCGCCGCCAGTGCCGTCGCCGCCTCCGCCACCTCCACCTTGTGAAGTGACGCCTGCCGCTTGATCATAAGACCAAGCATTAGTGGTGGTGGTGGTGGTGATGCCGCCTCCGCCTCCTCCTCCGTCGGTGCCATCTCCAGCAGCATTAGCAGCAACTGCATTCACACCAGTAGGTGTGACAAACGTGCCGCCGGTATTGTAATCACTGGAGTATGAAAACCCGCCGTATCCAAACATGTATCCGCGAAGCGGCTTAGGAGGAATAATAACGGGCGCCTTCGGGTGAAAACGGAACGCGGTCCCTGCCAATACTGGCGATGCAATTCCGATCGTCAAAACGACGATAAGTATCTTTAGAAATCTAATATCTAGCTTTTCCATAAAGTAATTTATTGCCAAATTTTCAGTAATTCAACAAATTAATTATAGTTTTTATAAAAAACATCTTAAACAGCAATTAAAGCATTCTTTATACCTTTCTAAACAAACCACAAATCATGATGCCGCCGCCAGATGGCACGGAATGCAGTGAGGCCTCTGGACCGGGAGGGCTCTCTCAAGACTTCAGCCTTAAGAGACCGTGGAAAAACTCGGCGCGCCGAGCGACCAACTGGCGCAGCGGGGGTAGCCGACCAAAGGGTGACAGCCCGCCGAAGGCTGCCCGAAGGGCGGAGTGACGGCACCGAGAGGGGCCAGCACCGTGACTGAGGCGCAACAAAGCCAGCGGGTAAAAGGGCTACCGCCCGAAGGGCCCGGCTATCAGAAAGCGGGCGAAGCCGCAACTTGAACGGCGGTAAATCATTCGGTTCTCGGCGTGATGGAATTTTTCCGCAGTCTCTTAAGAAGGGGCGTCTCCTCGCCCGAGACCATAGGCGGAGAATACGCGATCGATTTCGTCTCGAACCCGACGGAACACTACTATTTGCTCCTCTTCGGTGCCCTCAGCGTGCGCGGGATCGTCAAAAGCCCAATGATAGCGACGAACCTGACCCGGGAATACCGGACAGGCCTGATCGGCATTGCCGCATACCGTAATAACCGTCTCAACATCCTGCTCGAGGAACTCATCCAATGATTTCGAACGGCTTCCAGAAATATCCAAATCCATTTCAGTCATCACTTTAATAGAAAGCGGGTGAACATAACCGCTCGGTTGCGAACCCGCACTTTCCACCCTCAAGACATCTCCAGCGACTTCTCGGAGAAGAGCTTCAGCCATTTGGGACCGGCAGGAATTACCGGTGCACAGAATCAAAACAAGGGGGCGCGGGTCGGAATCACTCATAGCGATGTTCAGAAAAACGGAAACTGCCAAATTTGTCAAACCGTGGTTTGTAACGGACAAGTGACAAAGATGCCTGACGATTCCCCACTCCCCTCTGCTCTTGGATTGACACTCGACGATTGGTCAAAGTGGGTCGTCGACCATGGACAGCCCAAATTCCGGGCCAAGCAGATCGTAGAATGGCTCTACCAGAAGCGGGTCACCTCATTCGAAGAAATGACCAATTTGAGTCAGGAACTTAGAGAGACACTGAAATCAGAGTTCACACTGGGCCTTCTTCCTGTCGTTCGCTTCACGGGATCGATGGATACGACCCGCAAATTTCTCTTTCGGCTCGATGACGGTCGGCTCATCGAAACCGTTCGCATTCCCGCTAACGCCCACTTCAACGGTGATCGTAGTGGCCGTATCACCCTGTGCGTCTCCAGTCAGGTCGGCTGCGCCTATGCCTGCACGTTTTGTGCCTCAGGGCTGGCTGGTTTCACTCGCAATCTTGAGGTCGGGGAAATCGTGGGTCAGGTCATGAGCGTTGAAAACGAAACCAGCGAATCGGTTCGCAACATTGTCTTCATGGGTATGGGCGAGCCGCTTGCCAACCTCACCCGTTTGACTAAGGCGCTGGAAATTCTGAATTCGGACTGGGGTTTGAACATTGGAGCCCGCCACATGACGGTCTCAACCAGTGGTCTCGCACCTCAGATTGAAAAGCTCGCTCAAATTCCCATCCAGATTCGATTGGCCATCTCTCTCCATGGCGCCACCGACGAGGTGCGCGATCAGATCATGCCGGTGAATAAGAAGTACCCCATCAACAGGCTCTTTGAAGCGTTGGAGACCTGGAAGGATCGCAAGAAGCAAATGCTCACCTTCGAATATATTCTCATTGAAGGTGTTAACGACGGCCTCGATCAGGCTGAGATCCTCGCAAAGCGTGCGAAGTCTCTGCACGCCAAGGTAAATTTGATCCCCTACAACACCGTCGAAGGACTCCCTTGGGCTCGGCCGGACGAGGACCAACAGGAGGCCTTTCTCAAAGTACTCGAGCAGTCTAACGTCAACGCCACCCTGCGAAGGGAGAAAGGCCATGATATCGACGCAGCTTGCGGCCAACTCCGATTGCAGGAGGAAACCGCTGAGGGGATCATCGAGCAATCGGTGTAATCGCCCCCTTACTCACGCAGAGTCTTTCGACTCAGTCTTTAAACTGAGCGACCAGGTTGGTCATCGTTTCCTTGGCGTCCCCGTATATCATCCGGGTGTTGTCGCGGAAGAAGAGGGTATTCACCAATCCAGAGAAACCGGCACCCTGACCTCGCTTAAGAGCGAAGACAGTCCGCGCATTGTGCACATTGATGATAGGCATGCCGTAGATTGGGCTGTTCTCGTCCTCAAGGGCCGCCGGGTTAACCACGTCGTTTGCCCCGATCACAATGGCCACATCCACCGTCTCGATGATGGCGTTGACGTCATCCATCTCGCAAAGCTGCTCGTATGGGACATCGGCTTCAGCAAGGAGCACGTTCATGTGACCCGGCATCCGGCCAGCCACAGGGTGAATCGCGAACCGAACTTCAGCTCCGTTGTTTTCAAGAATTTCTCCGAGCTCCTTCACCGCATGCTGAGCTTGCGCCACCGCCATGCCATATCCGGGAACAAAGACAACTGACTCAGCGGCTTCAAGCACATAGAACGCGTCTTCCGCTGAAATAGCCTTCATCTCTCCCTCCACTTCCTGCGCCTTGCCACCGGCCGCGCCAAAGCTGCCGAAAAGCACGTTGCCGAGCGATCGATTCATCGCCTTGCACATGATGACCGTCAAAATGATTCCTGACGCCCCCACCAAACAACCCGCCACAATGAGCACGTTGTTGAGAATCACGAAACCCGCTGCTGAGGCTGCGATACCGGAGAAGCTATTGAGGAAGGAAATCACCACTGGCATGTCACCACCGCCGATTGGAATAACGCCGAGCACGCCGAGGAGTAATGAAAGCCCGATAACCACATAGAGAGCCCAAGTAGCATTCGTGGCGACAAAGACGCCACCAATCACGAGCAAAAGGAGAAACACCAGAGCGTTGATCAGTTTCTGTCCCCGAAAAACCGTAGCCGAACCACCCATTTTCCCGGACAGCTTCAGGTAGGCAATCAGACTACCCGTAAAAGTGATCCCACCGACAAGAATAGCGAAAACCACCGCACAACCGGTGAAAATCGGATAATCCGATCTGTCGAAATCTCCTTCCTTGGCAAACTCAGCCCAGCCGACAAGGAGCGAGGCCAAACCTCCGAACCCGTTAAATAGAGCCACCAACTCAGGCATGCCGGTCATCTGCACCCTCTTCGCCGCGACAACACCAATAGTGGATCCCAGCAGAAGCCCCGCAATGATCCAGGTGTAGCTGAGACCGCTCGCCATCAGAGTAACGACCACGGCAACAAGCATTCCGATCGCAGAAATAGTATTACCCTTTCTCGCCGTGTCGGCGGACCCGAGCATCTTGATGCCGACAATAAACAGCACCGAAGCAATGATGTAAGAAATGTTAATGAGGTATTCCATGAACTGAGAGCGTCGTAATGACCTGTGGTCTTATTTCCCCTTTTTCTTAAACATTCCGAGCATCCGATCGGTGACCATGTAGCCACCGACCACGTTGATCGTCGCCAACACAAGCGCGGCGAATCCGAGATACTTCCCGAGCGGCCCCTCTATCGCACCAGCAGCCAGAATGGCGCCAACCATGGTGATACCAGAAATGGCATTCGATCCCGACATCAGCGGTGTGTGCAATTGACTGGGCACTTTCTGAATCAACTCAAAACCGAGGAACACGGCCATGACGAAGACAAAAATTAGAAGAATGAGTTCCATAGTAGTTGGTGCGAATTTCGCCTAGTTATCAGGTGGCAGGTGGACCGACCGCATTACATATCTCTTTTAGTCTTTAAAACGTTCGTGAACGATTTCACCACCGTGTGTGATGATGCAGCCCTTTTGAATTTCGTCTTCAAGGTCGATCTTGAGGCCCTTAGCCTCATCATCCCAGAAGTGTTCTATCATGTTGGCAAAGTTCGAGGCCAGAACCTGTGAGGCGTGCTTGGAAACTTGCCCCTCAAAGTTGGCGAGACCGACAAGCTTGACGCCATTCTCGGTGACCGTTTCCTCGCCGGGCGTAATACCCTCAACGTTTCCGCCTGTCTCCGCAGCAAGATCCACGATAACACTGCCATTCTGCATCTGATCCACGACGTCTTTCTTGATCAGCACAGGAGGCTTGCGACCAAAGACTTTCGCAGTGGTAATCACGACGTCACTCTGAGCGCAAACTTTGGCCTGTGCTTCGCGCTGCTTTTCAAGCTGCTCAGGAGTCAGTTCTTTTGCGTAGCCTTGATCGGTTCCGCTCGTCTCACCCAGATCGATCCGCAGTGCCTTCGCCCCCAGAGACTCAGCCTGCTCCAGAGCTTCGGCCCGCACATCAAAAGCCGTCACCCGGGCTCCGAGGCGCTTCGCCGTCGCTATGGCCTGAAGACCAGCAACGCCAATACCAACCACAAAAACTTTGGCCGGCGAAACGGTCCCCGCCGGTGTCATCATCATCGGAAAGATTGAGTTCATCCTGTTCGCCGCAATGATCACCGAAACATACCCTGCCAAGTTGGCCTGCGAACTAATCGCATCCATCTTCTGGGCCAATGTGGTCCGGGGAACCATTTCAAGACTGATCGCGGTTGATTTCTGCGCCGCGAATTTTCCAAGAAGCTCTTTCTCGTTGAATGGATCAAGGAAACTGATGTGAACACCACCTTCTTTCAGCTGGGCCACTTCTTCAGAAGATGGCTTACGCACGCGGGTCACAATATCAGCGGAACCAAGCAAGCCTATTCGATCTCCAGTCACTGTCGCCCCAGCTTCCTCGTAGGAGGCATCGGGGTGGTCACATCGATCGCCAATACCGGATTCGACAACGACTTCAGCTCCGAGACCAACCAGCTTCTTCACCGCTACCGGATCAAGCGAGGCGCGGGTTTCGATCGGGTCAGTTTCTTTGGGTGCAAAAATCTTCATACCGTCACAGTCCGGAAGCTCAGCCCGGATAATTCTCCTTCACTTCAAGCAGGTCCTTTTAACTTAACTAGAGATAGCCCCGTGTCGACTCGATTCCTATTTTCAAAAGAATGTTAGATAGATCGGAGAAGAGCGATCAAAACTCAAAATTCAGCAGATTCTCGATCAAATCGCGATAGGCCAATGCCGCCCTGATAAGGAGGAATGCCACGAATAGAAGTATCCCCCAATAGAACAGTTTCGGAGTCCATTCCCCGAGTTGCTCCATCGTTTCATTGGCCTCTTCCGAGTACAATCGCCCCCACTCAGCCAGTTCCCGGTCCATCACCCCGGCCTCTTCCGCCGCCACCATGCCACGAACAAAATCATCAGGAAAGACACCAGGGGAAGCGTAAAGAGCCGAAGCGAGAAGGTCGCCATCCGCCACAATCTTTGAGCCCCTCTCTCCAGCTTCGATCAACAATCCGCTTCCCGAAGCTTTGGCGGCGCCGAGCAACGAATCGCTCATTTTCTTGCCGGCCAGCAGGAAGATCTCAAACACCTGAGAGAACCGCTCCATCGCTACCGCCCGACGAGCTTTTCCAAGAAGCGGAACTTTCCTCAGACAAGCATCAACGAAACCTGAGCGGCGCGCCAACCGGTGCAGAATTACAGCCACCACTATCAAAAGCACTACCGCCAGATAGGCGACTAGCATTAACTGACCCATATCTGAAAAAGCATGACTGAACGGCTGCTCAGGGGCCTTGCCGTCCAATGAAAATGACCCAAAAGCCGCCACCGCGAGCGTAGAAACCGGAATCGCCAGATGAAGCAGGACAATTGGATAAATCAGCCCCTTCGTGATGCGACGACGCGTCAGATCAAATCGACGAAAATACTCAGCCAGATGCGCGAAGCCTTTTTCGAGCATGCCGCCCTCTTCTGCCGCGGCAACGACTTCCATTTCCAAGGGTGAAACGACATCAGAGACCGAGCCGAGAGCAGCGCCGATACTTTGACCCTGCTTGAGCCCCTCCAACAAGCCCTCGTAGATTCGTCGTTCAGCGTGCTTCAGCCGGGGCTGAGCCAATAGCGAATGGCAGGCCTTTTCCATGCCCATCCCAGAATGAGCATACTTCTCGAGATTCGAGTATAGGCGGCTCTTGGCCTTGGCAGAAAGGCTGGACATGCCTGAATGTGGCATCGGAGTCCGGTTTTGAAAACGTTTTTGCAGGCCTTGGATGACAAATGAAACTTGAATCCGGCCTCGAGGGACTGACTGTAGTACCCCGCACCAGTGAACGGCGGAAAATGAACAGCGGGATGGAGAATCTTACCGACACACAGAATGAACCCGACTCACGAAACCTGGCAATCGACCGGGTCGGCGTGAAGGACCTCAAGTATCCTATCCGGATTCGTGATAAAGAAAAATCTGAGCAGAACACCGTGGCGACGTTCTCGATGGCCGTCGATTTGCCCAAGGAATACAAGGGCACCCACATGAGCCGCTTCGTGGAAGCACTCAACTCACATGGCCCCGCCCTCGACGTGCACTCGATTGCTGCACTGCCAGCCGAGATGCTGGAGCGCCTCGATGCTCAGCGCGCACATGTCGAACTGCGCTTCCCTTTCTTTCTTGAAAAGTCGGCTCCCGTCACCGGAAAAGTGGGCATGATGGACTACGAGGTCATCTTTGATATCGACGGCTCACGCAACGAACAGGACTTCATCGTAACTATCCTTGTCCCCGTGACCACCTTATGCCCCTGCTCAAAAGCTATCAGTGCTCGAGGGGCGCACAACCAGCGCGGTATAGTTACTTACTCAGTGCGCTTTACCGACGAACCCATCTGGATCGAAGACCTTATCCGGCTCGTTGAGAGCTGCGCCAGCAGTGAACTCTACAGCCTGTTGAAGCGCCCCGATGAAAAGCACGTCACCGAAGCAGCCTATGATAATCCGGTCTTTGTTGAGGACCTTGTCCGGAACGTCGCCGCTGCCTCCGAAGAACAAGAGGGCATTGCCTGGTATCGCGTCGAAGCGGAAAACTTCGAGTCGATCCACAATCACAACGCCTATGCGGTGATTGAGAAGAAGGGGTAAAAAAAGAGGCGCGTGTGCACCACGCGCCTCCTTGAATTGCTCTCGCTGATTTCTCTATCCTTTAGGCAGAGGCGGCACAGCAGGCCCTTGATCACCTACATTATCCAGCACCTTCGCCAATCCGGCGACCATACCTCCGACATCGGCCAGGTTGTTCGGAATGATCAGCGTGTTGTTCGTTTTCGCTAGATTACCGAACTGATCCACATACTGCTCCGCGATTCGCAGGTTCACGGCCTTAGATCCGCCCGGGCTCTCAATTGCCTCGGCGATCTGACGAATTCCCATCGCCGTTGCCATCGCGAGCATCTCAATCTCTTTGGCCTTACCTTCCGCCTCATTGACCTGCTTGTCGCGAATCGCCTCTGATTGTTTGATCACTTCCTGCTTCTCACCTTCAGCAACATTGATCTTGGCTTCCTTCTGACCCTCAGACTCGGCAACCACCGCCCGACGTTCACGCTCGGCGCGCATCTGCTTCTCTAAAGCTTCCCGCACGCTTGGAGGAGGGGTAATATTGGCGATTTCATAACGGGTGATCTTCAATCCCCATGGCTCAGTTGCCTTATCAAGCGCCGCAATGATGTTCGCATTGATGGTATCCCGCTCTTCAAAAGTCCGGTCCAGCTCCAGTTTACCGATTTCCGAACGCAGGGTCGTCTGAGCCAGTTGGGTCGATGCATACAAGTAGTTTTCGATACCATAACTTGCCCTCTTGGCATCGAGCACTTGCAGGTAGAGCACTCCGTCGATCTCGATCGCGATGTTATCCTGGGTAATACACATCTGCGAAGGGACGTCGACAGCGTTCTCCTTCAGCGAATGCCTGTAGGCGATTCGGTCAAAAAAGGGAATCAAGATGTGAAATCCTGCTTCCAAAGTGCGCGAGTATTTTCCAAGCCTTTCTACCACGAAAGCTTTGCGCTGAGGCACGACCTGAGCCGTCCTAATAAGGATAATGATAGTAAGAAGGACTATTCCGACTGGGATAATAAATTCCATAATTGTAGCGGTTCTTTCTTTGTTAGAGTTAATGTTTGAGTTCACGCACGAGGCTTCACCTCAAGCGTTAAATTATCGCGGCTGACAACTTCGGCAAGATCACCTTCGCTCAGAGAGGTTTCCGAAATGGCTTTCCACTGCGCGCCCTTGAGTTCCACAAGGCCAAATCCGCCTTTTCCGATTGCCTTGACTACCGTGACGACCTTACCCACAAATTCCTCGTCGAGATCGCCACTCTCACTGGACTCCTTGCCACTGAACCAGCCCCTTACAAAGCGGCGGGCAAAGACAACAAGCCCCAGTGAAGTTAGTCCGAAAACCCACAACTGGATACTGAAGGAGTCAACCCCGACCCAGTC
Source organism: uncultured Verrucomicrobiales bacterium (assembly GCA_963975655.1). Classification (GTDB taxonomy): domain Bacteria; phylum Verrucomicrobiota; class Verrucomicrobiia; order Verrucomicrobiales; family DEV007; genus Arctic95D-9. The sequence continues at coordinate 21,631 of CAXBHX010000002.1, forward strand.
CAGCAAAGCGACCACCCAGGCCGCGACCCCGATGAATACAAGAATGACGCCGGGAACGGCTAGCTCAGCCAAAACCAAGCCAAGACCAATGAGAAACCAAATGATTGCTGAATCCATGCCTCAGATAGTCCTTCCTGATTGCCATTCCGGCAATTGCAAAATCGAGGCTGAATTGTAAGCACTGATCTTCCAAAATCGCTATTCAATCATCTTCTTCGCAATTCTGTAACCTTCCGTATCGGCGTTTCGACCCACTTCACGGAAAAGGGCGTCGACTTTGGCCCTCGAAGTTTTGCAGAAATATTTCACGGTGGCGACCAAGTCATCCCGGTCCGCCTTCCCTGTTTCCATCAGATGCCGGGCAAACCCCATCACAACTGACATCGCAAACAGTTCCGCACCGATCTCTACGAATCGACCAAGCAGGACCTGCTTTTTCTCCAACTTTGGCCCGTGCCTGAGCATGGAATGGAACAACTTCCTCGCGAGCCGCTTACTTCGCGATCTCACTCGGCGCGCATCACTGCCAAATTCAGGCAGAACATCAAACGCCCCGCGCAGAGTAGGCCTCCAAAGACGTGGGTACCATCCGGCATAGAACCAGGCTGATCGAAAGGCGGCCTCCAAGCGCTCTTTCACTGGCAATGTCGAATTCAAAACCGGCCCTCCTATCTTGAGATGTGGATCGAGTGCCTCTCTTGCTAAAAGCAATCGCATGATCTCGCTTGAGCCTTCGAAAATCGTGTTGATCCGACTATCCCTCAAGAACCGCTCCACCGGCACGGCTTCTTCACCGCGGGCTGCCAGGGATTCCGCCGTTTCGTATCCACGCCCCCCTCGAATCTGCATCGCCTCATTCACGATTTCCCAGCCCCGTTCCGTGCCCCACATTTTAGCAAAGGCCGCCTCGATACGAATGTCCGCATTCTTATCACGGTCCACCAATACCGACACATACCGAACCATGGCTTCGATCGCGAGCGTCCCCGCCTTCATCCGGGCCAGTTTTTGCGCGACAGCATCATGCCGGCCCACTGGGGCACCCCACTGCACTCGCCTGGCAGCCCACTCCGTTGACCATTCAAGACAGCGCTGCGCCATGCCCACGCAGGCAGCAGGTAGAGTGATCCGCCCCGTGTTCAATGTAGTTAGAGCGACCTTAAGACCACGCCCCTCCCCCAAAATAATATTCCCTTTTGAAATCCTGACATTCGTAAATTTCACCACCCCATTGTAGAGAGCTTTCAGGCCCATGAAGTGACAGCGATGTACCACCTCGACACCAGGAGTCTCCATCTCAACTAAAAAGGCGCTAATCTTTGGTCGCTCAGGGCCCGACTCCGCCATACGAGCCATCACTACGATGACTCCCGCCTTCACCCCATTCGTGCACCACAGCTTCTCACCATTAATGACATACTCATCAGAAGCAGCATCAAAGGATGCTGTCGTCTCCATCTTCGCAGGATCGGACCCCACATTGGATTCAGTCAGTGCAAAGGCAGAGATTTCACCCCCTGCGCATCGGGGCAGAAATTTCTCTTTCTGCTCATCCGTTCCAAAAATGAGCAAGGGCTGAGGCACCCCGATCGACTGATGCGCCGAGAGTAAAGCGGTCAGGTTTCCGCAGTATTTCCCCAACAGCATAGCCGCCCGGGAGTAATTCATCTGCGACAATCCCAGCCCCCCGTATTCTCTTGGAATCTTGATTCCAAAAGCGCCCAGATCGGCCAGTCCCCTGATCACTTCATCGGGAATTTCGCCACTGCGATCGATCTCATCCGGATCGACATGGGTCTCAAGAAACTCCTCAAGTCGCTCAAGAAAAGCATCTCCCTGATCTTCATCTTCAACCGACTGAACTGGAAACGGAAAAACATGTTCAAACAAGGGCCGCCCTAGAAACAATGAGCTGCCAAAACTTCCGGCTGGCCCCGCTTCAACCCGAGCCGCCTCTGCCAAATCTAGGGCAGCACGTTCTTCGGGTAACATCTTCGACGTATCGATCACCGAAGCTGGCTCAGTTCTATTGGACTCTATAGTTTCCATCAGGCTCCTTTCTCAGTTCGCGGCCCTGCCGCGATTCGCTTTCACGGCTCTTCACGGCTTGCTTCATCCCTCAGTGGCCCTCCCCGAAACGGAGCGAACCCAATTCCAAGGATCATGGCTAGATCGACTTCATCCGAGGACTTCACGACCCCCTCCTCCAAACAGCGATGCGCCTCCTCCGCCATCAGTGAGGCCAACTGTCCGGCAATCACGCTTCCTGACATCGGCTCATTTTCGGCTGACCGCTCTCCCGCCCCTACTGCTTTCCCGTCTTCATACTGATAGAAGCCGCGACCCGTCTTTCGACCGAGATGCCCACTGGCCACCAACCGTCCGATCCCGGGGGGCGCCTCGAAACGCTCACCAAGCGCACCTTCCATCGTCGCCGCTACATGAGCAGCAACATCGAGCCCAATTTCATCCAGCAATCGCAATGGGCCCATCGGCATTCCAAAATTGAGCATCGCGTCATCAATCTCTTCAGGGGAACAACCAAACTCCACCAGTCGCCCTGCCCCAATCAGGTAGGGCATCAGAATGCGATTCACCAGGAACCCAGGCGAGTCTTTCACCACCACTGGCACCTTGCCAATACGGCGAACAAACATGAGCACTTGCTCCACCACCTCGTGAGAGGTCAGATCTGTCACTACCACCTCAACCAGCTTCATCCGACTTACTGGATTGAAAAAGTGAAGGCCAACGATGCGCTCCGGATGAGTCACTCCCGGCGCCGTGCACAACTCCGATATCGGAAGTGCCGACGTGTTTGTCGCTAAGATTGTTTTAGCGCTCGATCGCCGACTCAGTTCAGCAAATATTTTCTTCTTCACACTCAGATCTTCAACCGCCGCCTCCACCACCAAATCGCAGCCAGCCAGCGGAACCGCTCTCGCAACTGGGCTGATCAAATCCCTCTTCTGACTCGCTTCGTGAGGGCTAAATATTCTGCGTTTTACCGCGGCATCAAACAGCTTATTCACCGAAGCCATTCCCTGCGATACCTTCTCCCGGTCGATATCCTGAAGAATCACCGGAACATCTCGCGAGCTAAACCATTGCGCGATTCCCGCGCCCATCACGCCAGCGCCGATCACCGCAGCACTCTCAAGTTTCGGCAATGATTCAAGTTCAATAGTCACATCATACCTTGATTTTCGAGCCTCTTCTTGAAGCCTGAATACCCTCATCAAGTTCTTTGCCTCAAGGCTTCCCGCCAACTTCATCACTGCCTCCTTCTCACGAAGCAAAGACTTAGAAAACCCACCTCGAACAGCGCGGGTCACGACATCAATAGCAGCCAACTGGGCAGGATAGTTACCGCGAGTTCGATTAAGGACTCGATGTCTCGCAATCCGACGAAGAAAGGTGGAACTAATGCGATTGTTCGTAGTGCGATGCGCCTCGTGCTTTCTGCCGTAGCCGGCAATGAGCCATCCAGCGGTTTCATTGAGCCTCTCTTTTGGCACCACAACATCTACCAATCCAACTTTCCATGCCGCACTTGAACTTAGCGGCCGACCTGAAAGAATCAGCTTGAGAGCCTTCGGCAAACCAATCAGACGCGGCAACCGAGTAGAACCACCCCAGGCAGGTAGAATTCCAAGTGTCGTTTCAGGCAGCCCCATCCTGGTCACGTCATCACTGCTCGCCACCCGTGAATCGCAAGCAAGCGCCAGTTCAAGACCTCCACCCAGACAGGCCCCGTGGATCGCAGCAACCGCGGGAAACGGAAGCTCAGAAATTCGGGAAAAGACTCTCTGTCCTTTCTCAACAAGTCGGTCAATCTCGGGCCCCGATGCATCCAAAAATGAATTGAGATCAGCCCCGGCAATGAAAACCGATGGCTTTGCACTAGTGAATATAATCCCCCGAGGCTTGAAACTGATGACAGCATCCAGAGCGAGGTTTAGTTCATCCAACGCCGCTTCGCTGAGGATATTCGCACTCTTGTCAGGATGGTCAAAAGTGACCATAGCGATTCGATCCTTCGTCATCCCCAGATGAATCTGGTGCACAAGACGTGACGGGCGCTTCCTCTCAATCTTTGCCGATCTTTGCTCAGCGCCTGTATTCAGGGTTGTAGTAGTCATATATTTGTTTGTTAAAGTGTTTCGAGCCAGGCGGCTCCGCCCTGACCTCCGCCTATGCAGAGACTGACAAGGGCACGCTTACCGCCATGGCGTTTCAAATGCTTCAAAGCCGTGAGGACGAGACGCGCTCCAGTCGCACCCACTGGGTGCCCCAGGGCAATCGCTCCGCCGTTCGGGTTCAACTGTTCGTCAGCAACGCTGAAACTTCCGAAATCGGGACTACGCAGCAGCTTTATGACCGCTAGAATCTGAGAGGCAAAAGCCTCGTTAATCTCCACGACATCGGCGTCCGCTGGGCGAAGGCCCGTTTTCCGGTAAAGATCCCTAATGGCAAGGGCGGGCCCCAGACCCATTCTAACGGGATCGCATCCCGAGTAGGCGTAGTCGACGAGGCGGCCAAGAGGCTCCAGCCCCAAAGATTCAGCTTTGGCCTCACTCATGACTAGCAAGGCCACAGCACCGTCGCTGATCTGTGAGCTATTTCCCGCCGTAACGGTTCCGCCATGTCGCTCAAAAATCGGATCCAGCCTCTCCAGTGCCCCAATCGACTGTCTCTCGCGAACTCCATTGTCCCCATCCACGAATTGACCATTCGGCAAATAGACCGGACAGATTTCTTCACCAAGCCAAGATTGAGCGGCGGCGGCCTTACGATGGCTCCCCAACGCAAACCGGTCCTGTTCCTCCCTCGAAATACCGAACTCCCGAGCCAGCACCTCCGCCGTCTCTCCCATATTCAGTCCAGAGATGGCGTCAGTGAGCCCCAATTTGAGTCCCATCACGGGAGCAAAATCAGAAGGCCGGAATTTTAAGGCCGCAGCCACCCTGCCGCCCGCTGACTTCATCCGCGCAAAGGCGGAGAATTTGGCGGCTGCAGCCAAAGAAAACATCAGGGGAATACGCGACATATTCTCAGTCCCCCCGACAATAAAAACTTCACCATGGCCCGAGATCAGTCGTTCCGCTGCCACGGTGAGCGCTTCGAGCCCACTGCCGCAATTGCGATGCACGGTCATCGCAGGAGTCGCCTCAGGAACACCTGCTCGTATTGCCAGAACCCGAGCCACATTGGCCGCATCGGAAGGCTGGGAAACACATCCAAAAATTATCTCGTCAATCAGATCGGGGTCAAGTCCTGTCCGGGTCAACAGGGTCTGCACCACGACTCGACCCTGTTCAGTCGCATCAAGCGCCGAAAATTCGCCACCCATTTTCAAGAAGGGAGTCCTGACGCCGTCCACGATGACTAGTGTCTCATCCTTACTTTTGTCAGTGTAATTCATGATGAGCCACCGGGGTTGAGATTAACGATCTCTTTGATGACGTCTCTTCACGACGATCGATCACTTTCTCCTCCTTCAAGGCCTCACCGACTCCATGTTTTTTCCGGAGAGTCTCGGCGTTGTGAAATTTGATATGGTTGGGACGAATCTCCGTAGCGGACATGAATCGGCTCTCGATCCGGCTCCTCAAGGCATCCCTGAAGTCATAGCTCTGGCAATGTCCTACGGGAGCCACATGAACGATGATTTCATCGCATTCAAGCGGGTCATTATTCCGTTTTCTGAGCTCAATCTGCCAACTGCCCACCGCATCGATGTCGTCCAGCAGATGCTCCAGTTCATTGAAGTTAACCAAGGTGCCCTTCACTTTTCCGATATGCATACGGCGCACGTCGCTGATTCGGGATATTCGACCGATCAGCCGGGGAACAGTTCGCCCGCATGCCGGGCAAGGCTCGTGAGTCAATCCGCCAGCGATGAGATCTCCTGTCCGGTATCGCACCACAACACTGCCCCGACTATCAAGCGGCGTATAGACAATCTCTCCGGGTTCACCATCAGAGACAACGTCACCGGTATCAGGATCAATCACTTCGACGACCCCAAGATCAGGATACAAGTGATACCCTGTTGACTCATCAGCGCCGCGGGCAGGGCACTCGGGCCAGGCCATTTTTGCTTCAGTCAGTCCGTAGGTGGCCATGACATCTACCTTGCCTGCACCCAACTCCGCGCAAAGAGCTCTCAACTTACGGCGCAGTCCATCCGGCACCTTTTCCCCACCCAGAACGATACGCTTGATATTCGAGCAATCGATCCCTTCGTCCACCGCGACTTGAAGCACGTGATAGATGAAGGTCGGCATACCAATCAAGGCATCAGGCTTGATCTTGTCGATCAGCCGCACATTCCCCTCAGTCCCCATCACCTTTCCTCCGCCAGTAGAGAGAGTGAAAGTGTTGTATCCCACACCGGCGTAGTGTGCCTGCCAGAACGCCAGGTGGGGAGCAAACGGGAACAGGTTAATGTGACGGAAATCTTTCCTGGAATCACAAATCTCCATCAGTCTCCGGCCCGTGACAGCCAGATGATCCAGATCATGCTGAGTGTAGAGAAACGGAACCGGCTCAGCGGATCGTCCCGTTGTGCTCGTCATCAGAATCGGACGATACTCACGGCCAAAGTCTTCTTTCACCCTGGCACGCCCTCGATAGAGGCTACGCAGGACCGTCGAGGACCGTCGGGCTAAAACCTTTTCATCCGGAACAAGAACAAAATCCCGGGTACGAGGCACCCCATCTTCATCCAACAGGGATCGTTTCGAAGAAAACGGAATGCGAGTCAGGTCCCCCAGCGTACGGATACCGCCGAGATCAACCCCTCCCCTCCGAAAGAGCTCGCCGTAAAACGATGAGAAGGGAGCCACTTCACGGGTAAGGTAATCGCGCAGCTTTAGCGCCTGAAGATGCCGGATTTCAGCCCCGGACAGTGAGTCCCAATGAGATGTCAGCCTGCGATGATTTATGCGCATGACGCCACCTCCATCGCTTCCCTTAGTTTTACCGCTCTTTCTTCTTCGCCTCCCAAAAGGGCTCTAATTTGCGGCAAAGCCTCTAACCCGGCCGACCGCCCCAGCTCGATGTATTCGTCGTACCGGTGATAGTCGTGCCATCCCGATTCAGCATTAACAGCTGAGATCAAGACATCCGCCTTCCGGGCGCTTCTCTCAACCAGGCGCATCTGCGATCCCATCGCAGAACACCTCAGTATATCGAGCAGGTTACCTGGTGCGAAGTAGTTGAAATGATGATTCAGCCACACACCAAAACATTTCCAACCTGTGGCTCCTCTTTCGGGAATTCGATGGCCCCCAACAGTGCCAACTGGCGGCAGCACATTGACAGCTATCACACAATCGATGCCCCACAAATCTCTCAGAACGCTAACCGGAAGCGGATCGCACACTCCACCGTCAATGTATTCCACCCCGTCACGAATAACGGGAGCAACCACACCGGGAACGGCGAGACTCGCCAATATCGCTGACGCCACGTCACCTTCGGACAGGATATCGCGCTCAAGGCTCTCGAGTTTAGTGGCCACGGCCGCAAACGGCGTCTCCATATCCTCAAACCGCTTTCGTCCAAGTGATTTTCTCAGTCGACGTAAAATGCCGTCGCCACCGATAAAGCCGCGACGGGGAGGAATGATAGGGTCAATCAACTTCCATCGATCACGTGGTGTCGACATGGATGCCGCCAAGGATTCTAGCTCCCGGCCATTCAGCCCCGAAGCCCACAAGCCACCGACATAGGCCCCCATGCTAGTCCCGGATACGGCATCAATCTCGATGCCATTCTCCTCGAGAATCTGAATCACACCAATATGAGCGAGACCTTTGGCACCTCCCGATGAAAGAGCCAACCCGACACTGGGGCGCTTTTTACGTCGATTCGCGATACCGCCCATCTGGGGAAGTATGGAATCAAACAAATGTATGAAGGCTGCCATGGTTCGTCGCTGTTTCAGCGACAGGCAGCCTTCTCGTGACTAAGTCCCCAGTCATCCCTGCTCTCCGAACAAGAGAGCGGAAAGGAGACACTTTTCAATTTCTCAAATTCGTATCTGGGGACCTCGATCGCAATGCGGGCGGCATGTCGCCGAGGTAAAGTTTTCCATTTTATGGTTTTCTCTAATCTCGCAACGCCCCTAAACGGAACGCTGTATAAAGATAGACAACCGAACTCGTTTTTCGTTCAAACGTTAGTGTCACTTTTAACGTTTTCTCTCGGTCGCTGATCCAGCGTCACCCGGCTTGACTATTGCCACATGGTCCCGCGTGTCTCAGCAGCAGTTGGCTCGATCACCTTCATCCTGTATAAAAACAGAAAGAAAAAGGCCAATGCAAACAAAAGACCAAACACAAGATGGTCGCTGATCATTAGCCAGTTAAACAGGCCATGATAGACCGTCGAAGCTGCCCAAGCTGCTACCGGAATTAGAAATTTATTTTTGCCACTCTGCCTTCTGGACAAAGTAAGAGCATAGCCAATAAATCCAGTCGCTACTCCATGCATCAGACAGGTTGAGAACGATCGTAGAACCATCAACGCCATCGACTCCCCGTCAGTTCGATGAAATTCGACTAGAAAATTTAGATTCTCCTCGATCGAGAATCCAATCCCGGATGCCATTCCAAGAATGTAATAAAACGGAATAATAGAGCGCCCCGAAAAAATCGCCGCCAGCACCACAGGAAAAACTTTCAAAAACTCCTCGTAGGGAGGGCCCACATAGACGGCGGTTACCGATAGCTCCCGACTCACTCCGAGCAAAGTGTATAGCGCAGGAGAAGTCAGATACACAATGAGAAACGCCAGCATTCCCCAGCAAAAACTGGCGAACACTGGTCGGCTGTGACGCAAAAGCAACATCAGCAGAGCCAATGGCAAAAATGTCCCGATAAAGATTGCGCCTACCATGTGTTATCACTTAATTCCGTCCTTATCATCAGTCGAAACTCAGGACACGACTAGTAAATTTTTTGGAGAACTTTCAGCAGAATAGATTTCTCAACCTACGCGAGAATCTCTTTGATCAGATGCCCGTGGACATCCGTCAACCGCATATCACGCCCACTGAACCGGAATGTGCTTTTGGTATGCTCCACCCCTAGCAGGTGCAGCATGGTTGCGTGCAAATCGTGTATTTCAAACCTGTCGCTGACGGCCTTGTAACCCCAATCGTCGGTTAGTCCCACAGAAGCACCCCCTTTGATACCTCCTCCTGCCATCCAGACAGTGAACCCGAATGGATTGTGATCCCGTCCATCAGTTCCCTGAGCAAAGGGCGTTCGCCCGAATTCGCCGGCCCACACCACAAGAGTGGACTCCAACATCCCAAGACGACGAAGATCCGTGATTAGCGCGGCGATCGGCTGATCCACCGTCTTGCAGTTCTTGTTATGCCCATCGAGCAGATTCCTGTGCTGATCCCACCGATCACCATTCCCGCCCGGGCAGGTCAACTCAATGAAACGAACCCCTCGCTCAACAAGTCGTCTCGCCAGCAGACACTGAAGACCAAAGGTTTGCGTGTTCTTAAAGTCAGAATCCAGGCCATATAATTTCTTTACCGAATCCGCCTCTCCCCTCAGGTCCATTAAATCTGGAACCGAGGTCTGCATTCGATAGGCCGTTTCGTAATTTCGAATTGCCGTTTCAACCGCAGGATCAAAACCGGACTCCAGAAGGGCCGACTGATCGAGATCTCGAATCAAATCCAGCTTCCGACGCTGCGCATCCGGTTGCCCTTCGGTCGGTTTGATATTGGCGATCGGTTGATCCTGAGGCAGGAAAACAGACCCCTCATACGAGGCCGGAAGAAATCCTGACCCAAAGCAGTCCAATCCGCCCGGAGGAACCAGCCCCCCGTTCAACACTACGAAGCCCGGCAAATTCTCATTCTCAGATCCCAACCCATAGCCCGTCCAGGCCCCCATGCTGGGACGCCCCTGAAGCCCGCTGCCAGTGTGCAGGTAGTAGTTCGCGAATGTGTGCTCTGAGAACTTTGAAGTCATTGACTTCACGAAAGCGATCTCATCGATGACCTTCTTTTGGGCAAGGTGAGGAAACAAGTCACTGACCCAGGCTCCACTTTCCCCGCGTTGCTTAAAATCCCACTGTGAGCGCAACACCTTGCCCACGTTATCGAACTGGGTCGGAGCCAGTTCACCAATCACCTCTCTCGGATCCCGACCATGATACTTTTCCAGGAGAGGCTTGTAGTCGAAGGTGTCTACATGCGACGGACCGCCATCCATGTAGAGGAAAATCACGTTCTTCGCCTTCGGAACAAAGTGAGGAACCTTGGGAGCCAATGGATTCGGCGAAGCCTGCAATTGATCTGCCATCATGGCCTGCAATGCCACCCCGCCAAACCCCATGGCCCCTTTCTTGAGCATCTCACGCCGCGAGGTGGGCCCTTTACTGAAATTTCCGCAATGCATGTATTCCCTCCTCAATAAATGTAAATGAACTCCTTCATATTCAACACCACGTGTCCCAAGTCAGCCCAAATCTGCTCTGCATCAGATCCTGCAGCTGCAGCGGCCTCCATATATGCCTGAACCCGGCCCATCTCTTCTCCACTTGGGGGGCGGCCCAGGGCGGCGAGATACATGCCTTCAATCTTTTCTGTCGAGGTCCCCTCAGATTCCTCAATTAGCTCAGCCCACAACCGGCTTTGCTCTACCACAAATGGGTCATTCATCATCACCAGCGATTGAGCCGGCACATTGGAAACACTCCTTCGCCCTTTGGGTCCAAACGGATTGGGGACATCATAGGTTAGCATGAACGGGGAGAGAAAATTTCTATAGACCGCGCCGTAAACACTACGACGCCTGGCTCCATCCACGGGGCCGCTCTTTCTCCCTCCCCGGCCCGTCATAAACTCGGTTCGATAGGTCGGAATCGATGGTCCATACATCGCAGCGTCCAACTGACCTGACACTGTCAAAATTGAGTCACGAATCGCTTCGCCAACCAACCGGCGGACTGGCATTCGTGAAAGCAACTCATTGTCAGGATCGACTTCGGCAAGCGCCCCCGGGCTCACATCAGGATGAGAACTCGAAGACTGCCGGTAGGTCGACGAGAGCACCATCTGACGGATCAATTGCTTAATCGACCAGTCCTGTTCGACAAACTCAGAGGCGAGCCAATCAAGTAGTTTCGGATGGGATGCCGGCTGCCCCATGGGCCCAAAGTCATCGACGGACGGGACGAGACCACGCCCGAACAGATGATGCCATATCCGATTCACCATGACTCTGGAGGTCAGCGGATTCTCAGAGTTCACCACCTGCTGAGCGAGATCCAACCGATCACCCGCTCCCCCGCCCAGCGCTGTGAGAAACCTCCGGGGAACTTCTTCCCCAAGATTGCGTGAACTTCCCCGGACGTGCACCTGAGCCCCCTCCGCAGTGCCCTCCGCCATCGCCACGGCGAATCTTGGCTTCGACAGCTTGGTGACCATTTCTTCGCCCTGACGGATTACGGCTAGCACTTCCTCACTCACCTTAAAATCCTCTCCGGCTTCCACCTTCCCGGGTGGAGCTGCGTTACCATTCGGAAATCGGATTTCATCAATAATAATATCGCCGTCCCCTGAATCAACGATCTCAAGATACACTTGATGCCCAATGTATTTGTCCAGGTTGCCCCCTAGAGTCATCCATTTGAATTCATTCTTAGAATCTATGTCATTGATCTCGATCCCCTTAAAAAGGAGCCCGTTGAATTTCGTCATCTGGTAATTGTCCACAATCACTCTTACCGAAACCTTTTCTCCACGCGCTTTTACGAAAATCCTATCCGACGAAAGCGTGAATGAAGGCGACCTTAGAGATCCAACCTGAGCCTTTCCAAATAGGCCGGAATCAATGGTTCCCGGAATGGAAAGCGGCGACTCACTGTTAAACCTCACCCCGACTTTCTGTCCTGATCCGGCGAACGCGGCCCCAGAGCTACTCCACCCCTCCGGAATCTCTCCGGCAGAAAAATCTTCAAACACGCCCTCCCTTTGACTTGATGGTACGGTCTCCGCCATACCTGCCGCTTCCAGCATCAGGTCCGCCTTCTGTTTCAAGCCAGCCATCTGCTCTCTGGCCATTTCCCGGCCCCTCCCTGGATCCATTGGGTAATCCTGCCTTGCACTACTATGCAAGTAGGCCGTCATCGCATAGTAGTCGGCCGTCGATACCGCATCAAATTTGTGATCATGACACCGGGCACATGAGATCGTGAGCGCCAGAAACGATTTCCCGAAAACATCGATCTGGTTGTCCATGATGTCGGACTCATTTGCCAACACATCGGTCGGGGCATGGGTTGCCTCATGAAGATACCAGAACGCGGTACCTAAAATGGATTCGTCATAGCCTTCTTCTGGATTCCGCCTTGGGCCCTCAAGCAAATCACCTGCAATCTGCTCTGTCACAAACTGATCATAGGGCACGTCCGCATTGAACGCCCTGATCAGGTAATCCCGATACTCGTGTGCAAACGCAATGGGGTAATCAAACTCATGACCATAAGTCTCTGCATATCGCACCAAATCCATCCAGTGACGGGCCCACTTTTCACCAAATGCCGGAGATGCCAGCAACTCATTGACGACCTCCTCATAGTCATCAGGTGAAAAATCCGCTTCAAAGCTCTCGATCGCTTCGGGTGTTGGAGGCAGGCCGATCAAATCGAAATAGACCCGACGCAACCATACCCGACGGGTCGCTTCCTCCGCGGGACGTAAACCCGCTGACTCGATTTCCCGAAGAACGAACTTGTCCAAATCCTGCCGAGGCCACGTCTCCCTAGAGACCTTGGGCTCGACGGGACGGATAACCGGACGCCAGCTCCAATGCTCAGACCTCCTTTTCTCCAGATCGAAGCCCTCTCCATGACCGGCTGAGTCTCTCAGCGGAACCGGCTCGTCAGGCCAGGGAGCCCCATCAGCCACCCATCGTTCAAAATCTTTCACCACCTTGGCATTCAACCTTTCTTTGGGTGGCATCTGCAGATCCTGATTCTTGTAGCGAAGAGACTCGATCAACAGGCTGCCCTTCACGTCTCCTGGCTCGAGCGCCGCCCCGGTGTCCCCGCCTGCCATCAAATGATCCCGGTGATCCACCTGAAGACCACCCTTCAATTTCTCCGAGTCAGCGGCGTGACATTTGTAACACTTTTCGGCAAGCACTGGTCGAATCCGCGTCTCAAAGAACTCCAGTCCGCCAGCCGACGACAGGTCTTCCGCCCGACCTGGGAGAACGAATAGCAACAAACCGGCTATGAGGAAGAAAGAGCGCGTCATGGGATTCCGATACTATACGAATGATCGATACGATTCGGCGACTTCACAAATCTGATCCGGACATATACTGATACTATTTTCACGTAAATTAGTCCAATTTTATCACATTTGAGCTAACTTCGGTCCAGTTCACGCGATTCCGCCATGACCCAACCTCAACTCGAATACATCCCGACCGGCCCGTCTCAAGCACTGGTTTTCAAAATCGACCGGGATCTTTGGCCGGTTTATCACTACCACCCGGAATTCGATATCCTCTTGTCGCTGAAAGATCATGCCGGACAATTTATTTCAGGGGATCACATTGGAACTCTCCGGAAAGGGACGCTCATCATGAACGGCCCGAATATTCCTCACGCGCTTCATTCGGGATTGCCCAACGATGAAGATTGGACAAAGCCCTCTCTCGCTGTTGTTCAATTCTCCAGCGAATCGCTCGGCGCAGAGCTTCTCGAGAAAACTGAAATGCAGACGCTTCGAGAGTTTCTTCGTGAAGCCCGATTCGGATTTGAATTCCATGGATCCACAGCCCGGGAAGCTGCCGACCTAATCATGGAGATGGCCGATCAAACTGGGCTGGATCGCTTCCTCCAACTACTCCGGATCCTTGACCTGTTCGCCAACACCCATAAGAAAAGCCCTCTCGCCAGTCCCGCCTACTCTCCATCGCTCAAAGAGCGAGATATCTCGCGCCTCGACGAAGTGCTCAATTATCTACGAAAGAACAAAACCGAATCGGTCTCACTTGAGCAAGCCGCCTCCATCGCTAAAATGAGTCCAAAATCATTCTGCAGGTTCTTCAAAGCCAATACGGGAGAGACCCTGACCGGATACTTGAACGAACTTCGGATCGGTGAGGCCTGCCAAAGACTTCTCGGAACCAACCAACCCGTCAGCGAGATCGCCTTTGACTGCGGGTTCAACAATCTATCCAACTTTAACCGCCGGTTCCAGAAGCTAAGAAACACAACTCCCCGTGATTACCGGCGCGAATTCCGTTTCAAGCCGTCGCGACAAAACAGGCCGTTACCCGAATTGGTCGATTAGAAAATTTCACTTCTTAGCATTCATCCGTGTCGGGACAACAAACAGAGAAATTCAGATCATCACTCGCCATGAAGTTCGATCATATTTCAACCGCATTCGCCCTGTAGGAATCACCTTTATTTGTGATCGGGGTAGGCCCTTTCCACAAGCAGGTAAGTTGAATTAGCCCCTCTGGTTGAAGGAAGGCAACCCCCACGATAGGTTACGGCGTGACTATCCGACTCTCCGCGCTCCTTTGTCTCATCAGTTCTCTGTCAGCATACGCTGCCGGCTCTGATGTAGTTGTCATTCCCTCCGGTGAATCAAATGAACAGCACCTGATCTCCGGGCACCCCCCGGGCACAAGGATCCGGGCAGATGGGTTGGTATTGTATGGGGGAGAGTCCGATCACTTTAACCCTCCACCCCGTTTTTGTCTTCGCAGCGCATCAAAGCGCGACCCTGAGAACGGAGTGGGATATCCGGACACCAACATCTTAGAGGCGCTCGAACTTCCCAACGAAGAACTTTACCCCATTCAATTACGCAACTTGGAAGATCCCTCGATCTCCGGATTTTCGGTGATTGGACTCCAGTCAAAAGAACTTCCCTGGCGGATCGTCAAAGCGATGTGGGATGGCGATGCTCTCCACATCAAAGGATGTAGAGGCAGCGTCCAGGTCTCAGATGTCTACTGGGAGAATGTTGAAGACGGCCTTGGCCCCAACGGGGGAGTCAACCACTGGGCACTGGAACGGGCCTGGATGAAAGACATTCGGGATGATGCTATCGAAAACGACTCCTCAGTCAGCGGCCTGATTTCTGACTGTCTCGTCGACGGATGCTTCGTATTTCTGTCGCAGCGAGCCGATGACTCCATCCAGAAGAAATCTTTGACTGTAATTCGAAATTGCTACGTCAGAGTCTCCGCTCAACCCCACGACGGAGAGAAGAGAAGAGAGCGGAGGGATCGCAATATCAAGTTTGGAAATGACGGCATTGGCAGAGCTCCCGGTATGATTTTTAAATGGGACAAGGGCGAAGGCACTGTCGACGTAAAAGATTGTGTCTTTGTGATGGAGGGGATGTCTATCAATGGCCCTGAAGACATGGCCTTTCCTCCCGGTAGCTACGAGAATGTAACACTCATCTGGCTTGGGCCGGGCAACTACCCATCTCGACTACCGTTTGGGGTCAGTCAGACTAACGATATCACCATTTGGGAAAATGCGAAGAGAGCATGGATTGATCGTCTGCCCGAAAGTCACCCCGGCCTCAAAAGAATCCAGTCCACGATGCCGGAACCTTGACGTCACTTTCCGACATCTATAGCATCATCTCCGCAGCACTGGGGAACCGCGAAGTAATCCCGAAGAAGTTGATTACCTCTCTCATAGAATTGTACTCTGATGCTGTTTCGGTTTCAGATATCACACTATGAAAAAGTCCCTAGCAGAATTTATTGGTACCTTCTGGCTCGTGCTGGGAGGTTGTGGAAGCGCAGTATTGGCCGCGGCCTTCCCCGATCTTGGAATTGGCTTTCTCGGAGTGGCCTTCGCATTTGGCCTCACCGTCCTGACTATGGCCTTCGCGATCGGTCATATATCGGGCTGCCACCTCAATCCCGCCGTCTCAATCGGCCTCTGTGTCGCAGGTCGATTCCCGTCAAAGGACGTTCTGCCATATGTCATCGCTCAAGTTCTGGGAGGACTCGCAGGGGGAGGCATCCTCTACCTGATCGCCAGCGGCCAGGAAGGATTCAGCCTCGCCGATGGATTTGCATCCAACGGATACGGCGCCCACTCACCAGGTGAATATTCTCTAATGGCATGTCTCATCGTCGAAGTCGTGATGACCTTAATGTTTCTGGTCATCATCCTCGGGGCTACCGACGAAAGGGCCCCTGCCGGATTTGCTCCGATCGCTATTGGCTTCGGATTGACCCTGATACACCTCATCAGCATCCCGGTCACCAACACATCAGTCAACCCGGCCCGCAGCACAGGCGTTGCTCTTTTCGCGGGAGACTGGGCTATCTCTCAGCTCTGGCTCTTTTGGGTGGCACCCATCATTGGAGCCATCATCGGAGCCTTCATCTACCGGACGATGGCCGGAAAAGAAAAATAGAATTCCGTATAGGTAGAAACGGGTAACTCAACTCGAACAGAGTTACCCGTTGTTCGCCAGGCCGGGCAGATTGAATTTAAACACACTGCCCTGCCCCGGAGCGCTATCGACAGAAATTTCCCCTCCGTGGAGCTCCACAATTCGACGGCACAGAGCCAGGCCAATGCCGGTACCCTTGATGTCGCTTGAGGAATCCAGGCGTTGGAAGATTTGATAGATACGCTGGTGATGTTCTTCGGCTATTCCCGGGCCATTATCTCGAATGGAGAATATCCACCAAGTTTCATCTCCCTGCTGAACCGGTTGAGCACTGATGTCGATCGCCGGATTTTCATCCTGACAAAACTTAATCGCATTGCTGACAAGATTCTGAAAAAGCTGAATCAGTTGAGATTTGTTTCCAAGCACCTGAGGCAACTCGGACGAAGTTACTATCGTTCCACTCTCCTCGATCACGACTGACAGATTATCCATGGCCTCAGCAACGGCTGCTCCCGTCTCCACTTTCTCACGCGCTTGCCCATTCCTGTTCACCTTGGCCAACTCAAGTAGACCACGAATCAGGCCACGCATCCGCTCAGCGCCCCCGACCGCATGATCAATGTACTCGTCGGCATCTTCGCCTAGCTCACCTCCGTATCGCTTCTGCAGCAAATTGAGAAAGCTTGTGACCATTCGCAATGGCTCCTGCAAATCATGTGAGGCCACATAGGCAAACTGCTCCAAATCGCGATTACTGGCGGCTAATGCTTCGTTTGCCGCGTCAGCGGTGTTTTTGGCCCTCAGAAGCTTTTTCTCGGAAACCCTCCTTTCATTCAAATTGGATCGAAGCACCGAGATGATGACGCCTGCGGAAAGACCGGTGGCCACCAGAAACGCCAACAACACGGTTACCGTCAGTCTGGCACGATGAATCGAGTCCATCCATTCTTCCGCAGCGAAGTCCACTCCCAGAACTGCCTCCACCGTACCGGCCTCATCAAACATCGGAACATAGGCACTCACCCATGTTCCCCAGCGGTCCGTATAGGGCTGATCATCGAAACCGGCGATCCCGCCGTAGGCATCAGTGATTGACTGATTACGCTCGTCCCATATCTCACCGATTTCAGTCCGTTTCTCGCGATCCCCCTCATAATGCCCGTCGTGATCGTAGTCGGTTTCCGAATCGACAATCAATTGATTCCCATCCGGGTGCTTACGATAGGTGTAGATATCTGCGATTGACCTATTGAGTTCCAGCCATCGAATCTGCTTTGCTATCATGGCCTGATAGACAGGATCATCATCAGGAGTCTTCGCTGTAACAGAAGCATGCCCCATCGAGCTGAGCTCTTCAGCGTATGTCGGCGCAAAACCTTCGATTCTGATTCGCAACCGATCATATTCGCGCTGACCGGCAAGATTCACCAGGAACCAGCCGGGAATTAACACTAAAAGGAGGAAGGCCCAAACACCTCCGACTGCGAACCGATCGGTTTTTCGACTGCCCCCACTTTCGACTCGAATCAGCCAGATGGTGAGCAGCGCCCCCGCAAACAGGCAGAAGGCGGAAAACACCAGGTAGTCGCGATGCTCGATCAACACCGAGAAAAACGGCAAACCGGTGAACAAACTATGCTGTTGGGACAAATCCATGATGCCCAGTGATCACATTTTGTTAATATGGTAGTAGCCAAATGGACGGGGGTAACTCCGATGCTATCAAACAGGCCTTGCGTTAACAAGTGATAGTATCCAGAGGAACTGACGGCAGAATATCGAGGAAAGGGATACGACCGTGAAAGTCGACTCAACCTATTCGCTCTCCCCATCGTCAATTAACTTACCTCTCAGGTCAGGAATCACCAAAATCTCATTGCAATCCCGAAACGGACATGACATTTCCGTGCCGAACAAATCCGGAGTCGCCGACAGCTT
This sequence comes from uncultured Verrucomicrobiales bacterium, assembly GCA_963975655.1. Taxonomy (GTDB): domain Bacteria; phylum Verrucomicrobiota; class Verrucomicrobiia; order Verrucomicrobiales; family DEV007; genus Arctic95D-9. The sequence goes on from CAXBHX010000002.1 coordinate 40,001, forward strand.
CCTACGACAATGAGGACAAACAAATTTGACCTCCTCCGTTGGCCACTTGATATCCTCAGGCGCGGGAACCATGAATTCCTGAGCACAGTCAGGACAATCCATCACGGAATGAAACAGGCTGGCTTTAGCAGAGAGGCGAGAGGAACAGTGAGGGCATTCGAATCGAAGTGGCATAACAATCAAAGGTAGTATCTTTGAATCTATAAGCGGGAACGGAATCGATATCACTAGAAATGTTGAATCGCACGCCAGATTACCCTTAGGTTCCGCCATGGTTGATTTTGAAATTGAACAATTCTGCGGCGGACTTTTTCAGACAAACGGCTACCTCGTCAAAACCGGGGGAAAGGCGTGGCTCTTTGACGCGCCTGAAGGCATCGCCGACTGGCTCGCGGAGAAGGGAGTCAAACTCGACGGCCTGATTCTCACCCATCAGCACCATGACCACGTCATTGGAGCCGGACAGGTCCAGACACAGCTCGACTGCCCCATCTGGGCCCACTCCCGGCCTTCCGAAGATCTCACTATGGCGAAACGCCTTGAGGCAATGATCGGCATGCCCTGCGATCTCGAGCCCTATACCATTGATCATCTCATCTCTGACACTTCGGAACTGAAGCTCGAGGGTATCACCCTCAAACTCTTCCATGTGCCGGGACACTCACCCGACAGCATCTGTTTCCTGATCGATCACCACCCCGTCCTAATCGGCGGCGATGTTCTCTTTCGAGGAGGCATTGGTCGAACTGACTTCCCTCACGGCGATAATGAGTTACTTCTCAGCGGTATCCGCGAGAAGCTCTGGCCGCTGCCGGACGATACCCAAGTGCTTCCCGGGCATGGCCCATCGACTTCGATAGGTATCGAGAAAGCCACCAACCCGTTTCTGCAATAGCTGCTTACGCCAGCAAATCCTTCACCACGTGCCCGTGCACATCGGTCAGGCGGAAGTGCCTTCCTTGGTATTTAAAAGTCAGCTTCTCGTGATCAATCCCTAACAAATGCATGATCGTCGCGTGGAAATCGTGCACACTGACAGGATTCTCAATCACATTGTAGCTGTAGTCATCCGTCGCCCCGTAAGTTAGCCCCGCTTTCACTCCCCCACCTGCCATCCAGACGGTCAGACACCTCGGGTGATGATCACGCCCATAACTGTTCGGACTCAAATCTCCCTGACAATACACTGTGCGACCAAACTCACCGCCCCAAATGACAAGGGTATCATCGAGCATCCCTCGATTTTTCAAATCCTGAACCAAAGCCGCCGAAGCCTGATCGGTTTCTTTGCACCGCTGGGGCAAAATTTTCTGCACGTTCCCGTGAGTATCCCATCCACGATGATATACCTGTGTGAAACGAGTACCCCGCTCCGCCAACCGCCGTGCCATCAATACATTGTAGGCATACGTTCCCGGTTTCCGGGCGTCCTCGCCATAAAGCTCAAACGTGCTTTCCGGCTCATCGGAAAGGTCTGTCAACTCCGGCACTGAGGTCTGCATTCGGTGCGCCATTTCATACTGAGCGATCCGGGTTTCGATTTCAGGATCCCCAACCTCGGAATGCCTCAAACGGTTCAACGCCCCGATGTCACCAAGCGTCTGCTGGCGAACATCATCAGTAATCCCGTTCGGATTATTCAGATAGAGGACTGGATCCTTTCCTGAACGAAACCGAACTCCCTGATGCTTGGACGGAAGAAATCCAGGCCCCCACAATCGATCGTATAGCGGCTGCCCTCCACCTGAAAGCATGGCCACGAACGCCGGGAGATTCTCATTTTCATTTCCGAGCCCATAGCTCAACCAGGATCCCATGCTGGGACGACCTGCGATCTGAAATCCAGTCATGAGAAATGTCATCGCCGGATCGTGGTTAATGGCCTCGGTGTAGAGCGATTTCACAAAGGTGATGTCATCCGCCACTGTAGCCAAGTGCGGCATCAACTCCGAGATCCAGGCCCCACTCTGGCCATGCTGCTTGAAATCGAACACTGATCGAGCCGCAGGAAAAGAGGCCTGTCCGGAACTCATCCCCGTCAGCCGCTGACCGTTGAATACCGATGCCGGCACTTCCTGCCCATGAACCTTGTCCAGGTGCGGCTTGTAATCGAACAGCTCCAACTGAGACGGTCCACCTGACTGAAACAAATAGATCACCCGCTTCGCCTTCGCTTCATGGTTGGGAAACTTTCCGGGGCCACCCGAAACAGCTCCGTGAAGACTACTCCCCAACAGAGAACTCAAGGCCGCGCCTCCTAATCCCGCAGCAGAGCTGCCAAGAAACTGCCGTCGACTGGCCTGGGCCGCCTGTTGTGGATCGATAAAAGGGAAACTCATGGCTATTCTCTCACAGAAGATTCTTCGAGATTCAAAATTACATTCGCAACGGCAGCCGCAGCGGCCAACTCGACGGGGTCACAGTCGGACTCCAGTTTGGATTCGCCCACCGTTAAAATCTCATCCGCCTCCTGCGGCGACGCCCGATAACTTTCCAGATAGCGGGAATACGCATCCGCTAGAATGGATAGCTCCTCAGCACGAGGCTCTCGAGACAGGACACTTCGGAAGCCATAGGTCACACGCTCGGATGCCGAAGCCTCTGGAAGTGCGGCCATTCGCTCGCCAAGTTTACGGGCAGACTCAAAGAAGGCAGTTTCATTCAACAGAGTCAGAGCCTGCAGTGGCGTATTGGTTCGCTTCGGCTTCACCGAACACCATTCCCGATCCGACGCATCAAGCACCGCCATAGCTGGAGGCGCCAGCGTTCGCTTCCAATAGGTATAGAGGCTGCGCCGATACAGATCATCACCCTCCCCTTGCTTATAAGTGAAATTACTCGCTTCCTTCCACATCCTAGCGGGCTGATAGGGTTTCACTGAAGCTCCGCCCACCTCATTCACCATCAAGCCACTCGCCACGAGAGCCTGATCCCGCAACATGGCCCCCGGCAATTTCAATCGCGGGGCACGAGAGAGGAACACATTGGTGGGATCATTCTTGAGATCTCCATCCCTAATAACTGACGACTGCTGATAAGTCCGGCTCATCACCAAAGTCTTGAGCATGTGCTGAGTATTCCACCCTGACTCGCGAAATTCGATGGCCAGCCAATCGAGCAGATCTGGATGAGTTGGTAAACTACCCTGAGTCCCGAAATCCTCGGCCGTCTTGACGAGCCCTGCTCCGAACATCATCTGCCAATACTGGTTCACGGCGACACGAGCTGTCAGAGGGTTCTCATTACTCACGAGCCACTGCGCAAAGCCCAGTCGATTCCGGGGCATGTCGCCCATGCCCGAAAACACCTTCGGCACGTCGGACTGTACCACTTCACCCTTATTGTGGTACTCTCCCCGAATGCGAATGTAGGTGTCTCGAGGAGTCAACGCCTCCTCCATCACCATCGTCGTCGGGAGGCCGTCGACAAACTTGGTGAGCTCCTTTTCCAACTGAGTAACCACTGCCAATCGCTTTTTGTCAGACTGGCTCGCCGCATGAGTCAAAAAATAGTTTCTCAACACCGCAGCCTCGGACGCGGTTCTCTTTCCCGAAGCTCGAGCCAAAATCGCTTCTATCTCAGTAGCCTCGGAAAGAATTGCAATCTCCTCCGACTTCAATACTCGATCGGAATATATCCGAAGGTCCGAGACCTGCCCCTTCCACTCTGGAAGATGCTTACTCCCCCCTACCAGCAATGGCGCCGACCCTTTCACCCCGGCCTTATTGCTGTTCGTGTTATGAATCGTCCGCGTCTCAACCCTTTCTCCGTTGATCCATATCTCAATCCCACGCGAACGTTGAGTGCCATCATTCGTCAGTGCCACATGAACAGACTCACCCGGCTCGAACGATTGCAGGGTTTCCAGCATCCCCACTCCTGAAATCCATCGGGAAATAAGTGTGAATCGGAGACGCCCTTTGTTGAAGGCAATGAAGAAACCTTTTCGAGTGGTCCCGCTTGCCTCGTTGGATAGAACAGCACCTCGATCGACTTGATCCGGCACCATATCGAAGGTGATTGAGAATCGATTCTCACTCGCAATTCCCGCGACCTTATCTTTCAGATTCACCGGCGTCTGACCCGTCGCAAGGACCGGCTGTTCGACACCAAAATGATTTGAAAGGCCCTCAATTACGATTGCCTCAGACAGATCAGGCTTCGATTGCTCCCACTTCGCCTGACGCTGCGCCATGCCGGGATTCGCGTCAGCCAATTGCTGACGTGCCTTCTTGAGACGATAATCAATCGCAGCCAATTCGGCCTCCTGCTCGCGAGTGGGGGCCTTGATCCAGGGCTCAGAATTGCCAAATTTGATAGCTCGTCCAGATTCCGTAATGTTGTCGAAGAAGGAAGCCAACTGATAATAGTCGCGCTGCAATAGCGGATCATACTTGTGATCGTGACAACGGGCACAAGCCATCGTCAGGCCCATCCACACGGTCATGGTGGAATCCACCCGATCGACCGCATTCTCTAACAAAAACTCCTCCAGCACCAATCCGGACTCCGAATTGTAACGGTTGTTGCGGTTAAATCCTGTGGCAATAATCTGATCCCGAGTCGCATTGGGAAGCAGGTCACCAGCCAGTTGTTCGATCGTGAACTGATCAAATGGCATGTTGCTTTTATAGGCTTCGATAACCCAATCGCGCCAGCGCCACATATCGCGAGGACCATCATTTTGATAGCCGTCTGTATCGGCGTAACGCGCCGCTTCCATCCACTGCCATGCCATCCTTTCGGCATAGGCATCTGTGGCCAGCAGTCGATCAACCACCTTCTCAAAAGCGCTCGTTGAATCGTCCTCAAGAAACGCATCCACTTGCGCAACCGTTGGCGGCAACCCGGTCAAGTCGAGCGAAACACGGCGAATCAAAGTAGCCTTCTCCGCATCCGGCGACGGAGTCATCTTCTGACCCTCCAATTTCTCGAAAACGAAATGATCCACCTCGTTGAAAGCCCAGTCGGGATCAGCCGTGTCCGGCAGTTCGCGTTTCACCGGCAGCTCAAAGGCCCAATGCTGCTGCCATTCAGCCCCTTCATCAATCCATCGTTCCAGCAGCTTTTTCTCTTCTTCCGTCAGTTGCCGTGACTCTGGAGGAGGCATCACGTTATCCGGATCGTCATCATAGACCCTGAAAACCAGCTCGCTCTCTTTCGCATCGCCCTTGATGACTGCCGCGTAGCCCCCCAGATCGTGGGTAGCACCTTCTTCGGTATCGAGTCGCAGGTCCGCTTTTCGCTCAGCCTCGTCAGGTCCATGACAGGTAAAGCACTTATCAGAAAGAATCGGACGAATATCGCGATTGAACTCAACCCTGTCACCCGCCGTTGCCAACACACCATTAACCGCAGTTTCGGGGTGAACATTGGAAGCCCCACCCGGACTGCCCATACCGGCCCGGTCGTATCGCTCTTCCGCCGTTAAGGGATACGGGCTGATCGTCGGAATCACCTGAGCCACCTCAAGCTGGCTGCCTTCATCCCTCTGAATCGTCGAAGAAAAGATCAACGCCGCCCCTGCAATACCCGCGGCCACCCCTACTCCCCACTTCCAACCGGAGCCCTTCACAGGCACCGCCGCTCCGTGCGAAGCCATCGCAATGACTTTCTCCTCAGTAGGGGATCGACCGACTCCGTAAAGCAGGCCCTCAATCTGAGAATGATCCAAAAAATGCTCCCGCGCCTCGTAATCAGAGGCGAGTAAATCTTCCAGCTCATCCAGTTCAACATTGGTTGCCGTGCCCGCTTCGAGACGGGCCATGAGCTTGGCTAGTCGTTCGTATTCCATGATTAGTCGAGCGGCCGGATCGCCGAATCGCCGAGTTGAGATTCGATGCAGCGCAACAAACTGTCGCGACTGCGAAAAAGTAATTGTGAAACAGCGTTGGGCTTCATACCCAGACGATCCGCAATCGCCTGCACGCTCTCCCGGTGAAAATAGCGGGCCTCCACGGCGTCACGCTGACGCCCTGACAGCTTCTCGAGGCACTGCTGCAAAAACCTCTGGCGTCGTTCCAGCGAAGCATCCTTTTCCTCCGTCCGCTCCGCCAAGGTCTCTAGAAGATCATCCGAAAACGGAACCTGCTCGCCTCCGCGACGCACTTTGTCGCGGTACTGGAGAATCTGATAGCGAGCAATACGAAATGCCCACGCTCTGAAATTGGTGCCCAGTTCAAACTGATCCGCCTTCTCCCAAAGAATGCGATTGGTATTCTGAAGAATATCCTCTGTCTCAGCACCTGGACCCGCCAAAGCCCTAATAAAGCCGAACAAACGCCCCTGATGGGCTTCCAGGAGTTGCTCAAATTCGCCAGGGTCGTCAGGAGATGTCGTTGCCACGTTCACAGTTGTTTCAACAGGGGATATCCAAACACAGCCTATATCTTACGCCCTCATGGGCAATAAACGGGATTCTCACCAATCTTGATCGCGCCATGCCCCGGGCCCCTTTGCTGTGAAAGCCGATGGTGAACTCACAAAATGAATCAAATTTCACAATATTTGCCCAGACTTCCATTTAAAATTAGGTCACTCTGCCCGCCATGAATTCTCAAACGTGCCGGGTGCTCAGCACCATCTTCTTCCAAGCAGGTATTTTTTCCGTCATCCTCTCCATCTTTATCTGGTGGTACTTCGGGAGCGACGATCCTATCGAACAGGCCCATGCCGAGCGTTTCGGCATCTTCGTCGGGCTGTGGGCGCCGACTCTGTTGATTCTATCGAATCGCTTTGATCGCTTCGCCGATAAAGCCGACGCACTGCCAGGACTGGACGCAAAGCATCAAGAGAACGAGCCCGACTTGAAATAGCACTGCTTCATTGCCCAGCGTCGGTTCTTTCCTTACCTGTCGATTCGCTTCGCGAAGTGATCCGAACGGTCACATGGAAAGAACCGTTCCCCACTGGATTTCAAGCGTCTGCCCGATTCCTATGTGAGAGAGCGTTCCGATGAACACAAACTGCCCTTCGGAAAACACCATCACACCCGAGTTCCACCCGGTGTCTCGATTACCGAAGGTTTGTCCGAGTAGACTGAAGAACTCGTACGACAGCTCATACAGATAGATCTCGAACTCAGCAAATTCACCTTCCAGAAATCCGAGGTCAATATTCGACAAGAGCAGTTCAAAGCGCTCAAACGCATCCCGGAAGAGAGCCAGCCCCAGACGCTCTAGCGTAGCATAGTCGAGCACAAGGAATTGACCCACCGTCTGAGCAAATCCTCCAACGACGATATCAATGGGAAGACCCCCGGCCCAGACATCGAAGATATCGACATACAAGAAATCGGATCCCGTGCCCCCATCAATATAATCGGTTCCCGAACCTCCCAGCAATATGTCATTGCCACTGCCTCCGAAAACTCGATCATGCCCTGTCCCGGCAAATATCGAATCATTGCCCGAGCCACCTCTAATAATATCGTCTCCCGATTCCCCGTAGAGAATATCATCACCATTCTCTCCCAAGATGAAATCGGAGCCACCAGCGGCCAGGTCGGCTTCGACGAGCAAAGTGATCCCGCCAGGATTAGTGCCAGTTCTCTCGTAGATTGCCTGATCCCCCGCTACGATATCATTCCCATTTCCAGCCGCGATAAAATCCCATCCTCGGCCTCCTAGAACGACATCATTCCCATCTCCAGATCGGATGACATCTGCACTTCCCACGTAGAATGCGGTGCTGATAAAATGATCGATAATTAGGAATCGATTGTCGTTGGGAATGAGCAGGGCCGAGGCGTTATCGCCAGCGATGAAATCTCCCCCACTGCTTCCAGATATATTATCAGTGCCCACCCCACCGATGAGTAAATCATCACCAGTACCTCCCCGGAGGGTGTCATTACCCCCGATGGTGAAATCGGTTGAGTCGACCGTCCTCAGTAGTCCCCCAACCGTGTAGTCAGCCTTCCCGTTGTCACCCAAAATCACCGTCGAGAATATACTGGCCGCACTGGTCAGGAAGTCACTTCCCTGGCCACCGAGAATCATATTAGCGCCACTCCCTGCTATGATGCGATCGTTCCCTCCGACTGCAGGAGCCAAGGTGCTGACCGCATCGAGGACAGATAACCCAGTAGCCGCGGTCCAAAGAATCTCTCCATTGTCACCGAACAGCACGCCGGTTCCGTCTCCCGAAATAATCAGATCTCCTGCAACTCCACCGATAGCAAAATTGAATCCATCATCCAGAACGATGATGTCTCTTCCTCCCGCCGTGAAATTGAGGCTTCTCACCAGCTTGGTCACGCCGAGATCAAAATCAATCACCCCTTCATCACCAAGAACCACGTTGGTGCCCGGGCCATTTCGAATGATGTCACCATCGGCACCACCAATCACTGAATTGATGCCAGCGCCGAGCGTGATAGAGTCAATCCCTCCGACACCACTATTCAGAGTCACTACTTCATCAGCCAACCCAGTCGCAAACAAGGCACGCCCCTCATCACCCAGCACGAAGTTCTCTCCATCTCCGGCGGTAACGATGTCGCCTCCGGCACCTCCGAGAACGACACTCATTCCGTTGCCCACTGTGATGGTATCATCACCACCAACGCCACTGAAAAGCGTTTCGGCTCGATCAAGAATTCCATTGGAGAAGAGAAGCTCACCTTCGTCACCCATCACAATATGAGTGCCATCAGTTCCATTCACACGGTCCGCGCCGGCTCCTCCAATCACTGCGTTAAAACCGTCACCCACTGTGATGAGATCATCATCACCTAGCCCCGAATCCATCGTGAAGATATGATCTGGAGTTCCTGTCACTAGATCAAAAATAGCGTGACCATTATCACCGATAACCACGTCACGATTCAGGCCACCCACAATTTCATCCGAACCAGCTCCTCCGAGGACGGTGTTCGTTCCATCACCCACCAGAATAGTGTCTTCCCCGCCAACGGCAGGATCACTGGTCTGTATATCGGTTAGAATTCCCGTGGTAGTGAAACTGGCGTTTCCGTTGTCACCCACCACGACATCACGGTCATCACCCCCGAAAATCCTGTCACCCATATTGCCACCCAGAACGATATTCTCGCCATGACCCGTATGGATGATATCCGCACCGCCCAACACTGATGGGCCAGTGTTGGTATCCAGCGGACTGTCGCTACTGGTCGTAATGAATGAAATAACTCCGGCGGAACTGAACGTCGCGCTGCCGTTGTCACCCAGAACAATGTCATTTCCATCTGGATTCCCAGTAGGAAGGAAAGAAGTGGAATCGACATTTACAAGATCCCCGCCGAGACCGCCTATCACGATATTATCGCCGCGACCTGTCTCAATGACATCGAGATCGCCGAAGGTAGGATCGATCGTAGTGATGCTTCGAATAATATTACCTGTCCCCGTGCTATCGAAGGCAACTCTCCCGTTATCGCCCAGAACAATGTCATCGTCACCAAGGGCACGGATCCGATCTTTTCCATTACCTCCTAAAATGATGTTGTCGCCTGCCCCCGCCGTGATCAGGTCGTCATAACTACCCGTTGTAGCCGCTTCAGAAGTGCTGATCAGAGTGAGGATTCCAGCCGCATCAAATACCGCAAAGCCATTGTCACCCACCAGAATGTCGCGGCTCGTGTCGCTGCCCGCATCCACATCATCATTACCGCTGCCAGCCAGCACCACATCCGATCCGTTCGCAGCAAAGATCAGGTCACGACCACCGTCCACTGGATCGCTGGTCTCAATCTGACGCAGCAGGCTCGATCCCCCGAGATTGTCGAACAGGGCAAAACCGTTGTCGCCGACCAGCACATCGTTGCCGCTGTCGACTCCCACCTGATTGCCGGCACGGTCATGATTGATGAAGTCTTCGCCGACGCCGCCGAAGACCACGTCGTCGCCATCACCGGCCAGAAGCAGGTCGCTACCTCCCGTGCCCGGTGTCGTCGTGCGGATCTCGGTCAGGACTCCCGTGGCATCAAAGACCGCGAAGCCATTGTCACCTACCAGAATGTCAGCTGAAGTATCGATTCCCCCAGCCGTAATATCGTCGCTGCCGCTGCCGCCAAACACCACGTCCGACCCATTGAATGTCGTAATCGTGTCACTACCTCCAATAGCAGGTGAACTGGTTCCGATTGATTTCAGAATACCGTTGGCAGCAAAATCCAGAAAGCCATCCACGATCGGATCTGCCCCCATCGACGGAGCATCGGTGGTGAAGAACCGCTTGGTAACATTGCCGACGGTGTATTCGAAGAATCCGTGATCACCGACAACGAAATCTCGAGCATCATCAGTTCCCGAACTGATCTCATCTGCCCCATCGCTGCCGAAGATGTAATCGAGATCGTCACCTGAATGAATCACATCAAGACCGCTACCACCGACGATGTAATCAATGCCCTGTCCGGTTGTAACATGGATCCCAAGGGAAGAGCCCCTCGCATTGACGATGTCACTGTCCGTCGCTGCCACATTGTTATTGTAGGGGCCCTGAGTATCGAGAACAAAGGTGCCGTCGGTCGAAGCATCCAGATTCACCGTCACCTGATCGGCGGCGTAGCCGGTCGAGAGAGTGGTGGTCGTCACAACACCCGAGCGCTTGTGGGTGCCTTCAATCTTGATGATGTCAGTGCCGCTGCCACTGGTGATCCCAATACCGTTAGCGAAGTCGCCTGCAGCATCCGCCCGATAGGTAATCGCTGCAGGTGCCAATCCTTTGATGCTGATTTCTGCAGTAGGATCTACCCCAACTACTCCGGCAAGCGCCTGGTCAGTAATCAGAACTTCAGGATCGCCAACTGACGTTCCTTCGTCGCTGATCATGAGCGTTCCAGTGCCCGTGCCGGCGTCCAAATTCAGAACGCCTTCAATCAGATCGAGATCGCCCAGCGGAAGGGTGGTCACCGAGTTGGCCGTTCCCGCAGCCAGCGATGAAACGAAGATCCTGTCGTCACCTTCCTTGGTTTCGATGTTGGTGACCGCGATCGCCGCCGTGCCTCGCACGTTCACCGTGTCATTCCCGGAACCGAGTTCGATATTCAATTCTTCAACTTCGTAGTAGTTGATCCCGTCGACTCTTGTATCAAGGACCACCGAGCCACTGCCTCCGCCCGTTGCCGTCAGCAAGCTCTGAATATTCAAAACGTCCAGACTCAACATCCGATGCTCGCCCTGGAAGATAAGGATGAAGACATCCCCTACCTTCGTCACAGTGAAGTTCTTCGTGTGAGGCAGGCCTCCGTCAGAGTTATTCGGGTTGAGAATTGGATCGAGATACCTGGTCAATTCATCAGCGGAGATAGCGTAACCAAGCGCTCCGGTTGATACCAGATTACCCACCACTGAGGGCCGATACAGGGGCATCACATTTACCGCACTTCCACCAACTGCATCTATCGCTCCTTCGCTCAGCTCAAAGCCCAGAGTGAAGGAGCCTCCCGTCGCATTAACAGTTAGCGTTTGGACCACATTGACTTGATAGCCGCCTTCAAGGTCGCGAAGAGTCTCCACTTCAACAATCGCACTGGAGTCAGCAGCTGATTTCAGGCCGGGCCCGTCGAGGTCGGCATCGGTAATTTCCTCCCAAACAAATTCGTCGATATCCTGACCGGTCAAATCGCCACCAAAGGTGATCGTAAATTCTACGAACTTGTCATTGGAGCGATACTTCTCGACCCGAATACCCGTCGAACTGAAAAGAGTGTTCAGTTCCGACTCCAGATCGACAGCCTTGATGTCGTAGCCCAGTGAGTCGCTCACAAGGCCACCGCTCCTTAGCTTGAAGTTTCCTCCCACGGCTGACACAGAAATCACCTGCACCTCGCCAACGCCTGGCATATCCAGTCCGGTCAATGTCGTCTGTGTGAGCGTCCCGCTGTTATCGTCAGTATCTCCGGAGTCATTAACCGTAAGAACGTCATCGTCACCGCCGCCCACGACAGTAAGGAGCGCACCGACCTCATCAACGAGTTGATCCCGACTGCCCACCGTAACTTCATCGGCTCCGGCTCCGGCATCCACGATGGTATGCCCACTCAACGTCTTGATGGTGATCTCATCGTTAGCCACACCACCGTGAATGATGGTAGAGCCCTCATGCGTTCCCTCTACGGTGAAGTCATTTTTCCCGAAGCCGAGTTCGATATCGAGAAGTTCAAGGTTCTTGTAAATAATGCCAGCCTGCAACGTCCTGCCCGCAATGGCCGTGCCGGGGCCCATCCCAAGTCCGGACAATTGATTGGCGGTCAGCACACCCACTTCGACCGCAGGACTATCGCTGTTATCAATGAAGGCCCGGTCCACTTGGTCGACTTCATCCACCAGCAGATTCGGATTGATCGGCGCGTAGTAGTAGGAAGCTCCTACTACCGGAACATTGCCTTCCGGCCATCCCCCCACAAATGTGACTCGGCTCAAATCAACTGAAACGGACAGAACCCGCAGGAAGGTTCCAGCTGCCACCCCATCGAGAATGGTGAATCCGTAGAAGTTGCCATTCATTCTGGGATCAAATCCAGGGCGAAGGCCTAACGCAGGATTAACGTGCTGCGCCCCGGGGCTGCCTGGATCTCGGGTGGAAACGCCATCCTCGAGGTAGGCATTTCCATCAGCATCCGTTCCCGCAACCTCCAAGGTTCCATCTCTAACCGGGGCATTCTTCTCGCCGGGAAGCAGGAATGGATTATTGAGCGAGCGATCCACCCCTTCGACGAGTCCTCCGTTAATCGTAAGCGGGCCGCGGATAGCGTTGACCCGCCCCTCAACAGCGGCCACCACCTTGGCGTCACCTCCGTCAGCGATTTCATCATCCACTGCTGAAACATAGACGGTCTGAGCAATCTCCCAGTTGGTGTCTGTGAAGACGAGCTTGGGACTGATTTTTGTCGGTGACAGGATTGTTGAGGCGATTCTGAACCGATCCGCGTCAGCCCGGACGACAGAGAACTTGGAGGCCATCGCCCCATCCGGCGTCGTTGTGTAAGCTTCAGGCAGCAGCGATTGCAATGCCGCGGCAACCTCTTCGAGAGTTTGACCATCCAGCGCCACATGGGTGTAGTTGACCCCATCGAGACGGATCGTCCAACTCGCGCCAGCCTGAACACTGCCGCTCAGCTCAATCGCCGCACTGACCCAACCGCCAATCGCATCGGGACCGCTGATCTGGATAGCCCCATCAGGTGAGATCGAAAACTCTGTGGTGAATGAGGTGGCAGGCAAAGCACCTGAAACTTTATCGATCTGATCCTGATAGTGGCTGCTGATGATCGTGATAACATTTCCGCCCGTTTCCACACTTGCGAGGAAGGCCTCCGAATCGGCCAGGGCAGCTCCATCAATAAGGTCAACAAGACCCGCCGCGACCTTAGCGAGATTGTCGCCCGACTTAACCGCGTAGGCATAGTCAACTCCGTTGAGCGTCAGCGTCCAGGTCTGCCCCAAAAGTGGGGTCCCTGCCAGTTCAACGACCACCAGCGGTGTGGCGACATTGACTTGCTGCCCTGAGCTTTCTCCGTAATTAGCTTCTGGGACAAAGGACAAATCAGAATTGTAGGTCCTCGTGATTTGCGGAAGCACATCAACGGTCACAGTGGACCCGGTCGTCGGTGCCGTCGTGAGAACCACAGTGTAGGAATCGCCAACCGGCTCGTAGCCACTGAATTCATCGCTCAGATAATACTCGATCTCGAATTTACTATTCAGGCTTACTGCCTCCGCCCACTGCTGGTCCAGGGTATAAGTTTTCGAAGCCGCATCGTAAGCCACGATCGTCGCACTCTGGCCCGCTCCATCCCCTTCGACAATCGTGATCTGCTTACCAATCAGTTCAATGGCCTCAGTGTTGGTCGCGTGACGCTGGAGTGAAATATTAAGTTCGTAGGAGGTTCCATTCGACACGCCGATGAATTCGTCATTCACGTAGTAGCCATCCGGATTCTCGAAGTCGCGAAAGGTTCCCACTCTCACCTTGTAGGTGCCTTCCTTCTTAAACTCAAAGTTGAGGAACGGATCGAATTCACTCTTGCTGCCCAAGTCGATCACGCTTCCGGCCGCAATCCCAAAACCACCCGAAGTGAGTGTCGCAGCATCGGACAGATCCCCTGAAATCAATGTCTCGGTGCCATCGACGGCCACTTCAAAAACCTGGAGGAAAAGTCGATCTGTATAGGCAAACCTGATTGGATCGTAACCCGGCCCCACAATCGCTTCACCCTGAGGCAGTGTTGCGTTGTCGATGTCAAAGAGAGCCCTGACAACACCGCCTCCCACATCAACTCCAGCGGTAATCCCCGTAAACCAGGCATTCGAATCCGGCGTAATTTTAATCGCGTGACCTGCCGATCCCTTGACGACAGCACTGTAAACGTTGCTGTATTTGTTAATCTCAGCCGCCAAGGACTTTACTACCTTTTTCAATGTGTCCTTCCGCTTGGATACATACTCGAAAGCATGCCCATTCAACGTCACTGACCAAATGTCACCGCGGCCCACTTTCAACTTAGGGTCAAACTCGATCTTCACCGTAGTGTAGTGAGGCCTCTCATCATCCAGGTCCAGAGAAGTGGATGGCTTTGCCAGCAACTCAACAGTTCGATCCCGGGTTTGTCCGACCTCAATCACAGGAACCAACTCACCGTCAGTGCGTCGGAAAGTCAGCGTATTGCCAACCGGAGCATCAAAGTCATACCTGGCTAAGTTTTTAATGGCGTTCTTATTCGAGAAATCAGTCGCCACCGTTGAGAAGAGAGAGTCTGACGAGCTCTGCGTAAAATTTTCACCGTCAAACTTCAGGCTCCACACATCACCCAATGAAGTTGCCCCGTTCGGACCACCGCCGTTGAACGTGACCGTCTGCTCCCATCGAGCGGCTGGAGTTCCATTGAATGCGGCCAAACCCTCTACCGGAGCAAGCACGCGAGACGGCAGATCCACCTTCACTCCAGCTGCGTAGTTAATCGTTAACTTTGAAGCGCTGTAAGATGGAGTGAAGATACCCGGCGCAGCGGCCTTAATAGCGGCCACAAACGCAGCGCCAAGGCTAGCGAGAGTATCGTCGCTCGCAGTAACCGATATGGTGATCGGATTGGTAGGATCATCGTGCTTCGTCAGCTTGATCTTCCAGATCTCATCAGGAGTGACTGGACCAGCAAGGCTGAGCTTCGCGGGGGCATAGTGGCTCGCTGTGCTCGCGGAAATATCCACATCGATGGTTCCATCAACGGGTGCCACCACCACGCTCACCGGCCCCACCGAAAAGGCCGTCCCATTGGAGTTGGTGATCGTGAACTGATCCGCCACAGTCTTAGTCACCGTGTACTGATACTTACCAGGGCCGCTGCTCTTTGCGGCAATACGCCCCTTCAGTCCGATGGCGATTTTATCCGCGGTCGTGTCGGCAGCTTTCGCTGTGTAAGTATAAACCCGAGGCGTCGCGGTGCCGTCATTCACCGTCAAAGTCCAAACCTGCCCTTCATACGGAGTTCCCGTGATAGCCACCACTGCGATTCCGTTGTATCGAGTGAGATCTGGCGTGAACGCCGCAAGCATTGAGGTCGTGGCACCGGTCGAAACATCGATCGTGAATACAGTTGTTGGCGGGCCTGCCACAAAAACTATCTTGTGGTTGGTGCTATCGTAGGTGGAGTCGGCAAAGTCCTTTTTGATTTCGGTCAGCAACTTACCCGCCACGTCGTTAACTTTGTCAGTCGCCTTGGCTTTTCCGGAAGAGTATCCCTTCCCGTTGATCGTCACCGTCCAGATCTCATCCTTCGCTACGGCAGAAGTCCCGCCACTTCCGACTACGATATCCAATCCACCAAGATAAGCTTTCGTTCCACCAGGAGTGATGACTCCAGTCACGGCAGCAGGCGCTACGCTCGTCACTACTTTCACACCATCAGCATCCGGCACTGTGATGGTGAGAGTTCTGGAGCTGGATTTATAGGCGTTCTTATTTCCGGTCAGAGCAATTGCCAGAGCCTCACCCACTTTCTTCAGATCATCTCCGGCCTCAACGATATAAGTCTTCGGCGTGTCATCATTAAGCGTGACGCTCCATCGTTCACCAACTTTCGGAGTCCCGGTCAGTTTAACCTTAGCAGTGGAATAATAGAGAGGTGTTCCGCTAATACTGATGGTGCCCGTGCTAGCAGCCGCTGCAATATTCAAACCGGCAGTGAAGCCCTCGCCATCTTTGTGGACCACCACCAAATTACCACCGACAACGGTCGCCGTGTATTTGGACCCGCTCACGTTGATCGCATCTCGGAGACCATCCCTCACTTGAGCGAGAGTATCAGTGACACCCGCAGTGCCTCCTGACGCAGAGTGATAGACTGCCTGATACGTGAACGGCTTGGCGGCCCCGGATACAGGATCGAAGTTGAGCGTCCAGATTTGTCCCGGATACACCGTGCCAGTCAAGGAAATCACCGCTGACTTCCATATGATGGCTGAATCCTGTTTCACTGTTCCACTGATAGTGGCCAAACCGGTGGGCTGAGCTCCGCTCACCTCGAACCCGACTTCCTTACCTGCGAGATTGCGAATCTCCAGGATGTTTGTTGAGACGTCGTAACTCGCGTTGGCGGTGTCTTTTGCGGCCAATGCCTGCCCCACTTGATCCACCGTCATATTCCCAATGAGAATCACCTGATAAAGACTGGCGAGGCCATCGAAGAGCACCGTCCAAGTCTCCCCCTGAAGCGGAGTGATGCCTGCTGCTTCAGTTAGTGTGATGCTCACCGTATTAAAAAGAGCGGCAGGATCGGCAGAGAGCGTTCTGGTCACCGGGGCGGCTGAAGCAATCCTCTGCTCAAGCCTGATCAAGAACCCGCTCAACTCATCTTTAACGGTGACCGTATCGCCCGCATCGGTCACCGTGTAGGTTGGCACTGTGTTGCCGGAACTATCGGCCGCTAATAGACCTAAGACATAGTCATCAAAACTCTTCGCAATTCCCGCAGCGACGTCGGCTAGCGTGTCGGTCGAACTGGCGATGTAACTGAATCCATACCCATTGACTTCGATGGTCCATTTGTCGCCGACATTGATGTCACCGATCAACTGTGTGACAACCTCTTCATAATAGGTGCTAGTGGTGTCTTCGACGCTATCATCAAAATCCCCAGCTTCCTGTCTCAGCTGCTCTTTCGTGATCTCAAAGCTGTATTCGTCATACGATCCATTTCCAGACCCAAGAATAGTCACGTAGGGAATGCCTGAAGTAATCGTCGCAGGGTCACTGGTTGAGCTGTTGCCAACGGTCGGATCCTCGAACGTGAACCAGAGGCGCGAGTCATTCACATCCTGCGCTGGATTCTGAGCGCTCTCATTTTCCAACACTGGGAACGGAGCGAAAGTGAAACTCGCAACATCATGCCCGGGAAGCGAGATATTCAGGTCGTAAGTAACATCATCAGGAAGTCCAATACTTCGATTGGGTGAAATCCTGGGCCCGAGCCAGTTGATGACTTCGATGACAAAAGTTCCCTCTGACTGGAAGGTGTGAAGCAACAAGGCATCCAACTGCGTGTTGCTGCCCACATCAGTAACGTTTCCGAATGCGTCTGTGAATGGATTGAAATCAGGGCTTTCAACATTCTCAGAACTATAGATCACCGGCCTTGCAACGACCGTTCCGCTCTCGACCACCAACTCGTAGAGTCTGAGCTTACTGCCCCAATAGGTTCCAAACCCTTCGTATCCATGATCGATGTCAAAACGTGCATCAATCGATCCTCCCGCTCCGGTGAGCATTTCTGCCGTGATCTCAAATCGATAGAAATCAGTTTCTCCATTTCCAGTCCCCTTGATCGTCAGGTGCGGAATCGAACTGTCAAAGAAATCAGGATTCGCTGCCGTTCCCCAAGTGCCGAAGTCGATCGGCTGCGCCGTGAACGCGCTGTCATGGCTCACGGTTTCATTCATGACCGCCGTTCCGAAATCCCCCACAAACTGAGTCAGCGTTACCTTATCAACCGCGGACAGGTCAATGGTGCCCGTGGCGCCATCAATCAAAGTGTCGAACTTCGTCTTCAGCAATTGAGCCGCCGCATCCAAAGTCGTTACCGCGGTCGCGGTCGCCGTTTCGAATGTGGTCCCGTTATCATTTGAAATCGCAACCCTGATCGTATCATCTGCCGCGATACTCCCTGTGAAGGCAATGTTAAGCTGTCTCCAAGCAGCGACTCCGCCGATCGTGGCGCGGCCTTCAGTCATCTGAGCGGTAAAGCCTATTTGAACAGCACCGGTATCGGTCAGGCTGAGATAGCCATCCGTTTCATCGGTAGTCGTATCGTTCAGGTCGTCAATTTTCGCCAAATAGCTGGAAGAAGCATCGCCGTTGATCGCGTCGACAAACGCGTTCAGAACTTGCTCTTTGGTCTGGTCCAGAGAAGAAACCGTATAAGTGGTTTCCACTCCACCGCGGCTCAATTTCAGCGACCATTCGGGATAAGCTGACACATCGTTGTCGAGATTGATCAAAGCAGTCAGCCAAACCGCGCTACCGCTGAGAGTTGCTCTGGCATCGCTCTTCTCCAATCCGGAGCTGGTAATGGTAATCTCAGCGATGATCGCTGCTTCACCGGCATCAACAGTAAGATTGAGAGACGCTGGACTGGTCGGTGCCGCAATAACTTGACCGCGACCAAGAAGAACCAAATCGCTTGGCTCGATCACAGCGGTTCCGCCAAGGGTTTCCTGAATCAGAATCCCCGCGACGTCTTCATCCGTGATCAGGAAATCCACCGAACCTATGTCAGTGCTTTCGCCATTGTCTCCCGCCGTGTAGCTGAATTTCTCTCCATTGACCAGCAAGCTCCAAACACTCCCGGCAGTGAGATCCCCTGACGCGGTGACCAGAAGCTTACCTGTAAAGACCGTCACTGATTTCTTAGTGATCGAATCCCCTGAAACACCTCCAGCCACAGCGCCTGCACCCGTGAGAGCAGAGCCATCCAGCTTTCTGACGATCAGAGTCTGATCGAGCAACTCGGCACGATAATCATCACTGGAATTGATGGAATCGCGAATCGCACGGGCAATCGAAGCGACGGGCTCATCCGAGCTATTCACCGCGTGAACGAATGTGTTAGCGCCATCCAACGTAATGCTCCAAACCTGATTCTGTGCCGACACTCCGCTGAATTCAAAATCCAGCACATCAACAGCCGTCGTAGGAGAACCGCCAAGACCTGAACTGAAAGAAAGATTGGCTCCGCTCAAACTTCTAACGTCAATGGCCGCTCCAGGGGTGCTGCTCTCCAACGTGATCACCGCTCCTGTCACATCAGTCACATTGACCCCCGCACCACTTTCACCAAGAATCTCCCCAGAGAGACCAACGGACACATCATTGAGATCCAAAGCGTAGAAGGATTCTACCGACGCATCGAGTTCATGTTCGATTCTCGAATAGTGGAAGCCTTCATCAAGCGCATCAGCAGTCGCGGTGACGATCACGTCTTGCGGGATAAACCAATCAGCAGATGTGAAGGTCAAAATTGACTTGGAAACTGCGACCTGACTGTCGTGGAGCACCTTCACTTTGATATCTGCATTTAGCGCAGGCTCCTTCGTCAGAACGACTCGGTAGACATACTCCTGAGCAAATTGGCCCGACTCCGAAACTACCGGGTCTGCCTCACTCACCGTAACAACCACTCCTGCAGTATCTTCATCTACCACATTGGCGATCACCGTAGGGATGCTGATCTTATCGTATAATCCACCGTCTTCAGCGCTTCCGCCCTGCTGCACGCTGTGCTGAATCAAAATCTGACGAGGTCCTTCGGCCACTCCATCGGCAGGTGCTGTTACTTCGATAAACTGCGGGATAAACCAGTTGGTCCGGTCAAACTGCAGCGTCACGCCATCCAGCTTGCCGTTGACTGCCACACCGAAAGCACCCGCAGACACTTCACTTCGTGCAGGCAGGACAGGCACCGCTGACACCAACACACCCTCTTCCGGGGCCCGGGTCAGAACGATGGCATACATCGACCGGGTCAAAGGCTCCAGGCTGGCTGATACTTTTTCAAAGACCTGAAGGGATCCCTCAACCATCTGCACCACCACACCGGCCTCCTCGTTGTCAGCCACATTGACCACAATGTCCTGGGCGAAGATCGCCTGGTATCGAGTATCCGCGCTCGTGACCTCATTTACGATCAATCCACTGTGCCCTAGCAAGTCATTCGCGACTACGGTGATTGCCTCGCCGTCATTTCCGCCACCCACTCGGAAGGTATCACTGCCGAGGCCACCGACCACCTCCATCGCGAGTCCCGCGGAAGTGCTTTGAATGAAGAACGTATCATTCCCTTCCAGCGCATCGATCACCACTCGTTCCAGTCCGCCGTATCGGACGAAGAGACCGGCACCGAGCACACCTCGCTCAGTGACCACGAAATCATCTCCAAACTCGGTTCCGATCACGGTCAGCGTATCGAAGCCGTCACCGCCCTCGATATTCACCGGCGCGTTCACCGTGTAGGAAATAAAGTCCGCTCCCTGACCACCATTAATATTGGTGAATGGCGCCTTGCTGTCCTTCGGGTCGACTTTCACAAAAGCGCGCACCGTGAAGTTGTCGTCGTCTTCTTCACCATAGAGGTAGAGGTCCGCTTTGTTGCTGTAGACGGTGAACGTGTCGTTTCCGATACCGCCGTAGATCGTAGTGGGATTCCCGACTCCGTTACCATTACTCAAGTAGCCCTGGGTCGTCAGAGTCGTTCGGAACTGATCTCCAGCACTATCCAAAGTAGCGGCTTGAAGCCCTACCAATTTCGCAAAGACAACCGCATCAATGGTAGGATCTGAAGTATTCAGCAAGTCAGCAAAGTGACGAGGAGCCGCGAAGATCTGTCCGACCTGGAAAATGTCAGCTCCTGCCTCGCCATAGAGCGTCAGCGGCGAATTTGTGTCATCGAGAACAAAGGTGTCCACCTCGTCTCCACCATAGACGGCGACATCGTTGATAGTGCTGTCGTAGTTGATCCGCTCAGCGTCGCCCGTTTGATTGCCTTGCTCATCGAGCCCGATAGCCGCAATCACCCCGGGACGGAAAAGGAAGAAGTCTTTCTCAGGAGTTCCGTAAACCTTTAACCGGTTCGGGCTTCCGTCCGTTGAGTTGTCAGTCACCCTAATGAGTGAGGACCCGGTTCCCGCCAATCCAATCTCATAGAGATCGCTGCCGTCCTCGCCGTGGAGCACCACTTCCGCAGGTGTTCCATTCTCGTAGGTTTGTTTTCCAAATCGATCATAGTTGACGCGGATCACATCATTACCGGCTCCCGCGTCGACCTGCAGGAATCCAGCAGCCCCACCAATATTGATGATGTCGTTCAGTCGATTATCGACCGTAATTTCATCACCAGTTGTAACGGTGGTGACAGATCCGTCTGGGGTGCCCCCGATGAAAAACTGATCGTCGCCACTACCGAGCCACACATCCAACTGATCAAATCCCGAATGAGTGATATCGCCGGGCATCGTGTCGTGTTTGAACATCGTCGCAGAAAGCTCTCCCGAGCCACCGCTGGTATCGCCGCTGTTGTCGATCGTAAGCTCGTTAGTTCCGCCTTGGCCATTTACGGTCACGTCTCCGGCAATCAGATCCAGCTTGGAACCACCAACAGGGCTGGAGTCACTCGCTGCGCTGCCGATAAAGACCTTATCCAAAGCGCCTGAACCCATATTCACCGTCGTCCTGGTAGCGCTCGCCCCGGCGACGGTGAAGGTATTCCCGCCGTTTCCGAGGTTAATGTTCAAATCACCGAGACCAGAATAGCCAATCCCTGAACCCAGACCGAGCCCCGTAAGTTCATAGTCAGTCAGAACGCCCGTGTTCGGTGCCCCGTCCCCGATGTCGTCCACGTTAACTACGTCATTCCCCCCGGTTCCAGTCACGATCAACTTCCCAGCGATACCATTCACATTGCCGCCAGTTCCCGGCGCCACGTTGCTGACGTTGATGGTCGAAACGCCAGCCCCAGCCTTCACCGTAGTGGTCGTGCCGGAATGCGTGCTGCGAATGTTCGCCGTATTGAGCCCTGCGCCCAACCCGATAATCAGAGAATCAATTCCACTGTACTCAATTCCCTTGCTGGCATTGTCACCCGCCATGCCAAGACCCGTGATGCGATTGGAAGTCAGGAGCAACGTATTGACCGAAGCGGCCCCGTCACTGGTATCGTTCACGTAAAGACCGTCAGCTCCGTTGCCGGTGATGATCAGCTTGCCGCCAATCGAATTTACATTTCCAGCAGACGGAAGCACTGCGCTGCCCACATTGATGCGGTTCACACCTGATCCGGTATTGATCGTGGTATCGAACGACAAGGCCCTAATATTAAAAGTGTCACTATCATCACCCCCATTAATCGCCGTTGCCCCGAAGGTTCCATTCACCGTAACTGCATCGTTCCCACCTCGGCCGTTTACCGTGAGGGTCTCTACGTTTGTATAAGTTACTGATTCACTATCAATGGTGATTCCTGTTCGGCTGATGGTGAACACGTTGGCCGCATCCGTGCCATTGACGGTCACGGTGTCTATTCCGGTGCTTCCCGAATCCGTGATAGTGATACTGCCCGCGCCGGAACCCACTGCAGTGATATTGTAGTGATCGCCACCTCCTTTGCCGTCGAGAATTGCGCTGCCTCCCCACTGATCGATCGTGAAGGTATTAACGCTGCTCCCGCCCGTCAGTATTGCTTGTTCGATTAAATTAAGAGTGGTCTTAACACCGGAACGATAAAGAGCGCCTACTCCCAATTTGGTTTCGAGAGTAAAGTTGAGATTATCCTCTGCAATCACTCTATCAAATCCACCATAACCAAAAATCGATCCCGTTCCGGACCATCCGGAGATGGTGAAGTCATTGTTGTTATTG
This sequence comes from uncultured Verrucomicrobiales bacterium, assembly GCA_963975655.1. Lineage (GTDB taxonomy): Bacteria > Verrucomicrobiota > Verrucomicrobiia > Verrucomicrobiales > DEV007 > Arctic95D-9. The sequence goes on from CAXBHX010000002.1 coordinate 62,870, forward strand.
TTCCCGTAGAGCTCCGCGCTCCGGATATTCGAAAGACTGATCGAGTTGCCGGACTCGGAAAGAGTCCCATTAGACAGAGAGAGAAAAGATGACGTGCTGGCCCGGACAAGACTATTGGCACCAGACCCGTTGAATGTTGCCGTGCCGGTCCAGGGAGTGGTTAAGCCGGTGGAGGGGTCCGGCAGGCTGCTGATCTCATAGGTAGCATCTGCAGCACCATCGAGAACCACGTTCCTAATTCCGCGATAGCCTTTCGCAGTCTCGTCGATGTCTTTCCCTTTGGTTGCCGCAGTCGTCGGAGTAAAATCGACCACATTGATCGTGGTCCCATCCCCGTAACTCAAGCTTCCATCAGAAAGATTGTAACTGGTGTGACCCGGAGCTTTGACGATTCCCAGGCCACCGGATTTATCGACGACCTTACTCTGGCCAGTTCCCGCAGTGAAGGTTCCCCCGCCCACTCCGAAACGTACCAACGTTTTGTTTGCGAGGGCCGGATCGCCATTGTCATAACCGCCCTGAACCGTCGCACTACCACCACCCGTGATAAATCGATTCGTTCCCGTCACGACCACCCCTTCATTAATTCGGACCCTCGCAGTGATGTCGTCCGTGATGGAAATGAAATTATTGGTATTAAGAGTGTTCGTTACGACGATATCACTAATACCCGTATACGGAATGCTATCGAATCCGAAAGCGCTCACTATAATTCCACCTGACACTGGATCTCGGGCCAGCGTGTAGCTTTCATCTTGAGATCCATAGCCTGCGCCCCGCTTTCCGGCATCCACGCCCAGATTGAGGTAGAGCGTTGTCCCATCCTGTCGAGCCAGAACAGGAGCTGGCGGCGGCACGTAGGTATCGAGCGTGCCAAAAGTCTTCGAAAAAGTTCCTGAGATAATAAATGCCGGAACATAAACCGTGTAATCATCCCACGGCGTCCAGATCGTGAAAGAGAATGCCGGCGTGATCTGCAGGGAAATACTAACATCGAGTGATAACACGCCGGTTGCGCTAACTGCGAATACCCCTGAGGCCCCGACCTGAATCCCAAAGGCTCCAAATGTTCCCGATAGGCCACCGGCAAAGCCAGCTGGCTTAACATACGTTTCATTGCGGCTATCCGTATGGGTGATGGTAGAACTGGAGAATGCCACCCAGATCTGCCCTGAAAAACCAAACACCCCGGGGTCCCCAAAGCCGAAACCGACCACAGCCTTGAACGAAAAGTCGTTGGCCGCCTTATAGAAACCTGTCACGTCAATAGAGGCAATCCCAAAGAAATCCAGTTTCAGATTAAAGTTCGGAATACTCAAGCCTTGGTCGGAAATCTGAATTGTTAATCCACCACTCAGTCGGAATCCGTAGAGGACGGCTTGGACGTTGGTGACTCCGATCAAGGCGGAATTTTTAGCCACGGTTACGGAATCACTCGCTGAAATCTGGATCACTCGATCCTTCCCACTGGTATTAATCGAAAGCGTGAAAGTGCCGGAAAATCTAAGCTTCCCAAACGGCGAGACTTCCTGACCCGCCCCAAGGGTCAACCCAAGGCTGAAGGCAAAGCCTGGATTATCGTCGTAGAAAAGCCCTGCCGCACCATTCACCCCGAATGTCGTTCCAAAGATTGAGGTAGTGCCGGCAATCCCGATGGTGAACTTGTCAGTATCAAAGGTGAAAACAAACGAACCGTTCAGTTCGAACTGCAAGCTGTTGAATGACAGCTTACCGACCGCGAGCAACTTGAAGCCCTCCTCCACCGAGACGGTCTCCTTTCCAGTCCCTGCCAATCGATCAACGATTAGATCTTTCGCCGTGCTACTCGTATTAATCAGCAACCTGAATCCAGTATTCAGCGTGATCCCCAAATTGGCCGGCAAACCAAATCCGGTGGACAGGTTCACATTGATCGCCGCCGCCACATGCCCGGAGCTTTCAATGATCAAATCGCCGCTCACATCGAATCGGAAAATGCTCGTTCCATTAAGAGTCAGATCCAATTTCGCATCAGCGATCAGTCGGAACTGGTCCGACTCTGCGAAGAGACCAAAGTTTCCGTTTAAACTGAATCCCAGTATCCTGACAACACCACTGAACTGAATCACCACATAATTACCGGGATCCCCTTGAGGTATCCCCAAGAATGCCGGCGCCCCTGCGGTAACCAGGTAAAATTTTGATCCAGCCACACCGCTGAGTCGCGCCTGTGAAGCGGCACTGAGCTTCGAAACAAACGAATCCGGTAGATTCACGGTCTGCTGCGCACCCGTGGTGTTAATAATGAATCGTCCGGTCGCCTCGAGTTCAAACGGAATGGATCCACCATCAAATTTCACCGATACTTCAAGATCGGCGGCAAACCCTGCCGTGTTGATGATCGCGACACCGATCACATTCACCTCAAAGAGAGGATCCTCTGAGCCAATATCCGGTCCGACTCGCAGTCCCGCAGTAGCAAACAGCTTAATAGAAGTTCCATCCGTTTCGATGAGAAAGGTTCCGAGCAATTCAGCGATGGGATTCCCGCTAGACTTGACAGTGACTTTGCCCACCAGTTGCACACTGACAACAAACGAGTCGAAACCCAATAGAACTGGATTGTCCGGATCGGCCGTATTGACCAGAAAGCCATTGGTGTCAGCAAAGCTGGACTTGAAGTCGATCACTGATCCTGGCTCCCGACTCGCCCCGACATTAATCTGGAAATCCAGAGAGGCTGTCACATCGATAAAATCGTACCCAACCACCTTGACGGACTCGACTGAGAAATCCATCGCAAAGTAAGACGCTGGATTGGCGACAAGGTCTGTGGAAATGCCAACGAAGATACCAACACTGAGGTCGTTAAAAGCCAGGCCCTTCGCCGTGCTGCTCACTTCACCGGCAAGAGGATCGCCATTACCATCGACATCGATCTGCTTGTTTCCATTCCCATCCAGAAAGTAGGGACCGTCCCACCCGGCAAATCCAAAGACGTTGGAAGCACCGATGGTCATCGTGAGCACAGTATCGGTGCCAGTGGGATTTCCGTTCGAGTCGACGATGTTCACGTCCTGCGTCGGGCCTAACTCAAAAGCAAAATTTCCAACCAGGGTGGCCAACCCATAAACATCAAGTTCGAGGAACCCTTGTGCCCGCATCAGCACAGAATCCATGCTCAAGTATTGGGGAACACCACCCGTCTTAACCTCAAATCCCAGCGGATCGATCTTCTCGTCTCCGTCCAAGTCCGCATCCCTCGCCATTTCCAGCGCAGCCGCTCCTCCACCTAATCCAGCTGCCGCTTCGTTCAAATCGATCACGCCATCGAGATTCGTATCCAGATATCCCAGAAGTTTCTCGTGATCAGTTGCATTCACTGCGAATGACGGAGGAGGCACCCCTGAGTGAAGAGCATCCAGATCAGTCTGCGTAATCTTGCCATCATTATCGGAGTCGAACAGGACCAGTTCCTCACTGGCAAAATCATCAGAGTTGGCAAAGTCAACGACAGGGAACAGTGGCACACCGTAGATGGCAGGCCTGGACAAGTTGGCTTCCACTAAGATCTTGTCCGCCTTCAGTGTCACGCCCTCAATTCCGACCAGCGATACCAGCTCAGCACTAGCGGTAAGCGCCGTGTATCTGGAGAGATCGAGTGGATTCGCCGGCCTCCCGATCGCCAGACCAAAATCGAAATCGTTGATGGCCAGGCCTATCGCATCATGGTTGATTTCGGAAGCCTGCATCACATCGTCGTTGTTGGCATCGTTCCAATAGGGACCGTTAATTCCAACGAATGCATGCAGATCTGATCCGCCAAAGGTGAGGAATGACACCTCGCTAGTTCCATTGATCAATGGAATCGAATCGGCAATATTAGGGTCCAGCCCTTGCTCTTCGAGGAAATCAATTGCGCCGTCACCGAGCGTTGAAAGCAACCCGCCCGTCACCTTCACATCGTGACGCGGCCCTTTTTCGAAAGCCAGGCTTCCTCTCACGTGGATAAACTCGCTGATAGCCACTTCACCCCGCTCAATCGTTCCACCGATCCGCTGGTTGCCATCAAAGTCCATGTAGAATGGCACACCACCCGTTTCCACTTCATATCCGGCAGGATCATACTTGTCGTCATTGTCTTTGTCCGCGTCCAGCACCCACGCCAACAAAGTCTTAGTGACATCCTCCATCGCATTCGGATCTGCGTCTGACGGAGCAGGCACCGTAAAAGTGCGGTTGGTGGTCTTGAAGGCAGTCGTCAACTGCGCCACCACTTCGGTCGTGGAAAGGATACCGTCAGGCTCATCACCCAGCATCCCGCCGCCCATGGTATCCAGCAGCTCGAATAGCTCCTTTTCAGTGGTCAGTGGGCCGCTTCCATGTCCGGCACCCAATGCCACAGTCAGATCGGCCACTGAAATTTCTCCATCTCCTCCAGCCAACAAGTCAAAAAGCAGGCTCCGCTCGTTAGTTTGAAAATTCTCTGAACCTTCAAAATCCACCACCGACGGCCCAACCACTCCAAACCAATAGTCTCCATCATTGACCACCACTTCGATGTCCTGAAAATCCCCGGTTAAGGAATCTCCAGTGCCCACCAACTGAGCTCGATCCGCCGTTGCTTTCAGCGCGGTCCAGTTCGCAGGAAGCCCCAGCTCCTCGAGTCCCGGCAAAGTCGTCAGGGTCGATTCAAACATGGCCAGGCCAAAATTGAAATTTTCCAGCGAGAGACCAGTAGCCTCTTCATTGGTCTCTCCCTCATCAATCAAGCCATTGCCATTAGCGTCGGTCCAGTATGGTCCACCGGTTCCAACAAAAGCATTGAGCCCAAATCCTCCGAGCTTCCAGGTGCTGACATCCACTCCCGAAAGCGATTGCAAGTCATCTGAGAATTCCAAAGTCAGCCCTCCGATTTCCTGAACAACCCTTTCAACTTCCTTGATCAGATCAATCAGCGGACCGCTGTCTTCCAACACTTTCGGGAAACCGGTCCCCAAAGTCACTTGCACTTGGGGGCCTTTCTCAAAACTCAGGGTGCCACTGACGTGAACAAATTCACTCAGCTGCAATTCGGCATGTCCAATCGATCCGCCAATCCGCTGATTGCCATCGAAGTCCATGTAGAATGACTCCCCACCTGTTTCCACTTCGTAGCCGGGAGGATCATACTTGTCGTCATTATCCGCATCGGCTCCCAGTGCCCACCCCAAATTCGACTGTGTCTTACTAATCAACACGCCCTTTGCTTTATCAGGATCCTGAACCTGACGCGTTCGATTGGTCTCCTTAAATGGTGTCGTCAACTGCGCCACCACTTCGGTGGTCGACAGAATGCCGTCCGGCTCATCTCCCAACGCTCCCCCACCATCAATGTCCAACAACTCAAACAGGTCTTCCACCGCCACGATCAATCCGCTTCCGTGGCCGACACCAAGCGCCGCGTTCAACTCAGCTACGTCAATAGACCCATCCGCATTGCTATCGAAAACCTCAAACAGGAGCTGACGCTCATCCGTGTTTAGATTGTCCGACAAAGTGAAGTCCACCACCGGAGGTCCGATACCGCCCGGCCAGGTGTCGCCATCGTTGATCACCACTTCAATGTCCTGAAAATCGGCGACTACCTGATCTCCTCCGCCAATCAACTGCGCCCGATCCGCTGTCGCTTTGAGCGCAGTCCAGGTCGTGGGAAGGCCGAGAGCCTCAAGCCCCGGAAGAGTTGTCAGGGTCGATTCAAAGCTCGCGTAACCAAAACTGAAGTTTTCCAGCGAGAGTCCCGAAGCTTCTTCATTGAGTTCTGCAGTTTCATCTGCGTCCACCAGCCCGTCACCGTTCAAGTCGCCATACTCCACTCCGTCCACGGTCTGAGTGGCCTTCGGAGTGCCATCGGCATTGGTCAGGCTGGTTCCATCAGGCAGCACCCACGAAATCAACCCATCTCTATCCAAGTCAGTCCAATAAGGCCCATTGACCCCGGCAAACGCTGTCAGCCCGGCACCACCGAGCTTCCAGGTGCTCACATCCACGCCAGAGAGAGTTTGGAAGTCATCCGAGAAATCCAAGGTGAGCCCTCCAATGTCCTTCACCTTTGTTTCGATCTCATTGATCAAGTCGACCAGGAATCCTCCATCACCCAACTGATTGGGAAACCCAGTCCCCAAGGTCACCTGCACCTGCGGACCTTTTTCAAAATTCAGTGATCCGCTGACGTGAACAAACTCACTCAACTGCAGTTCGGCATGCCCAATCGTTCCGCCAATCCGCTGATTGCCGTCAAAGTCCATGTAGAATGGCACCCCACCGGTTTCCACCTCGTAGCCGGGAGGATCATACTTGTCGTCGCTGTCCTTGTCCGCCCCCAGCACCCACGCCAACAATGCCTGAGTCAGATCTTCTTCCGCATTCGGGTTTGCGTCAGTCGGTGCCGGCACAGTGTAGGTCCGATTGGTCTCCTTAAATGCGGTCGTCAGTTGCGCCACCACTTCGGTGGTCGACAGAATGCCGTCCGGCTCATCTCCCAACGCCCCCCCACCATCAATGTCCAGCAACTCAAACAAGTCTTCCACCGTCACGATCAATCCACTCCCGTGACCCACTCCTATGGCCGCATCCAAATCGGCGACGGAAATCTCACCATCATCACCGGCCAACAACTCGAAGAGTAACTTTCGCTCATCCGTGTTTAAGTTGCCCGACAAAGTGAAGTCCACCACCGGAGGCCCGATGCCACCCGGCCAGGTGTCGCCGTCGTTGATCACCAGTTCGATGTCCTGCAGGTCTCCGGTGATTTGATCTCCTCCGCCAACCAACTGCGCTCGATCCGCGGTCGCTTTCAATGCGGTCCAGGTCGTGGGCAAGCCAAGAGCCTCAAGCCCCGGAAGGGTTGTCAGAGTCGATTCAAAACTCGCGTAACCAAAGTTGAAGTTTTCCAGCGACAACCCGGTCGCTTCTTCGTTGAGCTCGGCGGTTTCATCAGCGTCCACCAGCCCGTCACCATTCAGGTCGCCATACTCCACTCCGTCCACAATCTGAGTGGCTTTCGGAGTGCCATCCGCATTCGTCAGGCTGGTCCCGTCCGGCAAAGCCCACGAAATCAATCGATCGCCATCGAAATCAGTCCAATAAGGGCCGCCCACTCCCGCAAACGCGTTCAGCCCGGCGCCACCCAACTTCCACGTGCTCACATCCACGCCAGACAGCGTTTGCAAATCATCCGAGAAATCCAAAGTCAGTCCTCCGATTTCCTGAACCTTATCTTCGATGACAGAAATCAAATCAACCAACAAGCCATCCTCGGCCAGCTGATTGGGAAACCCGGTTCCCAAAGTCACCTGCACCTGCGGACCTTTTTCAAAATCCAGCGATCCGGCGACATGGACGAATTCACTCAAAGCAAGTTCGGCATAGCCAATCGATCCGCCAATCCTCTGATTGCCGTCAAAGTCCATGTAGAATGGCACCCCGCCGGTTTCCACTTCATACCCGGGAGGATCATACTTGTCGTCGCTGTCTCTGTCCGCCCCCAGCACCCATGCCAATAAGGTCTGCTCCAGATCCTTCTCATCATCAGGATCAGCCGTGTCCAGATCCGGCACCTTATAAGTGCGTTTGCCCTCCTTAAAGGTGGTCGTCAATTGAGCCACCACTTCGGTCGTCGACAAAATCCCGTCCGGCTCATCCCCTAACAAGCCTCCCCCATCAATATCCAGCAGCTCAAACAGGTCCTCCACCGTCACGATCAATCCACTCCCGTGACCCACGCCTATGGCGGCATCCAGATCAGCGACGGAAATCTCACCGTCATCACCGGCTAACAACTCAAAGAGCAACTTTCGCTCATCCGTGTTCAGATTGCCCGACAAGGTGAAATCCACCACCGGAGGTCCGATACCACCCGGCCAGGTGTCGCCGTCGTTGATCACCACTTCAATGTCCTGCAGGTCTCCAGTGATTTGATTTCCGCCTCCAATGAGTTGCGCCCGATCCGCCGTCGCTTTCAATGCCGTCCAGGTCGAAGGGAAACCGAGCGCCTGAAAAGGAGGAAGGGAAGTCAGGGTCGATTCAAAGCTCGCATAACCAAAGTTGAAGTTTTCCAGCGACAACCCGGTCGCTTCTTCGTTGAGTTCAGCGGTTTCATTCGCATCCACTAGGCCGTCGCCATTCAAGTCGCCATACTCCACTCCGTCTACCGTCTGAGTGGCTTTCGGAGTGCCATCCGCATTCGTCAGGCTGGTCCCGTCCGGCGTTGTCCAGGATATTAATCGATCGCCATCGAGATCCGCCCAATAAGGCCCGCCCAATCCTGCAAACGCGTTCAGCCCTGCGCCACCCAACTTCCAAGTGCTCACATCCACACCAGACAGCGCCTGGAAGTCATCCGAGAAATCCAAAGTCAGCCCTCCGATTTCCTGAATCTTCGTTTCAATCTCGGTGATGAGATCCACCAGAAGCCCATCTTCCCCTAACTGATTGGGAAACCCGGTTCCCAAGGTCACCTGCACCTGCGGACCTTTTTCAAAGCTCAGCGATCCAGCGACATGGACAAATTCACTGATGGACACCTCCCCATACTCAATCGATCCGCCAATCCGCTGATTACCATCAAAATCCAAGTAGATCGACTTACCACCCGTTTCCACTTCGTAGCCGGGAGGATCATACTTGTCGTCATTGTCTTTGTCCGCGGCCAACACCCAAGCTAAATTCGCCTGGGTTTCCGGCTTCATATTATCTGGATCAGCCGGCGTTGGATCGGGCACCATCCGTGTCCGATTTTGCTCTTTAAAAGTGGCAGTCAACTGACCCACGACCTCAGCTGTGGTCAAAATGCCGTCCGGCTGATCTCCAAACTCTCCACCGCCATCAATATCCAGCAACTCAAACAAGTCTTCCACCGTCACGATCAATCCACTCCCGTGACCCGCTCCGAGGGCGGCATCTAATTCTGTCACTTCGATCGCTCCACTACCGTCAGTATCAATCGTCTCAAACAACAGCTGGCGTTCATCCTGCTTGAAATTCGCTGAGGCCTGAAAGTCCACCACCGATGGTCCAATATCAACAGGCCCCAACCTCCATGGCTCGCCATCATTGATCGCCACCTCGATTCCTTCCAACTCACCCGTGATCCCGTCACCTCCGCCGACGATTCCAGCCCGGTCCGCCGTCGCCTTCAACGCCCACCATTTCGCGGGAATTGGAAACGGCTCAAGTGAAACGCCTGCTAGCTCGAACAAATCCTTGATCGTATCGATCAAGGTCGAAGAAAAGCTCGCATACCCGAAATCGAAGTTCTCGATTGAGAGACCCACCGCATCTTCGTTGAGTTCGCCATCGTCGATCACCCCGTCGCGGTTCACGTCATCCCAGTAGGGACCGCCCGTTCCGACGAATGCGTTCAATCCAGCGCCACCGATTTTAAACGTGCTCACATCCACGCCCGAAATGGCCTGCAGGTCATTCGAGAAATCCAAGGTCAACCCGCCCTTTTCCTTCAACTCCGTCTTGATGATATCCACCAAATCGGCCAACGGTCCTTCATCGCTCAATTGGTTCGGAAACCCAGTCCCCAAGGTCAATTGCACCTGAGGCCCCTGCTCAAAGGCAAGTGAACCGCTCACGTGAACAAACTCACTGATGGCCACCTCGCCATACTCAATCGTTCCACCAACCCGCTGGTTACCATCAAAATCCAGGTAGATCGACTCACCTCCCGTTTCCACCTCGTAGCCGGGTGGATCATACTTGTCGTCACTGTCCTTGTCCGCCGCCAGCACCCAACCCAGGTTCGTCTGAGTTTCCGGCTTCGTATTATCAGGATCAGCTGGTGTTGGATCAGGCACCTGAAGTGTCAAACTGCCCTCCTTAAAATCGGTCGTGAGTTGCGCCACCACTTCTGCCGTCGTCAGAATTCCGTCCGGCTCAGTTCCGAACTCGCCACCGCCACTGATATCCAGCAACTCGAACAACTTCTCTTCAGTCACAATCAGGCCGCTTCCATGCCCCACTCCCAACGCTAGATTCAGGTCGGCTACCGAGATCTCTCCATCTCCACCCGCAATCACATCAAAGAGCAACTTCCTCTCATCCACGTTGAAATTCTCTGAGGCGGCGAAATCGATCACAGACGGCCCCACTTCTACCGGACCAATCCGCCAAGGGTCACCGTCATTGATGACCACTTCAATTCCTTCCAGCTCGCCCGTGATCCCATCGCCACCACCAACGACATGTGCCCGATCTGCTGTCGCCTTCAGCGCCCACCACTCTGAGGGGATCGGAAACGGATCAATATCAATCCCCGCGGCTTCGAGCAGATCCTTGATCGTATCAATCAGCGTCGAAGAGAAACTCGCGTAACCAAAATTGAAGTTCTCAATCGAGAGCCCAATCGCATCCTCGTTGAGCTCACCGTCATCAATCACCCCATCTCGGTTGATATCATTCCAGTAAGGGCCTCCCGAGCCAACGAAGGCATTCAATCCAGCGCCGCCCAACTTCCACGTGCTCACATCCACACCTGAAATCGCCTGCAAATTGTCAGAAAAGTCCAGCGTCAGCCCACCTTTGTCCCGCAGCTCGGTATTGATCGTGCTAATCAAATCAACAATGATGCCCGTATCTCCAATCTGATTTGGGAACCCCGTCCCAAGAGTCACCTGCACCTGCGGTCCCTTTTCAAAAGAAAGCGCTCCACTCGCATAAACGTAACTGCTGATGGCCAACTCACCGTGGGCAATCGTTCCGCCAATCCGCTGATTGCCATCAAAGTCTAGATAGACTGAGACACCGCTCGTTTCGACTTCGTAGCCCGCAGGATCAATCTTGTCATCGCCATCCGCATCTGCTTCCAATACCCACGCCAGGTTCGTCTTGGTCTCCGATTTCGTATTTTCGGGGTCCGCTGGAGTCGGATCAGGCAATTGACGCGTCCTGACCACCGCCTTAAATGCCGCGGTCAGCTGTGAAAGCACCTCGGTCTTCAATAGGATCCCATCGGATTCATCGCCCAAAACGCCACCTCCAGAGGTGTCGAGCAACTCAAACAGGCTGACTCCTGTCGCCAGAGCTCCACTTCCGTGACCAACTCCCAGCGCAAAGTCCAACTCCGAGATTTCAATGATCCCGCTGTTATCTGTATCAAAAGCCTCAAACAGCAATTGGCGCTCGTCAGTCTTTACTCCCTCCGAAACAGTAAAGTCTATCACGGACGGGCCAATCTCTACCGGCCCGACTTTCCAAGGGTCTCCGTCATTAATCACCACTTCAATCTCCTCTAGAGTCGCAGCGCGATCACCTCCCCCCACCAAAATAGCGCTATCTGCCGTGGCTTTCAGCGCAGTCCAGGTCGAAGGCAGCCCCAAAAGGCCCAGGCCGGGGAAACCACTTCTGAACATCGAGTACCCAAAATCCAAACTCTCCACAAACAGACCGTCTGAGTTCCCGTTGAGCTCCGCAGTTTCGTTAGCGTCAACGATCTTATCTCCGTTCAGGTCACCATAGGTCACTCCATCGATCGTCTGATTGGCCCCGGGACTCCCGTCAGGGTTGGTAATGGTCGTCCCATCTGGCAGCACCCACGAAATCAGGCCGTCGTTATCTAAGTCAGTCCAATAAGGGCCACCCAAGCCTACGAATGCTGAAACATCGGATCCACTGATCGTAATTGGTCTCACAGGAACCCCTGACAAAGTCTGGAAGTCCTCGGAGAAATTCAGGTTCAGCCCCGGGATGCCACCCAGGATCGCCGTTTCGATCTGATTGATGAATGCGACCAAGGGACCACTGTCCGAAAGCTGATTCGGGAATCCAGTGCCCAGCGTCACCTCAATGGATTCGTCGATACTAAATTCAAACGAACCCTCAAGATAGACGAACTCGCTGATCGCCAACTTCCCTGTCAGCGTTTTGGTCGTATCAAACGAGAAGTAGTCGCTGTAATACAGGCCTAAAACTTCATTGATCAGAGGAGAGGGCGAAACAAGGGCACTGGTTCCGGGAGCCTCCTTAACGACCAGTTGCACTTTCTGACCCAATTCCACCAGATCAAAATAAAGGCTGCCGTCTCCAAATCCGTAGAGACCGACCGCATCCTCAAAGGCGCCTGTCGAAATCCCCGTGAAGGTCAGGATATCAAATGTATCTCCCAGCACCGGAATATAGTCACCCAGCAAAGCAATTTCCAGAGCCCCTCCCAAGGTGACATCTCCAGTCACATTAATTTGGTCAAAATCGACACCAGCCACTCCGCCTCCACTGGCAATCTCGATGATCAACGTTCCTGCAGCAGGCACACCCTCAGCAGGATCGTTTTCAGGATCCACCGATGTCCCCAAATTCAAATTTCCTGCCACCCCAATCACACCCGGTGAATTTCCAGGATTGAGAACACCCTGATTCGAAACATTCCCGTTTACCGTGCCGCTCCCATCCAGCGTGTCATTTTCGCCGATGATTAAACCGTCGAACGGATTCAACTCATTCTCAGTCGTCAGATGAATCGTAAGCCCGGATCCCGACGAACTACTCGCATCCACAAAATCCTCGAGACCGGAAAAGGTGAGCGAAGTGTCAGTGGTAACAATTTTACCAGACCCCTGATTTTCGCCCGCCGTGTAAATCGCTCCTTCGGAGCCATCCAACACGAGCGCATCCAAACCACCGCCACCGTGAAATTCGACAGCAAGCGGAAGACCGCCAGAAGAGAGGTCGACGAATAGACGGTCGTCAGTGGAGTCACTGCCGAAGACCTTCAGGCGGCTGACCCCTTGCTGGGAAAGGGCTTCAGGGCGTAGATCGGAGAGATCCAGATCCCCTGACACGAAAACACTCAGCGAGTCTACAGCATCGAGTTGAGCTGTGTAGCTGAGGTAGGTAAAGGTTGAATTGAGAGTGATAGTGGTATTTCCACCGCCCGGCGGACCGTTTGCCGCCAGCAGAGTATCAACGAGTTGCTGGGGAATCGGATTGGAAACATCGCCGGAGGTTCCCTCTTCCAAATTGGTATCAACGGGAGTCGACCTATTGACCGCCTCATCCTCTTCCTCGACCGGTTCAACCTTCGTCTCAGCTTCAGGGAGTTGATGAATTACACCAGTTTCGACCGGGCCAGATTCGGCCTCCAGGGCCTCAGTCTTGCCAAGAATATAATCGGATTCGCCCTCATCGCTCACCCTGGATTGATCCAACTGAGACGCCTCCAGTTGCACATGCTCGGACTGGGAATGTGGGTCTCCCGATGCCGAACCTTCTGCAGAAACGGCGCCGATCGCTACCAGAACAGGGGCATCAACCGGACCCGCCGAGAGAAGAATCCGAGGCTCCAGAAGCTCGACTTGATACGCATCGGCACTCTCTTCAGAGCGCACTGATGATCTATATTTTCCTTCCGGCAAGACCGGAAACCTGCACGGAATCTAACAAAATAGCAATACTAATAGGATCCATAAGCCCACAAATGTTCTTATTTTGGAAGTGACGGCACCTCTCAAGAGCCGTTTCGACCTTTGGAGAATCCCAGATTTCGACGAATCTCGGCCTCTGTCTTCATCACCTGTCGACGTCTCCACACGGCTTGAGATTGAGCCCGAAACTGGCTCCATCGAAGAAAAACCAGTCCCACTCTCTGGCCAATCCAAAGGGCCATTCCGCCCTGCCGCCTGAGCATCCAGACCCAGATTGCACGCAATCGTTTGGGTAAAAATCCGACAAAGAGAGGATCCTCAGCGCTGAAGAATGCCAGCACCGAACCTGGGTCTCCCTGCCGGCCAGAACGCCCATACAACTGCCGGTCCACCCGGGCGCTTTCGTGCGGTTCTGAGGCCACCACATGGAGACCCCCAAGGGTTTCCACCCCATGACCGAGAAGGATATCGGTGCCTCTGCCGGCCATATTGGTCGCTATCGTAATCCTGGATCGACTGCCTGCCGCACCAACCATGACGGCCTCTTCTTTGTGGCGACGAGCATTGAGAACATGACAACTCAATCCCTCTTCTAGCAACAGACCAGCCAGAAATTCACTCGCCTCGACGCTACGCACCCCCACCAGAGTGGGCTGCCCGCGAGCGTGCCTCACCCTGACCTCAGCGCTGATCGCCAGTGCTTTTGCCTCTAGATTTGAATAAAACCTCCGCCCCAAAAACTGCCTCTGGCACGGCAGATTCCGAGGAATCGGAAGGGTTGGAAGACCATAAGTCTGCCAAATCTCTGCCGCCACCTCCTTAACTGTCCCGGAAGCTCCAGCCAGAGTTTCATATTTACCAAAGAACTCCTGAAAAGAGATTCGGGCGATCGTCTCCGTGACACCAGAGAGTGGAACCCCTTCTTTCGCCTCAATCATCTGATGAAGCCCCTGTCTCCAAGTCCTCATAGGCATAGGGCGGCCCGTTGCCTCGTCCACAATGACCACTTTTTTGTCTTCGATCACATAATGCTCATCCAGGCGAAAGAACTCCCGAGCCTCCACCGCGAGGTGCAGCAACTCAGAGCGGCGGCCGAAACTGGACCAGAGACGAGCCCCCTTCACCTTCCATTCAGAAGCGACCTCCTCTAGCCTTCCGGGCAGAAATTCGATCGATTTTCGAGCAAAATCAACATGGTAGTCCTCTTCCTGAGTCAGGTTCGAAGCGACATTCCAAGCCGCTGCACAGGCAATTTCAAGCTCTCCCGCTTCCAGACTCCGACTGATGATCAAAGGGGTCACCGCTTCATCAATCAGCGCATTGTCCGCCTCATCCAACAGAGCAAAATAGAGGCCTCGCTGCACCGGCTCAGCATGGGAGAAACGGCCCGCACCGCTCAGGCGTGCCAAAGTGGTTCTTGCCCCCAATTCGTCCATTCCCCCCAGGCGAAGCCGGTCCCGGAGGTAGTCGGCGGCCACTTCTTTCGCCGTGGTATAAGTAACGCTGCAGCCGTAGGCCTGGCGCCGATCCGCATCCGTTGAGTCGCCTAGGACCCTCCCCACTGTCAATCCAGCCCGTCGATAAAAGGACGCAAGCTGCTCCGCATCTCTCCCGGCCAGGTAATCATTTGCGGTGATGACATGACACGGACGCCCCGTCCAAGCCTGAAAAGCCGCGGTCAGAGCCAAAGCAAGAGTCTTGCCCTCCCCGGTATCAACTTCCGTGAGAAACCCACGAATGAGTGCCTCTGAGGCCATCAACTGAACCAAATAAGCCGATAATCCTAACTCTCGCTTGGCCGCAACTGCGAGCAGCGCCAATCCATCCTCCAACGTTTCACCAACCGCATCAGGGTGTGCCAGCCGTTCTTTTCGGGCGCTGGAGAGCGCCTCGTTCAGCTCGCCATCTTTAAAGTCATCGAACTTCTGGCGCAGCGCATCAATGCGCTTGGCTGACGCAGCCAAGCCCCTGACTCTCCATGGCGCACGCCGCCAACGGCCGATACAGCGATAGCTGAGTGCGTCCAGACCAGCCGGAGGAGAGGGAATACGCCTCTCGTGGACGATCCTTTGTTGCTCGCTGGGAGTGGCCATACGGTTAGAAAGCAGAGGGAATCAAATGCGATAATTTCGTTGAAACAGCTGACGAATGCTCCGAACCCAACGCGGCAAAAGCGGCTCCCAAGGGAGATCAATGCGGGCCACTCCTTCCTGGCCATGGACCAGATAACAAGACTCATCCGGAACCACAAAAGCCCGAACCTCAAAGAAGGGCTCCGAGCTCAATTGACTCTTCTGACTGGCCTCAACGCCGTCCAATCGATCCGCGCCACCCGGGCGACGGACGCCGTCCGCCTCCATGGAACGGTCAGATGGAATCGCCTGAAGATCAAAAACAGCCATCGTCCAACCCTCCAACCCTCTGACTTTGACGCCGGATTTCTCAATTTTACCACTGAAGAGCCTCGCCACATCAGCCTGCCTGACTTCAGCCGCCAGGTAGTGAACCTCCCCCCCCTGGACGACGCCCAATTCAGTTCCACGCTGCAACGTCGCTCCGGAATAGACCTTCAACTCCGGGGCAATCCACATCCCATCCACGGGTGCCTTTATGATCAAGGATCTCTTCTGGGCGGCCAGCTTTTCCAACCGGGCATCAAGTGCTGCCAAATAACTATCAAGGCTGAGATAGCGAACCGGGTCGGCCTCAAGGGACTCCCGCCGCTGGGCCATAGCTTTGGCGAGATCCAATTTTACGAACTGAAGTTCCTTCTCCAACTCAAAGCTGGTCATCATGGCGAGAGCCTGGCCTTTCGTCACCATTTTGCCGGATGGGATCAATATTTCGCTCAAAACTCCGGACGTCCCGGCAAAAACCCCAGAGTATGGATCAGATCGAATCGTTCCCGACGCCCGGAAATGACTGGGCAAAGGAATCAGCGCCAAACAAGCCATTATTCCCCCGATAATGCAGGAACACAGTCCGATCGCAAAGCCTCTCCGAGCCTCGAGTTTAGGGCTGGCGCACAAATAGCGACATGCCTTGACGACCGGGAGGACCAGCCAGATAAAGCCAAACACCACGGCAAGGATGACGCCTACTGCATAAAACCAGTGGGAGACCAAGAGCAGAATCCCAGTGAGCAGAATGATGCGATAAATGAACGCCGCCACAAAGTAGAACACTAGCCAGGAAGTCTCCGTGTTCGTTTCGGCAGGATTGACCGACTTTGGCAATCGAAACAGATATCGCTCGATCAGGTAAAGAGAGGTGCGCGAGGCTCGCTGCTGCAGGTTGGGCACTTCAAGGATATCCGAAAGGATATGGTAGCCATCGAACCGCAGAAGGGGGTTCAAATTGAAGAGCAAGGTGCCAACCGAGGCGATAATAATGGCGTTGTAGGCGACAGTATGAGCCAGCCCCTCTGCCGTATTCGCCCAAATTATCGCGGCAACAGAGGCGAGAAAGACCTCCATAATCATCCCTGCAGCCGCCACCAGGATTCTTCTGCTTTTCTGCCGGAATGCCCAACTCGAGGAGGCGTCCACAAAAGGCAATGGGTTCATAAGCAGCAACATGATCCCCATTTGCGGCACTTCGCCCCCATACTTACGGCAAAAATACCCGTGCGCGTATTCGTGAAGCCCCTTGATCACGATCATCGCGCCATAGAGCCAGGGAAGATTGCTGGCTCCCAGGAGATCGCCGGATTCGACGCGGAATTGATCCCAGTTCTCAGCAATCGCCTTTGCTCCGAACCCAAGCATGATCAGCCAGGCAACAAATCCCACTCGGGAAATCATCCAACTCACAAGTGGCAGCGTTCGCTGAAGAAACCGATCCGGGTTGAAAAGCGGAATACGAATAAAAAGCAGGCTGGACCACTGCTGCTTAACCCGGCTGCGGTCCTCTTTCTCCTTGGCCGAAAACAGAGACGCCACATCACCCTCCAGATCGCTTCGAAGCAGCCCTGATTGGTGCAATTGAGAGAGTAATTGGACCACTTCGCCCTGCCCTGGAGCCTCTTCCGGAGAAGCATCCAGACATCGGTCCCAGGCTTCACCCACGGTTCCGCTACGCTCCAACTCACAGATAAATCGATAAGCGGGCGGCTGAACTCTGAAAAATCGATTACCGAGCAAGTCTCTCACCACATACCACCGGCGGCCACGGTATCGCTGGGGAAAAATGTCGACTCCGGGCCTCAACCGGACCTTGCGTCCTTCCACCCGATGCCAGGATTCGTCAAAGGTTGCAGCCCGATTCATACTTTTCCTAAACCCAGATCCAGAGACGAAGAGTTTCGATCAAGCGATGCCCGCCAATCCATAGAAGCGATCGCTTACCCGCATCGATCTTACAAATCCCGCTCATTCCGGGACGCCACCAGGATTCCGGCTCAGTAGTGACCCCCGCCCGAAGCAAAAAGACGGTCCCTTCCGGGCGGAATTCGGCTACTGGTTCAAAACGATCTACCTTGACGGAGAACTTCTCTCCGGGACGGCTCGCGAAGGCAATCTCCCCCTCACTCCCGGCTTCAAGATAGGAGACATCGCGGTTATCCACCTGAAGTTGACCAAATAGATCCTCCAACTGGACGACCTTAAGCAATTCTTCACCCGCCTGAACTGGTGACAACAGGCGCTCTCTTAGATCCCCTTCGACAACCACTCCGTTGAACGGGGCCGTGATACGGGTGAGGCCCAGTCGATGACGAACAATAGCCAATCTGGCATCGGCCTGCTCCACCTCCGCTTGAGCCACTCTCATTTGGGCCAGCTCACCATCGGCTTCATGGCGACGAGACTCCCGCTGGTTCTTGTTCCGCAGCGCCACGGTATCCGCTTCTTCCAAAAGCAGTTCCTTGCGGTCGAGATCAACAAGGTTTTGTCCCTCTTTGATCACATCACCTAAATGGTAATGCACCGCATCAATATAGCTGGGAAACGGAGCGGATATAATCGCCGCCGCATCGGTCTTCAGAATGAACGGCGCTTTCACTTTGTGCTCAACCCGAACTACGGCCAATACCACGATCGCGATGACCAGCAAAATCCCGGCGAGCTTCCATCCGGTATGCTCCGGTCCGAGCCCCCTCGCAGATCGACGACGAACCGATCTCCATAGACGCTTTCCAAACCACCCCGAGCTCAAATGAAGCCCCGCTAACGTCGGGGCCACGAGATCCCCAATGAGCCGTACCCGCTCCATCTCACCCTGCTCCCAAGGACCGTCTTCGGAAGGCCTTTCCAGACAAATAGCCCCAAGCGGTTCATCGGGATGCCTCAATGGAACCGACAAAATGGAGCCACTCTCGCGAGACGATGAGAATTTCTGATGTTCCCGACTGATCGATGAAGCCCCAGCGAGTTCAGGAAAAGACACCTCATTATCCTGATCCGTCGCTTCCTCCATGACCTCCTGAAGAGCCAGCGCCTCCTGAGAATTCGCTGATATTCGCCCTCCGTGACTGGTCGCCTTCAATTTGAGATCCTCGCCTTCCTTCCAAGCCAACGAAACCCGAGAGGCCTTCATCGGAGCCGCCAACTCATTGCATATTCGCATCGCAGCTTCCTCAAACTTAGTCGCCTCTCCCAAGGCCAGACCCAGATCTAACACTTCAGTCAGCGTCAGTAGCTTTTCGTCCGCTCTTCGGGCATGCCGCCGCGCCTGATACATATCCGCCAGTAACTTAATTTCCTTGGCTACCAGCTCTTTCAGAGCGTCGTCTTCTGTGGAGTCTTCTGCGACCAACCATAACGCAGGCAATCCCTCACGCGCCGGCAAAGCCAGTCCATCAAAACGCTTTTTTGACGAGCCTGACAGGCTCTCAAAAAATGGACCCGATGCCTCAGATAACCTTGATGTGACCCCTGCCTTGGCCAGCTTTCGTGCAGCACCAACCGGAATCTGGGCCAAAACCCTGATCTCGTCACTGGATCCTCCCACCAACAGACACGCCGACTCCGCTTCAAGTCGAGCATTCGCATATTCACACAACTTCCCCCAGAATGTCGCCGGCTCCCCATCAAAGCTGGCCAATGACTCATAGGCAGAGAGGAGCCCGGACTCTGTGAGATCAAAATTCATGAGTTAATGGCGCCAATCAAAAATTGCGGACCGCAATCACATCAGGGGTTAGCTGCCCCGGCTTTGCGTTTCGCTGAAGAAAATTCAGTCTCTACTCTTAGGCCTGGCCGGATAAGCCCCTGCTCATTGTCCAGCAGCAGGCGCACGCGGAAAAGCCCGCTACGCGAATCGACTTCGGGATCAATAAAGTTCAGGACCGCCGTTCTGTCCTTGATCTCGGGCATCTCAGGAAATCGAACTGATAGCGATTGTCCCATTTTGATCAATGGAAGCATGGTCGCATCCAAGTGAAAAAGCAGTAACAGCTGGTCGGTTTGCAGCAACTGGAGAATGGGATCGTTCTCTGCTATGGATTCGCCGGATTCCTTGAATTTTCGAACGACCACCCCCGTAATCGGCGACCGAATTCCTCTCTCGCTCAATTCCGCTTCAGCGATTCCAAGATCAGCCTGCAATCGCTTCAATTCCACCTCTGCTTCGAAGGCCTTGTCTCGACTATCCACCTTCTGTTCGAAAAGTCGCTGTGCGGCCTGATAGTCGAATTCCGCCTTGCGAATCATCTGGGTAAGACGCTCAACCACGAGGCTCTGCTTCTCAGACCTGAGGCCAACCAGAACCTGCCCCTCCTCCACTCGATCTCCCTCTTCAAAGAAAATCTCACTGATGATTTCACGAATTGGCGCGCTGATCGTGACAGTTCGAAACGGCTTTACCACGCCTTCCTTTGGGACCTCGCCCAGACACAAACCGCTCAACGAAAGGATCATTGCCGCGAAGAGAACGGAGCTGACCCGACGCGGATTTGGTTTCCGACGCCGGGGAAGAAATGAGGATACACTCACGAACAAAAGCATTTTCATTGCTCAACAGGAACGGCTCTAACAATATTTTTGTGTCGCCATTTCCCAATCGACTCCAATTCTTGATTCACTTCGATTGAGGAATCGTTATCAATCACGATCCCCTTATTCTCCAGCAATCGCCCCGTGATAAGCCAAAGATCCAACTCATCTTTATTCAAATCGGCCAAAGCCGCCAACTCCCGGCTTCGAGCCCGAGAGTACTCATGCTGATATTGAAGCACCTGATAAGTGGTCGATACGCCTTCGTCCAATCGCTTGACCTCTCCTGTCATGGCCTCGCCCGCGATCTCCCGGCTCTTCCCGCCCGTAATCACACGCTGACGATCCGTCTTAATCCGATTCAAAACCGTATCAAGCTCCAGGGCAATCTGTAACCGGACCCGGTCAGCCTGAATCTCAGCCTGCTTGGCTTGCAGCTCCGCCAATCTGGCTTCCGCTTTTGCCTGCTTAGCTCCCAATGGAACAGAGAAAGTCACGCCCAAAGTCCATTCCGGTCCCTGTCCGTTGGCTGCAGCGCCATATGATCGGCCCAAATCCCCGTCAAGTCCGTGCGACCCAATACTGGCGATCAGATCCAGCCTTGGCTTGATCTGATTTTTCGCAAACTTCGCCTGTCTATCGCGCTGATCCACTAATTCGAGAGCCTGAAGAATATCGTAGCGCGAACTGTTCGCGGCACACAACAGAGTCGATCGCGAAGCGACTTCAAATCCACCCTTCAGACGGTCTGCCGGGACAATACGAAGCGGCCTCGCGCTACCATCCCCGGACCTGAAAAGTAGTTGCAGCGCATTCTGCCTCTCAACGTATTGAGTTTCAGCAATCAAGGCATCTTCTTTTCTCGTATAAACAGCGCCCTCCGCAACCAGCACCTCAATAGGTGAGAGCACTCCCTCCTCATGGCGCTTCTTGTTCCCGGCATACAAAGTTTCGGCCAACTCAATCGCATCCTTTTGGATACGCATATTCTCGTAGGCAAAGATCACGTCGAAATAGAGTTTCATCGCATTCGCGACCGATCCAGCAGTTCTTGAGCGCCATTCGAGATCAGCCAGTCTAGTATTAGACTGGGCGATTCGCATTTCGGTTAGATTCACTTCCCTCCCTGAGTCCTTGAGCAAAGGCTGCGTCAAAGTAACACCCGTGTAGGTTTCATACTCCGAATTAAAGATGCCCGGAGGTCTGTTGCGATTCAACGTGTTGTCCAAAATGCGCTGACTCGAACCCAATTCCAGAGTGGCTCCATTGGTAAGCCTTTGAATCAGAGCGAGCTCAGATACATGGTTCCGCTGCTCGAAGATAGTCGGAGTCGTCAAAATGGGAGTGGCAAGCCCAGTCTGAGTGTCCGCAAATGGGGTATTCGCGGCGCCACCTCCAGTCGCAACAAACTCCTGAGCGTTCTGTGGTGTATCAATGTCCTGATAGGCATACGACGCTTCAAACCTCGGATCGAAGGCTGCCTTCGCCATCTTAACACGCTCCGCCTCAATCACTCGGTTCAGGTCTTGAACAGAAATGTCGTGATTGTTCCTCAGAACCAGAGCGATGACTTGAGTCAGCGTCATCGGCTCCACTCTTGGCTCATCCTCCTGACCGGAAGCCTCGCTAGCAAAAGCAATTACCAACCCAAACACCAGAATCCTTGAGAGGATTCCCCCCGCCACTTTTCCGGACAAATCGGAGACGATTAGCCATCGCTCTTCAACCTTACGGGCGCTAACTCCATTGATTTGCATGAGGGTTGAGAAAGGAGAGTCATTAAGAAAACTTAATTATCCCAAAGTGTTAATAAGTTACACCAGTAGGGATTACCACTGAATTTCTCACTTTTATGATGAGCGGCCAAAACCATTCTGAATGAGGCTTTCATTCAGGGTTCACTTTTCGTGTAACTGGCGCGCTTCCTGAGTGGATGCGAGGGGCTACCCCAGGCGGAAATAGGGCCCCTTCCCAAACGCTTCTTTTTCAAACCAAGCACAAAAAAGCCCCACCCAATCGGGTGAGGCTTTTTAAAATCGTATGGACCCGCCTGAACCTACTTGTCGTCGGTCTTCTTTGTCTCGGTGCTCTTCTCAAGCACCTTGTCGATCAGACCATACTCCGCAGCGGCAGCAGCAGGCATGTAGTTATCCCGGTCGGAATCCCTGGCGACTTCTTCAACCGTCTTACCAGTGTGGAAAGCGAGGATCTCGTTGAGCCTGCTCTTCAGCGAATACATGAACTCAACGGTCCGCTCGACATCGGAAGCCGTTCCCTGTGCTCCACCGGAAACCTGGTGAATCATGATGTGAGAATTAGGCAATGCGTAGCGCTTACCTTTGGTGCCGGCCGTGAGCAATACCGCACCCATGCTGGCCGCCATACCCATGCAATAGGTATTCACGTCACAAGTCACAAACTGCATCGTATCATAAATAGCCAGACCAGCGGTGACCGATCCACCCGGACTGTTGATGTAGACATTGATATCCTTGTTAGGATCCTGCATCTGCAGATAAAGCATCTGAGCGATGACGTAGTTTGCAAGAGGGTCGCTGATTCCTTCACCGATGAAGATGATGCGATCCTTCATGAGACGGGAAAGCAGGTCAAACTGGACCATTGTATTTCCTTCTTTCTCAATCACGCTCACGTTTTTCATCGGATCGATGATCCGCTGTTGAAGGTGAGGAGGAAGCAAAGGGGAGAGTTCTTGAACGTCGTCTAAAGACATAGCAGGTGGGTTATCTGAAAGTTAAATTGGGAACGATAGAATTCGTCGCTGGGGGAAGAAATTCCTTACTCCCCTTCAGTCGGTGCATCGACTTCGGAAATGGTAGCATTCGACCGAAGAAACTCAATCGTCTTGGAAATGACGATGTCCTGCCTGATACCGGCAAAACCGTTGTTATCACGCAGTTCACGGGCCAGCTTCTTAATCGGCCGGCGCTGCTGCGTCGCCATCATCGAGACGCGCTGCGAAACTTCTTCGTCGGAAGCCGTGATGCCCTCTTTCCCGGCAATCTCTTCCAGGATGAACATCGTCTTAACGTTGTTCGTTGCCTGAGATCCGGCGCTCTTAAGTAAATCTTCCTGATTCTGTTCGATATCAGTCTCCGTCATCCCCTGCTCAACGCCCCGGGACACCATCTGGTTCACTTGGCGCTGCGTTTCGTTGAACACAATGTGCTCGGGCAGATCAAAGGTCATTTCATCGTTGAGATGACCGAGAATCTGATTGTCGATAGTCTGGTTGCGAGCATTCTCCTGCTGCTGCGCATACTGCTCGCGAACTTTCCCTTTCAGATCTTCCAGCGACTCCGCACCCATCGCCATGGCGTGAGCATCAGTGAGTTCGGGAAGCTCGCGCTCTTTCACCTGAGTCACAGTCAATTCATAGGAAACTGTTTTCCCAGCCACTGCCTCGACCGGGAAATCTTCAGCATACTCGGCGTCAAAAGTCTTGGTCTCGTCGGCGCTCATTCCGAGAACTTCTGTTGAAAGGCCGGGGATAAACTCACGGGACTCTTCGCCTTCCTCCGGCACGTCAACCCAATGAGCTTCGCCTTTCGCAAGCGGCCCGGCCTGCTCTTCCAACTTATCGGCAAGAGACTCGCCATCGAGCGTAGCCGTGTAATTAACAACAACAAGATCACCTTCAGCCGCTGCACGCTCCACATCCGTAGGGACCGCCTGCTGCTTGCGCATGTTCTTCAGGTAGTCGTCGACCATCTCGTCGGTGACTTCCACTTTAGTGACCTCAACCGGGATCTCCTTGTAGTCTGCGATCTCAACCTCAGGCTCAGTCACGACTTCAACGGCAAGCATGTAGGAACCATCTGCCTCAAATTGCTCACGCTCGACCTGAGAAATCCCCAGGATGGTGAGATCTTCCTTTTCACGAGCTTCGCCGTAGGCAGCGCGAGCGAGACGATCTTTCAGCTCACCTTCAATCTCGTTGCCGTAGCGCTTCTCGATCACGCTCAATGGAATCTTTCCAGGGCGAAATCCGGACACCTTGGCCTGTTGGCTGTAGCCGGCCACGATCAGTTTACGTGTGCTCGCAACCAGATCAGCCGGGATCTCAGCAGAGAGGAGGGCTTTACACTCAGGGAGGCGTTTGACGGAAATATTCATAAAATTCAGCAAGTTTTCCTCTCCCTGATTCAGGTCCTTTGGGCGAGGGGCGGGAATTTAGATCAAGCCTTCGGGCTTTGCACTCGATAAATTGCTGTCTTTTTTACCCCCCTATCCGGATCCTATTGCCCTAAAAACGACTTCATGTCCTCCGGCAGAGGGCAAACCCAGTCCTTGTCCCTCCACCCAAAACCGGAGGCGTGAAGAGCCTGCCTATTCATCAGGAGCTGTTTTTGCAAGGGTTCGGTCCACCCCGTTTCGATGAAATCGAGATAGCATTGTTCGTCCGGACCGTAGACTTTATCCCCCACGATAGAATGCCCGGCATAGGCAGCATGGACCCTGATCTGATGCATCCGCCCTGTCTCAAGGTGACAACGCAACAGGGCGAACCGATCGCCGTTGGAGGTGGCTTTTTCAAAGCGTCTCTCGACTTCAAACCGCGTCCTCGAAGCCTTACCCTCCTTGTGGACCATTCGTTTCACCCAGATCGGAGACGGCGTGACCGCCCCTTTACGCAGCAGCGGGGCATCGACCAGAAACTCATCCTCCTCCGGCCAACCGCTGACGATAGCATGATACGACTTCCGGAATTCCCTCTTTTCCATGGCAATACCGAGTTCACGGGCGGATCCCTTGTGCTTAGCTATTAGAACGAGACCGCTCGTCTCCCGATCGAGCCGATTGATCAGGGATATCTGCCCACCACAGGCTAGCTCGTAGGCACAGAGCGCCTCCAAACCATCCAGCAAAGTGGGAGTATTACCCGGAGCGGAAGGATGGACCAAGAGATGGGGCGGCTTATCAACGAGCATGAAGTCGTCATTTTCATGCACGATCCCGAAATCAGGCGTGTAGAGGCGTAAATCGATAAGAAAATCTTACTCTTACTCCCAATCTTACTCTTACTCCTTCAGTTTTTCCCAATTTACGGCCGAAACCAGAGAGTCAGATTAGGATTAAGGAGAAGATTAGGAGCGGCTCCCGCGGAGCCATAATTACTGGACTATCGCCTCAATTGAGCTAGAGGTTCCCCCTTTCAAACCACACTGGATTCATCAAACCCATGTCGGCTCCGAAACAACAAACGCTCGCAGCATCGGCCTCAGTCACAGGCACTTCTCTCCACACCGGAGAGCAGGTCACCTTGACTATGAAGCCCGCTCCCGTCGGTTACGGCATCAAATTTCGCCGTATTGATCTCGACGATCAACCCTTCATCGACGCACACGTTTCTAAAGTGCAGACCGTTGAGCGCGCCACCACGCTGGCCGAGGGATCCGTCAAAGTTCATACGGTAGAACATGTCATCTCCGCCCTCGTTGGAATGGGCGTCGACAATGCTCTCATCGAAATGGATGCCAACGAGCCTCCTATCGGTGACGGTTCGGCCCGCCCTTTTGTCGATTGCATCAAAAAGGCAGGTATTGAAGAGCAGGACGCCTACCTCAGCGTTTTCGAGATTCGCGAGCCTATTCATTTGGAAACCAAGAACGGCTCGCTCATCACGATCGTTCCAGATAAGAGCTTCCGAGTATCCTGCACCCAGGTAGGACCTGATGGGCGCATGACCCAGTTCTATTCGACCGAAGTGACTCCTGAGATCTACGACAAGGAGATTGCCGATGCCCGCACCTTCGTTTTCTACGAGGACGTCGAACCGCTTCTGGAAAAAGGCCTCATCAAAGGTGGTAGCCTCGAAAATGCCATCGTCATCAAAGGTGAGTCGGTGATGAGTAAAGAGTCGCTTCGCTTTAAGGAAGAATTCGCCCGCCACAAGATCCTGGATCTCATCGGCGACCTCATGCTGAGTGGCAAACGCATCATGGGACATGTGATCGCCGTGAAACCGGGCCACGGCCCCAACACGGAAATGGCCGGGAAACTTGTCAAAACCTTCGAGCGAACTCTTTCCATGGTTCCTTCGGTCAATATCCCGACGGGTGAAGGCGTCATGGACAATCTTGAGGTGCAGAAAGTCCTGCCACATCGCTACCCATTCCTCATGGTCGACCGCATCATCGGGTTTGAAGGGGACATGAAGTGCACTGGAATGAAGCAAGTCACCATCAATGAGCCCTACTTCCAAGGGCACTTCCCGGGTCACCCTGTTATGCCGGGAGTCCTCCAGCTCGAGGCTATGGCTCAGGTCTCCAGCATCGTCTTACTGAGAACTCCCGAGAATCAGGGCAAAGTCGGCTACTTCATGAGTGCGGATAAAGTGAAATTCCGGAAGCCGGTGATGCCTGGCGATACCCTCATAATCGAATCCGAAATCTTAAAGATTCGCGGGACAATCGGTGTCGCAAAATGCCGCTGTGTCGTCAACGGTGCCACCACTTCTGAAGGCGAGCTGAAGTTTGCAATCATGTCGTGATCGGCTGATCCGAATCACATCCGTTTCATCCATGGCCACCGAGATTCATCCCACTGCTATCATCGACCCGGGCGCCGAGCTGGGAGATGACATTACTGTCGGACCCTATTGTGTCATCAACGCCGGAGTTAAACTTGGAAATAGGTGCCGGTTGCAGAATCACGTCACCATCGACGGCCCAACCGAGATTGGCGAAGACAACGAATTCTTCTCCTTCACCTCCATTGGTCAGCGCACCCAGGATCTGAAATACGACGGCGAGCCGACTCATCTCAAAATTGGAAGCCACAACACTTTTCGCGAGTTCTGCACCGTCAATCGCGCCACCTCCGCTGGTGACTCCACCCTGGTCGGGAGCTACGGCAATTTCCTCTCCTATACCCATATCGGACACGACTGCATCATCGGAGATCACGTCGTCTTCTCCAACAACGCAACGCTGGGTGGACACGTCATCATCGAGGATCACGTCATCCTCGGCGGGCTCACGGGCATCCATCAGTTTTGCCGAATTGGCGAGCACGCCATTACCGGCGGTTTCACTAAAATCGTTCAGGACGTCCCCCCTTACATGGTGGCCGATGGAAATCCCGCCCGCGTTCGAGCCATCAACAAAGTGGGTCTTGAGCGCCGTGGATTTTCAAAAGAAGCCCGGGCTTCCATCAAAAAGGCGTATCGCGCCCTCTTCCGCGAAGACCTGAATACCAGCGAGGCGCTTGAGGCTCTTCGTGCTTTCGAAAATCGCTCCGCAGAAGTCGACATCATCATCGCTTTCGTGGAAAAGTCCGAACGCGGGCTTTCCTGACCCTCGCGATCCGGAGTAATCTCGGCTATGCCAGAGCTCGCCGAGGTCGAATATTTCCGCAAGAGGTGGTCTCCCGGCATCGGGCAGCGGATATCAAAGGTCGTCACTCACCCCAAGGCTCGAATCTATCGCGACATCCCTGCCGCCGCCATACGTAGAGGCCTGTCAGGACGCCGGTTCACCGGGAGCCAGACACACGGCAAACAGATGATGTTCGAGTTTAGCGAGGGAGCCTGGCTCGGTCTACATCTCGGCATGACGGGAAAACTCCACACCCGACCATCAGACTCGTCTGTGGAGAAACACGATCACCTCGTTCTGGATCTTGAGGAACACCAACTCGTCTTCACCGACCCGCGCATGTTCGGCAAACTCACACTGGAAATTACCAGCGATGCCCGACCGCCCCAATGGTGGCAAGCCTTGCCTCCTCTGACCACTGATTCCGACTTCACGAAGAGCCTCCACACCGTCTTTGCATGCCGATTCCCCAAGACTCCCCTGAAAACGCTTCTGCTCGATCAGCGCGGCTACCCCGGCATCGGGAATTGGATGGCCGACGAAATCTGCTGGCGGGCCAGGATCGCCCCGCAATCTCCTACCGGCACGCTCACAGACGATCAGTTGAATGTGGTCTGGCGGATCACTCGCCAGGTCGCCCGCGATGCCATTCGCGTGATCGGAAATGACTGGGGAACCCCGCCCGACTCCTGGCTCTTCAACCACCGCTGGAAAGACGGCGGAACCTGTCCTCGAACCGGGTGCCGGACAGAATTGATCCGGTCCGACCTCCGCGGCCGGACCACCTGTTGGTGTCCCACCTGTCAACGCTAGCCATGATCCGGTGCAAACCCTCTTGCGATTTGTAATCGCACTCCACACGGCAAATCCGCTAAATTGTGAACATGGAACAGCAGCCGAATTTTATTCTCGATGTCTTATCCTATCCCTTCAGGAAAGGAGGTAGGAACATTCTGATCGTCGGAGCGATTCTGCTCATCCTCTCTCAGTTTGGGAGCATCTTTCCCGCCGTTGGCCTCTTTGTCACTCTCTTCGTATTCGCCTATCTTTGTGGCCTCTACTTTGAGCTCGTCCTCCTTTCCACTGACGATGAAGGAGCGATTTATTCCTTCCCGGACCTCAACGACCCGCTCGATGACATCCTCCTGCCCACACTCAAGGTGCTAGGCGTCATTCTAATTTCGTTTGCCCCTCTTTTTGCCTGGTTGCTCTGGGGGGACGAAAGCGCCGCCTACGCTGACGGCGTCACATATGGACTGGTCGCCTGGGGGATCTTCTATTTCCCCATGGCCATGCTCGCCACTGTGATCGTCGGAACATCCACTGCCGGCCTTCCCCATATCGTGCTCCCATCCATCGTGCGATCCGGGCCTCTCTACCTACTGGCTGCAGCCCTGGTCGTCGGCATCTACCTATTGGGAGCCAGCGCTCACCAGTTTCTTAGCGAATGGCCTCTTCTAACCATCCCCATTACTTCGCTCCTCAGCATGTATGTCCTCATGGCCAACGCCCGAACGCTTGGTCTCCTCTTCCAGAGAAAGGAAAAGGACTTGAACTGGTTCTACTCTCGGGAGGAACAAACTAGAGATGATCCGATCAAGAACGAGTCAGCCGAACAGGGTTGAGCCTCTCACTCAACCCTGTTGAATCACCCACGCAAAGCATCAAGAACAAACTCACTCGGACGGAAGTTCTCGATAATGAGTTTCTCCTCATCTCCTCGCTTCATCCGAACTTCCTTGATGTTAAAATTGGGCGTTTTGTGAGGCGCAAAAAGAATATCGTCGTGCGTTGAATTCTCGTGTTTTTTAAACATGTCAGGAACAATGTCGCCACCGAGATGATCGTCGCGACCCGTCGCAAGGTGACAGGTTCCCAACACCTTTTCGTCCTGAATGTCAGCGCCGGACACAGGCAGCACCTGTGTGCCAAATCCAAGTTCGCCCAGCGTTCCTGTCATCGGATCATCAGCAAGGCGGGCGTTATGCGCGTCGATCGTGGCTTGATTTCCCTCGATCAAAGTTGAGCGGTAAATGCTGCGATCCTTCACATCGAGAACCCCGAGAGTTCCATCCTCGTATTTCATGGGGAACTGGCCGTTGGCGTCCACCGGCACAAAGTAGATCTCTCCGGCAGGGAGATTGGCAATGTCAGGTTTCGACCCCCGACACAAACCATGCGACTTCTGAGCCTCCTGCCCCTTAAGATCGAGCGAAGCTGTCAAAATGGTACCGTCCTCCATTTCGAAATCAATCTCCACGACGTCGGCATGATTCATAGCGAGTCGCATCTTCTCAGTATCCACGCTGACTTCGTTGTAATCTACCGCCAACCCTGAGTTCAGAATGACATCATTCACGCCATGTAGCGTCGCTCCGCGAAATCCGTATTCCTTACACTTCGCTGTCAGAGGAGCCGTCGCAGAGTAGGTGGACACACAGAGAATCAAATCGTAATTCGGGTAAATGTCCTGATCGAGGCTCAGTTGATTCCCGCTCGAGTCGAAGCACTCATCCTTCAGATCAAGATTGGATCCGTAGGTCATGGGAAAAGCAAACATCTCGCCTCCGTTCATTCCCAGGGCCTCCATCCCGCCGTCTTTGAGGCCAAGAAAGAATTCCTCATAGGCCTTTTGCTGAATCTCGTGACCTTCAGCATCGAGAAACTTGAACCCCTCCATCAGGCTCATATCTTCAAGGTCGATCAAGATGCAAACCTTAGCGCCTTGGGTCGGTTCGAAAACGGTGCCGAGCAGTCGCTCAAGACTGAACTCAGGAAACTCCCGCTTTTCGGGATTCAGGATGATATCGTGGTCTAATGTGGCAACAGACATGGTTCTATACAGATTCTTAATTTTCAAAAGGAATGACGCCTTTTCTACCCAAGCCTTACACGAAGAAGGCTCTAGCTAACAGACATTCTACGAAGCGAGCTGCCGGACGGACATTCAAATTTCCATCTATCTCGGAGCAGCGCCGTCTCACCGCTACAAATTCACGGTTTCCCGAGCAGGCTCAACTGAATTCTGCCATTGAGCCAGCTGCTCCGGAAATGGGCACCGATCACATTC
Source organism: uncultured Verrucomicrobiales bacterium (assembly GCA_963975655.1). Taxonomy (GTDB): domain Bacteria; phylum Verrucomicrobiota; class Verrucomicrobiia; order Verrucomicrobiales; family DEV007; genus Arctic95D-9. Next base: position 93,597 of record CAXBHX010000002.1, read on the forward strand.
AGACAGATCCTCCAGACAAAAATCCTGGTAGATTTGCATCAAGCCCTGCTGCTGATGGTAATAACTTGTGAATAACTTCCCGCGCTTCTCATCAGAGCCAAACAGACGCAAGGTAGCCCGACGAAGCTTTTGATTCGAATCAACCTTCCGGAGTTGGCTATATTCCTCCCATCGAAACGGCTCATTCCCCACCAGGGCGGGGAAAATCACGTTTCCAAGGATGTCGCGCTGTCGATCCTTTCCCAGCAACCTCAGCCGCCCCTGAATCGGCTTCGCTCTGACGGTAAAGTGGCCCTCCCAGAAGGGATGATGCAGGTTATTGAGGGAGTTATTCACAAACTTCTCCACACTATTCACAGGATTTTCCCAAAGACCTCTCAGTTCTTCCCATTGCCCGACCAGCGCAGCTAGAGCCCCGACTCTCCGCTGAGGGTGATTCCCGGGGCGACTCCCCGAAAACCGCCACTGTATGGCCCGAGCCGGCGTCGACTCCACTCGATCCCGCATTTTCCACCAACAATCCCAAAGATCCCGGAGGTAGCGCCGCGCTTCGGCGTGTGCCGCCTCATCAAATATTTCCCGATCCAGAAAGCCAGCAGCACCGAAAAGCCGCGCTTCCCGCTCAAATGGCTTCATCCGCATGAGCGGTCCAATCGGACATCGCTGCGCCAGGACCGCCATGGCCGTTTTGTTCTGATGGAAGCCGAGGGCCTCTGCCAGCGCTTGATACAAGGCCTGATCGACTGAAGTCGAAGAGGTCATCACTTGCAGTCGCTCGCTCTTTGACCGCAGCCGATATTGCGAGGCACACAATAACAAAGATTCGACTTCGTCATCCATCATCACACTGAGCGGGGCCACACAGCGGCCCGGAAACGCCTCCGGCAAAAAATCAGGGGGACCCTGCGACCAGGCATACTGCGGCAATTGCAATTGAACGACCTCACGATGACGAGCCGTACGCGTGAAGAACCGGTTCAAGGCGGGCCCATCCTTGAATACATGCAAGACGACCGATTCAAATTCAGGATTCACTCCATGCCCGTGACCTTCCCAATCCCGAACATTTGAATCGATCTCAATCGAACCGGATTTCAATTTTCCATTGATCCGGACAGCAGTCTCCGTGAAATCGGGTCCCGCCGCGCGATTCCAGTGCCCGAACTGCACAATCTCAATCTGCTCCCCCTCCACTCCGACGAACCTTCGGCCAAACTCACCCCCGAACCATCGAGCCTGCAACTCCATCTCTGATTCCGATTCAATTCCATCCTCGCGAACCACCGCGCTGGACTTCTCCCAGACTTGGGAGCGAAAGATTCCGTATCGACCGGCTGCAACAGGGAAAGGAAATGGCATCCCTACCGTGTACCTAACTACTGTTCAAAATACCAGTCTTTTTTGGAATTGAAATTCTAACTGGCCGCCGAATCACGGTTCCAGCACCCCGTCCCGTGCCGCCTCAATAAATGCCTTCAATAATTTCGCCTGCCTCCTATCGTCTGGCATCAACTTCTCCGGATGCCACTGAACCCCGATGAGAAACCGGTCGGGATCAGTCGTCTCCGTGGCCTCAATGACTCCGTCCGGGCTGCGAGCCACGATGCGAAGATTCCGCCCCAGTTTCCCAACGGCCTGATGATGAGTTGAATTCACCTCAAAGGTGGTCTCTTCAAAAATTCGCCGGAGCCGTGAGTCTTCCTCCAATGACACTGCATGCGTCGTATTACGATGGTTCGACCCCAGTTCCGAGGGAATGTCCTGCACCAGCGACCCCCCGCTGGTGACGTTGATCCACTGACTTCCCAGGCATATTCCCAACAGCGGCTTATCGGATCGCTCAATCCAGGCTCGGCTCAGCGCCTTTTCAAACTGATACCTGTCATCATCTAATACAACCACTGTCGGGTGGGGTTCCTCTCCGTATTCCGATGGAGGAATGTCAGCCCCTCCCGGCATCAATAATCCATCGAGACAGGTGAGATACTCCTCAATTTTCTCCGGACTGCCATCCGTGTCCGGTAGCACCACAGGAATTCCGCCCGAGTCCCTGACCGCCCGAACATAGTGATCACCAGTCACGCTCGAAATACCAATGAGCGGAGCAGAAGGCCGTATCTCTCCACCTGTATCGATATCCCGGCGACCAAGCCAAAACCCGGCTGCGCCCGCTAGAATGATAGCGGTGCACCCAATGAACAATCGACGATTTGGTAGTCTCATCGCCTTTCAACATAGGAAATTGCCCGCTTCCTGTCGATGTCCGTAACGACTCGTGAACCTCGACTTCACGCCAACCCGTCCTATCCTCGTCTGAGTATCCGTGCCAACGTGCTCCCAATCTTTTTATCATGCTCAAATTTCTCCACACCCGCATCCGAGTCAGTGACCTCGACAAAACCATCGACTTTTACATCAAGCTCGGCTTCAGCCTGACACGCCGGACCGACAAGTCGCCCGCCGGCAACCAGCTCGCATTTCTAGAGCTCGACGGGAACGATCATTTTCTGGAGCTTTGCTATTCCCCGGATTTCAAAGTCGAATTCCCCGAAGACCTCATGCACACCGCCGTGGGGGTCGAAGACATCATGACCTACTGTGATCAGGTGGAGAAATCCGGCATCGAAATCTGGCCGGAAGACTGGCGGGAGGCTTTCCCATCCGGGGCCAAAATTAAAATGGCATTCGTGACCGACCCGGATGGCTATGAAGTTGAGATCCTCGAACGTTAAGAACAAGACGCCCGGTAAACGGGCCTCAAATTCTAAAAAAATACCCTCCCCGGACACTCAAAAGGACTCTGGATTAATTTAATCTCTATTTATTTTTAAAATACCTTAAATAAATTTGCGGATTTTATTCGTCAGGTCTATCTTTCGAGCTCCAGTTGCCCCGCCTCCCCTTGTCCCAATGTATTGGCTTCGAATTGTGATTCCAGCGGTTGTGATCACCGTAATGATCGCCGCCCTTCCCGGCTGCAAAACGACTTCGGTCTCCACCAAGGGAACGATGTGGGAGCGAGAGATGGGTGCCGTGGCCGAAACACCACTGAGCCCCAACGAGGCACACACTGCCTTGAATTTGAAGGTCGACCTCATCCCGAAAGGTACCTACGGACGCCGTATCTTCCGGGAGCTCAAACCGCAGTACATCACCATTCACAGCACTCAGAATCCCACTGGAGATGCATACGCCCACGCCAAAGCCCTCAAGCGGGGGTCGCTTCGCGGCGGAGTCATCGGGTACCTTTGCTGGCACTTTACCGTGCAGGACGACGCTGTAATCCAGCATATCCCGACTGACGAACGCGGCGAACATGCGGACTTCGATGGCCCCGGCAATCGTTACTCCATCGGCATCGAAATGTGCGAGCACAAGGGCAATGACCAAGTCGCCACCATGGACCGAACGGCCGAACTGGCGGCAACGTTGATGTATCACAACAAGATCCCTATCGACAATATTCGAGCACACTACCATTGGGCAAGGCAGGGCTATGAGACTCCCAATAAAGACTGCCCACATTTTTTACTTGAGAATGGGCAACCCGGAACCACCTGGCGCTGGTTCGTGGGCAGAATCAACCGACACCATCAGCGTCTCATCAAATACGACGAAATACTCCTCGAGCAGAAGCAGCAGGAAGAAAAAGAACGTCGTGCCCGCGAAATGGTTCAACACTACATCCATCGTTTCAGCCTGTTCGCGGGACTGGGATGATGTTTTCTCAACTGATCCTGAGAGGTAGCAGTTTGCGTTTCCTCTGAGTTTTGGTAATATTTCTCTAAGATCACGGAACTCAGTTTCGTCAGTGAATCGTCCATGACCTCACGTCTTCCAGCATTCATCGCTCTGATTCTTCTGTCGGCGATCCTTCTGCCGCAGTCGGCAGACGCCAAATTAGACCCGACCGACGAATACATCATCATCTCGGGTGGCCCAGCTCTTCTCAAGTGGGAAGGGTTCCGCCGCGAAGCTCACCGCCATGATCAGTGGTGGGGCAACTTTGTTCGAACCGCCCGAATTCGTATCCAACAACTTCAGGACGCTACCGACGACACCATCAACATCACGTGGATGGTATATAGACCCGGCTACGAGACCAGGGCGAGCGAAGACGGGGAGCCGTTGATCAGCCATATCGAAAGTGTCCGCGACAAGTACAAGATTCGCCTCATCTGGTTCAGTACTGCCAACGAAGTCATTAACTACGTCAACTCGGGGCAGAATCGATCCCAGACCAAAGTCTCGGGATTCGAGTATTTTGGGCACTCGAACAAGTACTGCTTCGTAATCGACTACAGCAATCACGTTCTAGGAGCATCTAAAGTCTACCTCCATCAAAGCGATTTGAAGAGGCTCGACAAGAAGGCCTTCGCAAGAGGCGCTTACTGCAAGAGCTGGGGCTGTCACAGCGGCGAATCATTTTCCCAGGAGTTCCGCCGGGCCACTGGGATTAAAATGATAGGGGCCATTGGTAAGACCGATTACTCGGACACCTGGAAGCAGATCCTCCCCTATATCTCCTCCGGGGGCCGCTGGACGAGCTGATTTTTGGCTCTTTCAAGCGCACCTCAACGGCGATTTATACAACATTTAGGTGAAATTCGGCTATTTCGTGGTCATTTCCCTCGGAACCAAAGATCAATTAGTCCCCTTCTCCCATGCAGTTCGACGAACTCAAACAGCTCTACGACCTTCCCTTTTTCGACCTGATTCAGCGTGCGCGAGAGGTGCACGAAGAAAACTGGGAGGGGAACGAAGTGCAACTCTGCACCCTTCTCAGCATAAAAACGGGCGGCTGCTCTGAGGACTGCTCATACTGCGCTCAGTCGGCGCGTTACTCCACTTCCGTCGAAGTCGAGCGGCTCATGGCGAAAGAGGACATTCTCGAGCGAGCCAAAGTTGCCCGCGACAATGGCTCGACACGCTTCTGCATGGGCGCGGCCTGGAAAGGGGTCAAAGATGGCACCCAGCGATTCGATCAAGTTCTCGAAATCGTCGAGAGCGTCAGCAAGCTTGGCATGGAAGTCTGCACCACTTTGGGAGAAGTCGGTGAAACCGAAGCCCAGAAACTTAAGAAGGCCGGAGTGACCGCTTACAATCACAACGTCGACACTTCTCCGGAACACTACGAGAATGTCGTTTCGACCCACACCTATCAGGACCGCCTCAACACCCTGCGCCACGTTCAGAACGCTGGCATGTCCGTTTGTTCTGGAGGGATCCTCGGGATAGGCGAAAACACCGAGGACCGGCTCAAAATGCTGGAGGTTCTCAGCAACTTCAATCCCCATCCCGAAAGCGTTCCCATCAACTCACTCGTGCCCATCCCCGGCACTCCGATGGCAGAATCTCAGGGAGTTGATTCATTTGAAGTCGTCCGCATGATCGCGATCACCCGCATCGCCATTCCATCAGCCAAAGTACGTCTTTCTGCAGGTCGCTGCCAGATGAGCGAGGAACTTCAGACACTTTGCTTCTTTGCCGGAGCCAATTCCATTTTCTACGGAGACAAATTGCTCACCACGAGCAATCCACAATCCGAAGCGGACCTCAAACTGCTAAAGAAGCTCGGCCTCGAGCCGCAGAAACCCAATCGAGATCTTGAGCCACCGGAATCTGAAGACTCCCGACCGCTTGAGCCGGCTCTGGCATAGAACTGGAACCTTCCCGGTCCGGAATGAAGTGGCGTTGCCTCGACCACACCTTCGACCTCTCGACCCGGGGCGAAGTCATGGGGATCGTTAACGTGACCCCCGATTCGTTCTCCGACGGCGGGCAATTCTCCTCAACCGAAACGGCAGTCGCCCACGGGCTCAGGCTGCTCGACGAAGGCGCTGCTATCATCGACGTAGGTGGCGAGTCCACTCGTCCCGGCGCAGCCGATGTGGCCGAGGAGGAAGAATGCCGCCGCATTCTCCCCGTGATTTCAGGCATCCTGCAACAGGCACCGGATGCCTGCCTATCTATCGACACGTCGAAATCAGTGGTCGCCGAATCAGCCGTCAAGACAGGAGCCAAAATCATCAATGATGTGACCGGATTCAGCGATCCATCCATGATCGAGATCGCCGCTTCAACCGGCGCCGGGATCGTCGTCATGCACATGCAGGGCACCCCCCGCAACATGCAAAGCAAGCCCTGCTATGAAGATATACTCACTGACATCCGTTCCTTTTTCGAAGAACGCCATGCCACACTGACCGATGCGGGCATAGCGGCTGAGAGTATCACTTATGACCCCGGCATCGGGTTTGGAAAAACACTCGAACACAATCTGACTCTATTACGACATCTTGATCAGCTATCAGTTTCCGAGCGCCCCCTCCTTCTTGGCGTATCACGGAAATCATTCATCGGGAAACTGCTGAAATCTGAGGCTCTCGATGACCGCAACTGGCCAACGGTCGCCATCACGGCGCACGCCCGAAAACAAGGCGTTCCGCTTCATCGAGCCCATGAAGTGAAGCCAAATCTCGAGGCCATCCGCATGACTGAGGCGATGATGACCCATTGAACGGACTTACAGCACCACAAATACAGTCACATAGACATCCTGGCGATCAGCCCATCGCTCTTTGTATGGAGCGTGCATCCCCAGATCATACTCGAGAATTCCGTCGTCAGCGCATCGCCGCAAGTTCTCTAACTGAAGCACATTTCCGATTCCAGAATCTCGGACTGATTCCGCATAACTCATTTGTAACCCACGGTACTGGTCCGAAAAATCGCCCCCCAGAATGTAGGCCGAATCAACTCCTGCCTGTTGAGCAAAAAGGATACGAAGCTGTCCTGATTCATGCAACTTCTCGATGAGGTATCGATAGAATCGAACGTAGTCTGCTCCGTGGAAAATGTCGCTACCGTCCCGCCACTTGGAAGTCTGCTTTTGCACTGAAAAAATGCGACGAAACAACGCATCAGGGGCATCGCAACTCGCATCAATGATCTCAAACCCGTCAGCCCCCGACGACTGACGCACAGACTTCCTGAACTTGGTCGATCGTCGTGAGAGCCACGCTTCATAGCCAGCCTCAAGATCAATCACCATGCAGTCAGTCGCGGGAAACTCTTCGAACCGGAGGCTTTCCTCACGAAGGCTCAGCAGTTCACGATGAAGGGATCCATTCTTTCGAACCCCTCCCACACAAAAGCCAGCGGGACTCGCCAATCTCCTGATGACCGCCCCTTTAAGCATGGACACGCACTCAGCTGGATCTCCGATCATCGGACATCCGAACATCCAAGCTGATTCCATCGGAAACCAGATACCCCGATCATCACGATCGACAAAGAGCAGCCAGTTCCCCCCTTCTTCAACAATCAGAAATTTTGTTTCGGCCTCCGACTCGTGGAGAAAACCGTTCGCCGCTACCTGCCAATTCGCCGAAGAGCAAAATCCAGCCACTTCGGAGGTACCGACAACCGATCGATCGAACTCGTCGCGACGGTTCAGAAACTCCGCATAGGAAAACCAGTTCACGGGTTCAAAAATGCTCGAATCACACGACCTTCGCGACTCAATACCAACACCGTGACTTTATCAGTCGGCAACGATCCCATCAGATCGTAGAAAGTCGATACATCCGTCACCTTATCCTGATTGATCTGATGAATCAGATCTCCCGGCTGAAAACGCTGTTCAGCCTGTGATCCCTTCTCAACAGAGGTGATTATGATCCCCGGGGTGTTTCCATTGAGCCCCGCGGCCGTCCTCTGCTCAGCGGTCATGTTGACAACCGAAATACCGAGAGCTTCCGTGATCGACTGACCATTGGCCGAAATATCCGACTTCAGTTTTAAAGTGTTCGTATCTGACTTGGCCATCACGCTTACCTTCGCCTGCATCAGTTTGCGATTCCGCAGGACGGATACCTGAGCCACCTCATCAGATTTCTTCGACCGAATTCGGGCAAGTGCATCCTCAGCAGACTTGGCGATTTTCCCGTCGAATTTGACGATCACATCACCGGGTTTCAATCCAGCTTCTTCGGCCGGAGATCCTTCCACCACGTTCGTAATGAGAGCGCCCTGAGTGCTACTCAGTCCCAACTCCAAAGCATAGTTTCGTGAAATATTCCCCAGCTCCAGGCCGATGTATCCTCGAATCAACGGACGCCCTAACACAATTGCCTCAAACACCTCTTTCACCTCGTTGGCAGGGATAGCGAGTCCGATGCCCTGCCAAACCCGCACATCTTGTTGTCCGGTGAAGATTGCTACATTGATGCCAATAATCTCTCCGCGCACGTTGACGAGCGGGCCACCCGAGTTCCCCGGGTTAATGACTGCGTCGACCTGGAAATATTCATTGGCTCCGTCACTGAGCTCCCGCTGTTTCGCACTGATGATCCCACGCGTGACTGACTCGCTCAGTCCGAACGGATTTCCAACGGCCAAAACCATCTCCCCTACCCGCACCTGATCGGAGTCCCCAAATCCAAGGGGACGGAATTCCGGCAGAGTTCCGCCTTCAGGAGCCTTAATCTGGAGCACCGCCACATCGACGTTAGGATCGCTCCCGACCCACTCAGCTTTGTACTGACTTCCATCGTGGACTGTCACCAGAATCTCGTCCACTCCGGCAACAACATGGTGATTCGTCACGATATGCCCCTCACTGGTCACGATGACCCCTGATCCCAGCCCCGGCGCGTCGTAACTCTGATTCTGGCGATACCCGAAGAACCCAAGCGGATCCGTTGCCACTACCCTACTGACGTTCACGTTGGTCGTGGTATCGATACTGACAACGGCTGGAACCACGGCATCCGTCAGATCAGACAACGCCGTATTCATTTTCTCCAGCACCGCCGTATCGTTCAGATTCAGCGGGACTGCCCGAAGCAGGGGCGTCTCATTTCCGGCCTGAGCCAACAAAGGATTTCCATCTCCGATAACAGCCGTCACCGGACGACTGTTGACGAGGTCGAAGATATCGTAGCGACTACCCTGATCGATCACTCCTCGATAGAGCAGCGCAGAAACTAAGAGGATGCCCACTAAGGAGACGGTACGGAGAAAAAATCGGGTCATTGGTTCAGTTCAACGAGGCGTTTGGAGAGATAGGGCGAACCGGAACCATACCGAAAACAGTATTCCGCTACTCGGAGCCCTCTTGCTCGATCTTTACTTTATCTACCCGCTGGAAAGACTCCACCATCTTTTGATCTTCCGGAGCCAAATCATTGATCGCTATGGTCCATTCCACCGCCCTGGCATCCTGAAGGACCACGTATTTGGTATCATGCTTCACAAACCGCGCAAAAATTGCTTTGCCCAGATAATTGGACCAATCGCGAAACCCCCGCCTGACGAGTTCAGATTTTTGCAGGGCAACCGACTCCAAAACCGGCCGACAATGCCCTTTCAGCTCATTGAAATAATCCACAGGACGGCCAGTGTGATAGCCTCGAATCCCTTTTTCCACCTCTCCGTTTGGATTAAAAACGAGAACATTGGGATACCCTCGGACTTTAAACTTATCCTTAACATGCCTGAGCGAATCCGGCGCATCGGTGTAATTCCGAGGATAATTCAGATAACAGATCACTAGATTCTCCTTCACATACTCATTGAAGCTCTGAGTGGAAAAAACTTCCTCCGAAAGCGCCATGGCCTGCGTGTTCCACATCCCGGTGAAAAGCAGTAGCAAGGGTCGCTGCTCGCGTTGAGCCCTTGCAAAGGCATACCTTGGGTTAATCTCCCACCAAGCGCTGTCAGGATCATCCGGATAGACCTGAACCCGCTCGGGCCGAAGATCTTCGATCACCCGAGACCGGCTCTGCATGGACGAAACCGACGCCCCCTCGGGCTTGGCGGGCGTTGCTGGCTGATTCGCCCCCCCTGACGGTGGTGGCGGTGGTGGAACGACCCCCGGTGGCTGATCGGTAGCAAAAACTGGAGTCTGCATGGGAATGGCAACGGGGGGTTGAGTCGACCCCGATGGCACTCCAGGATTGGCCGGAACATCCTGATTATAAGTAGGTAACGATGGATCAACCGCATCCTCCTGGGCCTGCTGAGCAACTGCTCCGGACACGCCCATCAGCATCCCCGTTGCTATCGTTAAAGCAATGCCTCTGTACCTTTCCCGTCTCATCCACTTGTTTACCAGATAACAAAGCACGGATTTTCCCGATAGGAAAATTGACAATAGGCATGAGTATTGCTCACATACCCCCCTTCGTAGACACCTCATGGAAGACAGCAAAACCAATCGCAACCTTTACAGAATGATCGTTTTCATTTTGCTCATGGTTGTGTGGATGGTCTTCTCAGGTCTATTTGATGCTTTTCACCTCACGCTCGGCGCTATTTCGTGCGGAATTGTCACCTGGCTATCCTCCGACCTGCTGTTCGAAAACAGGCAATTCGGTGCAGGAACCCGCCTGGCTCAGGGGATCATGCTCTTCTCCTACTTCATGTGGATGATCTGGCAGATCATTTTGGCAAATCTGTATCTGCTCAAACTGGCCTTTGGCCCTTCAGATGCCCTCCAACCCCAGATCGTGCGATACGAAACGTCTCTAAAAAGTGACTTCGAGAAATTCCTTCTCGCCAACTCGATTACGCTCACCCCCGGTACCGTTACGATCAAGATCTCCGGGAATACCTTTTATATTCACGCCATCAGCGATGAAGCGGCTGAGGGCCTCGATGGCGAAATGGAGCGTCGCATTGCCCGTGTCTTCGCCCCGCCCACCAACCCCTCAACCTCCTCAGCATCATGACTTTTGAGGATTTCACGGTTGGCGTTGGCCTCACGCTGTTTTTATTCATGATCCCGGCCCTGTGGCGTATCGCGATCGGTCCAACCGCCCTTGACCGGATTGTTGCCGTTAATGTCATCGGCACCAAGACAGCCGTCCTACTGATCATCATCGGAGTGATTTTTGGCCGTGTCGAAATGTTCGTCGATTTTGCGCTGGCATACGCCTTGCTGAACTTCACCGGCTCGCTAGCTGCAGCACGCTTTCTTCACAAAACCAATGCTCCTGAAATCAAACCGGAGAATGGAGAACCCGCCGGGAATTGATCCATGATTATCACTGCTATCAGCGTCACCTTGATCGTAGCCGGGCTCATCATGTTCCTCGGAGCAGCCGTAGGGTTGATCCGTTTCCCGGATTTTTACAGCCGCACCCACGCGGCAGGAAAGGGTGATACTCTCTCCAGCCTGTTGGTGATTCTGGGATTCGCCGTCTATCAGTTGAATCACTTTGAAAGCTTCTCACACGACTGGATCATCCTGCTCGTCATTCTGAAATTGCTTGCTGTCAGCATCTTCATCATTTTTACCAGCCCCACCAGCACCCACGCTCTTATGGATGCTGGGTGGGAAGACAAAAACCGTCCTGATATCAAGGACGGACGCCCAAACCACCTCGGAGACGACTGCGACAACCACTAACGCTTTGCTACTTTGATTCTCGCATTCGATATCGTCATTCTCCTCTTCATGGTCGTCGCCGCGATCATTTCACTGAGCGTGAAAGACCTGCTCAGCGCGGCTATGATCTTCGGGATCTACGGCTTTCTCATCTGCCTGCTCTGGGCGGAAATGGGAGCTGTTGATGTGGCTTTTACGGAGGCCTCGGTGGGTGCCGGCGTCAGCGCAGTTTTCTTAATCGCCACCATTTACAACACGAAAAGAAAATCGTCCGACTGATGATCACGAAGGTATTTGCCACCATCGCTGTCGTCATTACCGGCAGCCTTTTGCTCTATGGAGTAACGGAATTCCCGTCGTTTGGAGACCCGCATTCGCCCCCCAATGCTGGAGTCAAGGGCGGCGGAGAGAGTGTGTCCCAGTATTTCATCACCCATACCTACAAGGACACCAAAGTACCCAACATCGTGACGGCAGTACTCGCGGATTACCGGGGCTACGACACCATGTTCGAAACGGTGGTGATCTTCGCTGCCGGTATTGCCATTTTCGTCATTCTCCGCGTTGTCGGAGACAATTCAGATCCAACCCGCTCAGGTGAAGGCAAGCGGACCTCTCCCATCACCAGCGATCACAACCGAATCATCATTGGAACGACCTGCCGAATCGTCATCCCCATTGTGCAGTTGTTTGCTCTCTATGTGGTAGCTCATGGCCACCACAGTCCGGGCGGAGGATTTCAAGGTGGTGTGCTTTTTGGTGCCAGCTTCATTTTGCTCGCCCTTGCCAGTGATCTCAATACCGCGCTCCGACGGCTCAGTGAGAAGAACTATTTTGCGCTCGCAGCCGTCGGTATCCTCATCTACGCCGGCTTTGGAATTCTATGTCAGGTCCTCGAGAGGAACTTCCTCGACTACAGCATACTCCAGAAGATCTTCCTCACTGACGGACCGGAAATGGCTCGCTCTCACTCTATGCTTGGCGTCGAAGTGGGCGTCGCCTTCACGGTGACGGCGATCATGTTTTCTATCTACGCGAATCTCTCGAGCCGAGGAACCCTGAAAAACGGTCTCTAGCTGCGCTACTTAATGATGGAAGAATTTTTAGAACACACTCTCGAGCCTCACTTCAACTTCTGGATCTATGTGATCCTGATGATGATCGGGCTCTGGGCTGTCATCGCCAAAAACAACATGATCAAAAAGTTGATCGGCCTGTCTATTTTTCAGACTGCCATCATCCTTTTTTACGTTTCACTCGGCGTTAAAGACCATGCCACCATCCCTATTCTCGACCACCATGCCCCGGCGGAAGAGAGCGTGGAGCACGGCGAGACGGATCACGGAAAGCCCACAGAGAAAACCGCCTCGTCTGACCATTCCCAGGAGAAACACCATGAGGCTGAAGCGCACGCCATCGATCCAGACACCATGGCCAATCCCCTACCCCATGTCCTGATGTTGACGGCTATCGTAGTCGGCGTCGCCACACTGGGGGTCGCCCTCGCGCTGACGCAGAGAATTTTCAAGGAGTTCGGATCCATCGAAGAGGATGAGATTCTTACGATCATCAAAGGGGGGAATGCCGATGAATGATCAACTGCCCGCTATCATCGTGCTGGCCCCTATGTTCGGGGCACTACTCGTTTCCTTGGTTGGTAATCGCGATCATCGAATCTGCTTTCCCGTTGCCTTAGTATCACTGGTCATATCAATGGGTGCTGCCATCGCCGCCACCCAACAGGTCTTCACCTCCGGCCCTATTGACTACTTCATGGGAGGATGGGAGAAGCCGCTAGGCATCGGCATCCAATTGCGAATTGACGCCCTGAATTCGCTAGTCCTTCTCGCCATTGGCACGGTCTCCATACTCGTCGCCTTTTTCTCCATTCGTCGGGTCGGAGAGCAAAACACAGAAAAGACGCCTCAGTTCTATGTTCTCTACCTTCTTCTTTGCGTCGGACTCTTTGGCATCACCATTACCGGGGATGCTTTTAACCTATTCGTCCTGATCGAGATTTCCTCCCTGACCAGCTACGGTCTCGTCGCCATGGGAAGCTCCCGTCGGGGCACGCACGCCGCCTTCAACTATGTCATCATGGGTACCGTGGGCGCCTCCTTCTATCTGATCGGGGTCGGCTATCTCTACATGAAAACGGGCTCCCTCAACATGATGGACATCCGAACCATTCTGGCGAGCAACGCAGAGGTCGCTGACTCCAGTGCCGTCACCATCGCTTTTCTCTTCATACTCGTGGGAATCTGGATCAAAATGGCCTTCTTCCCGCTCAATGGCTGGTTGCCCAATGCCTACAGCTATTGCCCCTCGAGTAGCGCCTGTATTCTAGCGCCACTCATGACCAAAGTTTCGGTCTATGTCATGATCCGCGTGATGATCAGCGTATTCGGTCTCGATTGGATTTTTTCTAATGCCGGATGGAGCGAACTCGTCGTCTGGCTGGCCGTCATCGCCATCATGGCTGGCTCAATCTTTGCTCTCGCCCAACGCGAGATTAAGAAAATGCTGTGTTACCTCATCGTAGCCGAGGTTGGCTATATGGTCGGTGGAGCCTGGCTGGCTGACGACGGATGGTGGGGCCTGACCGGTTCGATTTACCACATCCTGGCCGATGCAATGATGACACTCTGCCTGTTCCTTTCCGCGGGTATTTTCGCGAGGCGTTTCAACGCTGTGGAGATTTCAGATCTGGAAGGCCTCTTCAAACGAGCCCCATGGACGTCGGTCGGGTTTGTCATCGGAGCACTCGCCATGATCGGGGTCCCTCCCACGTGCGGATTTTACAGTAAATTCTATCTCATACGAGGTGGTATCGATGCGGGTCAGTGGCAGTTCGTCGCCGCGCTTCTCATTTCAAGTCTGGTCAACGCGGTCCTCTTTTTCCGCATCTTTGAAATCGCCCACTTCGGCAACAAGCCCGCCGAGGGCCACAATCAGGAAGATCATAGTCGCGAGAAAATCACTCCGCAGGACGGACCTTGGACGGCTCTGGTGCCGCTGTTAACCGCCGCCGCAATTATCATCCTTCTCGGTCTCTTCAACGGGCAGATCGTCGAACTGATTCGAGTCGCTCTCGATGACCTACCGCCCATGGCCGCCAATTTCAAATAGCCGAATGGAGAACACAGTCACCAGTCTGCTCCCCGTGTGGGCCTGCCTGGCATCGCTTCTGGCGGTGCCACTCATTGTCATTTTTCGAAAGGAAATTTTCCTACGTGAACTGACCACCTTTGTCGCAGGATTTGCCAAACTCGGATTTGTCCTCGCAATGCTGCCCATCATTCTTGAGGGCAAAGTCATCACCACCACTCTCTTCGAAGGTGTCTCCGGTATCAACGTCCCCATCGTCTTCCGGGTTGATGGGCTCGGCATGACCTTCGCTCTGGTGGCATCCTCTCTCTGGATCCTAACATCTCTCTACGGGATCGGCTATATGCGGGGTCTCAAAGAACACTCACAGACCCGCTTCTTTGCGTTCTTTGCCCTCTCCCTGTCCGCCACTCTCGGTGTCGCCTTCGCTGGTAATCTGCTGACTCTCTACCTCTTCTACGAACTGCTTTCGCTCTCAACCTGGCCACTGGTCACTCACCATCAGGACAAGGAGGCACGCACCGGCGGACGCACTTATCTCACCCACTTGCTCGGCACCTCCGTCGCCTTCGGTATCCCCGCGATCGTTTACACATTCATTCAAAGCGGCGGCGACCTGTCATTCGCCGGGCCAGCCATCCTTGCCGGAAACGACATGGGCTACGTCACAGCCGTTGCGCTGTTACTCGCTTTCACTTTTGGTTTCTCCAAAGCCGGGCTGATGCCGTTCCACTCATGGCTTCCCGGAGCGATGGTAGCCCCGACGCCTGTCTCGGCGCTGCTCCACGCAGTAGCCGTGGTGAAGGTCGGCGTGTTCTGCGTAATCCGCGTGGTCACCGGCGTATTCGGAATCGAACTCCTGGAGAAACTCGGTGCCAATCTCGTTCTCTGCTGGGTCGCAGCCTTCACCGTCATCACTTCATCACTCATCGCCCTGTCACAGGACAGTTTGAAACGCCGACTCGCCTTTTCAACGATCGGACAACTTTCCTACATTGTCCTCGGAGTGGCACTTCTTCACGAAATGGCCGTGACCGGCAGCGTCCTTCATATCGCGGCCCATGCGGTCGGCAAGATCACTCTGTTTTTCTGCGCAGGCGCCATCTATGTCGCCACGGGCAAGAAGTATGTCAGCGAGCTCGCGGGACTCGGGAAGAGAATGCCCTTCACCTTTGCTGCCTTTTTCCTCGGTTCTCTCGGCGTCATCGGACTCCCTCCCACCATTGGATTGATCTCAAAATTTCACCTCGTCGTTGGTGCGGCCGGATCCGGTCACACCGCGCTACTGGTCGTTTTCCTCATCTCCACCATCCTCAACGCCGCCTATTTTCTCCCTATCTCATTCCAGGCATTCTTTCCCTCGAAGGGAGCAAAAGGAGAATGGGCCAACGCTACATTTTCCCGCGCCAACATCAAAGAAGCCCCATTGGCCTGTGTGCTGCCGCTGTGCATCACCGCCGGCCTAACAGTCGGACTGTTTTTCTTTCCGGGCGTCCTCCTCAACCTCGCCGAAATCTTCGTGGACAGCGTAAAATAACTTCTCATGAACTCTGAACAAAAGGAATTCGATTGGTTTGACCGCCCTGAGTCGAGGAAGCTGCTATGGCGCCTCCTCATCGGCGCCAGCATCGTCAGTGTTCTACTTGAACTGACTATGGTCTTCGGACATGGCCGTCACGATTACTTCGGAATTGACGGCTGGTTCAGCTTCTACGCCGTTCTCGGATTCGTAGCCTGTACTCTGATGATTCTCGGAGCCAAAGCCTGCGGAGCCCTGCTTAAGAGGCCGGAAGACTACTACGGAGAGCCCGAAGAAGAAACTCTACCTGAGGATGTTGATGATGCCCTTCGCTGATTTCCCCCCTGCTCTTATCCTCATCGTCGGGGCCCTGTTCGTACCTCTCTTCAAAGGGACGGGACGCTCAATCTATGTCATCGCGCTTCCTGCGCTGGCACTCTTGTATGTGCTGCAGCTTGAGATCGGAACCGGGTGGCACGCGAGGCTCTTTCCTTTTGTCGAGGAGCCACTCGAATTCCTCCGGGTCGACAAGCTTTCCAAAGCATTTGGGATCATCTTTACTCTCAATGCCACCATCGCGTTCATCTTCGCGTTCTACGTAAAGAAGTGCACTCAACACGTCGCTGCACTCATCTACATCGGAAGTGCCCTGGGAACCGTCTTCTCGGGCGACCTGCTATCCCTCTACGTATTCTGGGAACTGATGGCGGTCAGCTCGACCTTCGTCATCCTCGCTCGCAACACTGAAAAAGCCCGGGGAGCGGCCTATCGCTACGTGATGATTCACCTGCTGGGCGGACTCCTGCTCCTCGCGGGAGTGGTCCTTACCATCGTTCATCAGGGCGGCAGTATCGCCTTTGACGGATTTGATTTTGCGACTGAGCAACATGCCGGCACCTGGCTGATTCTTCTTGGTATTCTGGTCAATGCGGGTGCACCCCCACTCTCCGCCTGGCTCCCGGATTCGTATCCTGAAGCGAGCGTCACCGGGGGTCTTATCCTCAGCGCCTACACCACCAAAACAGCAGTCTACACCCTTCTCAGAGGCTATCCCGGATGGGAGCCTCTCATCTGGATTGGTTGCGCCATGTCGGTCTACGGCATCATTTACGCTCTCCTCGAAAACGACATGCGGCGGATTCTCGCCTACTCGATCATCAACCAGGTCGGGTTTATGGTTTGCGCAGCAGGTATCGGCACGCATGAGGCTATCAGCGGCGCCACCGCCCACGCCTTTTGTCACATCATCTACAAGTCGCTTCTCTGGATGTCTGCAGGTGCCGTCCTTTACCGAGTGGGGAAGAGCAAATGCACAGAGTTAGGAGGCCTCTACAAAACAATGCCGCTGACTCTCATCTTTGGAACGATTGGCGCACTCGCCATCTCCGCCGTACCGGGAACCAGTGGTTTTACCAGCAAAACCATCATCCTTCAGGCAGCGCAACACGAAAAACTGTTCTGGCCCTGGCTCATCCTGGAAGCTGCTTCTGCCGGAGTGTTCCTCCACGCAGGAATCAAATTCCCTTATTTCGTCTTTTTCAACAAGGATAGAGGGCTGCGCCCCAAAGAAGCACCACCATCGATGCTTCTGGCGATGCTCATCCTATCATTCCTCTGCATCTTCTTTGGCATATTCCCTCAGCCTCTCTACGATTTGCTTCCCTACCCCGTCGATTATCAGGCATACACCTGGCCCCACTTCGTCGCTCAGATGCAACTGCTGATGCTTTCAGCTCTGGTGTTCTTCCTCTTCCTGCCCATGTTGAAGCGGACATCGACCATCTCGCTCGATTTTGACTGGTTCTATCGCAAGGGGTCACCCCTGTTCTATCGCGCGATGGATAAATCTCTCAATGCTTTCAACGCAGCAGCCGGCAGACTCTTCATTGGAAAAGTCGCCAGGGGCGCTTCGAACTTTTTCGAGTCAGGCAGCTCGCGAATTGCCTGCCACATCATGACCCCTATCTGGGCGATGCAGGGACATGATGCCAAACAGATCGAAGAAGAACGTCAGATCCTTTTCAAGCGAGCCAAACGAGGTGCTTTCCCTATTGGAGTGACGGCCTTCTTCGCAGTGATCCTGCTCGGCTTACTCTCGGTGATCTTTCTGGTGCAGGGCTGAAGTCAATCCTTCAGCGCCCCGGATCGACGCAGGGACTCAACATGGTAATCGAACCAGATGGGCTTCATGCGCTCAATCATCTCGGTGCGCTTATGCCCCAATCCTTCCAGTTCAATGTAGGTATGGTCCACCCCATGCTCGACGAGGTGCCGATGAAAATCCCTTACGGTCGGCAAATGGCCTCCATCCTGCGTGCCACAGGCCATTTGAATGCGCATCTTGCTTTTGATCTTTCCAAGATTTTTCTCAAGAAGAACAAAAGCATCATTTTCTGAATAGTTTGCCCGATCCGGCCCGAGGAAGCCTCCAATGACATCCTTCCAGTTTTCCGCTTCATCAAAGTTCTGCAAAGTCGCCGGAACATTTCCCGCCTGACAAAACAGCGAGCAAAACTCTTCCGGGTATTTCATCGCGAGTCGAAGCGATCCACGGCCACCCATCGAAAAGCCCTCTATGCACCGTCCAGCCCCTGAAGCGATCGTCCTGAATTCTTTGTCGATGTGGGGAATAAACTCGGTCATGAACATCGTCTCGATCGGAAACTCGCCATCGTGAGAGTCTTTGTAAAAGGTGCTGGTTCCCCCGTTGGGCAACGCGACAATCATCGGAGGCCATTTCCCTGCCAGAATGCCCTCATGCAATACCTCCACATCTTCAAAGCTGTGAAACTCGTTGCCACCATTCCCGTGCAGGTTGTAGATCACCGGATATCGCTGATCCCCACTTTCCTCATAGCCAGGGGGCAGATAGAGGCAATAGCCAACATCCTGACCGGCCACTTGCGATGTGAACGTGCGATGGGTTGTGTTCGGCGGGAGTTCCTTGCCCTGCGGCAACTCATTAATCCACACGATACTGGCAGACCGGGGCTTCTTTGCCGGCTGCTTCTTAGGTTTTTCGTCCTGGCCTGCGGCATGGATGCCAGCCGCCAGGATAGCCAGGGCAATGATAGAAACAATTTTCATAGCCCTCAAGAAGCCACGGCATCCCAACTCAGGTCAAGACTTTGGTTTAACCGTTATCGGGGCGCCGTCAACAACGCTTCGGACATGCAAATCCCTTTGGGGGAATGGGATCTCGATCTCAGCCTCAGCGAATCGCCGATCAATTTCACGATGAAGGTCGGTAATCACGCCGAGGCGGTTTTCTCGATTTGGTAAATAGGCACGGACCACGAAATCGAGAGAACTCTCGCCGAATCGTTCAAAACTGATTACCGGCGATGGATCCTCCATCACGTCTTTATTGCCAGCGGTCACCTCAGTCAGGATTTTCAAGACCTTCTCCGTATCACTCCCATAGGCAACCCCTACAGGAATCAGGACTCGGTTTACAGGCGAGCTCAACGTACTGTTTATCAGAGAGCCTGTGATAAACTCTTTGTTAGGAACAACAAACTCTTCGCGATCCCAATTAACGATCGTTGTCGCCCGCATCTGAATCTTTGAGACAGACCCGCTAACGCCTCCCACAGTCACCACATCGCCGACCCTGATAGGCTGTTCAAACAGAAGAATAATTCCGCAGACAAAATTTGCCACGACCTCTTGAAGTCCAAAACCCAGCCCAACACTCAGCGCAGCGGCAATCCAACTGAATTGGGACCAGTCGACACCAATCTGACGAAAAAAAACAGCCGCACCTGTCGCAATCACACCATACCGAACAAGCGTCGTGACGGAGCTTCGCTTCCCGGGCACAATATCCCACTTTCGAAATACAAACATTTCCAGGAGGCCTGCCAAATTTCTGGAAACTGATATCGTTAGCCCTATGACAATGGCTGAAACCGCGATGTCAGCGATACTGAATTTACCGAAGGGCTCTACCCTATCGAGCACTGTCAGTATAGGAACGAACTCCGTCCAGAGACGCCAGAGTAGAAATAGCAGCGCAGTTCCGACTAGAAACTTGACCACACTCCGCGTCTGTTCTCCGACTGCCACAAAATCTACCCTTTGCTCATTCTCAGCAGCCAGAGTCAGCATCTCTTCAGACTCAAAACTGTTCTCTTCCTCCTCACTTTGAGCCTCTTCCCGCCGAGCCCTACGTTTTTCAATGGCATCCGCCAATGCCAATCGCCTGGTTTTGATCTCAAACCACCGAATAACCATACCGTAGACAACGATAGCTGAGAGTATCGCCAATAGGGTCACTTGGAGTTCCGCAATCAAATACAGAGCCGTCACCACATACCCAAGGGCTAACAAGGCAATCAGCCAAATCGAAATGCCGATGTTGGCCCAAAATATCAGCCTTTGACTCAGGTAAGATCCGCTCTCGCCGCCCCGAGAAAATGCGCTTCTATAGACGAAAGCAAAGATAGCGCCCACCCCTATAACACCTACCAAAGCCGTCAACCGTCCCAGCCCATTGAGATGCTCCGAGCTCTTCTCCGCAATCACCAAACTCAACGTGATAGCCACCGGTACATAGATAGGAATCAAAAGCCTGAAAAACTGTCTCAACCTCTTCAGCTGCTGCGCATCCCAGCCGAGATGACACTCCCCTAACCCTTTCTCGCGGGACACACCTTTAAGAAAAAACCCTGCGATTAGAAAATGCCCCACCGCGAGTAATCCAAACCCTAAGCCAGAGCTCCACTCCGAAGATCGAGAGGAATACCTGAGGAATGCCCCAATCGAGACGAATAGCAGCGGAACCGGCAACGCCAGCAAGAACGTCATCAAAGCCGACTTAACCGTATTGGAATAATGATCAGTGGAAACACGGTAGGTTCTCTCTCCTGCCTCAACCAAAATCCGACGAAACTTTCCTCGAGCAATCAGCAAGCAAGCGAAGGGAAATAATACGGCAATATAAACCCAAACTGAGACACCTCTGAACTGACGAATCAATTCTACAGGCCGATCGGCCCCATAGGCCCATTTAAGTCCTGAAATTAATCCTCTGAAGGTATCACTATTGATCGTCGATGAGCTTCGCACCCAAAAGAGCTGTTCTGCCAAATAGTCCTTGTACTTGGAGCTCTCCTGTTCAATCTGGTGCTCTATCAAATCCAAAGACCCCAACTCTCTGAGGAGGCGGCGATTATTAGTCATTAAATCCTCAAGCAACCGATTGCGAGTTTGCACGAGTTGTACCGCAGTGTGATTCGCGCCCCCAATTTCCTCCCCGGCTGCCCCGATCACATCACTTTCAGGCAGCACTTTCTCAAACTCGTTTTCCAGGGAATACCTGATTCGTTGCGCCTCCGATAGCTTCTGCCGAATCTCCCGAACCCTCTGGCGCTCCTCCAGTCTACCAGGCAAACCCCTCAAATGCTCCAACAGCACTGCTCCAAATATCCCCTCAAGACCTCCAATTTCGACCTGCCGCTGAACACTGGTAGAATCAGATGTCAGGCTCCGGAGCGTCGCCTCGCGCTCTTGAAACTGAATCGCTGCTGCCTGAAGCTGGCCGGAGACCTTCCGGGTTTCTTCGATTAATTTCTCCATTTCTGAGACAAGCCCAGCAATCGGCGAATCGATTTCTGGACTATGCTGCTTTAGCTTCCGAAAGAGCGCCTCTGCCTTATCAACTTCAGAATTGAGTCTGCTGTTAGCAAAATTTTGGATCTTGGTGATCTCCGAGGAAAACACCTCGACCTTCTTCTCTGCCAGAACCTTTTCAGCGCCGGCTCGAGCCGAACGAAGTTCATGGCTCAGAGACTCTTGGCCCAACTTGCCGATTTCAGCATTGAGGCACTCCTTTCGCCCCACCAACACCAGGTTCTCAGCCCCCATCAAGAGTTCGCCCTCA
Organism: uncultured Verrucomicrobiales bacterium; assembly: GCA_963975655.1. Taxonomy (GTDB): domain Bacteria; phylum Verrucomicrobiota; class Verrucomicrobiia; order Verrucomicrobiales; family DEV007; genus Arctic95D-9. The sequence goes on from CAXBHX010000002.1 coordinate 115,503, forward strand.
GAAGAAGAACCGTCCCCTCCCTGTCTACTGATCTCTCTTTCCACTTCAACCAACTCGGCCGATGCCGCGATCAACCGGGTCCGTATAATGGTCGGCTTGCTCCGCAGGTCCCCCACTTTTTCATCAGCTGATTTCAACTCCGAACGCGCGTCTGCCAGCTGAATTTCCGCCCCCTCCATCGCCTCTTCAATTTGAGACATTTCAGAACTCTCGTTCAGCCCATCTGACAACAGTTCACGATTCGGGAAATCATCTAATAACTCAGTCTCCCCCTGAATTCGTCGGATCTCCCCTGAACCCGTATCGAGAACTTCCCGAAACTGATCTTCCTCGCTCTCAAACTGATCTCGTTGCTTCACATAGCCAAGCGCCTCCTGCAATCGAGCTAAAAGCGCACTTTTCGACGCTTCATCAATGCTCTCATTCGCCTCAGTTCCTGAAACCCGACTCTCCAGATCCTTAACCGAGATCCCCGTTGAAGACTCTTGGACCCAAGCTTCATTCGGTGAAAGCAGCATCAACAGCCCCACGCCTGCGAGTATAATATTCTTCATAAAGCTAGCAAAATCCCTTCACCACTAGCACTTTGAGAACACCGTTGCCTCAATCACCACTGCTGAAGGAGACAACAAACCGCGCCCTGTAAAAACTACGCGGGCGATCATGATCTGAATCATCGAATACTGAATAAACATCGAACCCGATTCAAAGTCTCAAATAGACCATACGAAAGAAAAGCTTATTTGAAACTGTGAAAACACGACCCTCCTCTCTCGTTTCCCAAAAAGCTTCCGACTAAATTCAAGACTTGGATAATATGAAACCCAGCATTCCATCGCTTGTCCGACGCCTTCCAGTGCTGCGTACCGCAGTTCCCTGGATGCAACTACATCGCAGGGCAATCATCACAGGAATTGTCGTCTTATTTCATGGGGTCGGCGCGCTCACTTCGGTAAAAGCACTCTTCGAGACTCGCACGCCACAAGGCGCCATCGCGTGGGTTATTTCACTGAACACCATGCCCTACGTCGCTGTCCCGGCATATTGGGTCTTGGGCCGTAGTGGATTCAAGGGTTATACCCATGCTAGGCAGTCCTCTCTCGAAGAGTTGAACCCTGTCCTCAAACAAGCCTACACGGATCTATCTAACGGCGGATTCATGAGCCATTCTGACCCAGCGAGTTTCACCACAGAGGAACGGATCGCGAAGCTCCCCTACACTCAGTTCAATGATGCTGAACTGCTCATCGATGGAGAAGAAACATTCGATTCAATCATCAAAGGAATCAGTCAGGCAACAGACTATATCTTGGTGCAATTCTACATTGTCCGAAATGATGCCCTTGGAAACCGTCTTCGAGACGCCCTGCTTGAGAGAGCATCCGCTGGGGTCCGCGTCTATTTTATCTACGACGAAATCGGCAGCTATCAGCTACCCCAAAAGTGGGTCACTGACTGCCGGGCCGGCGGCATCGATATACGACCATTCAACACCCGACAAGGAAGCTCCAACCGGTTCCAGCTCAACTTTCGCAATCATCGCAAGGTGGTTATTATTGACGGTCATATCGGTTTCGTGGGCGGGCACAATGTGGGAATCGAATATCTTGGTCAGAGTGAAAAATTCGGCGACTGGCGAGACACTCATGTTCGATTCGAGGGCCCTGTCGTCCTAGCCACCCAAGTCGCTTTTGTGGAAGACTGGAACTGGGCGGCCGACAGCATTCCTGAATTGAACTGGACTCCGAAGCGATCACCGCACGGCAACAAAACCGCTCTTTGCCTCCCTACCGGCCCTTCGGATTCGAGAGAGTCCTGCACGCTTTTCTTTCTACACTCTATCAACACTGCGAAATCGAGAATTTGGATCGCCTCTCCCTACTTCGTTCCTGACGAACAGATCATGAGTGCCCTCCAGTTGGCCGCGCTTCGGGGCGTCGACGTTCGTATTCTTCTACCAGAGGATCCAGATCACCTACTTGTTTACCTTTCTTCTTTTTCCTACCTCCCAATTGCCGAGGAATCCTCCATCAGAATCTATCGGTATGGTGAAGGGTTTCTTCACGAGAAAGCATTGGTCATTGATGATCGCTATGGAGCGGTTGGAACCGCCAACTTTGACAATCGATCCTTCCGCTTGAACTTCGAGATCACAATGCTCTTCGACGATTCTGACTTTGCCCTCAAAGTTGCCGAAATGTTTGAGGCCGATTTTGAGAAAAGCCGCGAACTTGAAGCCGCAGATTTGACCGGAAAATCACTCGGTTTCAGATTCGCGGTGAAGTGCGCCCGATTACTCGATCCGATCCTGTGAAAAGCTGTTTTTGATCCCCTCGCAAAAACCTTGTGCTACACTGACCCATGTTCACTGGAATCGTGGAAGAATGTGGCGAGGTCTCTCGACTGACACCTGTCGAGACGGGCGCGGAACTCTGGGTCCGCTCCTCGTTCACCAATGATGTCGCCCTAGGTGAGAGCGTCGCCATCAATGGCGCCTGCCTCACCGTCACAGAAGTGAGCAACGGAGCCATGCGATTCGACCTCCTGCATGAAACTCTCCGCCTAACGAACCTTGGAAGCGTTAAAACAGGCTCTCCCGTAAACTTGGAGCGAGCCCTCCGAATCGGCGACCGGCTCAGCGGCCACTTTGTGCAAGGTCATGTCGACGCCTGCGCCAAAGTATTGTCCTACGAGAAAGTTGGTCAGGACCACCAGTTTACGGTAGCCCTTCCGGAAGAATTTGAGCACCTGATGGTTTCGAAAGGATCCATCTGCGTCAACGGCATCAGCCTGACTGTCGCCGCCCTGGAGAAGGACCGGTTTACCCTCTGGATCATTCCTCACACCCACAAGGCCACCAGTCTCAATTCCGTAAAAGAGGGTTCGAAAGTGAACCTAGAATTCGACCTTCTTGCCAAGCAGATTTCGCGCCTCACGGAACTCGGCCTCACCTGATCACTTGTCTATTTTGGTGGAGTCTCATTCGGTTTTGGCTCCTGAAAAAATAGAGCCCCCGAAGTTCTGGTTTTTCGGCGGTAAATCTTCCCGCCGTTTGCTACATAGAGATAAGCATGATCGGAACCGGCAAAGCAGACGCTAACAAGTGGTGACTCCGGATCCGGAGTGGCAATCACACCTCCCATTCGGCCCGTTGGATCAAACATTTGCAAACCTTCTGCGCTCGTAACGTAGTATCTCCCGTGCTGATCGGTTGCCATTCCATCGCCTTTCGCGATATCCGGATCGGAGGCAGGCGTTCGCATCGTCATGTAATTGCCGGGATGACTCAACGAGCCGTCCTCCTCGATTCGAAACGCCCACACATACTTTCCGCCATGATCTGAAACTGCCAGAGTGCCCTGATCTCGTGACAGAGTGATTCCATTCGGCTTGGTCACCACGCCCTGACTGACCACCGTCATCTTTCCAGTCGGATCGATTCGTCGAATCTCCTGAGTCGGCGTCATCGTGAAATACAAATTCCCATCATGCGTCACGACCAGATCATTCGGTTTGACGCCGGCAACAAGTTCCACCTCTTTCCCCTCCGCGTCGAAAACCACCACCCGCTGCTCTTTTGCCACACAGGCATAGAGCCTGCCATCCGATCCCCATTGCAACCCGCTGATCCCCGGCGCATCGGAAATGAATTCAGATCGGTTACCCTCTAGATCCACCTTGTAGACGGCAGTGCCCCCCTTCACATCCGAAAAGTAGAGATTGCCTTCAGCATCAGTGCAAAGGCCATCCCCGAACTCGAAACCATCGACCGCCACTTCCCAGCCTTCGTCATCGATGATCACCTGACTCAGCGGCATATCCTGAGCGGATGCCATGGAAATGAACAACAGTAATGTTAGAGTATAAGCTTTCATTTTTCAGAATTTCAATTCTACCGCTACGGATTCAGCTTCTTCCAGTCTCTCCAGATCCATCGAAGCGTCTCAGGAAAAATAGCGCCGCCGTGTCGGCCACTGTGCTTCCCGGTTCCCAACACAAATTTGTAATCGTAGCCTGAATATTCAAAGGCCGCCGCCATCTGTTCGTTCGCTAGCGGCCAATTCCCGTGCAGGTTATCGAGGTCGTTCTCGCCATCTTGCAGAAACACCCGCAACGGCTTCGGCTCTGATTTTCTGATCAGAGCCGGATAAACATGCCCACCTCGAATATTGGTGAAGCTGCCAATATGACTGATCACTTTGCGAAACGCATCGGGTCGCTCCCATGCCGCCGTGAAGGCGCAGATACCGCCGGAACTATTTCCGCAAACCACCCGACAGTCAGGATTCTCTGTCAGCTTGTATGCCTTGCTAACTTCCGGAAGGATTTCCTCAAGTAGAAAACGGGCATACTGATCACTCAATGTATCGTACTCAAAGCTGCGGTTCTTTCTTACCTGCTGCCCATTCTTTGCCGGCGGCACCACTCCAGGATTGATAAAGATGCCGATTGTCACTGGAATATCTCCGGCATCAATCAGGTTATCCAAAACCGTGGGGGCCCGGAACGCTCCGTTCTCCCTGACAAATCCTCCACCATCCTGACAGACCAGAACGCAGGCAGACTTCGACCCATCGTATTGTTTGGGAGCGTATATCCAGTAGTCACGCTCTGTGCCCGAGAATATTTCGCTATGCCACTGGTGCTGAGTCACGGTTCCGGCTGGAACGCCCGCTTTAACCATTGCATCAGGTCCCGGCTCGTAATCCTCATCTGCCCCGGATGAGGAATTCACCGAACACAGCAACACAGGAAAGATGAAAACGAAGAGGGAATAGGTCGACCGGGCCATGATTGAAGAAGGTGCCGGATTCCGTCCCGAGTAGCAACGCCTCAACTTCACTAAAAGTCGGCGCCATTGCGCCTCCCTTGAAATGTCACCAACCGAAATGGAGGAATAGTGACGAACTCCGACAGGAGCTATAAATGCCGTGGTGACTTACGTACGATGAACGATAAGAGCGCGGGTATCCGGAGTATCGAACGCCCGAATTACACCCGTAGGGAGACCCATAGTATCGGAAAGAGGGCCAGTATTCTCTCGTAACAGGATACTGATACCGGAACTGATAGACTGCCTGCGGCGGGATGATCAATTCCTCTTTCTCATCCTTCCTGACAGTGTGAGTTTCGACCTCACCTGGTCGATAGTCTGAACCATAGCCAAACCGGGGTTTGGGTCGCAACTCCTCACTATCCAAAGCAGGCAGGACAGTTACTGGTGTGTCGACGGTCAAGATTGAGACCTTACCGGGCGGGCTCACACTTCGCCGACGCCCGAGGTTCCTCATATTGCGGGAACCCTGAAACACGTATCCCGATGCCACCTCCCCGGTTTCTTTGCGGACAAACTGCTGTTCGACGATATCGGCCTCCACGTTCTGCGGAACCACCCAGGCGGCGAAAACACCACCTATTGCCAGCCAAACTGCTTTCATCCCTCCATCCTATTGGAATCAGGCGAATGAATCGAGCAACTTCCGGCTCTACAGCCGCACTATCTACACCCGCGAGGAGCCCTGAAACAGCCCGACCGGAGTTTCTGCTTGAGTTTGGCCTGCTCAGGCCCGAGAGATTCCCTCCCAATTTCCACCAATTATGGCACTCGAAAAGATCACCTCAGTCTCCGGAAAAGGCGTTTATGTCTCCGGTTCGGATATCGACACCGACCGAATCATTCCGGCACGCTTCATGAAGTGCGTCACTTTTGATGGGCTGGGCGACTACCTCTTCTACGACGTTCGACACGAGGCCGACGGCACACTCAAAAGCCACCCTCTCAATGAAGCGCGCTTTCAAGATGCCGGCATTCTTCTCACCGGCATCAACTTTGGGTGTGGCAGCTCGCGGGAACACGCTCCTCAGGCCCTCTATCGCGCCGGCTTCCGCGCCGTTATCGCCCAGAGCTTCGCTGAGATCTTCTTCGGAAACTGCGCCACTTTGGGCGTTCCCTGCGCGATCGCCACAGCAGCTGATATCAGCAAAGTAGCAACTGCCATCGAGGCAGACCCCTCAATCGAAGTTACCATCGACGTCGAAGCCAAAGTCGTTCGTTACGGGACAGCGGAAATTTCTGTCGAGATTCCCAGTACCGCTAGAGATGCATTCCTCTCCGCACGCTGGGATCCGATCGGTGAGTTGCTTGATGGAGACAGCGCGATCAACGATACCGCTTCGAAGCTCGCCTATCTTCAGTCATAGGCGTCGGCACGGCCAACTATGCAGTCACCCAGTTTTGGGTGACGCACCTGCAGGCAGGCTCGCTATTCACTCGCACTTCCGGTTCCCGGAAGGTTGAAAGGCATTTTCGGCAGCGATGGCACTTCCATCTTCTCATTCCTCTCACGTTCGGAAAGCTTGTGTCCGTCCGACATCGTGCTGTTGAGGTTTTCTTCAGCGGTGTCGAGATAGCCATCAATCTCTGTGGTAAGCTGATTCAGGTTCTCAATCGCCTTAATCTTAATCCTGGTCTCTCCGGCTCCTTCCTCCCCTTCAGGGATCGTCTCCATCTCGACAGGAATGAAGTCAAAGAGTACGGAACCCGGCTCAAGATATTTTGCGACCATATCTTTCAATTTTGCCGCCTGATCCTGCGGCATGAAGACATAAGCGGCGTATCCCACTCCCGCGAGAACCGCAATTGTAATAAAGAATCTGAGGATCCGCTTCGACCATTTCGATCGCTTATGATCACCACTGAAGGACATGATTTCTTTTCCAAATTGTTCCTTCTCTTCATTGGTCATCGGCTTCATGGGCCGGCCGTCGCCGTCAAGAATAACCTCTTCCTCCTCTTCCTGTTTGACCGGCTTTTCGGGCACAGTTCCTACCGGCGCAAAGAGGGGCGATCCGGTAGACGGGCCCATGGCAGAAAACGGTGATTTCTGCTCCGGGCTCGCGGATATATTGCCTACCCCTTCGTCGAACGAAGGCTCAGTGAAACTCGAGTCACCCACCTCGGAGCCGGTCAAAAAAGGAGACATTCCAGCCGGCGTTTCAGCAGGGACGTCATCTCCACTCCCGGCATCTGAATTAACCGCTTCAGTGGCATCATATTGAAACGCGGGAACTGGTGTCGGACCCGCAGTAGGAGCAAGCAGCGGTGAAGTAAATTGCTGAGCATCATCCGCAATAGGTTCAGCGGAAACATCATCGGCACCCGGGGATACTTCTTCCGGCATGGAAAATCCATCGGGCGCAGATTCTACTCCTTCACGCTTCGGCTGAACAGGTGCCTCCGTCGATACGTTCGTCAGAACCTCTTTCTCGGCGGGTTCGCCCCGGCCTGGAAACCCCCACGATACGGACGGATCCGTAACCGGTGAAACGATGGGCTTTTCTTCCTGGAAGGGCTCTGGCATCGGCTCGGCCGGCCCCTCCTCCGATTTGTGCGGCGAACTCTGAAAACTTTCGGCTGCGGGAGGATACTCCGCCTTCATTGGTTCAGCCGCAGGGGAAATCGAAGCCACAGCCTCGGGCGGAATGGTCCACTCGGGTGCCTCCACGGGAATCTCGTTGACGATAGAGGCAGGCTCTACAGGATAACCGGCGTCGGGATTAGTCAATTGTACGACTCCCTTGCTGTCCTCAACGGCAGTGACTGAAAACTGGCAATGCACGCACTTCCCTTTGATGCCAATATGTTTACGCAGGAGATTCAATACGCCAAAACATTCTGGACAAGATAGTTTCAGAACATCCTCTGACCTGGGCTCTAGGGCAGGCTCAGAGACAGAAGAAACCGTATCGGGAGATATAAGAGACATTGAGTGAGAGAGGTTAGGGGGGTGAGAGAGTTGGAGTGAGAGAGGGAACTAGGGAAGAGAGTCGGCAGGATCAGGATTTTGGGGCATCGCCTCCACAGATAGCGGCGGTACCGCTTCATCAGGAATCCCCGGGGCTTCCTCCATCACTGGAGGCTCAACGACACTCGGTGCGGCATCCATCAGAGCAGGGCTCGGCGCAACCAATCCTGAGGGGTTGAATTTCTGCACCATCATGGCGCGGCCTTTGGCCACATATTCGTCAACGGGAAGGACAAATGAAGCCAGCGAAGCACCGCAGACAAATCCTACCAAAATCACCATCAATACGATGAACCCTTTTCGAACCTTCGGCTTCGCACCGAGGGGCTGTGAAATCACATTGGGTGCTGATCCAGTTTCAGCTGCCGTTGCGTCCTCTTCTGGAGTAACCACTTCGGGTGCAGTCTCCTCAACTTTCGATCTCGGCGTAATGGGTTGGATAGGCTCTTCAGCGACTACTTCGGATTCCGGCATCAATGCTGATGGCGCCGAAGCGACGCTGCCAAACAGCCCACCTTCGCTGGAACTTCCAGAATCAAACATCGTCGATTTCGCAGGCTCCGTGGAAAATGCCGAGGCAAATGCATCGCCTCCCGACGGAGCCGGCGCTTCAATTGGACTAGACTGCATCCCCTCCGGAATAGGCAAAATAGGTGATGTGAAATCTGAGGCGGGCACTTCTTCGCCAAGAGCCGGGACGGTCACAACAGAGGGTTCGCTCACCGCCTGCGAAACAATCGATGCTTGATCTACTCCGATATTCAGCGGCGAGGTCGACGGAACACCAAAGCTAGATGATGCCGGCGCAGGAGCCTCATCATTCTGTGCCGGAGGCAACGAGCCAAACGCCAAGTCAGTAGACGGAGCGGCGGAAATTCCAAAGCCTGAATGGGGTGCAACTTCCGGCGCCACTTCGGGGGCAGGTGAAGCATCCACTGGACTGAACGCAACAGGTTGAGTGTCATCCGCGACAGGGTCAGGCGTCGTGAAGCCGCTCATGGACGGAACATCGGTGGGCGCCTCAATAGGTATTGAAACTTGCTTGCCACTGAATGGTGCTTCCTGAGCAGATGCCTCCTCTAGCACCGGAGGAGAATCGCCCCCGCCGTTCGGCAGGCCAAAACCTGAAGGCACACTCGATCCGGAAAAGGCTCCCGGCATTTCTGAAGTAGGCGCTTCGTTAAATGGAGCTGTCTCGGCCGAAGGCGCCGCTGCGCCATCAAATCCCATCTGAGACGGCATGGTGTCAGCCCCTTGAAAATTCATCGCGGGAGGAACGTCGTCGTTCACCTCGGGGGTCGCTTCAGCGGAACCAGAAAAAGAAGTGGCGGGTGCAGGCTCGTCCTTCAGTGGGGGCGCCGTTTCAGTAGGCTGTCCCCAGCCAGCGGGAGTATCAAATCCGCCAGCGGCATCAGAGTTAGCCTCAGTCGGCGACTCAATTGGTTCTGTAGTTTGATCTTCAACTGGCGCTACCGGAAATTCTGTCTCGGGGGGTGCAAAGCCTCCTGAGAACCCATGATTGAAATCTTGCGGAACTGCATTCGGCGCGACCTCAGATGCCTCTTCTGTAGGCACGTCTGAGGAAGTGAATCCGCTAACGGCTGGCTCAATCGCTTCAGAAACACTCGGAGCTGCATTCGGCGCGACTTCAGACGCCTCTTCTGTCGGCACGTCTGAGGAAGTGAATCCGCTGGCGGCCGGCTCAATCGCTTCAGAAACTTGCGGAACTGCATTCGGCGCGACCTCAGATGCCTCTTCTGTCGGCACGTCTGAGGAAGTGAATCCACTGACGGATGGCTCAATCGCTTCAGAAGCCGGCATTTCGACAGCCTCCTGCTTTTCTGGCTCCGATTCTGAGAATCCTGTCGGCGCCATTGGGTCAGTATCGGTCACTGCGGGCAGCGTAGCTTCACTGAAGTCGGAACACCCCGTCATTGCAGCACTACCATCGGACCAATCTACTGCGGCAATCTCTGCGGCAGGACTTTGATCTTTCTCCAGGATTTCAGGAATTTCAATGTCAGCCTGCTCGATTGCGGAGACAGCCGGTCCCGAAGCATCGACAACGGCCGGCGCTTCTGAAAGAGGTTCTGCTGCAGATTCTGGCTCTGACTCTTCCTCCAATTCCGGCACCGGTTCGACGACTGGCTCTGTCGGTCCGGCATTAAAAATCGGAAAGACTCTCACTTCGCCATCGACTCCCGACTTGGCTGCAACGATAGGCATTTCGCACCAGACACAAGCACCGTCGATTCCGAGATGCTCATTTCGTAAAACCAATTCTCCGTCACACTTAGGACAGTTGAGATGAATCAGAGAGTCGTTTTCAGATTCGACAAGATTTGGTTCAGCCTCCACCTCCTCCTGGATCGCTTCTTCTACTGAGGGCATCGCCTCTTCAGGAATCAGAGTTGTCCCGGGAACCTGCTCTTTAGGAGTAATCGAGGCCCGACTTGCGGAAACTTTCACTCCAGAAGATGAATGAACGCGAATCGAAACGCTTTGGTTATCAGCGCCGGGAAGGTCTAGATCCTCAGGTCCTGATGACAAAACGACTCCTTCATCCTCTGAGGATTCAACTGAATCGGAGTTTGCAATTTCCTGCAGTGCATTGTCTCCGAGTCCCATCGACTCGAGAAAGCGGTTTTTAGCTTCCTCAGCATCGACAGAGGAAGTGGTTGGTGGGTTTTCGTGATCAGTTTCCATGAAACTAGAGAGCGGCGTACAAAACTTTCTTATTATCATAATACAAATTATGGTAATTATCAAAAAGTTTTTAGGGACGATTTGATTTTTTATATTTCCTAATGAAAATTAGAACATGTCTCCCTATTCCCGCTGGCTCGCCATCGCCTGCATTCTTCCCCTCTTCGGGTGTGTTTCCGTCGATTCATCCCCCTCCCCCTCACCCAACGGCGTGGCTCGAGGCGGAAAGATCACCCTCAGCTCTGCCGATGCAGACGCAATTGGGCGTAAGATCTGGAAGAATGAGTGCAATGGCACGGTGGAAGGCCTCACCTCTTGGAATAGCGGCGAAGATTTCCCCTCCGTCGGAATTGGCCACTTCATCTGGTACGTATCAGGCCAACCCGGCCCCTTCGAAGAAAGCTTCCCGCCACTGATTCATTACATGCAGCGAAATGAAGTGGCGGTGCCACGCTGGGTCGCCGAAGCCAAAGGCAGCCCTTGGAAAAGCCGAAACGAGTTCCTCGCGGCCCAGAACTCCGCCCAGATGAAGGAACTCAGGCAATTTCTCGCCAATACTGTCCCAAGCCAGACGGGCTTTATCGTGCAGCGATTGGAGCAGGCGCTACCAAAGATGAAGGACGCCACCAACGGGGATGCCGATCGTAAACGCCTCGAAGAGAACTTCTATGCGGTCGCTTCGACTCGCACGGGTGTCTACGCGCTCATCGATTACGTGAATTTCAAAGGTGAAGGGGTCAAACCTGAGGAACGGTACAACGGCCAGGGTTGGGGACTGCGCGACGTTCTGCTCGGAATGAACCGCCATTCAGGAGGGAAAGAAGCCGCCGTCGAGTTCAGCGAATCTGCCAAGCGGGTTCTAACTCTCCGAGTCAAAAATTCACCGTCTTCCCGCGGCGAATCTCGATGGCTCAGTGGCTGGGTGAATCGATGTGAAAGCTACAAACACGGGTTCTAACCCAATTTCCCCCTTTTCTTCCGATCCAAACCGCCTACAGATAGGCCTACCATTCAAAAACCTAGAATTTCAAAACCATGGCTATCGAACGATCTCTCATCCTCCTCAAACCCGATTGTGTGAAAAAAGCTCACTGCGGCGATGTCATTGCCCGCTATGAGTCAGCAGGTTTCGCCATCCGCGGCGCTAAAATGATTCGCCTTTCGGATGCCCTGCTCACCGAGCACTACAGTCACGTTGCCGATCAGCCTTTTTTCCCGAGCATCGTCAACTTCATGCAGTCGTCTCCCGTTATCGCGCTGATCCTCGAAGGAGATGAGGTTATCTCCAAAGTGCGCGGAATGCTGGGACCCACTAATTCCAAAGAAGCCGAAGCAGGAACCATTCGTGGCGATTTTGGCGAAGACATGATGACCAACATCTGCCACGCCTCCGATTCTCCGGAAAATGGCGAGATCGAAGTGAAGCGCTTTTTCGACGAGAGCGAAATCTTCGAATACTAGGCTAAATCGGCCTTCGCTCATCAGGGTTAGGTTCACCACTTAACCCTGTTTCATCGCGGAACCAGTTTCAGTTTCAGCCTCGCGACGGAGTGGCTCTCCCTCAGTATCGGATTCAATCTGCGGAATTCGGTACAAATCATTCTCTCAAGTCCCTGATTTCGTGAAAAACGGTCTTTCGGTCCGGTGGCTTCAGCTTATACTTTCGCCCCACCCAACATACCATGTCGGAACCAGACATTTTGCCACCTTCCAAAACCGAAAAGCTAATGGTCGTGAACCGGGGCGAAATCGCCATCCGGATCTTTCGCGCTGCCACCGAGCTTGGACTCAGAACCGTAGCCATTTACGCAGAGGAGGATCGCTTTTCGAGGCATCGCTTCAAAGCCGACGAGGCCTACCAACTTCGTAAAGAGAAAGGGCCCGTCGGAGCCTACCTCGACATTGAAGGCATCGTTCGACTGGCCAAAGACAAAGGGGTCACTCTGATTCACCCTGGATATGGCTTTCTTTCAGAAAACGCAGACTTTGCGCGGGCCTGCCGCGACGCCGGACTCAATTTCATCGGACCCGATCCGGAAATGCTCGACTCTATGGGCGACAAAGTTTCCGCCCGTGCTCTGGCACACAAGGCACAGGTCGCTACACTGCCCGGTACAGACGATCCTGTTTCCGACCGGGCCGAAGCACTCAAGGCGGCTCGTGAAATCGGCTTCCCTCTCATTATTAAGGCCGCTTTCGGCGGAGGTGGCCGAGGCATGCGAGTGGTCCAGAAAGAGGAAGAACTCGACTCGCTCCTCGATCAGGCCCAGAACGAAGCCGAGAACGCCTTCGGTAATCCCGCTGTCTTTCTCGAACGATTCGTCGGACGCGCCAAGCATATCGAAGTCCAAATTCTCGGAGACAAGCACGGAAACATTGTGCACCTCCACGAGCGCGACTGCTCCGTCCAACGCAGGCACCAGAAAGTGATCGAGATTGCACCTTCCGTGGATCTAGATGAGACCGTTCGCCACGAGCTTTGCGATGCTGCTATCAAAGTGGCCGAGGCGGTTGAATACAACAACGCAGGCACCGTCGAATTTCTACTCGATGTGGACACTAGCGAGTGGTTCTTCATCGAGATGAACCCCCGGATTCAAGTCGAGCACACCGTGACTGAGATCATTACCGGCATCGATCTGGTTCGTTCTCAGATTCTGATTGCCAAGGGTCACACATTGTTCGACAACGAAATCGATATTCCTAGCCAGGAAGATATTCCTCGCAACGGCTACGCAGTTCAGGCCCGAATCACGACCGAGGACCCGGCCAATAATTTCTCACCCGATTACGGCAAGATCCTCAACTACCGCTCTGCCGCGGGTTTTGGAATTCGACTCGACGCCGGTGCCGGCGATGCGGGAGCAGTGATCACGCCTTACTATGACTCGATGCTCGTCAAGCTGACCGCATTCGGGCCGCGTTTTGACATCGCTCTTCAACGCATGAACCGAGCTCTGCGTGAGTTTCGGATCCGCGGGGTGAAAACCAACATCCCTTACCTGGAGAATGTGGTTCTCGACGAGACCTTTCGCACAGGCCAGGCGACAACCCGTCTCATCGACACTCGTCCGGAACTTTTCAACTTTGTTCCCCGTCGCGACCGCGCCACCAAGTTACTTACCTACCTCAGTGACATCACGGTCAACGGCAATCCCACTGCCAAAGGATTTCGACTCAGCACCCCTCTGCCACCAGCGCGTGTTCCGACATGTGACCTTCGAGCCGACATCAAGCCCGGTTCCCGTGATAAACTGTTGGAACTGGGACCAGAGAAGTTTGCAGAATGGATTCGCGAGCAAAAGCCACTTCTCATCACTGACACCACGATGCGCGACGCCCACCAGTCGCTCATCGCGACACGGATGCGATCCGTCGATATGCTCAATATCGCCAGCGTCGTCGCTCAACGTACCCCTAATCTTTTCAGCCTTGAAATGTGGGGAGGAGCGACCTTCGACACTGCGATGCGATTTCTCAAGGAAAGCCCCTGGGACCGACTGCGCGAGCTGCGCGAACGCATCCCTAACATCTGCTTCCAAATGCTTTTCCGCGGCTCGAACGCTGTGGGATATTCGAACTACCCTGACAATGTAGTTGCGGGCTTCGTGAAACACGCAGCCGAGTCGGGCATGGATATTTTCCGGGTTTTTGATTCACTCAACTACCTGCCCAACATGACAGTGGCAATGGAGTCGGTCCGCGATCAGCCCAACGCAATCTGTGAAGCTGCCATTTGTTATACCGGTGACATCAACGATCCCAAGCGGGACAAGTATTCTCTCAAATACTATGTCGCGAAAGCGAAGGAGCTCGAGAAAATGGGAGCCCATATTCTTGCGATCAAGGACATGGCGGGCCTCTGCCGTCCCTTTGCTGCACCAAAGCTGGTCAAAGCACTTCGTGAGGAAATTGGCCTTCCTATTCATTTCCACACGCACGACAGTTCGGGAATCAATGCCTCTTCGGTGCTTTCAGCTGCTGATGCTGGAGTTGATATTGCAGACCTTGCAGTAGCGTCAATGTCAGGATCAACCAGTCAGCCGAACATGAACTCGGTTTGTGCAGCACTGGAAGGACAGGCACGCGACACCGGGCTCGATCCGGAAGCGCTCAATGAAATGTCGGACTACTGGGAGGAGGTTCTTGAGTTTTACCAGCCCTTCAATACAGCTCCTCGTGCTGGTTCGGCTGAAGTCTACATCCACGAGATGCCCGGCGGGCAATTCACCAACCTCAAAGAGCAGGCCAACGCCATGGGCCTTGGCCACCGCTGGCCGGAGATCGCCCGCACCTATGCCGAAGTGAATCAGCTCTTCGGCGACATCATCAAAGTGACCCCGTCTTCTAAAGTGGTGGGTGATATGTGCATGTTTTTGATCACGCGCGGCATCAAGCCGGCAGGCGTACTCGATCTCGCTCCCGGCTCCCAGGACTTTCCCGAGTCAGTCATCGACATGCTTTCAGGCGGTCTCGGACAGCCCGATGGAGGCTGGCCCGAGGACGTGCAGAAAATCGTTCTTGGCGATCGCCAGGCCACCACAAAGCGCCCGGGAGAGTTAGCGGCCCCTGTCGATCTTGAAGCAACCCGCGCCGAGCTCGCATCGAAGCTGAAGCGTCCGGCCAGTGACGACGATCTCTACAGCTACCTCATGTACCCGCAGGTGTTCGAGGAATTTGATCAGTTCGTGAAGGATCACGACAATATCTCCAGTTTGCCTACGACGGCCTTCTTCTATGGCCTCTCCACGGGCGAGGAAATCTCCGTCGAGATTGCACCGGGAAAAGTTCTTTTCATCAAACTAATCGGCATCGGTGAAGCTGACGTGGAAGGACGGCGCAATGTCTTTTACGAACTCAACGGCATGCCTCGCGAATCGCAGGTAGTCGACAAGTCTCTTGAGCCTAAGGACCTCGTGACCCGCGAGAAAGGAGATCAGAACGATCCGTGTCAGGCTGTCGCCCCGATGCCGGGCATGGTCGCCGAGATCAATGTCGAGGTCGGCACGAAAGTTGAGGAAGGGGACCCTATCATTACCCTCGAAGCGATGAAAATGCTCACCACCATCTCCGCGAGCACCACCGGCACGGTGACTGAAATTCTCGCAAGGAAAGGTGATGTTGTCGAAACTGACGATTTGCTGGCCCGACTGGATGGGTAAGGCGATCAGCCTTCCCTTTCCGGGGAGGCTGCTGCCGGCACTGATTCCTCACCGGCTTCCGAATCAACGATCAGGGCGCGGCACGTCTTCAAGGTTTGCATCAACTTGGCAAATTCACTCTTTGTGATGCCCTTTGGGATAATTGCCGAGCCCGTACTGAGAGGAAGAACCAGAGAGTCTGGACTGACCGAACGACGACCACCTCGATTGCCTGGCTTTCGCTGAAGTAAGTCTTTGCTTCCCGCCTCCCTGATTTTGGCTCTCTTTGGACCTCGCTCCGGCAGTTCGGGTTCCAGTTCCAGAACCTGCAAAGCTGCATACTCGCTATTTTGACGGTATATCTTGCTGGCCCGCTTGGCTCCTGGTTCAGTAAATCCACGCTCTAGCAATTGCTCCTTCAACTCCCCGCGGGAGCAATGACGAGCCCGACGCCAAATACGTCGAAACATCAACGGAGACAAGGCTGCACGCTGGCGCAGGTCGAGAGTCTCTTCTTCCGACCTCGAGTCCAAAATCCCCCGTCCAACCGCGGAAACAGCAACACCGTCTTCTCGTTTTTCCAAAAGATCGTAGGCCCGCAATGCAGCGATCGTCTTAATGGCCGCTCCGTGAAAGCTGCCGTAGTCGAGCGCCTTCAGCATCTCAGGACGCTTCATGGGTCGTGACGCGTCAGATTGAACTGCGTTCAATTTGTGCAGATGTTTGATGGCTTCCTCCAGTGGGATAAAGGGAAATCTGGGGCTTCTTGGTTTGGGGGTATCGTTTTCCATAAGCTTAAAATACCTTTTAAGCTCTATTTATCAAGCTTAAACTGTATATTTAGCTTACTGAGCGGCAGTGCCCGCTACTATTGAGGTAGATCCTCCACCCGTTTCACCGTCCCATAGAGCGCCCAAATCAGCACCGCCACGACCAGGGCAATCGCGAGCCAGAGAACCCACTTCCGTTCAAACAAGGAGCGCACAGAGACTTCCGCTTTCTTGTAGGCCTCATTCGCCATCGGCTCTCCAAATGGAAATACCTCCTGACCAACGCCCGCTCCGCGGGCCCGTATGATCGCGGCCACGTCGTAGGACGGTTTCTTCACTGTGTTTTTTCCGGAACCGTAGAAAGCCTGAAAGCGATCACCTGGCTCAGAAATAAAGATCATATTGTAAATCGATCCTCTGCCCTCAACGCCTTTTACCCGAATCGGAGGACTGTCCTTATTCGAGATAACGAGGCGATAGCGATCGCTCCGATACTCTTCCATTCGGAAACTCAGGCATTCTTCTCTCACCTCGCCAATTTCGTATCGGTAGACCACGCTCGACTCAATAACCCGCCACTCATCCGGCACATCGGTCCTCGGCACTTCAACCCTTACCTCGCGACGAAAGTTGCGGTCATCGACCAAAAGTGAAAGCTCCCGAATGGGAGTCTTACCCGCCCGGATAGTCACTTCCGTCTGCTTCTTTTCAGCGTTCTCAACAATCGACTCCACCTCAATCGGATACGCCTGCTCTCCGCTCCCGGCAGGATGATGCACTGGCGCGGTCATAAAGGCCAACCCATCAACCCGAAAGAGACGCGTGCGCACTTGAGCCCTTTCCTCACGACTCACTCCAGACTGCTCATGAACGGCTTCTGTTACTTCACGAACTGCGGATCGCTGCTCATCCGTCGCGCCGCTGATCATCACCTTAAAGAAGCGAAAATCATTACCGGGAAGCGTCAGCTTTGTCCGTCTAAAATCGACAAATCGCTGCCGATCAAAAATGAGAGTCCCCTCGATGAGCGTCTCCCAGGATTCGCCGTCGCCGCTTCCTGAGACACGGACCGATTTTTCGAAATCTCTCAGCGGTGTTTTGATCTCGATAGTCGCAGCAGCGGGAGCGCCTTTCGCCAGTCGCGTCACAATCTCGATACTGCCGTCCTCATTCTCATCGAACGAGACGACTTCATTCGGAATCGACCGCGCCTGCGATTTCACTGCCCCTGAATCGACACGCTCTACGAGGTGAGGCCATTCAATCCAACCTCCTTCCTTCATTTTGATCAGACGCACATCGATGAATCTGTCCGCAGCATTCAGAAACAGATCTTGATCCGCTCGAATGACTCCAACTCCGTCCCTGGCAGCGGCGGGGTAAATCTCCCTTTTGAACTTGAACGATGAAGCATCAAATTCGGCGCCCTCCAATGAACCAGAGTTGATCCCGACGAATGCCAGTGTGGCGATAAGAAAAATAGATTTCATGATATTGCTTCCTCTGAGTCTTCTGATTTGGTTTCGAAGCGGTTGAAGTACTTCAGATAGAGGAATGAACCAAAGAGGACGATCACGCCGAGCACGATAAAGGCGATGATGCGGTAGAATTGGTCCAGACCGGATAGATCAACAAAGAACACTTTGATTACCACCCCACCTAACAGGAGTAGTCCAAGTCCCCTCAGCACAGCGCGACTTTTTGAAATACCAGTCAGCAGTAGACCGATCGCAAACAGCGACCAGAAGATCGAAATGCCACCCATTTGAAAGTCCTCAAGAAAGCGGCTCAGAGCCGTCCAAATCTCAAGACTTGAATAGATGAAAATTCCCGAAAGGGACGCATATCCAAACACCCCTGCAAGGTTGGCCTTCCCCTCTCTCCGTCCCAATACCTGCCACACCACCAGCAGAAAGGCGACGACAGCTCCGTAGTTGAGAAAGCGCATCATCAGACCCGAGACCAGTTCATTCCGGGAGAAATCAAAGTCGAACCCCGGCCTCCAGTAGGTGAAATCAAACAGGAAGACTTTCGCAACAACAGCGACCGTCAATATCCAGAAGAACACAGCGACCACCGCTCCACGATCAGCCAGCATCTCCCTCAATAAGAGCGCGCAAAAACCAATCCACACCAAAGTGATCGCTGGACGGACCAGCGGGTCGTAAAATGAACCCGCACTGTAATATACCTCGAAGTTGAGATAGATGAAACTCAGGGCCACCACGATCCAAAAACTGACGCGACTCAACAATGACTGCCCGAACCACGGCTTGATATCGTTCTCTCCTCCGACTGTCCATTTGGGGTCGGAATTGTTCTCTCGATTGAAAAGCCGTCCCGCAGCAAAGAATGAAGCGATTGGAACACCAAAGATCATGAGACGCTCCAACAAGTGCACTCCGTACTCTCCCGCTGGAAGGTTGCGGGACAGACCGCCGAACTGACCCTGCAGATCGAAGATGGCGAAACGGGCCAGAACCACCAGATAAAGAATATAGGCCAGCTGTTTGAGGAACTCACTCTTAAGCCGCGATGCGATCCACAGCATCACAAACCCCTGAATCGCCCAACTGACTGTGATCCATCCTTCCGACAGTACCAGCGGCAGCGTGACGGCTACAAAGAAGGACGCCAACCCAAGGAAACTCATCAGTAGCCCCCTGTCCAAAACCTCCCGTTTCAGGAACACATAAACATGTCCTACGTAGAAGAGGGCCAAGCCAAGAGTCACCACCGCAATCGCCTCGCGTTCGAAAGTTTGATTCACATAGAAAACCGAGAACCCGAAAAAGACGCCGGCATTAAGGAATAAGAACAACAACTCCAAAATGGTAGAGGCACGACGGTGAACCAACTGGTGAATAAACGTCACCGTGGAAAAGAGAATGAAGAAGGCGACCAGAAAAGGCATGAACTCCCAGAACCGCTCCGATGAAAATCCTCGGTCCGTCGCCATCCAGGCCAGCACATAGGTCGCGATGAAACTCAGATAGTGGAGCAACCTCCACTCCTTCCTCCAGGCGATCAAGAATACGCCAAGACCTAATAGGACCACATAGCTCAACAACACCACCACACTCGACGATGCGTCGGAAATCATCATCGGAGTGCCGTACCCTCCCAGCAATCCGAGCAGTGCCACCAGCAGTGAATTGAACCTAACGGCAATAAATCCGGCCACCAGGGTAACCAGAATCATCAACCCAAATGCCGGCACAGCTCCGAGCGTCGCACTGTCATGAGCCGTAAAGAAACTGAAATAGAGCGCCGCAATTCCGGCACCCGCCAGACCCTGCCCAAGCAGATCGTATCGACCTCCAAAGAGTTTTAATCCACCCGCAATCAATCCCGCTCCTATCACCGAGGCCAGAGCGACACTCCCAATCGGCCCCATCAAGTCCCTCGAAATTGAGTATTTCAGAAAGAACCCGATTCCTATCACCAGGATCAACACCCCGAGCCGCAGCAACCACGTCGTCGCGACCGCAAACTCCATTGTGACACCGTCCGGACGATGCTCCTCGCCCACCACAATCCAACTCCAAATCTTTCGCAATACCTCGCGAGCAGCGGTTTCAAATTTTGACGGCTCCTTCGGGGGAATCACCACCTTTTTTACTTCGGCGGTACGAGCGGCTTCGGCGGGCACTTCCTGCTCTGGCAACGGTGGTGGTTTTGCTACGGAATAAGCAGGTTCAGCACTCGCTCTATTTTTCGGAGCGCCTTCTTCCTCGGCGTGCTCTACCCCGATTTCATCGCAAGCATTGGCGCTATCCTCCTCCTTAGCGGGTTCGAATTCGGCACCAGCTCTCCTGACACCCTCAGTCTTCCTTCTGGACCGAATCTCTTCCTTCAATACTCCAACCTCGCGCTTCAGTGCATTCAAGGTGGACTTCTGGCCCAGAACCAAAAGGAAAGTTAAGAAAACAAAAATCAGAATAAGGGTTTCCATAGGATCACAAACTAAGTTCGCAATCACTCTAACCCATCAGGTTCCAGTTCAGTGAATTGATAAGCAGGAAGCTGAACATCATTTTTCTCAATATTCAGGCGGCTGATCAATCATCACACGGCCCCCAATACTCTGCGACCTTTTCCGTCAGGAGAACGACGCTGCGGTCCAACTGGCCTGACCCGCCTCGACAAAGAACGACCGAATTACGGGAGCCTCCCGAGGCTCGCACCCGACAGGGTTGACTCCCGCACACAACCCTGTTTGGTCAGGAAGTGCCTGATCTCCCCATACTCTCTCTCGCCCCCATGCAGGACGTCTCCGTCCTGCCCCTATGGCGGTGCCTGGAACGACGCCAGGGGCCTGACCTCTATATCACCGAGTACTTCCGCGTTCATCGCGACTCCCACCCGGAGAAGCCCATCCTTCGGTCCGTTACCGAGATGGGGAAAAGCCATCCAGTGATTGCCCAGATGATAGGCAACGAACCCGAACACCTCGTTCGCACGGTGAAGTTGATCCAGAATGCCACTGACTGCGCGGGGTTCGACGTGAACCTCGGCTGCCCCGCCCCCAGAGTGTGCGGCAAACAGGCCGGCGGCGCTCTGCTCAAAAATCACGATCTAATTCGTCGTATCGCTATGGAGCTACGCGATGTCGTGGACGGATCACTAACACTCAAGACCCGTATCGGATTCGAATCGGCCGACGAATTTGATGATCTATTGGCTCTTTTCTCCACGCTGCCAATCGATGGCCTCGCGATCCATGGGCGCACGGTTCTGGAAAAGTATCAGTCTCCCGTTCATACCGACTGCATTGCCCGTGCGGTCGAAACCCTTTCTTATCCCGTCACTGCCAACGGCAGCATCATCTCCGCGGACACAGCGCTGGCCATGCACCGGAAGACCAGAGCAGCGGGCCTCATGATCGGACGCGGCGGCATTCGGAATCCATGGATCTTCGCCCAGATAAGAGATGCCATGTCAGGGCGCCCCGCCTCTCAGCCGTCCCTCAACGATCTCAACAACTACCTCGGCGAACTCACCGACGAAGTGGCCAGTGAGGGCGACTTCGACTCAGACAGCCAGCTCGTCAATCGCATGAAAAAATTCGCTAACTACATCGCCTCAGGCATTCACGACGGAGACCTGCGGCAACAGCTGCGACGCGCCACCTCACTCAATGAGTTTCAATCTGTCTGCAATGATCACCTTTCCAGCACCGAGCCGGTCCCCGATGAACCGGCAGACGATGGAAAAACGTTCTGTGGATTCCGCGAACTCATTCAAGAATCGACCGGGTAATTCGATTCATGCGTAAATCTTTTCTCTCATACAGAGTTTTCCTTGCCCAACTGGACCTGACTCATCATCATGTCGCCGGTTTCGCACAAACACTGCGGGTGTCGTTCAATGGTAGGACGCGTGCTTCCCAAGCATGAGACCGGGGTTCGATTCCCCGTACCCGCATTCGTTCAGCTATTGCCCTAGCTCGACACAAATCAGTTCCTTGTCATTTCGAGCAAAAATCTGTGTTCCGGCGTAGGCGGGATGAGACCACAACACAGTTCCCTCAGTGCGCTGTTTCAATGGAGTCGTCGCCTCGATTAATCGAGCCCGATCGATTTCTTCGTAACCACTGGGACTCAACTTCGCGATCACCAGATCGCCCCGCTCAGTCAGCATCCAGGTGCGCTCACCATTCCTCACCATGAAGCCCGTACCCCATCTTCCTTGCGGTACCGCAGTAAGATTTTCCCAAATACGATCGCCCGTCGCCGGATCAAGGCAACGCATCTGCCCGTAGCTGTCGATGCCGTAGATGTGATTCTGATACAGATACGGAGGGCTGATCATGTTGTGAAGCGCATCCGTTTTTCGCTCGTTAATCCCCTGCCGGTGCCAGCGCTCCGTCGCACTTAACTCGGTCTGGCTGATTTCAATAAGCCGTGATCCATCATAGAAGACAGAGAGAAACAAAAGTGTCCCATCCTCGCTCAAGGCAGGCCCGGGAACATTAATGGGCATTTTGTTAGGCTTGGTGGCGATTTCCCAGTGGACTTCACCCGTCGCCGCATTCATCCCGGCAAGACGTTGTCCAGTCCACACAACAAGGACGCGTTGCCCCGCCTGCTCGATCATGACGGGTGAGACGTAGGATCCTTTATCCGAAAACGCCCTCCATCTTTCCTCTCCCGTTTCAGCCTCAAGCCCTACCACAGTGGCGGCGTCATCCATCGCTGAAATCTGAACAACAAGCACCCCATCCTCGAGCAGGGGCGAAGCAGTCAGCCCCCAGGTCGGCATATCGATCTGGTAGTCGTGGCCCAGTTCGCGGGCCCACAACACCTCCCCGGTTTCGGCATCCAGACAATGGAGATTTCCCATCATCCCCAATGCCCAGGCTTTACCTCCCTTTATCGTCACGCTGGTCCGCGGACCGTAGCCATACCCAACATCTGTATAAAGGCACGGATACTGATGCACCCATTTGAAAGCGCCGGTGTTGCGATCCACACAGACAATCCGTTCCACCTGTTCTGATTCGCCAACAGCACCGCGATCCATCAGGAAAACACCGTCCCCTGCCACGGTGGGTCCACTGTAGCCAGCGCCCACCGGGGCTGACCAGACGCGTTTGAGAGGATTCCCCATCCCCTCAAAGTTCTCTACCAATCCATCAGCATCCCACAGACCAGCCCGGTCGGGCCCTCTGAACTCTGGCCAATCGGCAGCCATGCCGGTCGCCAGAAAACTGAGCAATACGATAAAAATCCATCCCATAACGGGCACTCCTGTCTTTGCTCTAGTGGGCATCATGCGCTTAGAATACACATCTCTTCGCCTCTGTGAAATGTCGAATCTGAAACGAAATGGAAAACTTCGCTGGGCGCCCAGCTTTCTCCGCAACCGTGGACAGATGACGCGGGGGCAAAAACGCGCGCTTAGAACATGGTGGCCCGACTACGGAATCACATTTCAACACGACGAAGTGATCGATCTCGATTCTCACTTTCTCCACGATGGTCCTCTCCTGATCGAAATTGGATTTGGGATGGGCGATCACCTCGTACATTTGGCCCGATCACTCCCTGAGTATCGAGTCCTCGGTATCGAAGTCCACCGTCCCGGACTCGCTGCAGCGACACAAAAGATCCACGATCTGAAGCTGAGCAATGTGCGCATCATGCGCGGTGACGCCCGACTGATCCTCACTGACCACCTCAAAGAATCCGCTGCTCAGGCGGTCATCATTCAGTTCCCCGATCCATGGCCCGACCAGGGAGATGCCCACCGGCGGCTCGTTCAGGAAGGAATGGCCGATGTAATCCGACGCCATCTCTCAGATTCCGGCGAACTCCTCATCGTTACTGACGTCTCCGAATACGCCGATCACTGTCGGGCCATATTGGATCAAAGTGCCCACTGGAAATCATCTCACCCATCTCAGTATCACGCACACCGCGTTCGAACACTCTATGAGCAAAAAGCGATCAAGGGAGGACGCGAGGTCACTGAACTCAGCTACCAAGTGGTGGACTAAATATTTGTAATTTTGCTCTCCTCGGGCCGACGATACCAGATTCCACAGAAACGTTTGCTCCGGGTCGCCCAGGGAAACAGGAAAATCAGACCTATCTGCATCACAAAGTCACCAGTCGAAAACCAGGCAGATTTTCGCGCTGAAGTCACCACCGGCAGATCAATGAGCACCTTAAACTCCATTCCCTGTTTTTTGGCCCAACGTTTGATACGACGGGCAAACCAAACTTCCTCTCCTGCGTAGACCGACTCGTCAAAGCCACCCACACTCTCGAACACATCACGCCGACAGAAGAAGAAACTACCGGCCGCGTACTGCCACCTCGCCGATACCCGGTTCCAGCTCGAAGTGATCCACCTCACCATGGGCGTGACCGGTTGATCCATCACTACTCCGGCACCCCCGCCAGCAACTGTTTCTGAGGCAAGGAGCTCCAACGCCTTTTGAAGTGTCTCAGCAGGGACCTGAGTATCCGCATCGACAAAAACCAAGTGAAGGGCATCCGTACTTTCGGCACCGGCATTGCGCGCCCGGGCAATCTGATTGTGCGGCTCAAACACCACTTGGTCGGCTCCATTTTCCCGAGCCACCTGTGCAGTTCTATCCGTGGAATTATTATCAACCACAATCAGCCACCCCTCTCTTCCAACCACGGCTTTCATGGCACAACGCACAGAAGCCAGCGTAGCCGCCAGATAAGCTTCTTCGTTGTATGCCGGGATGATGATCGCGTAGTCGGACATGGATAAGACTCATACGAAAGACACATGAGTCGGGATTCAGTTCAATCCTTTCCTCCGGTTGCTGTCCGCATGAGTGAGCGCCACATTAAGGGATTCCATGCCCGATGCCACCCCTCCCCGGAAGATAATCCATGTCGACATGGATTGCTTCTATGCGGCCATTGAGCTTCGGGAGCGGCCGGAACTCGCGGGCAAACCTGTCGCAGTCGGTGGGACCAGCGGGCGGGGTGTCCTCACAACCTGCAACTACGAGGCCCGCAAATTCGGATGCCGATCCGCCATGCCCGCCTTCAAAGCCCGCGAGCTCTGTCCCGATCTCGTCATGTTGCCGGTGCGTTTCGACCTCTACCGCAGTGAATCTGCTCGAATTCGCACAATCTTCTCTCAGTTTACCGATTTGGTTGAACCACTGTCGCTGGACGAAGCCTACCTCGATGTCTCACACCTGAATTCCGAAGCGACTTCTATCGCATGGGAGATCCGTGAACGAATCCAGCAGGAAACTCGCCTGACCGCCTCCGCCGGTATTGCTAGGAATAAGTTTCTCGCAAAAATCTCAAGCGACTGGAACAAGCCCGACGGTCAGTTCGAGGTTTCCGATGAGTCGATCTCCGATTTCCTCATGGATCTCCCTGTCGAAAAAATCTGGGGAGTTGGCAAACGAACCGCAGCCCGGCTTCACGAAGCCGGCATTCCCACCTGCGGCAAGATACAGGAACGCAGTGAATTTGAATTGGTGCAGCGGTTCGGCAAGTTCGGCAGCGTCCTCTATCGGCTTTGCCGTGGAATCGATGACAGACCGGTGAATCCGAATCGTGAGCGCAAATCCCTTAGCACCGAGCGGACTTTTCGCCAGAATCTTGAGTCGGTGGAGGAAGGACTCGGCAAACTGGATGAACTGGTGGTCGAGTTGGCCGATGACTATTCCTCCCATCACACTGATCGACTGATTCGCGAATGCGTCTTGAAACTTAAATTCGAAGATTTTCAGATAACTTCGGCCCAACGCGCTGCCGACACTATCGATCTCGGAATGTACCGGGAGCTGCTGGCAGAAGCATGGGACCGCGGAGGAGGCAGATCCGTCCGGCTGATCGGGGCAGGCATCAGATTTCGTCCTCTCGATACGGGCAACGATCAGCAGCTGGAAATGTTTTGAATTGAGCCGGCGATAGTTAGCCCTATCGTATCGCCTTTCCTTCCTATGGATTATCTCGAAAAAGCCCGTCGCGTCATTTCACTTGAAATGGAGGAGCTCGAACGCCTTCTCAATCGGGTCGATGCTGCCTTCGTCGCCGCCGTTGAAACTCTCAAGACCACGGTTGAGCAGGGATCCAAAGTCATCATCGTCGGTGTTGGAAAATCCGGCAATGTGGGCAACAAGCTGGCGGCCACCCTGAATTCCACCGGCGCTGCTGCCACAGTTCTGAATTGTCAGGATGCTCTGCACGGTGACCTTGGACTCGTCAATGAGGGAGACAGCATCATCGCCCTGAGCTATTCAGGCGAGACTGCGGAGTTGCTAACTCTCCTGCCTCACCTGAAAAGGCGACACATTCAACTGATTGCTATCACCGGAAAGCCACAATCGACCCTCGGTAAAGCCGCTGATTGCGTCATCGATATTCACGTTGAAAGGGAAGCTTGCCCCCTCAATCTGGCGCCCACATCCAGCACGACCAATACCCTCGTCATAGGAGATGCTCTTGCCATGGTCTTGATGGAAGCCCGGGGTCTCACCAAGGAGAACTTCGCCGAATTTCACCCAGGTGGCTCACTCGGAAGATCCCTTCTACTCCGCGCCAGCGACATCATGCGAACTGGTGATGATTTTGTGTTAGTGAATCCTGACATGCCTGTCATCGAAGTAGTTTCACGCATGACCGGCTCCCGCGCCGGCGCCGTCGTCATCATCGACTCCCTGGGCAAGTTGGCTGGGGTGTTCACTCAGGGCGATCTGGCGAGAGAGTTTCAATCCGGCGACCCTGAGTTCGGCAAGAAGCCCGTCTGCGAAGTCATGACGAAAAATCCCATCCATGTAACTTCTGACAAACTGGTCGGCGAGGTCCTCAGGATCCTCGAAGACCACCGTATCGATGACCTCGTCGTGATCGACGATGAGGGGCTACCCTGCGGGATGATCGACACACAGGACCTGACCCGGGTTCAGATCGTTTGAGATCAGGCTGGGCCAATTAGAATCAGCGATCTAGCCCGGCCATGTCGTCAGGAGCCACTCTGCACCATCGGCTCCTGCAACAATTCCCGCAGTATCGGCGGCGACGGGAACCATGAAAAAATCTCCCTCCTTGAGGCTCTCGTTTCCAGAGGACAGCTGCCCCGAAATAACTGTCCCGATCGCAAATCGCCCTCTCAGGCAGGTGCTTATAGGCTCGCCCTCTGCAACGGAATGTCGCTCAAGCCGAAATTTCTCACACTCTGCCAGCAACGTGCCGTCCGAATTATCCATCGTTGGCTCAATATCCGCAAAATTGATGCACTTCATCGATTCCTCGATGTGTAGCTGTCTCGGCTGACCATCCATGCCCGGCCGGGCCCAGTCATACACGCGATAGGTGGTGTCTGAGTTCTCCTGAATTTCATAGATCACCACCCCGGCCCCGATGGCATGAAGTCGACCGCTCGGAATGAAAATATGATCTCCCGTCTCAACAGGGATAGTATGAACACAGCCTTCAGCACTGCCACTCTCCAGAGCAGCTCGAAACGAAGCCCTGGTCACACCTTTCTTAAAACCGACGTAGAGGCAGGCACCCGGTTCCGCATGAGCGATATACCACACCTCGGTCTTGGGCTCCCCACCCAAGACCGCCGCCGCCTCAACCGGAGGGTGCACTTGAATCGAAAGCCTCTCTTGAGCATCCAGGATCTTGCACAGCAATGGAAAATGATCCGACTTCGGTGCCGAATCCCCGAAAATCGAACTTCGGATTTCTGCGTCTTCCCAGAGTTGTCTCAAAGTCTTTCCTGCCATGGACCCTGAAACGACAGGAGAATCTGCCTCATCCCGGGCTGAAATGTCCCATGACTCTCCAATAGGGAAACTCGAATCCGGAAGTGTCCGGCTAAACCTCGACTCCATGGCCCTGCCCCCCCAGACACGGGCCTGGTAGATCGGATCAAATCGAAGAATGGGTTCCGGAAAAATGGACATTTGGCGGGGAATTCTGCTAGTGATACACTACACTTAGCAGGAACCTCTTAGAAGGGCCTGATTTTTTTCAAGAAGAAGTGAATGAACGCAGAGGTAAAAGAACGCTTCGACAAGTACATCCAGCAGCGCGGAATGCGCCGCACGGCTCAGCGTGACGTCATTGTCGAGGCAGCTTTTGCCAACGACGATCACTTCACTGCAGAAGAACTGCTGGATAAGTCGCGTCGGATCGACCCGAAGACCTCCCGTGCGACCGTGTACCGCACCGTCACTTTACTCGTTGAATGCGGCCTTCTCCGGGAAATCGACTTGGGACGGGATGAGCGCGTTTACGATCCAAATTTTCTGGATTCCCCCGACCACAATCATCTCATTTGCGTGGATTGTGGCACCGTTATCGAGTTTGAAGACGAAAACACGGCGGTGCTAATCGACTGTATCACGCGGAGGCTTGGCTTTCGCCCCACTTCAAAAGCCATGCGTATCGAGGCCTGCTGTGACAAGCTTCGATCCGATGGAGTCTGCGAAAACTTGATCAAAATGCGCCTCGGAAAGCAGAGCTGAGGCAAAATCCGGGTTGAAAATTGCCCGTCACAACACGAAGACAGAATTATGTGGAAAGGCCGCTTCCAAACTGAGACCTCGAATCTAGTGCAACGCTACGGCGAATCGATCTCCTACGACTGGAGACTCTACGCCTATGATATCGAAGGTTCCATGGCGCATGCTGCCGCCCTGCAGGACGCCGGCATCATCAACAAGACCGAAGAACGCGCCATCGTTCGAGGCCTTCGGGAGATTAAAACTGAGATCGAAACCGGCGAATTTCGATTCAAAACCAGCCTCGAAGATATTCACATGAATATCGAATCGGCACTGACCGAGAAAATCGGAGCGCCGGGAGCCAAACTTCACACCGCCCGAAGCCGAAACGATCAGGTCGCTCTCGATACCCGACTCTATTGCCGGGCCGAATCGCACCTGCTCTTCGCCCGCATCACCTCGATGCAGAATGCGCTCATCACCTTGGCAGTCAATCACCCCGAGGCCGTGGTGCCCGGATACACTCACCTTCAACGTGGCCAACCCGTCCTTTTCTCTCATCACCTGCTCGCTTACGTCGAGATGCTGGAACGGGATAAGGAGCGTGTTCGGGACTGCTATCGACGGATCAATGTGATGCCCCTCGGCTCTGGCGCTTTGGCCGGATCAACCATTGTCTTGAACCGCAATCTGGTTGCTGAGAAACTCAAATTTCCGTCCGTTACGCAGAACAGTATGGATGCTGTCAGCGATAGAGACTACATCGCCGAACTGCTCTTTATCATCTCTATGGTGGGCATCCATCTTTCCCGGCTCAGCGAAGACGTCATTTTGTGGGCCTCTGCCGAATTCGGATTTATCGAGCTGAGCGATGCCCACACCACCGGATCCAGCCTGATGCCGCAGAAGAAAAATCCCGATGTGGCTGAATTGACCCGCGGAAAATCGGGACGACTCATCGGCAATCTCATGACACTCCTGACCACGATCAAGGGGCTTCCAATGACCTACAACAGGGACCTGCAAGAGGACAAAGAACCCCTCTTCGACTCTATCGATCAGATCAAGATGGCTCTCGAAGTCTTTGCCGAGATGATGGCCGTCGCGAAGATCCGTGAAGACCGAACGCTCAGTGCCACTTCCGACCCCTTTCTTCTGGCAACCGATCTAGCTGACTATCTGGTGCTGAACAAAGTTCCGTTTCGCGACGCGCACGAGATTATCGGGAAATTGACGGCCTACAGCATTCGTGAGAAGCGGGGCTTCCCGGATATGTCCCTGGACGAATTCCAACTGTTCTCTGACACCTTCAAAGAGGATGTTTTCAAAGTGCTTAATTTGAAAACCGCCCTGCGAGCCCGCAAGGCCATTGGTGCTCCGTCGCCAACCAATGTGGGGCGTCAGATATCACGGTGGCAGAAGCGGCTCCACGCCGCCAAACCCCTAGGATGAACGCCAGAAATTCCAGGCGAAAGAAAATCCGAAAAAGCAGTATTCTTTTAGACAAGATACCTCACGCTCCGCGCTCTACCGGAGAAGATGAGCGGAAAACACCATGACCCCGAACAACCGGGACCTGAAGAAGAGCTGGAATCGCTACTCAAGCAACTCCAGCCGGCTGCGATGGATGTGGGCCAGACTGCCCGTCTCCTTCGGGACTATGACCGTATTGCCGTGGAGGCAGATCAAGCCCCCTCCCAAGTCCGGAGGAAGAGGGTCATTCCACTCGCCTTCATCTGTTGCCTCCTGATTGGCGTATTTGGCTACATTCAGTTTGGTTCGGGCTCTCTCAGACAGGAATTACCTCCAAAAGTCGCCGACCTCACTCATCTAGATCCGATCCCCATGGATTCTGTCGAATCGCGACTCGTACCGGTTTCGGCCCACGGTTATGTCGTCAACACATCGTCTAACGGCGTCATACATACCAAGGATGGCCCGCGTGAACAGATGAATGTGAACTACGAAGATGCCTACCACTGGCACGACCCCAAGACCGGAACCAACATTCGTGTTTTCACCCCCCGGAACGAACAAATCATCGTTCCTCTTCAAGTCGATTAAACTCCCCGAATTGATAGCCCCATGAAACCCCTCTTAACCGCTTTAAGGCTTTTCGCCTTGGTTGTCATCGCCGTTCCCGGCTCTTCGCAAGCTGACAACAAGAAGAACCCGGAGAGCCGAGATAAAGCGAAACCGGAGGCTAATGCTCCGGACTCTCAAATCAAACAGCCGGGAGCTAAGCCCGATCCTCGGCCCCGCCCGCAGGCCAAGCCACGACCCGTACCCGAAAAAACGAAAGCCCCTGAAGACCCCGAGCGTACTTGGCTTGGCATCGCCACCTCCGGGGTCGCCCCGTCCCTGCGCCAGCACCTCGATTTAGAAAAGGGGTTCGGCATTCAAATCCAAGAAGTCATCACCGACTCCCCGGCAGGAAAATCCGGTTTAAAATCCCACGACATTCTCGTTAAATTTGAAGACCAACTTCTCATTTCACCGGAACACCTTTCGCTGTTAGTTCGCCGGGAAAAGAGCGGCAAAAAGATCTCCTTGAGCGTCATTCGGAAAGGACGTGAGGAAACCATCCAGGCAACTCTGGGATCCGCCGCCCTGCCGCCGACGCACCGGCCCGGGCCTCCATCGGCAGGCCACCACCCTCAGAACTGGCAGGAGACGATGATGCGGCAGCAGGATTACTGGAACAACTGGATGGAGAAGAACATGGGCAAGGTAAAGCGCGAGCATAGCGACGGCCGTCCTCCATCCCTCTCCCTTCGCCCAGGCTTTCCGGTCAACATCTTTGGCGCCGGTGGAGTCCTCAAGATCGACAACGAGAAAGGTGATGTCACCGTCACGCTCAAAGACGGCGAACACCTCATCGAAATCCGTGACGAAGACAAAAAGCTGATACACAAAGGCGAATTCGACATCCGCAAAGGAATAGAAGGCCTTCCAGCAAAAGCCCGCGAGCAACTAAAAGACATGAAACTCGACGATCTAAAGGCCTTCAGTTTCTCGCTCGAAAAATCTACTCCCAAAGGCAATTCCTCTACCGATAAAAAGAAAGGCAGCGCGGTCAGAAAGGAAGCGCCAGACGACCTTCCTTAGTGGGTCGCTAAAATAGAAACCGGGAAAGTTGAAGCACTCACTCAAACTTCCCCGGCTCTGAACCAAACGAAATTCTATTCAGCAGACGCCGCTCCCGACGCCCAGACAATGGCACGGGCCATCATTCGGATAAAAACGTCTTCCCCGAAGGTCTCATCCGAATGCCCGTAGGTTGTCCCGACAATGCGAGTGCCTCCAAAGTGGTTGGCCCAAATCACAGGATTCTCAGTGTCATCCTTTTCACTCACTGAACTGGCAAGGATTTTCGTGTTCGGCCAGACACGCTCGATGATGTAGAGCTCATCCATCGGCGTCACCCAATCAGAGGGGAAACCTTCCATCACCGGGTGATCGGCATCGATCACTTTGACCGGATAGTTGCTTTGGTGATCGTGACGGCGACTCGTCACCCCGAGAAATTCGCGCCAGTCATCGACCTCTGCATCCCGGTAGGAGTGCATCGCACAATGAATCACGACCGCCGGAGTCCCGCCACGATGGGCCTCCGTAATTTTCCGGATATAATCGGAGTCCGTAGTCTTGGCAAAACACTCGTTGTGGATCACCACGTCATAGCCTGCTGCCCACTCAGGATTGTTGTAGAGATCAATCATCGCTGCGGTGCCGCGCCCCCCTACATTGACGACTTCGAAATCAACATTGGCGACTTTCTGAACTCCCGATCCCAATGCAAAAGTCTGATAGAGATAATTGTGGCAGCACCCGCCCGTGATGATGAGTGCCTTGATCGGCTTGCCTGAATAGAACTCCTTCTTGGGCTGCTTCTTCGGTGTCGCCTTGCCCTTTTTCTGATTTTGAGCCGCTGCAATACCGGCCAGAAGACCAATCATTGCGATAGAGAGAATGAGAGTGATGCGACTTTTCATATTTGGGTGAGCGGTTTCTACCACAATCAACAACACCTCGAAATAGCCTGATCAGGGCGGAGAAAACTGGAGCCAGCTGAGGCCCAAGAAGACAGGTCCGAAAAACCCAACCCATCGAGCGGATTCCCTCATCATGTCGACGATATTCAGGCACACTCCATTGGTCCTGAAGCTTGCTTGTCAGAGCGCCTCTTGGGCCTAGAAGCGAAGGTCAAGTGACCTTCTCGACACAAGTGATAGGATCAAACATCGTTGCCGACCGAAATGATGCTCTTTTGACGATCTCAAAGGAGCGATAGTATTGCGCAAAAGCGAGAAACACAGGCAAGCAGGCAGATGAAATTCTAGCTCACTCCCTACTTCAACAGGCTCTCGATCTTGGCGATCGGAAACTTTATCCAGTCGCCTACGATTGAAAGGGTCATTCGAGCGGCTATCTGCTCGCCAAGATGGCTCACAATCTCCCCTTTCCATTGAGACGGGACGACAAAGACCCACGACTCCGCATCCGCTCTATTCAAAATGTGTTCAACCGACGCAGCAATTGCTACCGCTGCCCGCTTCTCCTGTTCCTTTTTTAGGGAATGGCGCTCGCCGCTGACCAAATTCCCCCGAATTCCAGCCCTCTGTTTGGTACCGAATCGCCCCTGACGATCCGTGTCCTCTTGCAAACCACTTTCAGGATGACCCTCCTCTTCGGTAAGTGTCAATTCGACTAGATGCCGAATTGGCTCATCAAGACGTTCCTCACGCGACTCATACTGAAATGCCCGCAATGAACTCCCGTTGGCGACTATAAGAATATCTCGAGGTTCCATGATGAGCACATTGTGCAATGAGATACAGGGAACTGACTCGGCCTTTCTTGCGAAAACACATGCACGAGTTAATCAAAAAGAGCCTCAGCAAGGAGGCGATCAGCCAACGGAAGCATGCAAACTACTGTGCAATTCACGCCCAGAAAATATCTGATTTTGATGAGTCCGATGCCATCTATTCGATAGAATCCTTTCTTTGCCTACTGCCATCAAAAGGGTTATTTTCCCTTCGGAGCCCAGTAGATACAACAAAGCATCTTTTCGTTTTCTGATGAAACAACTATTCAACTCATGAAGTGGTCGTTCAAAGTTGCAAAGGTCGCAGGAACAGAAGTTCGGATTCACTTCACCTTTTTCCTGTTGCTCATCTGGATCGGAGTTACCGCCGGTGCCGAAGCTGGTTTCAAGGAAGGCTTGACCAGCGTCATCTTTGTTCTTCTCATTTTTCTATGCGTCCTGCTCCACGAATTTGGCCACGTCGCCGCTGCCCTGCGCTATGGGATCACAACGCCTCGAATCACACTTCTCCCTTTCGGCGGACTGGCGAGCATGAGTCGAATCCCGAGGCAGCCATCCCACGAACTGGCTGTTGCTCTGGCAGGCCCCGCGGTCAATCTCGTCATCGCCGTCATTTTGACACTGGTTCGAGGTGGGTTCCCAAACTGGGGTGCCTCGAACGTTTTATCAGAGTCCTTCGTGATGATAGACGGACTCATCTGGACGAACCTCTTCATCCTGGTCTTTAATTTGATTCCAGCATTTCCCATGGATGGGGGACGAGTTTTTCGCGCGGCATTGAGCTTCATTATTCCCCGCGAAAAGGCGACCTCAATTGCGGCAGCTCTGGGCCAGACCATAGGGGTTATCGGGGGGATCCTAGCACTACTGGGAGGACAACCGATTCTTCTGCTTATCGCCATCTTCGTCTTTTTCGCCGCGGGCTCTGAAGCTTCGATGGCCGAAACAGAACACCTTCTGGAAGGCGTTAATGCTCGCGACGCCGCAATGAGCGAATTTCACTCCCTGGCGATGACAGACACCATTCAATATGCGGTCGATCTCATGCTAAACGGGTCACAGGCGGATTTCCCGGTCGTAAACAGTGGCGGGCAATGCATCGGAATTGCGACAAGAAACGAGATCATCCGGTGCTTGCGAGAAGAGGGACCTGATCATCAGATCGCGGACACTCTAAAGACAATCCCTTCTCAGGTCGACGAAGAGACTTCCGCTCTTGATGCCTGGCAAAAGCTGATGCGGTCTCAGCTCCCTGCAGCAGCCGTAGTGGATGACAAGGGGAGTCTGACCCGCTGGCTCACGCGCGAGAACCTCGCCGAACTTATCATGACCAGATCCGCAATTGATCACTCAAAATGGGTGCGCAACGGGGGGGCCGGCAAGGTCTGACCAAATGGCGTCAGAAGCCCTGGATCAGAGAGATCGGAACGAAACGTTTCTGGAACCCCCCTCATCGCCATGGGCGAGTTCAGTGACCTCAGTGACCGATTCTTTGTGCACTTCGATTGATGGGCTCTCTCAGGAAGAGGCGACGCGCCGGCTGAATTACTTTGGCCCAAATCGAGTCCTTACTCACGCCAGTCTGAGTCCCTGGAAGATACTGCTGCGGCAGTTCCGGAGTCTCATCGTCGCACTGCTGGTGGTTGCCGCCATCATTTCCATCGCAATTGGCGACTGGGTTGAAGCCCTTGCTGTGTTCGCCGTTGTCCTAATCAACGCCACCATCGGTTTTTTCACTGAGTTGAAAGCAAACCGCTCGATGGATGCCTTAAAGAATCTGACACGACAAATGGTAAGGCTGCGCCGAGGTGGTGACTCGTATACGCTCTCAGCAGACGACCTGGTTCCGGGAGACATTGTGATAGTGGAGGCAGGAGACATTGTGCCGGCCGACCTTCGCATTTTGGATGCAAACCTGCTTCAGGCCGATGAAAGCTCGCTCACCGGGGAATCGCTCCCTATTCGAAAACAGTCCCGTCCAGTCTCCCCCGACACGATACTGGCCGAACGCCGCTCAATGCTCTTCCGAGGCGCTCGGATCACAGAAGGAACAGGTTCAGGCGTGGTCACCGCAACGGGAGTAAAGAGCGAGTTGGGGAGGATTTCAGAACTGGTTAATCAAGCGGAGCGGAAATCAACCCCATTGGAAAGACAGCTGAACGCGCTCGGGTAT
Organism: uncultured Verrucomicrobiales bacterium; assembly: GCA_963975655.1. GTDB lineage: Bacteria > Verrucomicrobiota > Verrucomicrobiia > Verrucomicrobiales > DEV007 > Arctic95D-9. The sequence continues at coordinate 150,891 of CAXBHX010000002.1, forward strand.
CGATTGATTCGTATTGCTTCAGGTCTAACCCTCGGAATCGCAATCATGGGTATCATCATGGGGCGAGACCTCGTGGTGACGTTGCAGACGGCCATCGCGCTCACGATTGCCGCTATCCCCGAGGGATTGCCGGTCGTGGCCACGATCGCATTGGCTCGAGGGCTTTGGCGAATGGCAGAGAGGAATGCGCTCATCAACCATCTTTCCGCTGTGGAAACGTTAGGGTCCACAGAGGTCATCTGCACCGACAAAACAGGAACGCTGACCGAGAACCGGATGAAGGTTTCGGTGATCTGGCCTGCAGGATCCGATACAGAGAATCGCTTATCGGCGAGCGGTGCCGATGATCCTGCCACGCTCTCACTCCTGGAGGTGAGTTCCCTGTGCAACAACGCCCATGTCTCAAAAGAAGGCCTCGAGTCGGTGGGCGATCCCCTCGAACTCGCCTTGCTCGAAGGCGCTCTGGAGTCCGGCTTCGATCTGGAGGCCCTCCATGCAGGCTGGGAACGCCTCAGGGAAATTCCGTTTACTGCGGACACTCGTCGCATGGCGACAGTCGATCGGAACGAGGCCGCAATGAAGGTCTCGGTTAAAGGTGCCCCTGAGGCCATTTTCCCCCTTTGCCCCGATCTCGATCAAACCGCCAATCCTTGGGAGACTCGGAACACCAGCCTCGCAGCTCGTGGACTTCGGGTCATCGCTCTCGCTGGAAAAAGGATTAGCAAATCAGACGAAGATCCCTTCAGCGATCTTGAGTTTTATGGATTGGTAGGCTTAATCGACCCACCACGCAAAGATGTTCCCGATGCGATCGAAGCCTGCCTCAGCGCAGGCATTCGCGTGGTTATGGTCACCGGAGATCAAGGACCCACCGCAAACTCGATCGCCTCAGAGATCGGCATAGAACAGGGCGAAGTATTGACCGGGACCGAATTTGAATCCCTGGACCCCTCCTTAGAAGCTGATCGAAACAGACTGCTCCGGGCTACAGTTATTTCCCGGGCAACGCCGACCCAAAAATTTAAACTGATCCAACTCTATCAGGAAGAGGGAAAAATCGTCGCCATGACCGGAGACGGCGTCAACGATGCCCCGGCTCTAAAACAAGCTGATATCGGAATCGCGATGGGCCTTCGAGGAACCGACGTCGCACGTGAAGCCGCGGCGATGGTCCTGCGCGACGACGCCTTCCCTAGTATCGTTGCCGCCATCGAGCAGGGGCGAACCATTTTCTCTAATATTCGCAAATTCGTCGCCTATCTCATTTCATGCAATCTCAGCGAGATTCTTGTCGTGGCAACGGCCATGCTATTCTCCGCAAAGCTCCCCATCCTTCCCCTGCAAATTCTTTTCCTTAATCTGGTCACTGACGTTTTTCCTGCTCTCGCCCTCGGCGTCACCCAGTCCCGGGCCAACGTCCTTTCTCACCGCCCTAGGGCACGATCCAAATCAATTCTGGAAAGAAGAGAGTGGCTCTCCATTTCGTGGCAGGCCGCTGTCATCGCAGGGGCCACACTCAGTGCTTTTTATGTCAGCATGACCTGGATGGGGAAAACAGAAGAAGAGGCGATTACCGTCTCTTTCCTGACCCTGGCTATTGCCCAACTCGCCCATGTCTTCAACATGGCGGACCGGGATGAAAACTACTTTTCCAGCATGATCGTTCGTAATCCGATGATCTGGGCTGCCCATCTTATCTGCCTCATTCTGCTGGCGGCAGCCTGCTATCAACCCTTTCTCCTGGAAGTCCTCAGTCTAAGAACCCCAGAGCCAAAGGAATGGGGTATCATCGCCGCCTTTTCTTCAGCGCCAATCGTAATTGGGCTGGTGATGAGGCGGTTTCCATAAGGAATGCTCTCACCGACGGCATTGACGCGCCTGAATGATAGCGCTTCTCGAAACAATAGAGCGCCACCAAAAATGGGGAGGCCACCTGGTGTGGAAGAACTCGCCAGCCAGCTTGTCAGTTCGCTCATAGGTATGAGCGCCGGAGAGACGCTTTGCGACTGCCCGCGAGACCAGCTCCATGAGTTCCGCTCCGGGAGTTGGCAATTACGGCTCCCTAAATCCAGCCAACGAATAGGGATGGGCTACATTGGGAAAAGCACCAAACTGAACGCCGGGCAGATCGTAGCAACTTTCAGTAATTGAACCGCGCCCCGAGGCCGGCACCCCAATCATAGGGCCGATCGCCGCCGATCCAGTAATCGCGGCGATCCGAACCCTCCGGATCGAAATACTGGAAACGCCGATCCGTGTTGCTCACGGCGGCGAGCGGGTTGGAAGCGTTCTCTTGAGCTTCGGCTGGACCCGATGCCAGGATCAGCATGAAGACGGCCAAGAAACTTGAAAAGGTCTGCTTCATATTTTCGCTGGGATGGGCCTCACTCGCCTGGATACTTGAACTCTCTGCCCAACGCTTCACTAGCCTCTTTGTAGATCCCGCGAAGCGCCTCGTCGACTCCGCCCCAGCGGCCATTCTTGATGAAGTCGGAGTATTGCATGGACTCGGCCGGAACGTTCATCTCCTTGCTGTATTTCGCACGGTCGTCGTCCTGGGGGAGTTCGGCCTTGCTCGCCAGCGGTGGCGCCCAGGTATGATGATCCACCTCGGCCATGCGGGTGGTGATCTTGTCCTTGGTGATGTTCCACACCATGAAGTCCTCGGCCAGACTCAGCGGGCCCTCGTAGGTAGTGCGGATGCGATCGTTGATTGACGCGGTCGTGTCGAAGTCCTTGAAGAAGTGATAGGCCACCGCCATCCGCGGCTGGATGTCGGTCATGACCTTTCCAAACGCCTCGGGCGCGGTGTGGATCTGAGTGCCGACCAGCAGGGCCTGCTCCGGGGTGAAGCGCATCTTGCTGACGAGGTCGGGAACGGCGACAAAACACTCGTGAACCGCGAGATCGGCGTCCCTCGCGTATTCGGCGAACCACTTGTTGGGATAGGTGTCGGAGCCGAAGATGAACTTCAGGCCGTTCCATTCAAGGCCGAAACTGACCGGGCCGTCGAGCGAATGGATCGCGGGAAAGGAGCGGATCGTAACGCCATTCTCTTCGTAGACCACCGCATTCTCACCTTTGTAATCGAATTCGGTGACGTCCAGTTCGTAGCCACGGAAATCAACCAGACCGACGCGCCCGGCGAGATCCCAGGTATACATCTCCTTCATCTTCTGCACGGCATAAGCGGTGCCTAATTCGGGAACCGGACCGGTCGGGCCCCAGACGCGGAGGGGACGCTGCCGCCCCATCAGGGCGCCGCCGATAAACAACTCAGGCAGCGAGCCAAAATGGTCCGCGTGCAGGTGCCCGATGAAAACCTTGTCGAGGAAGTCGTAGGGAATCTGCAGTGCCGAAATGCGCTCAGCCGACCCGGTGCCGATGTCGAAGAGGAACTTATCGCCGTTGCCAAGCTCAACCAGAAAGCAGGCAGCAGCCTGGGCAGAACGGGTAGTGGGCATCCCGGTGCCGCAGGCGGTGACCCGCATCTCATCGGCGCCGAGATCCTCGCTGTTCGGATAGTAGGCATCCCGCTCCCGCGCCTTGGTGGGAGAAACCAGGGGCTCGTCTGTGTTAGCCGCATCCTGAGCCTGTGCGCTCGGAACGGCGGGGAACCCTTCATTCGAATCCGACAGATAGAGTCCAATAGCGATTCCGATTCCGGTGAAGGAGAGGGCGCCCAATAGCAGATTCCGATTTGATTTGGAGATTTTCATGAATGTTAAGATTTTCCTGGATTTGATTCTATGTACGGAAGCGTCTAGACGACGGGGATCATTATGTCGTGCCCCCTCCCCGTCAATCTGAAAAAACTCCACCGCAAGCAAACGACCGCCCCGAAATCACTCGAACTGAAAGCCTTTACATGTCACTTTTCCCCTCTTGAGCGCACAAGATGAAGCGTATATCAAAAGCAGAATGGCTGCAAAAAGCCTTGGATCTCCTCGAAACGGAGGGAGTGGAAGCGATCCGTGTGGAGCGCCTCGCGCGGGTGCTGGGCATTTCGAAGAGCGGTTTTTACTGGCACTTCAAAGATCGCGACGATCTGCGGTCGCAGATGATCGAATACTGGGCGCATGAATTCACCGAGGTGGTGACGGCGAACCCGACGATGCGCGAGGGAGATCCCCGGAAACGCCTCGAGCAGACGATGCTGATGATCCTCGACCACGATCTGACGCGTTACGAAGTGCCGATGCGGGCCTGGGCGGAAGCGGATCCCAACATCGCGCGCCGGGTGAGACAGGTTTACCGTCAGCGGCTGGATTTTCTGAGGCAGATTTTTCGCGACCTCGGCTTCGAGGGAGACGAACTCGAAATGCGGACCCGCTTGTTCACCTGTTACCACACCTGGGAGCGGCCCATGTTCTCGAAGGACTCGAAAGAGTCGCTGCGCAAACTGATCAAGCTTCGGGTTGATTTGTTGTCTAGAAAGTGATCAAAGGCCGCCCGCCCACACTCAACCGGGCCGCAGGGAGGAAGCGGCCGCCACTTTCCGGCGCGCCGAAGAGCGGGAGGCCCAGGAAGAAGATACGGGCGCTACTCGAGGAGGTGTGACGAAGGAACAACAATCGAAACCTGAAGCTAAAAAAACCTAATATCATCCTCACAACGATCGACATCGGCGAGCCGATTCTTCGCCCCCTCAACGAAAAAGGGGAGGCCATCACGACCTCCCCTCTTCAAATCAAAGCGTTGGCTTCGTCGACATCAATCAAGGAGCTCAGGCCACTTCGTGTGGAAGAACTCACCCGCCGGCTTGTCTGTCCGCTCATAGGTATGAGCACCGAAAAAGTCGCGCTGTGCCTGCAACAAATTCGCTGGCAGCACTTCCGAACGGTAGCTGTCGTAGTAGCTCAGTGACGCACTGAAAGCAGGCACTGGAATTCCGTTAGTCACCCCGAGTGCCACGATCTCGCGCCAGGCAGCCTGGTTGGAGTTGAGGATGTCGGTGAAGAATTCGTCCAGCATCAGGTTGGTGAGATCACCGTCACGCTCGTAGGCCTCAGTGATGCGGTTGAGGAAACGGGCGCGAATGATGCAGCCACCGCGCCAGATGCGAGCGCAGGATCCCAGGTCGACTCCCCAGTCATGCACTTCGCTGACGGTCTTGATCAAGTCGAGGCCCTGAGCATAGGAAATCACTTTCGAAGCGTAGAGCGCGTCGTGGACTTTCTGAACCAGCTCTTCCTTGTCCATCTCCACGGACGGATCGGGACCATGAAGAATCGGAGCCGCCGCGAGACGCTCGGCTTTCTTGGAGGACAGAATGCGAGCTTCTACGGCCGCGTTGATAGTGGAGATGACCACGGCGTTGGCCGCACTGTTCATCACCGTCCAACGGCCGGTTCCTTTCTGGCCAGCCTTGTCGACAATGAGCTCGACCAGATGCTTCCCGGTCTCAGGGTCCTTCTCTTCGAAGATCTTGCTGGTGATTTCGATGAGGAAAGATTCTAACGGACCTTCGTTCCACTTGGTGAAAATCTCGGCCATCTCATCATTGCTGATGCCGGCACGCTTAAAGATTTCGTAGGCTTCGCAAATCAGCTGCATATCGCCGTACTCGATGCCGTTGTGCACCATCTTAACGAAGTGACCTGCGCCACCGGTGCCCACATGAGTGACACAGGGAACGCCATCAACCTTCGCGGTGATCGCTTCGAAGATCGGCTTGATGATCTCCCAGGAAGTCTCCGGGCCACCCGGCATGATGGAAGGCCCTTTTCGAGCTCCCTCTTCTCCGCCGGAAACTCCAGAACCGATAAAGAGCAGGCCTTTCTCAGCGAGATCCTTGGAACGGCGCTCAGTGTGAATGAAATAGGTGTTACCTCCATCGATGATGAGGTCGCCCTCCTCGAGCAGAGGCACGAGGCTGTCGATCACCTTGTCCACCGCATCGCGATCATTGGGATCACCACCCGCTGTCGATTTCACGAGAATCATGACCTTGCGAGGACGCTCCAGGCTGGCCACGAAATCTTCGAGGGTCTCCGCTCCGTAGAGATTCTTGTCCGGGTTTTCGGTGATGAATTCCTTCATCGTTTCCGTGGTCCGGTTATAAACTGAAACTCGAAAGCCGCGGCTTTCAACGTTCAGCACCAGGTTCTGCCCCATTACGGCGAGGCCAATTAGTCCAAAATCACTCTTGCTCATTAAATTTGTCCTTTGAAGGTTACGCACCAAAACTACTCACGATTCGGCAATCGCAAGCTCTCATTTTCTTAGGTGCCACTCGGAAATTTCATGACTATACCTAATTTTGTTTCTTCAATTTCCAGCGAAACCGTTGCGTCCGTTGAGGCAGGACTCAAACCTTCACGTGTTTACGGTGCTGATTTGCGTTTTCATGGCGCCGTTCGTGATCTCGAGAAAGGGAAAAAAATATCCGGAATCGAATATAGTTTTTACGAAGCGATGGCTCAGAAAGAGCTCGATCGGATCGGCGAGGCGATGACGGCTGAATATCCCGATCATCGCGCCCTCATCCACCATCAGGTAGGATTTGTGGCTGTCGGAGTGGCTTCCATTCTCATTCGTGTGCAAACCGCCCACAGCGCTGAAGCCTTTGAAATCAGCCGGGAATACCTAAAACGGATCAAAACGACCGTGCCCATCTGGAAACATCCGGTCTTTGAGGACTGAGCCTTCCGGCACTCCAATTGCCGCAAGAATCTGACGGGAAATTCTATACGGGCTCACGGAATCGACGGATTTCGATAGAGGCCCTACTCTTTAGACTGGATCAAACCAATGAAACGTCTCTGGATTCTTGCCCTTTTGTCCCACTCTGCTCTGCTTCAGGCAGAAACGAAGATTGATTTCAATCTGGATATTCGACCGATTCTCTCGGACAAGTGCTTCTTCTGCCATGGCCCGGACGCGAAAAATCAGAAATCTGATTTCCGTCTGGATTCTGAAGAAAATGCCATCGCCGACTTGGGCGGCTACGCCGGGATCACTCCCGGCGATTTGAAAAAGAGCGAACTGCACTGGCGTATCCGAGTGGACGAGGATGACATCGACTACATGCCACCTACAGATTCCAACCGCACGCTCACTGCTGCGGAAAAGGACCTCCTCGATGCCTGGATCCTTCAGGGTGCCGAATACGACACGCACTGGTCATTCAAAAAGCCGACCCGACCCGACTTACCCAATCTTTCGGCGGAGAATTTGAAGTGGGCTAAGAATCCGATCGACCACTTCGTCGCCGCAAAGCTGGAAGAAGAAGGTCTATCTACCTCTCCACGTGCCACTCATGAAACGCTGGTCCGCCGCTCCACGCTCGCCCTCACAGGACTGCAACCCACTCCCGAAGAGTCGGCCGAAGCCACTGACTATTCCGAATGGTGCGACCAGCTGCTCAACTCCACTGACTACGCTGAAAGACAAGCCCTCCGCTGGCTCGACTCCGCCCGCTACGCAGACACCGACGGCTATCAGAACGACAGGGAGAGAACCAACTGGCCGTGGCGGGACTGGATCATCAAAGCTTTCCTCGAGAACAAACCTTTCGATGAATTTACCATCGAACAACTGGCCGGCGACATGCTGCCTGAAGCCGACACAGATCAGATCCTCGCCTCAGCCTTCAATCGCAATCACCGGCAGAACTCGGAAGGCGGTGCCCTTGCGGATGAGTTTTTTATCGAGAATGTGATCGACCGCGTCGAAACCACTTCCACCGTCTGGCTTGGCCTCACTATGGGTTGCTCCCGATGCCACGACCACAAATACGATCCCCTCAGCCAGCGGGAGTTCTATCAATTCTTCGCCTACTTCAACAACACTGGAGAAAAAGGTATCGGAGCCGGTGTTTCCTCCAACCCCATCCTCAGTTCCTATTCCCCTCTGGCTGAGCCTTCCGCCGCGCAGCAAGCTGAGATTGACGCTGCGGCGGCAAAGATCAAGGAAGCCCGAGCCGGCCTCAATGGTCGCCTCAATGCCTGGGCCGAAAGTTTGACCGATGACGCGATAGCAGATTCGGGGCACTGGACCACTGCCATGGTCGACTCGGCCGATGTGGTTAAGGGTGGCCAACTCATCAAGGAATCAGAAGGGTCCTATCTCTTCCAGGGAGACAATGGACTCACCAATGTGGAATACCGGGTCACCTTTCAAGCAGGCAGCGCGCCCATCACCACGATCCGTCTCGATGCCCTCACGAACCCTGCTTTCGGCAAGCCGCGGCAACTTGCCCGTTCGGTCAACGGCAACTTTGTCCTGACAGATATTAAATTTGTCGCCATGGATCCTACTCAGCCGAAACCCATCCCGCTGAAAATCCGAAAGGCTTCCGCCACTTACCAACAGGACGGATACGCCATTGAAAGCGCGATCGACGGCGATCCCAAAACTGGATGGGCTGTTTCCGGAAAAGGTGTTAGACCTGAAACCGTAAGCGCCTTCTTCACTCTGGAGAAACCGACCAGCTTGAGCCGCAGGAGTACCATCGAAGTTCGGCTCAAACATCAATCACGATACAGCGACCACAACATCGGACGCTTCCGCCTGCTGACTTCCAATCAGAAATCCCCGGATTCTAAAAGCAACTCCGGACTAAACGCCAAAGTACTGGCCGCCCTCAAAATTCCTGCCAGTAAGCGAAGTCAGGGCCAGCAAAAAACACTCCGAGACTACTACGTCACGATTGATGAGCCTCTGATCAAAACCAATAAGGCCTCCGAAGCTCTCAATCGAAAACTGGCCAAGGAAGGCGTCGCCAAGGCCCCCGTCATGGTGATGGGAGAAAGAGAAGGCGAGCCTACCCCGGCGTATCTACTCGATCGCGGGCTCTACGACCAACCCGACAAATCGGAAGCACTGCCCCGTGGAGTGCCAGCGGCTCTGTTTCAAGGTGAAGCCGAGGACATGCCGCAGGACAGACTTGAATTGGCCCAGTGGATTGTTTCTCCAGACAATCCGCTCACTGCCCGGGTCTTAGTCAATCGAATCTGGCGGGATTACTTTGGCACGGGCCTCGTCAAAACCGTTGAGGATTTCGGATCTCAAGGCGAACCACCCACCAACCCCCACCTGCTCGACTGGCTCGCGGTCGAATTCGTAGAATCAGGTTGGGATCTCAAGGCTCTTCATCGACTCATTCTCAGCAGTGCCACTTTTCAGCAGTCCTCCAAAGTCACTCCAGAACTCGTCGCTACCGACCCCGAAAACCGTCTCCTCGCCCGCGGCCCCCGAATGCGCCTCGACGGATTCTCCATCCGCGACACCGCCCTTCATGCGGCTGGACTGCTGGACGAAAGAGTCGGCGGCCCCCCTGTAAAACCGTATCAGCCTGAGGGCCTCTGGAACGCTGTCGCGGGAAGATCCAATATTCGCTACGAACTGGACTCAGGAGACGATCTCTTCAGAAAAAGCCTCTACACCTACTGGAAACGGGCGGTCAATCCACCACGACAGATTATCTTCGACGCCTCGGGCAGGGAGATGTGCAATGTCACGATCAACCGCACCAACACTCCACTCCAGGCACTCGTCCTGATGAATGACGAAACCTTTATTGAAGCAGCTCGGCATATCGCCGCCAGGGCCCTAACCGAAAAGCCAAAGAATAATGTAGCAGACCGTTTGGGACATCTCTACGAGCTGGTGACCGCTCGGAAAATTACGGCGCCCCAATTAGAGACTTTAACAAAAAACCTTACCTTCTTCCGTGAGCACTTTTCCTCGAAACCGGAATCAGCTGAAACGTTTCTCAAAATTGGATCCACTCCCCGGAATGAATCCATCGATCCAATCGAACACGCCGCTCACACAGCGGTCGCTCATCTCGTGTTGAACCTCGACGAATCCATCACCCTCGAATGATCATGAATCCCTTTCACGAACATCAATCCCTGCTCAGTCGTCGCCACTTTTTTGGAAAGACCGCTGCCGGTGCCGGCATCGCGGCATTGGGCTCACTTCTCGATCAAGATCTCCTGGCTGATGACGATCCGTTTCAGCCAAAAGGGGTGATGAACAAATTTCATCACCCTCCAAAGGCCAAGCGCGTCATCTACCTCTTTCAGAGCGGGGCTCCCTCCCAGCAGGATCTATTTGATCCTAAGCCAATGCTCAACAAGCACTTCGGTGAAGAGCTTGGCGATCACGTCGAGATGACGCAGCGGATCACCGGAATGACCGCCGGCCAGAAGTCGTTTCCCATGGCTGGGTCCCGATACAAATTCAGCAAGCATGGAGAGTCCGGCACAGAAATCAGTGAGCTTCTTCCTCACATCGGTAGCGTCGCTGACGACATTTGTCTTATCAGGTCGATGCACACCGAAGCCATCAATCACGACCCTGCGATCACTTTTTTCCAGACCGGCCATCAGCTCCCCGGCCGGCCCAGCATCGGATCCTGGCTATCCTACGGACTGGGATCCGCCAATGACAATCTCCCGACCTTCGTGGCCATGGCTTCGAGGGGAACGGGGCGCCCCAGTTGCCAACCCCTCTACGACCGCCTTTGGGGCAGCGCATTCATTCCGACTCAGCATGCCGGCGTCAAATTCATGAGCACGGGCGATCCCGTCCTCTACTTGAAAAACCCGGCAGGATTCGACGCCAAAGCTCGTCGACGTATGCTCGATGATCTGGCGGAACTGAACGAACAGAAGCTAGAGGACTTCGGAGATCCTGAGATCAACACCCGCATTCAGAGCTATGAAATGGCCTATCGAATGCAGACCTCCGTACCGGAACTCACCGATATTTCGGACGAACCCGAGCACATCCTCGAGATGTACGGCCCCGACGTCAGAACCCGCGGCACCTATGCTTACAATTGCCTCATGGCACGACGCATGGCCGAACGCGACGTTCGATTCATTCAGCTTTATCACATGGGTTGGGATCAACACTCCAACCTTCAGGTCCAGTTGCCAGGACAGTGCAGAGACGCTGATCAGGCATCAGCGGCATTAATCAAAGACCTCAAACAACGCGGCATGCTCGACGACACCCTGGTTATTTGGGGAGGAGAATTCGGGCGCACCTCTTACTGTCAGGGCAAACTGACCCGCGAAAGCTACGGTCGTGATCACCACCCCCGCTGTTTCTCAATGTGGATGGCCGGTGGCGGTGTTCGCCCCGGAATGACCTACGGAACCACCGATGAATACAGCTACAATATCGTGGAGAACCCCGTTCACGTTCATGATCTTCACGCCACCATGCTGCATCAGATGGGGATCAACCACGAGAAGCTCACCTACCGTTTCCAGGGCCGCTATTTCCGCCTGACAGACGTTCATGGTCATGTCGTCAAAGACATCCTCGCACCCGAAAGCATGCGAGGATAACTTTTGTCGGTGACCGGATTGGCTCCAACTCACACGACGTGAACCGGAAAGTCAGTGTATCCCTTCGCTCCCCCGGGAGTGTACCAATATTCCATATCAGCCTCGGGATTGAGTGCCCAGCCATTTTCAAACCGTTCGACCAGATCAGGATTGCTGATGTAAGGACGGCCAAAGGAAATAAGATCTGCATTTCCTGATTGGACTGCCTCCTCCGCCGTTTCCTTGGTGTAACCGCAATTGCCCATCAGCGATCCACTGTAGACTGCCCGAATTTCAGACAGGGTCATAGGCTCACCAAGCTCATGAAAACCAAACCCGAGGCCATCAACAACATGTAGATAGCCTAGCCCAAGCGCATCGAGTTGACTCGCCACATAAGTGAACTGCTCCCGATAGTCAGGCGAACCCATGTCGTTAAATACTCCGTTGGGTGAAAGCCGAACTCCGACACGCTCCGAGCCCCAAACTTCCGAAACGACCCCCGCCACTTCCATCAACAAGCGCGAGCGATTCTCGATGCTGCCTCCATATTGATCTTCACGGTGATTGGTTTTTGACTGGAGAAAGCAATCCAGCAGGTAGCCATTTGCAGAGTGGATTTCGACGCCATCAAACCCTGCCTCTTTTGCCCTCATCGCGGCCTTCCGGTAATCCTCAATCAAATCCGGAATTTCATCGGTTTTCAAGGCACGAGGCGTCTCATAGTTTTCCTTTCCTTTCGGAGTATGGATGTATTCCCCGTTAAGCTTGATCGCCGATGGTGCCACCGCGGATTCCCCACCATGAAAGCTGCTGTGCGATGCCCTGCCACAATGCCATAGCTGGAGAAAGATTCGGCCACCCGCTTCGTGAACTCGATCCACCACCTGCTTCCAACCCGACTGCATCTCATCACTGTAAATACCCGGCGACTCATTCCATCCGTTGGCTTGAGAGGAGATCGTGGTCGCCTCCGAAACGATAAGCCCCGCACTGGCTCGCTGGGCGTAATAATCCGCCATGATGTCATTCGGCACTCGCTCTTTCCCGGCGCGGGCTCGAGTGAGAGGGGCAAAGGCAATTCGGTTGGGAAAGGCCAAGCCGTCAAGGTTCATGGGGCTAAAAAGAGAAGTCGTTGTTGTCATATTCTGTGAAATGTAATTATCCGTTTCTTAATTCAGTTTTGATTTTCACCTCAGAGTCAAGTGTCCGGTGCACCGGGCATTTGTCGGCGATCGCAGTGATTCGTTCACGCTGCTCCTCAGTGAGATTTCCTTCGAGGATCAAAACCCTCTTAATCACATCAACTTCACCCTCGGCGGTCTCGCAATCCTCACAGTCTTTCGCGGGAATTTTCTCATGTTGTAGGTGCACCTCGACTGCGGTGAGCGGCCATTGTTTGTGGTCGGCATACATGCGGAGCGTCATCGCAGTGCATGCGCCTAGACTTGCCGTGAGAAGATCATAGGGAGCGGGACCAAGATCAGTTCCTCCCACACTAATCGGTTCATCCGCGACGAGGCGGTGACCACCCGCCAAGACATCAGATCGAAAACCCTTCCCGTCGAGTCGCACAATTGTCTTATCGGAATTCTCAATCGATTCCGCCTCATCGAGGTAACGATCCGACCACGCCGCAATAGTTTGGCCGACATAGTGGGAATCACTCTCGCGACTGAGCAAGTGATCCGCATCATCGAGCGACACAAAGCTCTTTGGATGCTTCGCCCGATCGTAGATCCTGCCTGCGTTCTCAATCCCGACGATCTCATCGATGGGCGAGTGGAATATCAGCAGTGCTTTGTTCAATCGCCCGGTAGCTTCTTCTGTAGACGTATTCTCCAGGTCATCGACAAATTCCTGTTTGATGAGAAACTCCCGTCTCGCAATCGAGACCTTTGCTTCTCCCTTCTCCTTGATCTCTTCGAGCTGCCCTGATAGCAAATGCGTCACATGAGCAGGATCTGCAGGGGCCCCTATCGTGGCTACGGCGCGCACCGAATCCATCAATGTTGCCGCTCGTAAGACAGCGGCCCCACCCAGAGAGTGACCGATCAAAATTTGAGGCCCTTCTCCCGTCACGTCCTCCAGAAAGACTGCCGCCCGATAGAGATCGTCTACATTGGATGAAAACGTCGATTCGCCAAACTGCCCTTCGCTCTGTCCCAGCCCGGGAAAATCAAACCGCAGCACGCCGATTCCCCTCCCGGTTAGAGCCTCCGCAATCTGGACGACCGCCTTCAGGTCTTTCCCGCAAGTGAAGCAGTGCGCGAACAAGGCATACGCCCGCGGCTTCCCTACTCCGGGGAGATCCAGTTTGGCAGAAAGCCGATGGCCCTCACTATTGGTAAATTGGAGTGCTTCCGTTTTCATCGATATCAGGGTTTTGAGATAGGACGAATGCCGGGCAAAAGCCTTTCATCTGCTCCCAGATTCGCTTCGACCCCCACGAACTACGGTCGTCGGATGGATTCGGTCGCAACTCGAGCCACTTAGATTCTCACAAGTAGGGCGAGAACAGCCGGGCAATCCCATTTCTCACCAGAACCAGTCGGCTTCGCGAATGCAACTCATCCATCGTAACCAGGCGGGCGTCCCTGATTTTGCGCTGAATAACGGCATCGAGTTGACCTCCAAACTCTTCACCATAGCACTCGAGGTTGTATTCGAAATTTAAACGCAGACTTCGAGCATCCCAGTTGGTGGAGCCGATCAAGGCCCAGGCACTATCCACCACCACTAGCTTGGTATGATCAAACGGTGCCGGCGTCCGATGAATTCGGCACCCCTTTTCAATCAGGAAAGGCAACTGCGGTTCAGTGGCCCAATCCATGATCGGAATATTGTTTTTCTCAGGCAACACGATATCAATTTCGACTCCACGAAGCGCCGCAGTCACGAGTGCTCCAATGAGTGCCTCTTCCGGAAGAAAATACGGAGTGATGATGCTTACTCTCTTCGAAGCAACCGACAAGGCACTCAGAATAATACCCAACATCTTATCAAGATCTTCGTCGGGACCATCGGTCACCCCTCGGGCTGCAGTATCACCCGCTGCTGCAGGTTCACCAATCCACGGCCCGTGAGTGAGTTTCTCCCCGGTCGTAAAATCCCAATCAATGGCAAAGGTTTCCAGCATCTGAGAAACCACCGGACCCTCAATTTTAAAGTGGAGACACTGCACGGGCTCCGCAGGCTCCATTGAAAGCCAATGCCCCTCGCGAATGTTAGTCCCCCCGGTAAATCCAACGCTCCCGTCCACCACAAGAATCTTGCGGTGATTCCGCAGGTTGGCGTATCGAAACATTCCTATGCCTCTCGTCTCAAGAAATGGCGCCGCTTCGATGCCCGCCTGCTTGAGCCTCTTAACGATCGTGGGCTTGGGGCTGTAACGGGATCCCACGTAATCAACCAACACTCTCACTTCCACCCCTCTCTGATTCGCCGCCACCAGCGCCTCAAAGAACTTTTCCCCGACCCTATCATTATCAAAAATATAGCTCAACAGAGCGACCGAATGCTTTGCTTCATTGATCGCTTCCAGCATGGCGGGATAGGCTTCGTCTCCATCGATTAATGGCTGGATGTCATTATGCAATTCAATAGGTCGACCGGTGATCGCTTTTCCCGCTCGGGCGAGCCCTGAAAAGGTGGGGTGCCGTTTCAACAAATCGATCGCTCGCCTCGCATCACCGGGAGTTGTCTCCCGCTTGAAAAGCCCCTTGCGTGATTCTTCAATCTCCAGCGAGGCCCCGATCCTTTCGATGCGATTGATACCCAGACACAAATAGGTGAGCGACCCGAGTATCGGGGCCAACCAGGCCAATCCTACCCAGGCGGCTACGGTGCGGGATTCACGTTTGTGCAACACCGCATGCCATGTCACTGCCACCGCAAAGACAACGTGAAGGACAGATACCGCCGCCGCGTAGAAGACCTCAATTTTCTCAGACATGTGGCACTAACAAAAATACACTGAACGCTGAATCATACCCGATTCCCAGGGGCCACGTCCACACCGGATTGAGATCAACTACGACTCAATGACCACTTTCCTGCCAAACTCATGCGCCAGAATGGCTCTTTTCCGAGTATCCCCCCATCGGTATCCCGTCACCACTCCCGTTCCACGAATCACTCGATGGCAGGGAATGAGAAATCCAATCAAGTTCGCGCCACAAGCGGTTCCAACCGCCCGGGCTGCTCCAGGACACTCAATATCCGACGCAAGTTGCCCGTAGGAAACAACCTCTCCGGGAGGGATCTTTAGCAATGCTCGCCACACCGTCACCTGAAACGCCGATCCACGAACCCAGACTCGAAGTGGCTCACCGGCTCTCGCCTCAGGGTTGAAAATACGACCTACCAGTTGCTGAGCCGATTCGGTGTCAGTCGCAAAGTTTGCCCGGGGCCAGGCAGCGAAGAGGTCCAAGGGCGTTTCAGCATCCGGCTTGTCCGGATGAAACGAAAAGTGACAAACCCCGCGCACGGTCCAACCGATGCTGCACCAACCAAAAGGCGAACTTACCGCCCCCCAGTTAACATTGAGTCCCTCTCCCCCCCGGCCCACCTCCCCGGGCGTAGCGGCTTCCAGCGTCACCATCAAATCGTGCAATCGCCCCGGACCGGACAGCCCGGCATCGAGTGCTGAATCGAGTACTGAGGACGATGCCTCCAGCTGGCGACGTGCGTGCCCGGCGGTCAGACATTGTAGAAAATCCTTCGGAGTCACGCCCGCCCAGCGACGAAAGAGCCGATGAAAATGAGATTCGCTTAATCCCAGCAAGTCCGCCAACTCGGCAAGCGACGGCTGCGCCGTGTGATGAGCATCCAGATACTCAATCACCTTTGCCATTCTCGAATAGTCGTCCATGTCAGAACCAGCCTACGTTCACTGCGTCCGACCGCCCACCCGATTCTTGCTCCAAACACAATTCGAATTGCGCCAACCTCCTTCCCGCGGGAAGATCCCGGCACATGATTCTTCAATTTGGAGCTGGAAACTTTCTTCGGGCATTCGCTGACCTGTTCATTGATGAAATCAACCGAAGTGCAGACACCCCTCCCGGGCCCATCATTGTCGTGCAGTCCACAGGCAAAGAACGAGCTGATGCTCTCAATCAGGCCAACGGTTGCTATCACGTCGCGATTCAGGGATTCCAAGACGGGGCGGTCGTAGATGAAACCATAGAGGTTGCCTCTATCGGTCGGGCTCTCCATGCTGGCTCAGAATGGGATCAAGTAATCGCGGCAGCAATTGACCCGGATCTATCCATCATACTCTCAAACACGACCGAGGCAGGCCTGACTCTCGAGGCTGCTGACACGTCGCGTGGCGATGGCGCTCCGACATCATTCCCCGCGAAATTACTCGCTGTTCTCATAGCCAGACATGCTGATCACCTTCCAGGCCCCTGGATCGTTCCCTGTGAGTTGATCGAGTCAAATGGGGACAGACTCCGCGATCTTGTTTTGGAACAAGCGGCTCTTTGGGAAGTCTCAAAGGAGACCTGCCTCTGGCTGAGCAACGAATGCCTCTGGATCAACACTCTGGTCGATCGAATCGTTCCCGGCCCACCCAAAAATCATCCACTGTCAGCGATAGACCCCCTACTGCTCAGCGCGGAGCCATTCGCCTTCTGGGCGGTTGAAACGGACCGAACCGATTTCCCCCTCGCCGGGCATCCCGCCGTGACGATCTCATCTGACATCACTCCCTACACTCTCCGAAAAGTTCGGATCCTGAACGGCGCCCATACCGCCCTCGTTTGTCGTGCCGCAGGCACCGGCGTCGAGACAGTCCGCGAATGTCTTGAGCATCCCGAGATCGGGCCCTGGCTGGAGAAGCTCCTTTTGGAAGAAATCGTACCCGTTCTCGAGGGGAGATGCGATGACCCGGCGGGATTTTCCCGTGATGTGCTCGATCGCTTCCGCAACCCGTTCCTCGAACACTCGCTCTCTGCCATCGCCCTCAATCACGACTCAAAAGTCGCGGTTCGACTGCAGCCCACTATCGACGACTACCGCGAGAAATTCGGCAAGGAACCGCCACTTCTCTCGGCCCTCTTTCAATAGGTCTCTACAGCCGACTTAACAGGGTCAAATGAACGAGCTAACCCTGTTGACTGACACTCGCTCTACTTCACCACCTGATCGTCAGGGTAAAACGATTCCCATGCTTTGAGGAAGGAAACCGTCCCCGGCAACTCCCTGAGCGCACGGCCCTTCATCGGGCCGGACCTTGCCTTCCCCGTCACAATATCCCACTCGCTATTCGTTGAGGAGTCCGTCATTGCCCGCTCGCCAGAAGACGAGAATGACACAGCCTTACCATCCACGATGGCCTCAAATGCTTTCACACCTCCCCCTTTCCCTTCGTGCGTGACGACTAGGTTCACAGACTTGAGTTCAACCATAACGACTCCCGCTTGCTGCAGCTTTTCTAGACTGACCGCCGGAGACGGCAAGCCTGCCCCCAGCGGGATGCCGTAGACAAATTTCTCGGGAGATTTCCACGCCCCTGCATCGTAACGATCTGCAGTCCTCGACATGGCGAGAAGAGTCGTAGTGGGCTGCTGTTCTTTCCATTCTGCCCAGGTCGTCATCGAAGCCGGAAGCATTTCGAGTTCAATTCCTTGCAACTCTCCCCGCATTCCTCGCCCTAACAAATGACTCCACAGAGTCTCCGTTTCGAGATCACGCATCACGAGACTCCGCTGCCACAACATCCCCGACACCTGAAAGGTCAGCTCCCGTTCTTCTATTTTTCTGACATACACGATGCCATTGAAGCAAAGGTGTCACCAGGTCGCAGCGATCGAACGATCGCCCAGCGTGTCGTTGATAATTTCCCTCGTCGGATTTGTCAGCTGATTGATTGGGTAGGCACGAGCCTCGTCGCCAACGACCACACCGAGAACCAACTCATCGTCAGTGACCCACTTCCCCGATCCTTTCGACGTAGTGATCTCCGGACTAACAATAGGCTTGAACGGTTTAACGACCTGCCTGGGGTTAAAATCCTCCGCCAGACAGAATCCGGCGGTCATAAAGAGCGATAGTATAGCCGTGACCTTCATACTTCGATCAGTGTGTGAAGCGCCCTCCCAAATAACAATCCGATTTGAGCCATCATCGCGGAGAAGGGACTGCTGTATGAAGGCTTCCTTATTACAATATCCCTGCGTGGACACGCAAAATACGCTTCAGCTCCTCGATCGCCTTGGGATCCTTATATGACGCATGATCAGTCGGCACGATCAATTCAGACGCCGCCCCATCAAGATGTGAACTCCAATACTCAACAACGCCATCTGAACTTTCGGGCGTATCGCCCTTACCTCGATCGCCGATGATCGAATGAAAAACGACTCCCGGTTTATTCGGAGATTTGTCCATCGCAAGCAACACGGGAGCATCCGGTCGCAGAGACTGGATGCTGGTCACCTTCTTGTCGATATCGACCTTGAGGCCCTCAGGAGGTGGGCCATCAATGAAGTCAGCCGTACTGGCCAGCAAATTCCCCGGGAGCCTCACCAGCTGCGACACTGCTCCGGCGACACCGAGTGTCGCCATAGTTGCTCCCCGGTGAGGGGCAGAAATATAGACCGCACGCTGCACCGCTTCATCCGGCTCAAAAAAGATCAAGTCTCTCAGGGCACTCTTGTTATCCTCAACCACAGGAAAATCATCAAACGGAAGATCACTGATTTCATTCCAAAGACGATCGTCAAAATCGGTCACTAACATATGGGAAAGAACCCCGCCCATACTGTGTCCCATGGCCACCATATTCCGTGAAAGAGGGGCCCGGCCATCAGGGTCATATTTTTCTCGAATCGCCTTCAACTCGTTTCGGAAAAACTCACCTGACTCAGGCAGCGCGTAGGAACTCGGGTAGGTGAATGCCAGGATCTGGTATCGACTTGCGATGTCCGGTTCTGACAGAAGCTCTGGAATGATTTCTCGCCAGATAATGGGAACGGAAATAAGCCCGTGCGTCAGGACGACTGGAATCCGATTGGGATCGTAGGGCTCAAGCAGATAGATCCCTGATTCTTCAATCCTCTTCTTTGCATTGAGAAAACCAAAAAGGCCATCAAGCAATTCATTCTTTCCTCCGACCAACATGACGACGGGGTCTGAAAAATTCGCAGCGAGCGGCAAGGTCTGACCTTCTACAGAAACCGTCTCACGACGAGTCGGATCAAGCAGCGCCAATGACACCAATTTACGTCGCGATTCTCCAGAACCTGCCTCTTCAACGCTCACAATCGTCAGAGTCACCGGCAAGTGCAGACCTTTTGGCGCGTAGAACCTCATATCGGCAGCTCGCTCCGGGGTTTTACGCCGAATGCCCACCAAGGCCGCGCCATAACCTACCCTCTCAATTTCACGGATTCCTTTTGCGGTAATCGCATCGGAGGCTACCGCTTCGTCAAAAAATCCAGCGGGGTAGTCTGAACTGGAATCGAGAACGATCTCGTAATTTTCACCACCACTGCTGAGATGATAAGGTGCAGGCTCGGAGCTTCGAATGTCGTTCCCCCATATCTCCGCAAACCGAGCCAGAGCAGCATTGTGCACTTGAAATAGAGCGTGCTCTGGTCCGCCTGCCGAAGAGTTCCTATTTGCGACGATGAGATTTCGCGCATCAACTGCAGCTTTCAGGTAGTTTCCGGCTGCATCGTTCGTGAGCCCCTTTTTCTCCTGTTTTGCCGCCGATTGAAGAAGCGCCCCTGTCGATTCCGCAACAGCTCCAACCGCAAGAAACGGTAGCTCCAGAAGATTGGCTGTCCGCTCAAGCTCGCGTGCCGCACCTATCCCCCTATCGGTAACATTTCTGGAGTTGTGCTTCGAACTCACCGTGGAGCAAGAGGCGAAAAACAGGGGAATGCATAGGACAAATATCCATCTCACCCTGCAGGGAACAGGGGAAGGCGACGAAGTGTTTCTCTTCGGATGCATCAAGTCTCGTGGTTTGTGTTTCTTCGGCGAGAGAGTCTTCCACACAGGAGGATTTCTCGCTTCAGCCTCAACGCTCATGCCTCGACGCGGTATTTCAAGGCCAATAATTAGGCTAGGCAGGTCACCAATGTAGTTCGAAAGATCAAGAATCCGGATTACACCGCCAAAAAGATCAGAAGTGCTTTCTGAGGAAATTGTCGACCGAATCGACGGTAGGCTCAAACCATTCCCGCATATTCCAAAACGGATGCGGCCCTTGCGGCATCAGTACAAACTCATGAGCAATCCCGAGTTCATCCATCCTCGCCCAGAAATCAGTGTAGCGAAGTCGTGGCTTATCATTCTCTCCGTCAATGAAAAGCATGGGTGGTGATTGTTTGCTGAGATGAGTCAGAGGAGAGGCCTCCCGGTAGCGCGCCGGATCAACCGAAGGAGGCGTCCCTCCCATAAAGTCGAGGATAGCATCCCCTTCAGGTAGCCGAGCCCCTTCTTCGGCTCGTTCGGCAACACCATTCGCCAACATATTCATCGGACCACACATCACGACCGCCGCCTGAATATCCGATGAGACCTCACGATGATCACCCTCCCCTTCAAAACGCTCTATCCCATTGCTCGCCCCCATAAACCCTGATAGATGCCCGCCTGCCGAACCGCCGATGCAGGCAATCCGATCAGGATCTATATTGAAACGCTTCGCATTTTTTCGCGTCCAGCGGATCGCCGCTTTCGCATCGTGAACCGCTGCCGGAAACGGAGCTTCACCGGAAAGCCGGTACTCCGGCACCACACAAACGTATCCCCGCTGTGTCAGCGCCTGAGCCAGAGGGGCAAATAGACTGGGGCGCCCATTCTGCCAGCCACCACCAAAATACATCACAATGGCAGGGCGACCTTCGGCTGGAGCTTCCCCCTGGGTCTCATCCGGTCGATAGAGATCCAGGGTCAATCGACGACGCCGTTTTTCATCGACATAGGTGAAGATAATCGACCCCTCCTCGTGAACCCCTTCGGTCATGTTGGGTGAGACTCGAGAAAGATCCAACTTCTTCGGTCCCGAATCCTGACCAAAAATCCACGATGAAACCAGCAGGACAATGAAAACCAAAGTGGACGCTTTATTCATAGACTCAGGATTGAACGACATCCCGTTTCCGGTTACAACTCAGTTATCCACCTTCTGGACCATTCGCTATGGCACACCACTCCCCAATATGGATCAAGTTTCTGTCGAGCACTGTGATTCTCATCTGGAGCGCGCTCATCGCCGGCTGCCTCACCACAGAGAGTCAACCGCCCGGTGTAGCCGGAATCGATCAACCTGCTTTCACCGGTGCGGACACCGACGCCAACGGCAAGCTCTCTCAGTCAGAGTTGGCTAAACTCCTGCACAAAGAAGCGCTCGCCGAATTTGATCTCAACGATGATAACCTCATTTCTGCCGACGAATGGGCTTCAGTAAAACCTTCTGCAATCGAAAATGATGAGCTTTTCAGTCGCCTCGATAAGAACAACGACAGCGAAATCGATGAAGTAGAGGCCATGCGCTTCATCACCGAGCACGACAAATTCGGAGACTCTTTCAAAACCTTGGATCAGAACGGAGACGCCCACTTACACTGGGAAGAACTGTCTGAAGCCGATCCAGCGGCCGTTGATTTCACGCTCCTGTCGCCTAAAGAGAAAAGTAAGGCTGAACACAGTGAAGAAAAACCGGACGTAGAATAGTTCCAGCGGGATTCGGAGGCACGATCCGACCTTATACCCTGATTTTAAGTAAATTACGGGCTTGAATATTAGAAGTTCTGAAGTTTATTGAAATTATGACAAAGGCTACTGCTATAATTTCTGCGATATTTATTAGTTGTCCGGTCTTCGGCGCTGAGGGTCTCCGGACACTTCCTGACACGGCAGAAGCCATGGGCATGATAGGAGGCCGACTCGCTGTTCTCGATGATGCCTCCGTCACTCGCACCAACCCCGCGACTCTCGCGAGAGTATCCGGCACCCAGGTGCAGGCCACCTACCAGCCCTGGCACGGCAAGACAGATTTCACCAGCCCGACCGGGGCTCAAGACTCCATGACCAAGCCATGGAAGAATACCGGCAGCCTCTACATGACCCATTCCGTGAACGAGGACCTCACTTTGGGCCTCGGACTCGCCGCTCCATTCGGAGTCTCCATCAACTGGCCACACGAGGGTGCCTTCAAATACTCGGGTGCCTACGATGCTTCTCTCCAGACCGTCGCGATCAATCCGGCCTTTGGACTGAAGATCAACGACGAGGTCTCTATCGGTTTCGGTCTCGATATTTTCCGCTCGGATCTCAAACTGGCGCAGAAATTCCCCTGGGCTCTCGTCGCCGGTGCGCCGGTTCCCGATGGCTCCATGGAATTCGAAGGCAGCGGGTGGGGACTAGGTGCCTATTTCGGATTGAATGTCGATTTCGCTGAACGACACCACGTGGCACTGGTCGGCCGACTTCCTGTCACGGTCGACTACTCCGGCGATTTCAATATCAGCAATATCCCCGCCCCCGGCATCGCTGCTCCCACTTCGCCTTTCAATTCCGAAATCGAGCATCCTGGAAGCATCGGAGTCGGCTACGCATACGACATCAGCGAAAGATTAACCCTCGGCATCGACTTCGAGTGGATTGGAAATTCCTCTCATGATGACATCCCTCTGTCTATCGGAGCCAACCAGCCTCTCCTCGGAGGAAAGACCGCGGTACCTCTCGACTGGGACGACTCAGTCAGCTTCGGATTTGGCCTCGAGTACGAGTGCACCGAGGAGCTGACTCTCCGGGCCGGCTATCTTTACTCCGACTCGCCGATGAACAGCGCGACCTACAACCCCTCCGTTCCCGCCGATGACCGCCACATCTTCAGTGTCGGCGCCGGCTACAATTGGGGCCAAAACTCCATCGACTTTGCCTACAGCCTGCTGGCCATGGACACATCAAGTATCGCCGGCAATGTCGTTCCTGCATACAACGGCACCTACGCTTACACCTGGGACATTCTCACTCTCAGTTTCACCCACAGATTTTAATCGAGCACCGTGTCTACTACCCGCGACATAATTCTCATCCACGGTATGTGGAGCCGGGGCGACGTCGCCCTGCCCTTGCGGGAGTCACTTGAAAAAAGAGGACACCGAGTCTGGTCCCCCACCCTACCTGGACACCACCGAACCACCTCCGTCGATGTCGCTCAGCTCTCACTACGCGACTACGCAGATGCCATTGGTGGCCTGATCGACTCAAACACTTTTGCCCAGCCCCCCGTCATCGTGGGACATTCAATGGGTGGGCTTATCGCCCAAATGGTGGCCGCCGAGCGTGAAACAGGACCCGTCGTCCTTCTCAATTCCGCAGGACCTGCCGGAGTGAATCACATCCTGCCCCCGGCGGTCCTAACGAATGCCCAAACTCTGATCAAACCCGCATTCTGGAGGCGCTCCCACATACTGTCATGGCAAGCAGCCCGCTACGGTCTGCTCAACGAAGTCGATCTCCCCAAAGCCCGGGAAATTTACGAAAACCTCACCCCCGAATCAGGCACCGCTCTCGGGGAACTCGTTTTCTGGTTTTTGGACCCGAATCGCACTTCGACAATCAGAACGAAAAATCTACGCGCTCCTATCCTCATCGTCAGCGGAGGGCGAGATCGCATCACCTCAGCCCCCATCGCCCGTGCATTAGCCAAATGCTACCCGCAAGCTGAATCCCAGATTTATCCCCATCACGGACATTGGATCTTCGAGGAAGCTGGACGGGATACCACATTCAGCCGAATCGCAGATTGGATCGAGCGCACAGGCAGCCCGACAACTCAGGCTCATCACGGAATCCTAAGAATGGTATCACCCTCGGCGGAGGCCCAACGGCTGTCGATCCCGGAGAAAACAGGCCAGAGAATTTTCTAGCAACCGTAGCTGCTCCGAAAAGAGTCACTCTTCTTCGACCCGCTTCAACAATATCTGAAGCGCTCCGCCGGAGCACCAGATTTCAAGAGTGAGACACACTAACGATCCACCCATCAGTGCGAGAGCCGCGATGAAACTGATGCCTCCTAAAAAGTTGATGCCAAACATCACTGAAACCATCGAGACGACACAGAGAAGCAAGCTGACAGCGCCCATCAGTTGCATCCATCGAATCAGGGAGAGACGCTTCCGCAGATTCTCAATCTGAGCACGCAAGGCTTCGTCTTTCAGCTCCACCCAGTCGCGATGAAGATTGCGAACCAGCGCAGCCAGATGAAGGAAGCGATTGGTGTAGGCGAGAAACAACAAACTGACGGCAGGAAAGAGAAGCGCCGGCGTGGAGATTTCGAGGTTCATGCGGTGACGGCGCTCCGGCTGAGTTTTCCATTTGAAAGGATTCTAGCCCGAAGCCCTCCCCGGCCACGAAGAGCTTCTTCAACGCCCTCACAAAATGCCTGGTCCATCCAGAAACAGGGCGCGGCCTCCTCGGTGCCCACGAACCGCACCCCCTGAACTTCAAACTCTTGCCCGATCAACTCGTTCAGATCCTGACCTTCGACGAAGACATTGCGGCGATAATTCTCGGGCCCTTTTCCTTCTAAACTAAATTCTTCGCAGATGGCCTCATGCGTTTCATTCGCGAAAAAGGTAATCTGCCCCTTGTAGTCAGGCTTATAATCGAAAAATCGATCATCGCGCACGCCACTTCCAGCGACGCACTCGATCTCGTCGACTTCAATAATGGGATGCTCTCCCGCGGGCTTTCCAAAGTGCCCGTAGTAATTGTGATCTGGGGAAATATACAGCTGCAGAATATTCACCACCCAAACTATCGCGAAATATCCCTGCTGGCAATTCCCTCAGGCGTGGATACGGTCCGACTGAGTCAAATTCTCTCAAAAACCACACTCATGGCCAAAGGACCCAAAAACGCGATCGCTCCGACCCGGGAAGAAAACTTTCCCGAATGGTACCAACAAGTCGTCCGCGCAGCAGATCTTGCCGAGAATTCGGAAGTGCGCGGCTGCATGGTCATTAAGCCGTGGGGCTACGGAATTTGGGAAAATATTCAAGCCCAACTGGATAGGTGGTTCAAAGACACCGGCCACAAGAACGCCTACTTCCCTCTGCTCATTCCCGTGAGCTACCTCGAAAAGGAAGCCACCCATGTGGAGGGCTTTGCCACTGAGTGCGCCGTGGTCACTCACCACCGCCTCGAATTGAAAGACGGCAAGATGGTGCCAGCCGGAGAACTGACCGAACCCTACGTCATCCGCCCCACTTCCGAAACCATCATCGGGGCCGCTTTTGCCCGCTGGGTCCAAAGCTATCGCGACCTGCCCCTGCTCATCAATCAGTGGGCCAATGTGATGCGCTGGGAGATGCGCCCCCGCCTCTTTCTGCGTACGGCTGAGTTCCTCTGGCAGGAGGGCCACACCGCTCACGAAACTGCTGAAGAAGCGATGGAGGAGACCACCAAAATGCACGAGGTCTACGAACGCTTTCTGACCGATCATCTCGCTGTGCCCGTCATCGCCGGCGAAAAGACAGAAGCCGAGCGCTTCCCCGGTGCGCTGAATACCTTCACCGTCGAAGCCATGGTTCAGGACCGGAAAGCGATCCAGGCAGGCACTTCTCACTTCCTCGGGCAGAATTTCTCCAAAGCCTCGGGCATCGAATTCGAAGGCCGCGAGAGCAAACGCGAATTTGCCTGGACCTCCAGTTGGGGAGTCAGCACCCGACTCATCGGCACCCTGCTCATGGCGCACTCCGATGACGATGGACTGATTCTGCCACCACGCATCGCCCCAACACAAGTCATCATCATTCCTGTCACTCCCAAACCTGAGCACGAAGCGCCTGTCTTCGAGGCCTGTGAGAAACTGGCGGCCGAGATCAAAGCCCAGCGGTTCCACGACGAGAAGATCGCAGTCGAAATCGACAAACGCGATCTGGGCGGCGGTGTCAAAACCTGGGAG
Organism: uncultured Verrucomicrobiales bacterium; assembly: GCA_963975655.1. Taxonomy (GTDB): domain Bacteria; phylum Verrucomicrobiota; class Verrucomicrobiia; order Verrucomicrobiales; family DEV007; genus Arctic95D-9. The sequence goes on from CAXBHX010000002.1 coordinate 177,117, forward strand.
TGGATCAAAAAAGGCGTACCTGTTCGCATCGAAATTGGACCACGCGACCTTGAGAAAGGATCGGTCGCATTGGCCCGGCGTGACCGCGCACCCAAGGACAAACAGTTTATCCCCAACGAGGAAGCTGTTTCCGGTATCGTTGAAACCTTGCAGTCCATTCAGGACACTTTGCTCAAACGCGCACGCGACTTCCGTCACGAACACACCGTGGAGATGAAGTCGATGGACGAGTTTCGAAAATTCTTCACCGCCGCTAACAAAGACCAGCCCGAGATTCATGGCGGCTTTGCTTTGGTCCACTGGGCCGGAACAGCGGAAGACGAAGAAACTCTTCAGCAGGAACTTAAAGTCACCGTCCGCTGTATCCCCAAGGACACGAAACTCCGTGGAGGTTCCGGCACCTGCATCTACACCGGCAAGCCCGCCGAAGGCCGAGTGATCTTTGCGAAGAGTTACTAACTCTCCTTTTCCTAAATCTCTCTGCCCTAGTATTCCGGTAGGTTCTCTTGAGCCAAACGTCACAATCAGCCAGCTAAAAAGCGAGATCATCAGCATTTTTGGGATTGATTCAATCCCTATTACCCCACACATTCCGCGCCATGGAGAACGTCATTATCATAGGAACCGGCTGCGCCGGCTGGACTTCAGCAATTTACACAGCCCGCGCTAACCTGAGTCCCCTCGTTCTCTCCGGTGAACAACTGGGTGGCCAATTGACGACCACGACTGAGGTGGAAAACTTCCCGGGTTTTCCCGAAGGCATCATGGGCCCCGAACTGATGATGCGCATGCAGCAGCAAGCCGAGAAGTTCGGAACCCGTGTCGAATACGACATGGTCAATTCCATTGAGAAACAGGATGATGGTACTTTCTCTGTCAAAACAGCGGGCGGGAAAGAGCACGCAGCGATGACTGTTATCATTGCAACAGGAGCGAGCCCCCGCCACCTGGGCCTTCCCAACGAGATGGACCTCATTGGTCATGGCCTCACCTCCTGCGCCACCTGCGACGGCGCCTTTTACCCCGATGTCCCTGTTTGTGTCATTGGCGGAGGTGATTCGGCTGCGGAAGAGGCTGACTTCCTGACCCGCTTCGCCAGCAAGGTGTACCTCATCCACCGTCGCGACGAGCTTCGCGCCTCCAAAATCATGGCTGATCGAGTTCTTGGGAACGAGAAAATCGAGCCTGTCTGGGATTCGACTGTCACTGAATACCTCACTGATGAAAAAGGCGATGTCCGCGCCGTCACCCTCCAGAATCTGAAATCCGGAGAGAACTCCGAGCTGGAAGTGAAATGCGTCTTTGTAGCAATCGGCCACGATCCCAACACTGGATTCCTCGAAGGGTCCGGCGTTGAACTCGACGGCGACAGCTATATCGCTCAAAACGGTCACTCCACTGCCTCGAATATTGAGGGCCTCTTCTCCGCTGGCGATGTGGCTGATCATGTCTATCGCCAAGCCATCACGGCGGCAGGCAACGGATGCCAGGCCGCATTGGATGCTGAACGCTATATCGCAGCTCACGGCGGATAGTTTAAAATCCCTGAATATCAGGACCACGCGCGAAGGCCGTAAACGCTTGCGGGATGGCCGTATCCCCGTATCTTACCCACCTTTCCGAGCGTATACTGCGATGATGAACAAAGTGATATGTGGATTTCTGACGGCGGCTTTGATGACCTCCGGTGCAATGGCTCAGTTCCATTCCAAGAACGATATAGGACACGTGGCCGTCAACCAGCACGCCATGGATTCAGCTCAGGCGCACTACGACTCCCTCATGACTTCTCAGGGCGGCGGCGCTGACGTAGGACACAATGCCGGGTCAACCATCTACGTTTCCGAAGCTCACAAAAAGAGCTACGGAGCGAGCATGGGCAAGCAAAAAGGTACGAGGGTTCATGTCTGGGGTCGCGCCATTCATCACTCTGACGGCTCCTACACGGAGTCTCATCAAGACAACGTCGACAGCTTTCTCGAGCAGACAACTTTCAGCAAGAACGGAACGGAAATCCGGAAGCGCTCAATCAATCTCGATGAGCATGGACGCCCTTCTGAAATCATGATCTACGACGGTCGGGGAGCCTTCAAATACCGTGGTCAGCAAATTTACGATCAATCGGGTCGATTTGCAGAAGAGCAAATCTTCGATGCCGAAGACACATTGATTCGCCGAAAGGTGCAGGAGTACACCGCTCAAGGGATGCGATTGCCTCTTCGTAGTTGGGACTATGCGGAGAACATTCCGAAAGATCTTCAGTTGGTCATCACCCGGGAGAGCGAAGACGTGACCAACGCGCCGGCTGAAGCGGTGGATAAACCCGCGAAACAGCGAAACGGTCTCTTCAATCGAAATTCCAATATCGCCGCCTCACCTCCTACCAATCCTGGAGCCATGATGGTTGGCAACGCCGCCCCTCAGCAGGAATCGACAGCGCCCACCGAAAAGCGGAAGGGGCTGAATCTCGGTCGCCTCTTCAGCAAGAAGAAGTGAGGTAGCGACCTGACCTCTTCACTGTCCCCTAGTAGAACTCGCCGGCCATGAAGCTATCGCCCGGCCAATCACTGGTTCTTCTCATTCTGATTGGCTTGGCTCTCTCTGGATGGCTCTACGGCATCCACTGGAAGCGCATAGCGAACGGAAGCGGCTTCAGTGATGACGAACGCCTCATCATACAATTGCAGGACCAAATCCGAACGCTGACGGAGGCGAATGCAGCGCTGAACGGAATCATTCACGATGCGGAAAACCGCGCACCTACTCCGCCAGACTTGCCAGAGAAATCGAGTCTCCCCTCCTCAAGCCAATAAGAGCCTTTCGCTCTCAAAATTTGGTTTCTGTCCACCCAGTGAGGTCAGGTGAAAACAGACTCGCCGGCACAGTTGAATCCTTTCTTTCCCAGGTGCCTCAGTCCCGATCTGAAGAGAATGGTAAATGGGCACCACTTCGATCAGCGATACGGCGGTGTCAGGCCGGCTTGCTGCAATAATGCCCTCAAGCAATCTGCCAATCTCAAGCTCACTTTCGGCGGTGTTAGAACGAGCTGAATGGGCGAAACCAGATCCGCGCCGGACTCGATCAATTCGCTTATAAGCGAGCTGTGACTCGGCATTGGTTATGCCGTAACCCCTTTGCCTCTCTACCGCCATTCGCTGAGCGATTGCGACAGATGAGAAAGTTGCTCAAATAGAGCACCACTCGCACTTTCCTGTACCAGCGGATTCCTTATGAGGGGCCCTCAAAAAGTGGCGAAGTGAATTCAAGAATCGCGGGGATTCATTTTTTTGATTTTTCTTCGCATAAGGCGCAGCCCCCGTTCGTCCACCCCGCTTGGGGTCCTCTGACCCCTGTCTTTGCAGTCAAAACGTCTTTATATGAAAAAATCACCTGAAGAGAGCAAGGGATGCTTCCTCGCCGTCAGCTTCGCTTTTTGCGGCCTGATGGCCATCATTGCTTTCGGCTTCTATTTCTTCCGATGGTTCGATTCACCCCTCGTCGAAGAACACTTCGAATCCGGAGACCCCGGCTGGTTGGTAATCGGAGATGCTCAAGGGGATTCCAACAAGCCCACCTACGAATCCACCGGCGGCAATCCCGGGTGCTTCATGTCCGCTCTAGACAGCGCGGTGGACGGGTTGTGGTATTGGTCTGCCCCCGTCTCGTTCCTCGATCAGCTATCAGCAAAGTGGGAGTCAGATGGATCACCTCGAGCCCGTCTCCAATTCGACCTGAAACAGAGCGAACTCTCAAACCCGCTTGAAGGGAAAGATATCGTCCTGTCCGGGAACCACCTTGAAATCTATTTCAAAGACATCGACCCGCCCGGGATTGAATGGACATCGTATTCAATTCCCCTGACTCCATCGGCCGGATGGCTCAACACAGCCACTGACGAACCAGTTTCAAACGAAGAAATGAACGAAGTACTGAGCCATCTTGACATACTTTGGATTCGGGGTGAGTTCCAAACGGAAGAGAATACGGGAAGCATCGACAATATCGTCGTTCGCTGAATCCGGGACATCTCCAACATCACACAAAGGCTGATGGGCCGGCATGGTATCATTGTCCTTTGTGTCTGACGCGCCCCCGTTTCTTCGCAGCGACCCATTCTGGAAACTATCTATAGGATGACAAGAGCAGAGGAAAGGGGCGCGACCAGGTCAACGAACAGGGAAGGCAAGTCAATCCATGCCAGACTCCGAGGAGTTCGACAAGGGCCTGAAGCCGCTGACCAAGCGCGTCATACTCCCTTTTTCCGCTCGCTCAAATCGGACGGCGTTGTTAGCCTGATCCCTCATGAAACCGCTCTCAGTCGCTCTCACGATTCTTATCACATTCGGTTTTTCGACCTTGGCTCGAGCCGACTACTTTCCTGAACTCAGCAACGGAAAGGGACTCGATACCCAGCAATTCCCTTTCGGCCCTCTCGGCGGTATTTTTTCCGTCACCTACGAGACAAACCAAGCAACCATCATTTCACTGGCCGAAGACGGCCCTGCTTCCAAAGCCGATCTCAAGCCCGGCGACATTCTAACCGGTGTCTCGGGAAAAAAGTTCAGCACCTACAGCAGCGAAGCAGAAACGGGAGGTGATGGACTACCGCTCGAATTAGGAATGGCGATTCTTGACGCTCAGGACAAAGGGACTCCGCTGATTCTCACCGTCCAGCGTGGAGACAAAACCGCCGACCTTCAAATCGCTCTCCCTCGCGTTCCAGCATTTACGGAAGATTTTCCAGCCAACTGCTCACGTTCAGCTGAGCTCATCTCAGCGGCCTGCGACTACCTAGCAAAGTCACAAAAATCTAATGGGACTTTCCAGAAGAAAGGAGAATACTCCAACGCATTCGCTGCGCTGGCGCTTCTCGCTTCCGGAGACAAAAAATACCAGAGCGAAATCAACCGAACCGTTCGCGGGTTCGTTGATGACATCGATTCTGATGGGCCTCCGGCCAGTAACTGGCATACTTCCGCGGTCGGCATTCTACTCGCGGAGTATTTTCTTGCGACTGCTGACGACTCTGTTCTCCAGGCTCTTGAGGCTTGCTGCAACACTGTGATGGAGAGACTTGAGCCGGAGAACGGACGACTGGGCCATTCTGAATCCAAGCTTCCCTACAACGGCAAAGCGCTGGTCATCACAAGCTCTCATGCTCACTTGATGTGGGCGCTTGCAGCCAAGGCCGGTATCGATATTAATTGGGATAGATGGGATCATTCTTACCAGAGCGTTGAAGCGGCCATCGGTAAAAATGGAAACGTCGGTTACAATTTCTCTGCGAGGGGAGACTACCAGTCCATGGCCCGCACCGGATCAGTCGCGACAGCCCTCACACTTGCCGAAAAATCTCCTTCCGACTTGAAGGGTATGAACCGGTGGATGGGCGAGAACCACAAGCGATCCACCAATTGCCACGCCGTCACGTCTATGGCCTTGATCTTTGGCTTCATGGGCAACAAAAACAACAATCCCAAAGCCTTTCGCGAAACAATGAACTATCATCGCTGGTTGCTCGCCCTCGCTCAACCCTTCGATCAGAACCACGGAGCCTACTACTTTGGCAAACGCGCCAATTTCGGCGGCGACAAATACCTCGGACTACGGACTGTAGGAAATTATCAGACAGTTCTCATCCTGACCTCTGCCAAAAACGACACCTTATGGTCCTTCGGCAATCGAAATGAGACTTGGTACGATTGATTGCTAATTCAGCTCACGCTCTCTCACCCCCAGTGCCACGGCACCTGATCGATCCAGTGATCAGCGCCAGAATCAGAGCAGGGATCAACCAGTGAGGAGTCCGAACCAGAGTCTCGAAAACCCAGGGATCCAGCCCCATCCCTTTGGCACTTGGATCAAAGTAGGCGACCGCTCTGGCAAGCGCCGTCAACCCGCCCCACACGATCATGTAAATCAATGAGGGAACCCTCAGCGGCCGAATGAATAATCCCACTGCGCAGACAAGGTCTAACCAACCCGCCACCAGAAGCAAGGTGACAGTACCTTCGGCGCTGAGAGGCAGGATCCCCTGAGTCATTAACTTGAAGTTCAGAGGAACTGTATGAAACCCAATCGCATAAAGCCCATGTCCGACAAATGTCAGGGCAGTTAGAGCAGAAGCGACTCTCAACCATAATTTCATCTTCTCAGGTCGACGCGCCGCAACAAACAACAACATCGGAGCGCCAATTTGAAGACTGTGCTCGAGGCCCATTCCCAGCTCGTAATCCCTGCTCATGAACCGAGCGAATCCATCGAGCCCCAGAACGACTGTCGCGGGCAACAGCAGCCAGGCAATCCGTGGGCAATAGGGCTTCCTCACGAACCAGGGAACAACCCCGAGAATCATCAGTCCGATCCCGAGCCACGCCAGTCCCGTTGTGATGTATGCGTCCGACTGATTTGCGAAATCCGCCCAGGACAGCTTCGAATACTTTTCAATCAACCACGTCCACCAGTCCTCTTTCCAGACGAGTGAGCGTATCGGACTGTCCCAACGCCATGTCAGCCACCCCCTCGTCAGTAGCAGAACGCTGACGCACAGCTGCAAAGCCACAAACCACCGGGATGAAACCGGTAACTGTATGTCCTTCGTTTCGTCGACCATTTCAGCGGAAAGATCAGAAGGTCCCATTGCCGGCTCTACTTATCGCCGTCGATCACAAGGATCTCGCCCCCTTCAGGCTGCCACAACACAAGGCCTTTTGGGGTCTTGAAAGAATCGGCATCGGAGACCCTCTCCAGGCCTTTTGTCTCGGACACCTGAATCGTCTTCACTTCGATCTGTTCCGGTGACACCTGAATCCAGTCAAAGCTGTTGAAGGAGCCGCAATCAATGGTCCACGGCTTCGCATCATCGGCCGCCCGAAGAGGAGCGCCCCAACAACCTTCACCGATAAAAACCGTAGCGTTGGGGTCATTCAGTGCCGCTGAAAAGCCCTCAGCCCCCTCGGGATCAGGCTTCAAGGGCTGAGTTCTTTTCACCACATGAGAATCTGACTCAATCGCCAAATCGAGACCGTTCTTGTAGAACGTACTAGCCCACATCAGCGGATTCGTACCTTCGCTTTTGGCCGCCACGTGCGGTCGCATTGGTTTGTGATATCCGGCCACCAGATGAACCACTTTGCCACGATGCTGAGCGAGGTCATCAGCCAACCACTTCCCTTGCGCCCCGTCTGCCGGAATTTCTGAATTGAGAGTGTAATAACGGAACATCTCCCCCCCTATGTTGAACACGAAATACGCGTCCTTCGGCGTATCGAAATAGTGATAAATCGACTCCGGTCTCTTTTCGTGATTTCCCCGATGCGGCACAATCGGAATGATGTTGCCGTCTTTGCCTATTGTCTGCTGCCAATCATCGAGCCAACCCTCCCAATGCGCGGCGTTGTCGCTGGAAATCATGTCCCCCGTGAATGCGATAAACAGCGGACGCAGTTCACGGCAAATCTGATTGGCCTTCACCCTGGCATCCCTAAAATTGCGTGAATCCCCGCCCGACGCGAACGTAAACGGCTTCGGCTGATCCGGGGCTGTTGTGAATTTGAGACGTCGGCTCACACCGGCTTCATCTTTGATGCAAAAGAAGTACTCGGTATCCGGATCCAATCCGGACAAACGGGCAAAGCAATGAGTCATTTTATCATAGTCCTCCACTCGCTGCGGCGTCTGAACTGAATCATACAGGTGGTGCTTTCGCTTCTGATCCACTTTGCCGTAGTGGACGACCCCCGGGTCTCCTTTGATTTGATTCCAAGCCACAGTTGCTGTCGTGGTGGGATCCTGAACCCACACGACCCGGTAGCGCTCCGTCAGAGAGTCATTTTCGGAAATAATACCAACGCCCTCTTCGGCATATGACATCGCTGTCGACAGGCAAAACATCACAAACCCGATCGCAATCAGAGGTCGTATGGGTAACACGTGAATCATTTTCATAGTCAGGGGGTGGAAGGAGCTAAAGATCAGACGATCGCAGAAACTGTTTCCGCCGACAATCTGGACAGAGATAAAGCGGGTGCAATGAACATGCACCCGAAATCAGCGGATGGTGTATAGCGCCTTCATGCTTGTAATAATCAGTGAGACAGCCTCTAAATGACCTTACCCAAACGCTCAATACCCGCCTCCATGCTCAAGCACATCACCAAAAAACTCATCAAGTCTTCATCTGCATTCGCTTTGATGATTGCATCTGCCGCAACGGGCGCTCCGGAGCAGCCCAATGTCCTCTTTATCTCGGTGGATGATCTGGCCGCCTCTTTGAGATGCTATGGCGACCTCATTGCCAAGACCCCTCACATCGATCGACTCGCGGCCACTGGAGTGAGATTTGACCGGGCCTACAATCAGCTGCCCCTTTGCAACCCGACACGCGCCAGCATCATGACGGGGATGCGGCCCGACAAAATCAAGGTCTACGATCTTGATCGCCATTTTCGGGATGAGTTACCGGATGCCGTCACCCTTTCGCAACAATTCATGGCAGCCGGCTACTTTGCGGCCAGAGTCGGAAAGATCTACCACTACAACGTTCCTGCCAGCATCGGCACGGATGGCTTTGATGATCCCCCTTCGTGGCAGCGCACCGTGAATCCGAAGGGACGCGACAAAGATGAGGAGAGCCTCATCTTCAACGCCGAACCCCACCGCAAGATCAGCGGGGCCCTGAGTTGGCTGGCAGCTGACGGCACCGATGAGGAGCAAACCGACGGGATGATCACTACTGAAGCGATCAAGATCATGAAGGAGAAGAAGGATGGCCCCTTCTTTCTCGGAGTAGGATATTTTCGGCCGCACACTCCCTATGTCGCCCCGAAGAAGTATTTCGATATGTACCCCATTGAGGAATTGCGCCTGCCTTATGCCCCTGAGGACGATCGCGATGACATCCCCACTGCGGCCTTCGCTCACAACTGCCCCGTGCCAAATTACAGCCTCGACAGGACTACTCTACTCGGCGCCCTGCAGGCCTATTACGCCTGCGTTTCTTTCATCGATGCTCAGGTTGGCCGACTCCTCAGTGCGCTCGACGAACTCGATCTGACCGACGACACTATCGTCGTCTTCTGGAGCGATCACGGGTATCACCTCGGAGAACACAACGGCATCTGGCAGAAGAGAACCCTCTTCGAACAGGGCGCCCGCGCTCCGCTCATTATTCGAGTCCCGGGAGCCGAAGGGAATGGTCAGTCCAGCCCGCGTATTGTGGAGTTCGTCGACATTTACCCCACCCTCACTGAAGCCGCTGGACTGGACACGCCTCCGGGACTGGATGGAAAGAGCCTCGCGCCCCTCCTAAAAGACCCGATCGCAGAATGGAACGGCCACGCGATTACCCAGATTCTCCGTCCCGCCGATGACCGACTCGAGACTCCCGTGATGGGCTGCAGCATCCGCACGGATCGCTGGCGGTTCACCGAATGGGCTGAAGGCACTTCGGGCGTTGAACTCTACGATCATTGGGCGGACCCAATGGAGTTCAACAATCTGGCCATCGATCCTTCTCCTCAGAATCAGGCTGTCATCGAGTCCTTGCGCCCGCTGCTGCGAGCCAAAGCGAGCGGGAAAGTTCCCTCTACGCCTTTCAATCAGGCTCGCCTGTAAGCAGCCTTTCCGAAACTTCAGTTGTAGGTAGCTTCAATTGCAGGAACTGCTCACACTGAAATATGGACTCGATCATTTTCATACTCGGCTGGATCTTGATCGCCATTGCTCAAGCGCTGCCGTTACGGGTAGTCGCCGAATTGGGTCGCATTGGCGGCCTCCTCTTTTATCTCATTGATGGGCGCCATCGGCGTGTCGCGATGAAGAATATCGAACTTTGCTTCCCGGAGAAATCATCGAGTGAGGTCCGTGCCCTCGTGAAAGAGAACTTCAAGCGTGTCGGTGAAAGCTACACTTCTGCCATCAAAACCGCCTCCATGAGCGAAGAGCAAGTGGCCAAGCGGCTCGAATGTGTTGAGCCTTCAGGCCTCTTGAGTCCTCAAGAGGTTAAGGACTCAAATAATATTCTCTTCGCAGTCGGCCACTTCGGAAATTTTGAGCTGTATCCTCAGCTCGGACTCTTCTGGCCGGATTACCGATCAGTATCAACCTACCGCGGGCTGAATCAGCCGGGCCTCAATCGCCTCTTGAAAAAGCTCCGGGCAAACTCAACCTGCGAATTTTTTGACCGTCGCTTCGAAAGTGGCAAATTGCGCGCCGCCATGAGCGGCTCCGGAGTTATCCTGGGACTACTGAGCGATCAGGATGGTGGAGACCGCGGATTGCAGCTTCCACTCTTCGGTCAAAATTGTTCTACCTCTCCCGCTCCGGCAATTTATGCACTTCGCTACGATTGCGTATTGTGCCCTGCTTTCTGCTATCGAATCGCGCCGGGACGTTGGCGCATAGAGACTGGAACTAGAATTCCTACTCACGAAGATGGAACCCCACGAACGACAGAGGCGATCATGCGCGACGTCAATGCTGCTATGGAAGAGGCAATCCGAAAGGATCCGGCTAACTGGTTCTGGGTCCACGACCGCTGGAAGCGCGGTCGTGCCAATCCCGATTCGGAGTACCGTCTACCTCAGTGCGGTGGGTGATGCCGGAGCGGAGCGAATCACGAGAGACGGTCTCTCTTCTCTCCGACCATCGAGATCGATTGTTGAGCCGAAGTCACCTCCCGCCGGAGGGATATAGTAAACACTGGAACGCGGAAGCTTCGGCCCGAGGGGAACCCCAATTGAACCGGCAGGAGAAAGTTCCCTCTGCCGAGCGGCTACCGCCATCCGGGAGCCAGATTTTGAAGTTCGATCAAACTTGGACTCATCCAGCCGAATCTCATCGGTTGGTTGCCACGAATCATTGATCGTGATCGATGTGGGAACGATCTTTCTCTCATCAAGCGTATCAACCGGCAGCGAATTTTCGAGACTGGTCTCGTCAGCATAACGACTCGATGCCGAAACCTTCAATTCATCCGGCTGCTTAAAGGTCAACTCAGCATCCGAGAGCACCTGTTCCGGCCAGGCCTTCCCTTCAACTTTGGCCGTCATACGGGCAATGGACTCACGAATGTCCTCGTCGATTTTTTGCGTTTCCTCCGGCAATTCAACCAGGCCGGATTGTATATCAGGGGCCGCTACGACAACTTCTTCTACGACAACTTCTTCTACGGGAATACTCTTCGGAGAGCTTTTCTCCAGAGGTTCTTCCAGTTCGGCCACCATGGTGGCTTCATCAACGAAGAAGGCCTCGCGGATGATGTCGCTGTACTCAGGGGCCGTCGAAAGGGCCGCCTCCGCCAAGAGTGTTAACTCATTGGGAAACTCCTGGCGAGCCATGAAAATGACCCAACGAATCATCTTTGCGTCTCCGCTCGAAGCTTCCACAGCCGACATCAGAATCGCACGTCGACATCCGGGATTGGTCTGCAAGGCATCCAGATAGAGCGTCAGCAATCCCTCGGGGTGAGCCTTGACTCCTAGCTCAAAAGTTTCTGTCGCGGACTTACAATCCGTCGCCGATTCGGATCCTTCGAGTCGCCAATGGACGACATTAAGGCAGCCAATGAGAATCACCACGTATGCGAGCTTCATAATAAGAGAGACTGAAGTGGAGCGGGTAGTGGGAATCGAACCCACATAACTAGCTTGGAAGGCTAGGGCTTTACCACTAAGCTATACCCGCACTCGCAAACGATCCTCGATTTTTATAAAACTTTCAATAATTATTTAGAAATTCTAAAATTTAATGAAAATTAGATAACCGACCGAGGTCGAACTCCGGCCAGAGGCACGGAGGATCGAAACCTAGCGAGAACTGGGTCATTGCCAACCTCAATTTGCACAAATCTCAGTGTCCGCGTCACCTTCTGAAAGACCGTTCGACCAGCGCTTCGATCATGCGATACGACGCAGTCCGCTTTTTCTAGTCGGAATCAGTGCTGGAGTGGGTATTTTCGCAGCCGACAGAGCAGCCTGGTTCTGGGTCCTTGCACTCTGCGGGGGCCTCATCATCACAGCCTTCATTGCCAGAAAACGGGAGAAACGAAGCTGGGCTATCTGGCTCGCGGCTGCATTGAGCCTGGCTTCCTACGCATTGTGGCATCAGGCCGCTCTTCGACATATTGCGGAATTTCCACTCGCAGACACCATCGAAGAGGGACAATCTGTAACTATTCGGGGCATCGGCTGGATCGCCTCCCGGCCTGACGCTGGAACTCGATCGCTCTCGGCCACACTTCACCTCCAACAACTGCAGATAGGGTCACACACCGTCCGCTGTGATCATCGAATGCCGGTCTGGATTCAATCGGCACCGAAGGCGATCGCCTACGGAACCATCATCGAGTTTTCCGGATTGGTTCAACCTTTGGATGGCCCCGGAGCTCCCGGCGGATTTGACCCCGCCGCCTTTTACTATCGCCAGATGGGTGCTCTAGCCCGACTCGAAATTCTCGAGGGCGATCAGTGCATCGTGCTCAACGGCCGCGAAGGATCGCATCTGATTGCTTTCGCCCAGAAATTGAGGGATCAGCTCGAAAGAGGCCTTCTCGCCGGACTCTCCCCCGAAGACCTTCCCTACGCTCGACTCATCGCGGCCATGACTCTAGGCGCCCGGGAGAACTCCCCTGAAGATCTTGAAGAGTGGTTTCGCCTTAGTGGCACGATGCACCTCTTCGCCGTATCGGGCCTGCATGTTGGAATCTTTGGCGGCATTCTTCTGTTTGTGGCTCTGCTCTTTCGCTTACCCAAACGCTGGGCCGCTCTCATCGTAATCCCGCTGATTCTTTTCTACGCTGTCCTCACGGGACTGCGCCCCTCGGCGGTCCGGGCAGCCATCATGTTGTCCGTCGTCCTCGCCAGCTTTGTCGTGAAAGAACAACCCCGCCTGCTCAACAGCCTCTCTTTTGCCGCACTGCTGCTTCTCGCCTTTGATCCTCAACAACTCTTCCTTCCCGGCTTCCAACTGTCCTTTGCTGTGCTGTTGGCCATTATCCTGCTGGCTAGACGGGTTCAGGGGGCGATAGCAGAGCCATGGCTCACCGATTCTTTCATTCCCCGTAAACTGATGGGGCCGACTCGACGGGCCAAGGATCGCGCCGTCATGGGAATCACCGCAGCTCTCGCCATATCGTTGGTTTCATGGCTCGGATCTCTCGGTCCCCTCACTTGGCATTTTCACAGCTTCTCCCCTGTCGGGATTATCGCCAATCTCCTCATGGTGCCTCTAGCGGGAATCATGGTGACACTCGCGGCCGCATCACTGGGTTGTTTCGGCTTTCACCTCACCTGGATCAGCGGCTTCATCAATCAACTCAATGTTGGTATCGCGATCCTCCTGACCGGTCTGGCCCAGTTTTTTGCCACGCTTCCGGGTGCCTACCGACACACTGGCAGTCTGGCAAAGCAGCAGTTGAGTCAAGACAGCCTCGTCATCGACGTCATGGGAGAGCGAGGAGAAATGGCCTCTCTCGTCACCTTCCCGCCGGACTCGAACGCTCTATGGATGATCGACTGCGGAGGACCCCACACCTACAAACGGCAGATGCTCCCACTCCTCCGAAATCGGGGAATTAATCACCTTGATGCACTCATCATCACTCACGGTGACCACGGACACATCGGGGCTGCTCCCGGCGTCCTTTCTCAGCTGAAACCCAGTCTGCTGCTGGAAGGGCCAGGCAAAAATCGATCGCCCACCTATCCATTAGTCGTAGCGCTCGCTGACTCTCTCGGCACTCGTCGAGTATCCCTCGCTGCCGGACAAAATCTCCGCTCGGCAGAGAACGTCACCTGGCAGATTCTGGCGCCTTCATCTGGAAGAGCCGGCCGTTTCGCCGATGATCGGGTTCTTGTAATGAAACTGAACTATCTCGACTGGACCGTCCTATTCACCTCGGACGCAGGATTTGAGACTGAAAAGCAGCTTTTACAATCAAAGGTCAACCTCAAATCAGATTTGTGGATTCGGGGCCAACATCGAGATTCGCCCTCGGGGCTTCGTGAATTCGTAAGTGCCGTCTCACCCCGGGTCGTCATCTCAACTCACTCTTCATTTCCAACGGCTGAACGCATTTCTCTCGAATTTCGTGAACAACTCCTGAACCTCAATGCCCAACTGCTGGAACTCGACCAGTCGGGGGTTATAACCGTTCACATTGACCGGAAAACGATGAATTTGACCCCATTTTCAGATCCTGGCGCCTCTGTTGAACTGACTCCCCTTACTCGCTGACACCCTCAGTTCGCGCTCTAGAACCGGGCATATTCTTCTAATAAAATACTGGATTGCTGCGTCTCAACCCTCTGAATACTGGTTCCTGCACATCATCCCCGAGCCCGGTTCAGAGCCGCCAGGGAGCCTTGAAGAAAATATAAAATATTCGCTGAGACCTGAAATGAGTGATAAATTGCAGGGCACCACGTTCCGCGTGGTGCTAATTTTTTGGGAACCGACCTTGGTGAGACTACTTAGCTTCATGCGAAATTTAAGTGCACACACGCCCCTCCTGTTGCTAGGAAGCCTTTTGGTTTTCCCGCTAGCCAGCTGCTCCACGAACTCTAATCTTTCGTCGTTTTCCACCACGACAAGCGCGAATCAAGTAGCCGTGACAGAGACGGTTTCCACCACTCCGGCAGCTGAGTCTTCTGATTCTATTGTTGGATCTCCTGCTGTCCTTGACGCGGTCGCTCAGGAGCGCCCCGCGCAGACGAGACATCATTCGGAAGTCAAAGCCCCCATTGTCTTGGCCTCTGTGCCGACAACTCCCGTCCATCACATGCCCACCAATCAGATCATGATGGTGCGCACCACTGCTTACTCTCACCTCGAGGCGGACAGTCTGCCTTATGGCAAAAAAAGCGCCGCTGGCACCACCCTCCAATATGGAGCCCGCGTTCGAAGCGCGGCGGCCGACTGGTCCAAGTACCCGCTTGGAACCCGTTTCATGATCGAAGGTCTCCCTTACGAGTACGTCGTGGACGACTATGGCAGCGCCCTCTGTGGCACTGAGACCATCGATATCTACAAGCCCAACATGTCAGGTATTGGAGACTGGGGCGTTCGCAACGTTCCCATTCGGATCCTTGAATGGGGATCTTTCGAAGAAAGCCGAAAAATCCTCGATGGGCGCAAGCACGTCCGCCACGCCAACCACGTCCGCAAGATGCTGAGTGAAATCGAGAAGAAGGGCAAAGCCGGCTATCGCACTGGCTCTTCAAGTGGCAGCGCCTAAGCCCCCTCCGTTATTTCAGCATGACGAAAGCTGAACGTGCTGCTCATGTCGCAGCCAGACTCGAGGCACTTTACCCCGAGACTCCCATTCCTCTGGATCACTGTGATCCTTACACTTTGCTGATCGCCGTCCTGCTCTCAGCCCAGTGCACCGATGTGCGAGTCAATAAGATCACTCCAGCCCTTTTTGCTGAAGCGGATACGCCTGCCAAGATGGCTCGGGTTCCCGTCGAAACCATTCGCGAGATCATCAAGCCCTGTGGCCTCTCACCCCGCAAATCGGCCGCCATTTCCGAGCTTTCAAAAATGCTCGTGGAAAAATACGACAGCATCGTCCCTGAAGACATGGCGGCCCTGGAGGAATTCCCGGGCGTCGGACACAAGACGGCCTCCGTCGTCATGAGCCAGGCCTTCGGCGTCCCCGCCTTCCCTGTTGATACCCACATCCACCGTCTCGCCCAGCGATGGAAACTCACCAACGGAAAAAATGTCGTCCAAACAGAAAAGGATCTGAAACGGGCCTTCCCGGAGAATACGTGGAACAAGCTTCACCTTCAGATTATCTTCTACGGCCGCGAGTATTGCACTGCCCGTGGCTGTGACGGCACCATTTGCCCGCTCTGCCGGGAGCTCTTCCCTGACCGGAAACGGGCGGTGAAGACTAAAAAGTGAAAGGGCCTGTTTCGGCGCCGAACTGAAACCCGTTTGCAAGACTGTCACCGGCAGTTAGAATGGCCGCCGAACCATAAGCGAACCATTTCTCATGAGCGAAAACATTAACAAGATCGTGGTGGCCTACTCTGGAGGCCTTGATACTTCCGTCCTCGTCACCTGGCTGAAGGACACTTACCAGGCTGAAATCATCGCCTACTGCGCCGACGTCGGTCAGCAGGAAGAGCTCGATGGCCTTGAGGAGAAAGCACTCATGACGGGTGCTTCCAAATGCATCATTGATGATCTCAAAGCTCCCTTCGCTGCCGACTACATTTACCCGATGATCCAAGCTGGAGCGATCTACGAAGGCCAGTATCTCCTCGGCACTTCGATCGCCCGCCCCTGCATCTCTGAAGGCATGGTCCGCGCCGCTCGCGAAAACGGTGCCGATGCCATCGCCCACGGCGCCACCGGTAAAGGCAACGACCAGGTTCGATTTGAGCTTTCTGTCGCTTCGCTCGCACCCGACATCGAAATGATCGCCCCCTGGCGCCAGCAACGTTTCCGTGATCAGTTTCCCGGCCGTGCCGAGATGATCGCCTACGCCGCTGAGCACAACATTCCCGTGCAGGCTTCCGCCAAGAATTCCTACTCCATGGACCGAAATCTTCTTCACATCAGCTTTGAAAGCGGTGTCCTTGAAGATGTCTGGTACGACGCCTCTGGTGAAGCCGACCGCGATATGTATGTGCTCTCCACCTCTCCTGAGGAAGCCCCAGACCAACCCGAATATATCCAGATGCTGTTCGAAAAAGGCGACTGCATCGGTCTGGCCCTCGAAGGAATCGACGATGTCCTCACCGATCTTGGCGACGTGACTAAAGAGGGTTCACAAGGTGAGTATACCCTGTTGAATCCCTACGGCGTCATGCGCGTGCTCAACTTCCTGGGAGGAAAACACGGCATCGGCCGCATCGACATGGTTGAGAACCGTTTCGTTGGCATGAAGAGTCGCGGTATTTACGAAACCCCGGGTGGCACCATCCTGCTCGATGGCCATCGCCAGATGGAAAGCCTCACCATGGATCGCGAAGTCATGCACATCCGCGACAGTCTCATTCCGAAGTATGCTCAGCTCGTCTACAACGGATTCTGGTTTGCTCCCGAGCGCGACGCCATTCAGGCATTCGTCACCGAGTCGCAAAAATCCGTCTCCGGCGAAGTCCGCTTCAAGCTTTACAAAGGCAATATCATCACCGCCGGGCGGCGCTCAGCACTCAGCCTTTACAACGAAGACGTCGCCACCATGGAAGGCGGCGCCGAACACGCCTACAACCAGGACGACGCCTCCGGCTTCATTCGCCTTAATGCGTTGCGCCTCAAGAGCGAAGCGACACGACGTCTGTCGCAGGAGAGCTAAGCTTAATCAGAGCCCTTTCAAAGCCCGCAGGTCGATCTCAAAATCGGCACTGCGGGTTTTTCTTGTACAACTAGATCGGTCAGATCTCCGACAAAATCCGCTCGCGCTGCTCGAGATACTCCTCAGTTGAAATCAGGCCCTTCTTCTTTAACTCCTCTACCTTGGAAAGGCGGGAGCTAATGGTCGCGTCAGGGGCAATCTCCTTGCGATCATTCTGTGGGCCCAGCAGGTCGTTCAAAGGATCTGACTCTTCTTCTGGTGTCGTAATGTCAAAAGTGGAAAATCGATCCTTCGCCGTCGCGTTGCGAGCATTGTAGACCACTCTCACGATTCCCATGATCACAAACCCGACCCCAAAAAGCGGAAAGATGACCCCGAAAAGTGGGATCGGAAAATTCCGGGTCATCTGGTAGGCAATCACCGTCCAGAAGATCCCAAAGATCACCCCGAAAATGCCCATCCCCGCACTGAGTGCCGATGGCCCCCGGCCTGGTTTGATACTTCTCATATTGAAATTTTACTCATAATTCGAAGACTTGCTTCATGCCTTCCACCGCCTTGGTAAGCACTGCGACTTCCGTTTTTTTGTAAGCCCTGTCGTAGGCATCGCCGGCATTGAGTCTCCAGGCTTCACTCAGTTACTTGGGAACTGTACCGAGGATGATCTCCACATTCGGGGGTTTTCACTTTTCGATTATGAACGGCTGTTCCGAAGGAAAAAGCACAAACTTGGCAACAGCTCATCCGAGCCAACAGACGTCATCATCCCGCCGGAGCAGGCTTGTGCCTACTCCATTTTCACCCCTCATTTGTAGTGGTGCATTTTTCCTGCCCCTGTAATCTCCTCTCACCTCCGCGATGGAATCCCTACTCACACTTGCCTTTATTGTATTCGCTGTCGTTGCCCTGATATTGATCGTGATCTACAACGGCCTCGTCAGTAAACGCAATATGGCACGCAATGCTTTCAGCAGTATTGATGTGAATCTTCGCAAACGCCACGATCTCATCCCCACTCTGGTTAATACTGTAAAGGGCTACGCCAAACACGAGCAGGAAACCCTCACTTCACTGGTCGAAGCGAGAAATCAGGCAGCGAGCGGAAACCTTTCCGAAAAACAAAGACTGCGTCTGGAGGAGCAAATCGCACCCCGTGTTCAGCGCCTCATGGCACTGGCTGAAAGTTATCCTGAACTTCGCTCCAGTGATCATTTTCTCAATTTGCAGCGCAACCTGACAGAAGTTGAAGAACAAATCTCTGCATCCCGGCGGGCTTACAACGCGACTGTATTCGAAATCAATACCTCGGTTGAGAGTTTTCCCTCCAATCTGATCGCCAACGCGTTTGGGTTCAAACGGCACGACTTTTTCGAAGCCAGCGGAAGCACACGGAGTTCGGTGGAAGTCCAACTCTGACGCCAACCCGGAAGTCGGCCGGATTTGTTTGAAACATCCAGTGCCATTGTGACAAGTTCATGTGAAGCTTTTCTCACGACATGAAACCTACAGCACCCATTCTATCCGCCCTCTCTCTGCTCCTCATTCTGACCATTGGAGGAACAAAATTCGTCCACGCTGAGAATCAGCCCAACATAGTGGTCGTTCTGGTCGACGATCATGCCTTCGAAGCCATCTCAGCTTACGGCAGTTACCTCAAGGACTATGCCAAAACCCCGACCATCGATCGTCTCGCGAATGAGGGGATGCTGTTCAATAGCTTCACTTGCTGCAACTCGATTTGTTCTCCGAGTCGAGCCGCAATTTTGACTGGCCAATATAGCCACAAAAACGGAGTGCTTGGACTGAATGGAGGGATCAACGAGGATTCTCCTCAGTACCCCGAGCAATTACAGAAAGTCGGCTACCAAACCTGGCTCGTTGGAAAATGGCACCTCAAGAGCCAGCCCAAAGGCTATGACAAACACATGACCGTGAAAGGGCAGGGAAAATATTTTAACCCCAGCTTCAGCGGATCTGAAGGCCAGTGGGAACGGGAAGGCTACTCCACTGACGTCTACACTGATATCGCGATGGACTGGCTCAAGGGGCGGGACCCGGACAAACCTTTTCTGCTGTCGCTTCAGTTCAAGGCGCCGCACCACGAATTTGGGCATGCCGAACGCTATGACGATCTGCTCGCTGACGTCACCATTCCCGAAGCTCCGACACTATATGAAGACGTCGCCAACTCCGACTCCAACTTGAAGAAGGAATTCCTCGGGAGGACCAAATTTCATATGCTGTATTCCAAGGGCAATGACAGCAAGGACAAGTCCGGAGGCACCTACTACACACGCCACCTTAACGATCCAGCTCCCGACCAGATGTGGGATCATGATTCCACCAGCGATAAGGATAAAATCCGAGTCGCCTACCAGCACATGTTGCACAAGTACATCCGCTGCATCTCCGGTAACGATGACAATCTCAAGCGTGTCCTCAACTACCTCGACACACAGGGCCTCGCCGACAATACAATCGTAATTTATACCGCCGATCAGGGCTACTGGCTCGGTCAGCATGGATTCTACGACAAGCGACTCGTTCTCGAAACCTCCATGCGTATGCCGTTCCTGATTCGTTACCCCAAGCTGATCAAACCAGGTAGCATCAGTGACGACCTTTGCATCAACGTGGACATCGCTCCTACCCTTCTAGAGCTGGCAGGTGCGGAAACCCCGGCAGCCATGCAGGGGCGCAGCATGGTTCCCATCTTAAAAGGTGAGACTCCTTCAGACTGGCGCGAATCACAGTTCTACACTTACTGGGGTGCTCCTAAACACCATGGTATCCGCACCGACCGCTACACCTATTTTGAAGTTCAAGACCACCCGGCAGAGCTGTTCGACCGCAAGACAGATCCTGACCAGTTGCACAATATCGCTGGCAACCCAGAGAACGCAGCGCTCATCGCCGAACTCGACGTCGAGCTTCAAAAGCAAGTCAAGGACGTCGACATTTCGGCCGAGGAACTGCCCGTCAACGGCACCGTCGATGGAGGTAGACAGCCCGGCATCAAATAGAGAATAATCTCACTTCCCCTCTCACGTGATGGAGGAATCAATTTTCCTTTCATTTGTCTCACGGCGTGGGAAGAACCCTCTCTCAAGTCTACTCACACTTCTTTCCACCACTATGAACGCATATCGCCTTCTCACCGTCGCCCTGACAGTCACAGTCTGGCTCAGCCTTTCATCCACACAGGCTGAAACGTCTCAACCCAATATTCTGATTCTTTACGGTGATGATCTCGGTTTCGGAGACCTCACTTCCTACAATGCCGACTCGAAGATTCCTACCCCGAACCTGGATCGTCTCGCCAACGAGGGCATGCGCTTCACCGACGGCCATTCGTCCTCTGGCATCTGCACCCCCAGCCGCTACGCGCTCCTGACGGGCCGCCATCACTGGCGTAAGTTTCACGGTATCGTCAATGCCTTTGGAAGCTCCGCTTTCGACGCGGAACGACTCACCTTGCCCGAGATGCTGAAGGAAAAGGGCTACAACACCGCCGCCATCGGCAAATGGCACCTCGGCTGGGACTGGGATGCCATTCGCAAGCCCAATGCCAAACAAATAGGCGATGGGAAAAAGAAAACCTGGGGCCCCGAGGCCTTCGACTGGTCGCTTTCGATTCCTGACGGACCGCTCAACCACGGCTTTGATCACTACTTCGGCGACACCGTCATCAACTTTCCACCGTACTGCTGGATCGAAGATGACAAGGTCGTTGAGACGCCCGACGTCCTCATGGACACCGAGCTATTCAAGCCTATCAAGGAAGGAAACTGGGAGTTTCGTCCCGGCCCCATGATCTCGGGTTGGGATCCCTATACCAACATCCCCACGACTACCGAGCGCGGAGTGAAATACATCAAGGAACAAGCCAAGTCCGACCAACCTTTCTTCCTCTACTTTGCCTTCCCTGCACCCCATGCTCCCATCATCCCCAACGATACATTCGACGGCAAATCACAGGCCGGCCCCTACGGCGATCTTGTTGTTGAGACTGATGACGCCTGCGGAAAACTGCTCAAGGCATTGGAAGAATCCGGTCAGGCAGACAACACCCTCGTTATTTTCTCAGCAGACAATGGCCCCGAAAAATACGCCTATGCCCGCGACGAAAATTTTGATCACTGGTCAGCCTTTCCTCTCCGAGGCCTTAAGCGCGACATCTACGAAGGAGGCCATCATGTTCCCTTCATTGTTAGGTGGCCCGGTGTCACTGAAGCTGGAAAAGTCTCTGATGCTCTTGTCTCGCAGATCGATATCATGGCGACCATCGCCGATATCACCGGCTACGAGCTGCCCAACGACCAGGCAGAGGACTCACACAGCCTGCTATCACACCTCAAGGGTAAGTCTGATGCGGTAAGAACTACCCACATCCACAACACCTTCGAAAACCAATTTGCCATCCGTCACGGCGAGTGGGTGCTCATTGATGCCAAGGATGGCTACCGTAGCGGTCGCAGTGCGGCGTGGGAGTCCAAGCATGGTTACACTGCTGACGACGATCTGGAAGCAGAACTCTACAACCTGGCGGAAGACATCGGTCAGCGAAATAATCTCGCTGCGACACATCCCGAGCGAGTTGAGGAAATGAGAGCCCTGCTCAATCAAATTCGAGAGCAAGGGCACTCTGCCCCCCGGCTTTCAGAAGAATGAGCCACCTCGGTGGCTAATCACCGCCCATCACCTTGGCATACGACTTCTGATATCGATCGTCCGCATTTCGACCCATTTGATTGAGTCGGTTGTCGAAAGCCTCACTTCGTATCGCCCACATCTCCTGGCGATCGTCGAATTTATTAGCTTTCTTATCCATTTTATATTGGAGTTCCTCAGGGCTGCTCGCGCAGCTTATCAGGAAAGAAATAGAAAGGCTCAAGCTCAGGATAGACAACACAGTTTTCATCGTGGTGAAAATTGCCTATTTCTCCGAACTCGGCAACTCAAGATCTAAAAAAGTGACAGCCAGAAGATTAGGACCAGAGCGACAGGGGAAATACACCGCATCCACTTATTCACTCTTCTAGCGGTTGCCAAATTGTCATTATCAGCCATCCACGAAGTCACCACGACTTGAACAAGGGCAAAAAATATCAAGAATGACGAACCCAAGATAAACCAGTCCATTCGGGTGAGATAAGCAATTTTGGGTAAACTCGCCCCTACTGCAAATCGATATGCCACTAGAGTCAGCATGGATGTTACCGAAACACTGACCCGGGGTCCTGTGTTACTGGGTGGAATCCAGAAAACGATCCAGGACATGCAGATGATCATCACCAGAGGCAAAATAAAATTGATGAGGTGATAACCGGAATTTCGTTTCATCGTCAGAAACATCCGAAACAACGGCACCGGGTTATCTCCGCTCACCAGGGAATGCATCACGGGTTTAGAGCCCCATTCTGAAACGGCCCAATCAGAAACTGAGAATGTATCGGCGATTTGTGAAGGGTGCTCCGGATCCGCTATCAATTCAAGACTACCCGGTTCGTGTCCCGCCGCCACGAGATCAAAGTTCAAGGTCTGATGATCAAACGGAAAATCATGAAGCACTAAAGGCTGGGAAAACTGCCCCCACACCCGTTGCAACACCTCGACCTCCCCGGAAGGACTCACACTGGCCTGTTCCGGAAACGTCTCCTGCAGCCTCTGCCGATTGAGAATTTGGATCCGAGGGTGCCAGATCTGACTCAGGGAAGTCGCCTTGTTACCGGGACTGTCGTGCCGAAGCCGATCATCCTGCCATCGTGCCATATAAGCTACGTTGGCAGTGTAGGTTTGATTGGCGCCGCTGATATCGTCAAGATCGAGCATGATGACCCGAATCACGACTTTGGTAGGACCCTCCTCAGGTGCTGGACGACTCGTAAATTTCCCTAAATCATCTTGGCAAAGACCCGCAATCGGACTCAGGAAAAGAGCAAATATAAGTAGGTGTCTACGCCAAATCATGAGGGGGATCGTAGGGGTCACTCCCCACATCGACAAGAACGCAGTTGTGCCATTTTCTCAGCTTTATTTACGGGATCCGATCAGACTCACCCTTTCGAAAACAGCTCTATTGCCGCCGTAGCTGGTATTCTCCTCAAAACCGGAGAGCGACTACTTACTACTCTTTCAGTAGGTCTCCAAAAGCATCGACAAGAGGAGGCTCTCCGCTCTGCGTCATCTCCTCGATCACAACGCTGAGTTTCGCATCCGCCGCTATGGCCGCAGCATCCAGCTCACCCGTAATCTCGGTTTCGATCGGCAGCAGTGGATCAATCTTCATCAGTCGACCGTCGCGGTACTTCTTGTAGTTCTTATCGAGCGCAAAGACCGACCGACCGAATGTCTCCTTGTCCCATCCGGGACGCGGATCGTACCAACAGAAAATCGACTCACGTGGCGATGGATGTTCCAGCCCAAACACCTGCGGAGCAAAACTCTGCCCATCGGCCTGCCACCAATCCTCCACCTTGAGGCGAGCGATGTCCGCTAAGGTGGGAACGAAATCCGATGCATCGACCAGATCTTCGCATACGCCCGGCGTCACCACACCCGGCCAATTTACGATTAGCGGAACGCGAACACCCGACTGAATCGGATGGGCCTTGCCTCCCTGAATGTTGTGCTCACCCATCTTTGAAACGATCCGTCGATCCGTTCCGTTATCGCTGTAGAAAATTACCAGCGTATTCTCACGCAATCCCTGCTCTTTCAGATTATCGACCAGTTGACCCACTACTTTGTCCATGTAGGTCATCATGTCAGGAAAGAACTCGGTGCTCTCCTCGTAGCGACGTGACTCGTCCTTCCATGCTTCTGAATCAGGAGTCGGATTAAACGGCCAGTGGGGCAGAGCCATCGGGTAGTAGATGAACATTGGCTCATCTCCCTCTTTGTTCCGACTCATGAAATCAGCGATCTTATCCACCCAGATGTCTTCGCCATATTTTCCTTCGAACGTTTCAATGGTTCCATTGTTGTCCATCTTCGGATCCGGATAACGGGACCCCTTATCCTCCGTTTCCCAAGAGTGGAACAGCGAATACTCGTCAAAGCCGGAATCCGCCACCTTCATCCCAGTGCCTCGTCGACGTTCCGCATTGGGCCAGTCCGGCGGATCGTAACTCTGCAGCTGCCACTTGCCGGCGATGAAAGTCTTGTAGCCCGCCGTCTGCATGCGGTGGCCGAAAGTGACCTCGCTCGGATCAAGGATACCGAAGTAGGTCCAGTTTCGGTGGTTGTACTTACCGGTCATGATCTGCACCCGGGTCGGGGTGCAAAGCGGCTGAGAATAAGCATGGGAAAAGCGCAATCCTGTTTCCGCCAGTTCGTCGATGCGTGGCGTTTCGTAGGAGTCGCCTCCGTAGCAATTGAAACCATCGATGCCTACGTCGTCCGCAAGAATCAGCACGATGTTAGGGCGCTTTCCGTTGGTGGGCTCAGCCTTGGCATCGGACCAGTCTTCGTTTAAGGTCGCCGCCTTGACGCGAAACGCCCGAAGCTCAACAGGGGAAGAGCCCGAGGTCAATGAGACCTTGAGCTTCGGAATCGCGAAGGCGCCCAGTTGACCGGAAACCGTGACTGCCGTTCCCTCTTCGTCAAACACGGTCGTCAAGGCTCGGTTACCTACGATTTCAAGACGAAGCGTGTACCACTTTCCCGCTTCGTAATCGGCTTCAGCATTGCCGATCGTGATGCGATTGTCCTGCCACTGTTCCCACTTCTTCTCAGGCCGGGGCAGAACCTCGTCCTTGTTGATGTGCTCCAGGGTCAGGCCGGTCAGCACAAAATCGTTGTCCCAATTGGCCCAGGCTGAACAAACGTGGCCTTTTTGAATAACCTCCCGATTGTCGACCGCAATGCGAACCGACTGCTTGCCTGCGTCAACCTCATCCACAAACCGGAACTCCAACTCGAGCACCGCATCTTGAAACGGCTCAGAAGGCGTGAACCCGATCACTGGCGGATGACCATCATCGAGGTTGTTGGCCCCTTCGATACCGGCATCGGTCTTAACCCAGTCACCAAAGGTAGTGCGAGCCACCCACCCGGTATCCCTAACGGACGTGTTTTCACCTCTCGGAAACGGGCCATCGGCAAACGATTCTTCGAACATCACTTCGCCCGGCGTGGCGAGCTGAGCAAACAACGAACCGGCGGCAAAGACAAAAACTGCCAGCAGCAGAAGGAACTTCGAAAGAGACATCATACAGCCCCATAGATAAGCCTTCCGTCGGCCCGCGCCAAGTCGACACTTCACTTCTCTCCTCGCGGCATTGCGTTGTTACACCGGTTGCTCCTTCACCCTTCCGTGAAGGGTTCCGGTGATGATCCCAAATACGCCGAACTGCACTAGCAGCCAAAGGGACTCGAGAACGAAAAACAGAGGCAGGTTGCCAATCTCCACCTTGGCCGCGTGTGCTGCTACGTGGGCCGTCCAGAAGAAAAAGCCAACCACGAGGCTGTAGGCTAATCCGCTTTTGATGCCGAAGCCCGCCTGAACGAACCGCGGATACCCCCAGGCCAACAAGCCGCCCTGAAGGATCATGGCCAGTATCGCCAGCGCAAAGCCAGGCTCTTCCCGCTGGATGTATTGAATCTCCTCATACGGCCCTGCAAACAGAACCATATGCCAGAGAATCGCCAGCGGGAAGGTCGCTAGCACATAGGCGACCGCCGACAGAATGACGGCGGTTCGCCGAGTCATTACTTCGAATCCGGTCCCTTGCCATATTGGGCCACTCCTGTGGGAGCACCCTGCGGATCTGCGAACACAAAAATACGCCCGCCGTCCGGCAGTGGGTCCGGTCCCATCAAAATTTGGCAATCCTTGGCCTTAATCGCCTCCAAAACGGAATCGAGATCGGCAACAGTAATGTAGGGAATCCACGCCGGATGATCACAGCCTTCCGGAAAGCCAGTTACGCCTCCCATCATCTCTCCGTTTTTCCCAAACACTTTGTATTCGGGCACGGGACCATCAAACCGATCCCATCCAAAAACCTCCTGATAAAAGTTGATGCTCGTTTCCGGATCTGCCGTGTTTAACTGCATCCAGCCGATGTCTCCGTGATTGTATCCAAGTTGTCCCATGATTCTATTTCGTTAATGTTTTGATTCGTTACTTGCAATATGCAATCAAAGTAATTGTGAGCCGTTAGATTGCATTTTGCAATTAAAAACTCCCCCTCTATGTTGAAACCGTGAACGCAGCCTCCTCGACCACCCATCCCCGATCAACCTGCCCCATGGGCAAGGCGCTTGATCTCATCGGTGACCGTTGGAGTCTACTCATCGTTCGCGACCTCACCTTTAAAGGCTTTCATGAATTCCGGGAATTTCTCGAGAGCGGCGAAGGGATCGCCTCAAACATCCTTAGTGCGCGACTCAAGAAACTCGGCGAAACCGGCATCATCGATTCGGCCCCCCACCCCACCGACGGAAAGAAGAAGCTCTACTACCTCACCGAGCGGGGGAAAGGGCTTCTCCCTATCATGATCGAAATGACGCTCTGGGGCATCGAGCACACCAGGGACAACATCGTGCCTGAAGAGATCCTCAACGGCATGCAACACCACCGCGAAGCATTCTCAACAGAGGTGCACAAAAAGTTGGAAGCATGGGAGGAAGAGTATCTGACAACTTGAGTTGCCATACCTTCTACTTCAATTTCAGCTCTACCCGCATCGGTCGGATCGTTTCGTCGATTCCCTTTCCTAGCTTTTTCGCCCTGTCCTTCGCTTCTCTCGACAAGGTCGGCGGCGAGTCGGCAAACGACTTTGGATAGCTTTTCCCCAGCCTAGCCTTCACATCGGCATGCTCAGGGTTCGAGGCCAAGTTAGTCCACTCCATCGGATCTGCTTCCAGGTCGTAAAGTTGCTCCGATCCATCCGCCCTGCGAATGTAATTCCACCGCTCATCATGCACTGATGCATTTCCATTTCCAGCCACTGTCACCGTAGGCTCCCACTCTTGAGTCGGATCCTTCAGCAGCGGCACAAAACTACGCCCGTCCAGCTCCGGCTTTTCGGGTACCCCGCACAGCTCGATCAGCGTGGGATAAAAATCGATCAGATTCACCGGGCGTTCGCAATCCTGACGTGACGTCATTTCCGGCAGCCGAACCATCATTGGCGCCCGTGTGCTCTCAGACCACAAGTAGCCCTTACGGTAGCGAAGTTTCTCTCCCAGATGCCAGCCATGATCACCCCAGAATACCACGATCGTATTGTCAGCATGAGGACTCTTTTTCAACCCGTCAAAAACCACCCCAAGGCAACGGTCCGCATAGCTCAGACAAGCCAAATAGGCCCTGGCACATTCGTTGATCAATCCGTTCTGCTTCAGCCAGAGATAGTCAGGCGTCGCCTGTGCTGATGGCTTCCCACCTGCATTGAGGATGTCATCCAGATCATCTTCCCGGATCTCCGGAGCGTAGTCGCCGCCCTCGGGATACAGATCCCAGAACTCCTGCGGACTGTAGAAAGGTAGATGCGGCTTCGACAATCCGACTGCAAGGAAGAATGGCTTCTCGTGTTCAGCCTGCAATTGCTGCGCCGCCCACAGAGCTGTTTGATAGTCGCTCGTTTCCTCCGTCTTAGCCCCGACCACTCCCCAGGAAAACGGCGAACCGTTTCCTCTGGTGAAATCCGAAGGAGGTCCCGGTTGGCCATTGATCAGATTCTGATCCAGTGAAGTCAACGATCCCTTGATCAGCTGATTGGACCCGGAATTCGGTTCCCAGTGGTCATACATCCACTGGCCGCGGTCTGACCCGTTCATCGTATAATGCGCGTGAGAAATCTTGCCCCGGGAAAGGGTGTTATAACCATTTCGAGAGAAATACTCCGGCAAGGTCGCATACTTCTGCACATGTTCCGACCCGAGCATATTGGTAGAGTTACCGTAGACCCCCGTCGTACTCGGCATGAAACCTGACAAAATCGCTGAACGCGATGGTCCACAGATCGGACCGGGACAATGCGTATTCTGAAAGACGATGGCACCCTCTTCCGCGAAGCGATCCAGATTTGGTGTCTGCGCCAAAGGATGACCTCCAAAGACGCCCACCCAGTCATTGAGATCATCGACGGCAATAAAGAGCACGTTGGGTCGATCAGCCGCAGACAACGAGTGAAATGAAAGGCACCAAATAAGGAGATAGAGAGATCTCATAGCGTATTTTTGTGTGGTTACTGATCAAAGTGCGAACTCATTAGCATACGGAATGCCGTCAATATTCCACTCCTCTTGCAGCGACAGCATGATTCTTCTACAATCCCCCTATCGAACCAATGAAACACACACTGACTTCACTTCTCGCGCTAGTATTTCTCTCATCCGCAGCCAGTGCAGAAGCCCTCTGGACAAAACACACCATCCAGAAGCCAATTCTCGGTGGCATCAATTCCTCGGTCGCCTGCGACTGGGACAATGATGGTCACGTAGACGTGCTTTCCTCGCTCTCCGGTCAGGTGATTCTTTTTAAAGCTCCCGATTGGACGCCCTACCCTGTCCATGAGTTCGCCACCGGGCAGTCGCGCAACAAGATGCGGCCTTCCTGCATTCACAGCTGCCTCATGGATGTGGACGGCGATGGCGATCTTGATTTCGTGGGATCGAACAACACCGTTTTCTGGCTGGAATGCCCTGACAAACCATTTTCCGGAAAGCCCTGGACCTATCGCACCGTCGACGATGAGATCCTCGGGACTCACTGCCTCATCACTGGTGATGTGAATCAGGATGGAAAAATCGACCTGATTGCCAATTCGGGAAGGGATGAGAAAGCCACCTCAATACCGAATTCCATCGTCTGGCTCGAAGTCCCCGAAGATCCTCACAAAGCAACAGCATGGAATCGCCATGTTTTCGCCGATCAAGATGCGCCCGGCGGCTCTCACTACACTGGTTTCGGTGACGTCAACAATGACGGCCGCCCCGACATTAGCTGTGGGGCAAAAGGAGGAGAGTCATTTGAAGGAGGGGAATGGTTCGCCTGGTGGGAGCAGCCGGAAGATCCGACAGGCATTTGGAAAAAACATCTACTCGCAGGGCAACAACCCGGCGCTTCAAACATCATGCCCGGAGATTTCAACAAGGATGGAATTGCTGACTACTTTGCCACCCGCGGTCACGGCCAGGGCGTGCTCTGGTTCAAGGGCCCTGACTTTGAACTCATTGAAATCGACTCTAAGATTGCCTACCCCCACTCGCTTGATCTGGTGGATCTTGATCAGGACGGTGATCTCGACGCCGTCACTTGCGGCAAAGAAGCGGATGGTGTCGCCGCCTGGTACGAAAGCGATGGCGGCGGCGGTTTCACAAAGCACGTCATCGGAACGGACCAAGGTTCCTACGATACACGTGCAGTAGACATGGATGGCGACGAGGATCTTGATATTCTCATTGCAGGCCACGCCAGCAACAACATCGTCTGGTTCGAGAACCCTCTGAAGTAACGTTCAGGAACAAAGATCGAGCCAGGTGCTCTGCTCCCCCTTGCTCTTCATTGTATCGATGAAGAGCTTCTCAACCTTGCTACGCGCCCAGGGATTCTTTCGTAAGAACTTGAGACTCGATTTCACCGACGGATCGTAGTGAAACAGTGAATCTTGATTCGATATCCCAGCTCATCCCACCCGTAGGCTTCGACGAGTTCGTTGACGATTTTCTCCAAAGTCATCCCGTGTAGGGGATCGTTCGATTGAGGCGATACACTCATCGTAGAAAACTACTGACTGAGGTAGACCCAGGCGCGATTTTTGAGCTCACGGGTTTCCCCATTTTGAGTTTCTCGAAACCATAGAGATACCGGACGACGGATAAAATTCCGCTCATTGATTCCGGCAAGAACAGCTGAACTGTCGGTGATCACAAAAGCAGGTTCATCTTCATTCCATCCCTGACTTGAGTACACAAAAATGCCGGTTGCATCTGTGATCCCTCCTCCAGTGGTCTCAATCACAGTGCCGGTTCTCTCGGCTTTCATCCCCATGATCCAAAGTTTACCGCCCTGGTTGCGAATTTTGGTGCCTTTACGCCGGCAGGTGATTTGACGACACCAGGCACTCTGACCGGCAGAAAGCAGATCGAGATGCCCACTGAAATCATCTAGGAAAATATCGCCGCTCCCCTTCCCTTCGACCCGAAAACCAATGGTGGAGCTCACGACGAGAGTCCGGGAGGACTCATGCCGCACCACAATTTCCCGTTCTCCTCCACGAACGGCTTTCCAGTTTTCGCAACGCTCGATCACAACAGTCGGCGCATCAGGCAATCCCGCCGGATGCTCCCCGTCCACCACTCTCCAAACCGGACTTCCATCAGTAAAAATACTACCCTCCAATCCGATGATTCTCTCCACCGGTCCGCGAATGGCAATGTCGCTATCAAGACGAAATTGAGCTCCCCCGGGGAAATAGACAGTCTTCGCTCCCGAATCGATCGCACGCTGCAACGCTCCGCTTGAATCAGCAATTCCGGTAGGATCTGCGCCGAAGGCCAACACATTAGCCCAGTCATTTTCCGGAATCCCCCACGGGATACTCGGAATCTCTTTAACTGGAAGATGCTTGATCTCGCCCGCCGTCGCGAATGTTGAGTCATCGAGATGTCGAAACTGGCTCACGACATTGGCATGGGAAGTATCCTCAAGCATATGAACAGAGCCAACACGGTCTCCCTGATCACGACTCCGATCCGAATTCTCGAGCGACTTGGCATATCCTGCGATCTCCACATTCCTAAAATACATCTGCCTTTGGTTGATGATTCCGGGATCCTCTTTACCGGGTTCCAATCCGATAATCTGGGAATCCATCATGGTGATAGCCCCCCACGAATCCTTCTCGTTGTAAATCGCAGGCACCCAGTTGTGGCTCACCAGTCCTCTAACAAATGCCATCTGGTGATAGTTCCACCAGCCAAGCTTCTTCTGATTCCTGAGGACAATATTTTCAAACGTGATTGAATTGATCGGCCATTTGGTGGTTATCCCATAGTCAAATCCCCGCACGACAAGATTGCGCACCAATAGCGATCCAATCTCATCGGTATAGCCAAGATCCAATCCAATTCGTCCGGATCCCTCATCTGCCTCAATCGCGACATTGCGTACGCAGCCCTGATTACTGGCATTGAATTGCAGCCCGATCGCCGCGGGATTGTTTGCCCCTACCGAGATTTTCAGATCACGAACGGCATTGCGGAGCCGGTTAGCCGGCTGTGACCCAGTCCAGATCACCGCTTTAGGCTCCGACCCCGAGAACCCGGAAGAAGCCTCGGGCAGGCGGATTGTTGTAAAGAGTATCCCGGCACCCTGCAGGATCGTCCGATTCTGAGCCTCTCCTTCTTCCTCCCCGGACGGCCATTTCAACGTATTGGCAACGATATATTCCCCGGGTGGAAGATAGATGATTCGGTTCCCGTTGGGGAAAGAATCGAGAGCCTTCTGAATCGCATCAGTATCATCAATCTGATCCTCCCCCGATGCACCGAATGCTCTAACGTCGATGACGCCTCCATCCTCAGGAAACAAAATTGGATTTCTGTAATCTTCCGCCCCAGCCAACGAACAACCTACCGTGACGGCGGCCAGGAAAATTCCAAATCGTTCCAATACACTCAAGAGCCCCATCCTCGGCTCCTGCTCTTCATCTGGCAACTGACGCATATACCAAAATTCTATTTCAATGGCCTGATGGAGCTATCTCTCACTGTCTCGCTGCAATGGCGATTCCATGATAGCTTCTCAACTATTGAAATGGAAACTGACATGCCTCGCATGGTGGGGATGCCTCCTTTCGAGTGCTGATGCGCTCGATCTGCCTGTGTCCGTGGAGCCACTGCGCACTGCAAACGAGGTGAGGCTGCTGACTTATGCCGAAGCACGCATGGCTCCACCAGTCCTTCTTAGGGTTACTGTCATCTCCCACCTTCCGGATGGCTTCGACGCGCAGGACACTACGGGGGGGCTTTTCTTTGATGTACGAGCCGAAGAAATTCCAGCTCTCGGTGAGCAGGTAGAAATTCGCGGGAACGTGACAGGTGGGTTCTACGGCCCGTATATCATCGTTGATGAAATACGACCACGAGGGCAGCGGACCATTCCCCGGCCACTCAACTTCCGGCCGGACTTTGTTCAAACCGGCGTTGGAGACAATCGACTGATCGAGATCGAAGGCCTCATGGTCGATGTCGAATTTGACGAGACCCACCAATCCGGACAAGGGCTTATTGTGAATGGCCAAACCGATCTGGTAATCCGCTTTCAGAACCAAACCGACGTCTTCGAAGTTGATCGCATCAGACGCCTCGTCGGTTCGTGGGTTCGCCTAAAGGGAAGCGGCGCCCCTCTTTTTAACGACGGCAGGCAACGGATCGGATCAGATATAATCTGCTCCAGTAATCAGTTCATTGAAGTCGTCAATGAAGGCCTGACCACCCAGCACGTGCCACTCGGCGACATCGGTAGATGGGATTCCCGGCGGGCATCTCCAGGCCTTGTCAGAACGATAGGCGTCGTCACCTTGGTCGAAGGCCCTAAGCGATTCGTCGTCCAGGCAGGAAGTCACGGCGCTCGCGTGAAGACCCTGCGTGATCAGGAAGTCACCCCTGGAGATGTTCTTAGCCTAAAGGGTCTGCCCGATACCGAAGGTTATTTTGTAGGTCTTCGCTACGCTGACATTGGCACTTCGAGCACTTTGATCGAAATGTCGGCCCCTATCCTGGAAGAACTCTCTCTCTCTCGGGAAAACGCATTTCAGCTCGTTTCTTTGTCAGGACAAATCATTGAGAAAGAAGGAAGGATTCTCAATCTGGAATCAGGAGGCAATCTGATTCCGGTGAGCCTGCCCGATTCCATGACCAATCGGGATCTACCTGCGGAAGGAAGTGAAATCAAAGTCACCGGAGTCAAACTGGTCGAGGCGGACGAACGGGGCCAACTTCGCTCCGTCACTGTCGCGATGCGTGGCCCGACAGACCTGGTCGTCATCGCCACTCCCTCGTGGTGGAATCCTCGGCGATACTGGACGGCTATTCTAGTGCTGGGAGCGGGGATTCTACTATTTCTGTTCTGGACGCTGGCTCTCAACCGCCGGGTCTCGACCCAGACTACCTTCATCGAAAGCCAGGTTCAATCCAACGCCGCGCTCGAGGAAAGAAACAGGATTGCCAGAGAGCTTCACGACACTCTCTCTCAAGGATTCACAGGCGTTGGCTATCAACTTGCCTCCGTGGAGAACAGCCTTCAGTCCGATCCAGACAGAGCCCGAGAGAAACTCAGCGCGGCCAGGGAAATGGTGAAGCACAGTTTGGCCGAAGCACGCGACTCTTTGACCGGATTGCGTGTTCCCTCGGCAGCCGAGTCACTTCAGTTTCCTGAGACGATGCTCTCCATTATGGAAGAGCGTTGCACTGAAGCATCCATCGACTTGGTCGTATCGATGCCGGAGGGTATCGATCAGCCGGAGCTCGGTGTCGAGTCTGCTTACGCCTGTCACCGAATCATGCTTGAGGCCGTGGCCAACACCATTCGGCACGGAGGGGCACATCAGCTCTTTGTGGGATTCGACCAAGCTGAAGGCCAATGGAAATTTACCGTGCGCGATGACGGCTGCGGTTTTGATCCCCAAAGTGCCCCCGGTATAGGACACTACGGGTTGCAGGGCATGAAGGAACGAGCCCGCGACATCAATGCTGAGTTTGACGTCACCTCCTCTCCCGCGGGAACTGAAGTGATGCTAACTCTCAATGACCCACTTTCATGACTGACACCACCAAGCACCTCGACATTCTTCTGGCAGATGACCATGACATCGTGCGCCGTGGCCTCGCCAGCCTCATTGACGACGAGCCGGATCTGACCGTAGTGGCCCAGGCAGCCGACGGGGAGGAAGCCATCGCTCTTGCAATCGCACATCAACCTGATGTCATCGTCCTCGATCTCCGCCTCGGCGACATGAGTGGAATCGAAGTTTCCGCCGCCCTGAAACAACAGAATATTGTCATGCTCACCAGCTACATGAAGGAGGAGGACGTCCGCCTCGCCTTCGAAGCGGGGGTTCTCGGCTATCTTTCCAAAGACAAGCACGCTGATGAGTTACTTCATGCCATCCGTGAAGTGGGGCAGGGCCGCCAGTATCTGCCCCCTGAAATTTCACTCCTCCTCGCTAAGAGCGAGTGGAGCGCCCACCTCACTCCCAGAGAATTGGAAATCTTGAAGCGTATCTCCGAAGGCCGCGGTAACAAGGAAGTCGGTGAAATTCTCAAACTCTCCGAGAACACGGTCAAAAACCATGTGAAGTCCATTCTCTCCAAGCTCAATGCTAAGGATCGGACCCACGCCGTCACCGAAGCCCTGAAACGCGGACTGTTTCAGCTGGGGCGCTCCTGATACCATTTCCGGAATTACGGAAAGAAAATCCGTAATCGATTGCGAGTCGCGGACAAATCCCTTTCGCAGGGACCGACTCCCCATGATTCCGTTGAAAGAACATCATCCCGATCCTGACTTTGAGACGCTGATTTCAGCGACCCGTCCGAGGCTGCATGCCTTTCTGGTATCGCTGATTGGCAGTGCCTCAGCTGCGGATGATCTCACCCAGGAGACTTGCCTCGTTCTTTGGGAGAAACGGGAAGAATACGATCCGGCCGGAGACTTTCGCGCGTGGGCCTTTCGCATCGGATTCTTTCAGGCCAAAAACTACCGGAGAAAAGTCGCCAAACAGCAGGCTCGCGAATTGCCTGGAGACGACCTCTTCGATCAGATCGCTCAAGAAAGCACCGGGCGTCATGGAAATAGCGATCTGGATGAGCGGCGACAAAGCAGTCTTCTCTACTGTCTCAAAAAACTGACCGAACCCCATCGCGAACTCCTCCTGAGCCGCTATCAGGATGGCACCTCCCTCGAATCACTCAGCAGTTCTGAACAGATCAACCGCAACGCCATGGCTCAAAAACTGTTCCGCATCAAACGCTCTTTGCTCCAGTGCATTGAAAAACAACTTTCCAGTCACCTCCCATCATGAGTCAGGAAAATGACCCCAAGGATTTTCAAAATCTCCTCGCCGCTCAATCCGAACGGGAGCTTTCCGACTGGGAACGCGAACGCCTCTGGGAACTCCTCGAGGCAGATCCCTCCCTCATCGAATCCTATACCGATCATTGCTTTCTCCCAACCGAGCTGAATTCCCTCAACAATGAACTCCTCGCGGCTTCTGGCATCGATCGAGTCCCTAGCAATGTCCTCCCCATGGAGGGCACAACTACCCCTAACAAGCCATTCAAGAGACGCTACCTTTGGCCCACCGCAATCGCCGCCGCCGCGTGCCTCACCCTTTGGTTCGCCAATCGCGACCAAGCCGGACCGCCTCAGCCAGCGCCCTCCCTCGCCGATAAGGCGAAAACCGATACCCAACCGTCACCCTCCGCGACTCGTACTGAAGGGCTTTCGTTGGACGATCCGAATGACGAAGCCGTAGCCCTGAGCGGAGCGGCCGCACTATCCAACAGCCGCAAGCCCCGGGGCGGGACACCCGAAGGTTCCACTTCCATTCCGGAAACCATTTCGTTCAATCACCACGTGCGTCCCATCCTGTCAGAGAACTGCTTCTTCTGTCACGGACCTGACGAAAAGACTCAGGAGGCCGATCTGCGGATCGACACGCTCGAAGGCGCGACCGAAGACCTTGGCGGCTACGCCGCCATCGTTCCCGGCAATCCAGAAGAGAGTGAAGCCTGGCAGCGCATCATGGCAGACGATCCTGATGACATCATGCCACCGGAGGACTCCCATCGCGAACTGAGCGCGACCGATCGTGAAATCCTGCGGCGCTGGATCAAGGGCGGTGCCGAATACGCCCCTCACTGGGCATTCACCAAACCCACCCGTTCCGACCTTCCCGAAGTGGATACAACCGACTGGGTGCAAAACCCCATTGATGCCTTCATTCTCGATCGGCTCCATCGCGAAGGCCTCACCCCCAATCCGCCAGCAGCACCTCGCACCCTCTTGCGCCGGCTCTCTCTCGACCTGATTGGACTGCCACCGACCCCTGCCGAACTTCAACAATTCGAAATCGCTTACCAAACCGATACTAACCAAGCCACTGTTGCCGCCATTGATCGCCTCCTTGCCTCGCCTCACTTCGGCGAGCGCATGGCACTTCCCTGGCTTGATGCCGCACGCTACGGTGACTCCAACGGCTTCCAGCAGGATGGTAATCGCCATCAATGGCCATGGCGAGACTGGGTCGTTTCTGCCTATAACAACAACAAGCCTTTCGATCAGTTCACCATCGAGCAACTGGCCGGAGACCTTCTTCCAAATCCAAGTGAAGATCAGCTCATTGCCACTGCCTTTCACCGAAACCACATGCTGAACGGCGAGGGCGGCGCCATCAAAGAAGAGCAACGCATCAACTACGTGATCGACCGCGTCGACACCACCGCCACGACTTGGCTAGGCATGACCATTGCCTGCGCCCAGTGTCACACACACAAATACGACCCCGTTACCCATGAAGATTACTACAAGTTCTTCGCCTTCTTTAACAACATCCCCGAAACCGGAGGCATCGATAAACGGTCCGGTGCTGGCTGCAACTTTGGATCCAAATCCACCGTGCAGGTTTCCCGCCCCTGGCTAGAGCTTCCAACCGACGAACAAACCGCCGAAAAGAAACGCCTCGACGAATCACTCCGCCTCGCCCAAAAGGAAGTTAAAGATCAAATCGGCACCATCGACCTCCCGCGCCGGGAATGGGAAAAGCAATTCACACTCAAAGAACTGGTCGATCGCAATCGCTTCGGGGCCGCCTCCACCATTCTGCGCACTCTCGAAAAAGATCGCAAAGAAGCCCAGAAAGATATCGTCACCGAATTCTATCTTCTCAAAGGAGAACACGGAAATGAAGGTTGGCGTGCTCTCGGCAAGAGGATCAAAACCATTCGGGAAGACCTCAAATACATCAACGAGTCCATCGTTGTCGTCATGGTGATGGAGGAAAATGCTTCCGAGAATGAGCGCGAGACTTTTGTCCTCAACCGAGGTGACTACCAGCAGCCTACCGACAAAGTCACCACCGGAACTCCATCCTTCCTTCCCCCCATGGACGAAAGCCTGCCGGCCAACCGACTAGGCCTTGCCAAGTGGCTCGTCGACCCTGAGCACCCGCTCACCGCCCGTGTCGCCGTGAACCGGCTCTGGCAACAGATCTTCGGCATTGGCATCGTCAAAACCACCGAAGACTTTGGCGTTCAAGGAGAACTCCCGGTCCACCCCGAGTTGATCGATTGGCTCGCCGTTGAATTTGTCGAATCCGGATGGAACTACCAACACCTCGTCCGCCTCATCGTCACCAGTGCAACCTACCAGCAGAGTTCCGTTCTCACTCCCGACAAACTGGAACGCGATCCTGAAAACCGGTTACTCGCACGAGGCGTCCGATCAAGACTCCCCGCCATGCTGCTGCGTGATCAGGCCCTCGCCGTTTCCGGCCTTCTCAAAACCGATGTCGGAGGACTCCCTGTTTATCCCCATCAGCCCGATGGATTGTGGCGAGACTTCTCCTTCGGAAAAATTTCCTACCCGCATCAGAAAGACACGGCTCAGCTCCATCGACGCAGCCTCTACACCTTCTGGCGTCGCACCTCGGCTCCCCCCAATATGTTCGACAACTCCTCACGCCAGGTCTGCACCGTCAAATCCTCGACCACCAACACACCGCTGCACGCCCTGACATTACTCAAC
Source organism: uncultured Verrucomicrobiales bacterium (assembly GCA_963975655.1). Lineage (GTDB taxonomy): Bacteria > Verrucomicrobiota > Verrucomicrobiia > Verrucomicrobiales > DEV007 > Arctic95D-9. Next base: position 215,186 of record CAXBHX010000002.1, read on the forward strand.
GACATCACCTATGTGGAGGCCGCCCGGGCCCTCGCCCACCGCATGATCTCAGAAGGGGGAGACGAAACAACCTCTCGCCTCGAATTTGCTTTCGAACTGGCCACCGGAAGACTCCCCGATGAACAGGAATGCCGACTCTTGCTCAATGGCTATGAACGCAGCCTCAACGAATTCAGCAGTTTCAAAGAAGACGCAGCCACCTACGCATCGCTCAACGACGCAAACGACCCTGTGGAGCTGGCCGCCCTCACCCGCATGGCCCAGGTCATTCTTAACCTCGACGAAACCCTCAATAATCCCTGAACCATGATCGAACCTTTTCTTCAGGACCCCGCCAATCGTCTCAACGCCACCCGGCGCCAATTCTTTGGCAAATCTGCTGTCGGCATAGGAGGCGCCGCCCTCGCGTCTATGCTTGGCAAAGAAAACAGCTTCGGTGCCAGTTCCAACGGCCCCGCCGTTGCCGGATTCCCGAACCACGTCGCCAAAGCCAAACGCGTCATCTACCTGATGCAGACCGGCGGACCCTCCCATCTCGACCTGTTCGACTACAAGCCCAACATGTATGGGCTCCACGGGGAGAACATCCCCGACTCCGTTCGCGCTGGAGTACGCCTCAGCACCATGACGGGCGGCTACAAGGACTACCCCGTCCTGAGACCCCTCAAACCCTTCCAGCAGGATCCCAAGTCGGGCATGTGGCTATCCGATCTCGTCTCCCACACCCGAGGCATCTCCGACAAGATCTGCCTCGTCAATTCCATGCACACCGAAGCGGTCAATCACGCCCCGGCCGTCACCTTCTTCCTGACCGGACACCAACTCCCTGGACGTCCCAGTATGGGTGCGTGGACATCCTACGGACTCGGCTCCGACAGCGACGACCTGCCCTCCTTTGTCGTCATGCTCTCCCGTGACCGCGAGAATTCGTGCGGCCAACTTTTCTATGACTACTACTGGGGTAGTGGCTTCATTCCCAGCAAATACCAGGGAGTCAAATTTCGCAGTGAAGGAGACCCAGTCCTCTACCTTTCCGATCCTAAAGGGCTCTCTCGCAACATGAAAAAGGGCATGATCGATGACATCGCCGCCCTCAACCGTGAACACTACGACGATGTCGCAGATCCCGAGATACAGACCCGAATCGCTCAGTACGAAATGGCCTACCGCATGCAGACCAGCGTACCCGAACTGACCGATCTCTCCGATGAGCCCCAACACATCCTCGACCTTTACGGTCCCGATGTTCAACGACCCGGGTCCTTTGCCCGCAATTGCCTGCAGGCTCGCCGTCTCGCTGAGCGCGGTGTGAATTTCATACAACTCATGCACGCCGGTTGGGACCAGCACCAGAACGTGCCCACCCAACTGGAGATACAATGTCAGGATACCGATCAACCTGCGGCGGCTCTGGTTAAGGACCTCGAACAGCGCGGCCTGCTCGAAGACACCCTCGTGATCTGGGGCGGCGAATTTGGACGCACTCCCTTTGGCCAGGGCGACATCAATAATCCCAAGAAACACGGTCGCGACCACCACGGCGCGGCCTTCTCCCTCTGGATGGCTGGCGGCGGCGTCAAGCCCGGCTATGTTCACGGCAAGACCGACGATTACGCCTACAACATCGTTGAAGACAAAGTCCACGTGCACGACTTCCAGGCCACTGTCATGCACTTGATGGGGATTGATCACGAACGGCTTACCTACCGTTTCCAGGGACGCCGCTATCGCCTCACGGACGTACACGGACATGTGGTGAAGGATTTACTGGCGTGATCTGGCAGATCCGCTAAAACGGATCCCATGAGCGATCACCTCTCCCACTCTTCCCGAAGAGCTTTCCTCCAGGTCAGCGCCGCCACTGCTGGCGGGCTAGCCCTGTCCTCAGTCACGGCGGAGACCGCCGCCACGACCGGCAACCCCGTCTGCGTTTTCAACAAACCGCTTCAGCACCTTTCCTACGAGGAGCAAGCGGCGCTGGTCGCTGAAATGGGCTTCGTCGGCATCGAAGGCACCGTCCGGGCCAACGGTCATGTCACCCCGGGCCGGGTCAAAGAGGACCTGCCCAAGCAGATCAAAGCCCTGCGGGACAACGGCGTCGACATGACCCTGATGACCACCGACGTCAACAACGCCGAAGACGACATTCACCGGACCCTTCTTGAAACCGCTGCCGATCTCGGCGTGAAGCAGTTCCGCATGGGCTCCATCAAGTTCACCTACGACCGCCCCATCCCCGAGCAGATGGAAGAGATCAAAGTCACCTTCGAAAAGCTGGTCGACTTCTGCCAACCGCTCGGTATTCAGCCACTCTATCAAAACCACGCCGGAGCAGGACGCTTCGGCGCAAGTATCTGGGACGTCTATGAGGTCCTCAAGGACCACGACCCCAAAGAGGTTGGTATTGCCTTCGACATTCGCCACGCCGCCGTCGAAGGAGGCCAATCCTGGCCCACCGAGTTCCACCTGACCCGCCCCTGGATCGGCTTTGTCTACTGCAAGGATTTCGCCTGGGTCAAAGACAGTGCCAAGCCAAGCAACGTGCCCCTGGGCACTGGGCGAGTCGACTACCCCGCTTTCTTCAAGGCGCTGAAAAAAAGCGACTACACCGGACCGATCTCATTGCACATGGAGTACATCGACCATCGCGACGAATCGCTACTGGACGACTCCATTGCGGCGATCCGTGCCGATCATCAGGCACTGGATGAATTAATCGGGCGCCCATAACATCATCCGCCCGTTTGGCGCCTATGCCCGACACGGATGCGATCACGCGTGATGACGGCAAGGAGGAGTCTTGCCTAATTCACCGAGCCCCCCTGTAATAGGCAGGTGGAAAGGGCCATCCAACTGGCGCCACTGATGGTGGCGATTGTGATCGCTGCCGTCGTAGGCGGTGGGATAGTCACTCCTCTCCCCCCGGGAGAAGGCCCCGAAGCCCGCCCACCTCGCACTGAAGAAGACTTGGCCGCCTGGCTCAAGAACATGGTGTGGCACCATCACTTCACCACTGAGGAGATTCAGAGAGCCACCGGTTTGACGCCAGCACAGATAGTTGAAGCCCAGACACGGCTCGACATCACAGCCGACAACATCCCCGATTCCATCCACAACGGCACTCTTCGAATGATGCCCTACCCAGGAGGGCGCCATCCAAGAATAGGTTTTCTCGAAGGAGCCATTCGACCGCAACGGGAAAGCAAAATCAGTGTCTTCCCCCCCTGGGAAAACTCAGGCTACATCGTCGTCGATATGCCCGAAGCCCTCTGGTCAAATCTCGGGCTCACCTACCTCGCCCACACCCACATCGACACCGTCTGGACGAAAGAAGGGATTGAACTGCCCCAGCTGGAGTGGATTCAGAACGAAGGCAGTTCACTGGAACTCACCCGCACCCTTCCCAATGGAATTCGCTACGAGGCCAAAGCAACCTTGGTCGATGAACATCTGGAGATGGAGCTCAAACTGACCAATGGAACCGACCAGCCTCTCACTGACCTGCGGGTTCAAAATTGCATCATGTTGAAAGGAGCCCCCGAGTTCGCCAGCCTGACAAACGACAACAAACAGTTTGAGAAACCTTTTGCCGCCGTGCGTTCCGCCACCCACCCCGACCGATGGATCATCACGGCTTGGGAACCCTGCCATCGCCCCTGGGGCAATACCAAAGTGCCCTGCCTCCATTCCGATCCACGATTCCCCTATTGTAGACCCGGAGAAACCCAAGTAGTTCGAGGATGGCTCTCGTTCTTCGAAGGAGACGACGTCGAAAAGGAGTTTGCGAGAATCCAGACACAGTTTTTCAACAACTGAATCTCAGCCCACCCAAAGCGATTACAGCGAACTGCCCAAGTCAGGTGACGTTCTTAACGATCCTTACGCAAACAGATCCACCACCGGCTTGCCTTTGGCAGCCAAGGTAAACGGACGCATGCTGGGCGAGTAGAGCACCTGATCGAGCGGCAGGCCTAACGCATAACCAATCGTTGCGTTAAGATCGGGAACCTGGAGCGCATTCGCCACCACTTTGGAACCACGCTCGTCAGTCTTACCGTAGACCTGACCGCCGGTGATACCTCCACCAGCCATCAAACAACTGAAAGCCTGCGGGTGGTGATCTCGGCCTTCGTTGGCATTGATCTCAGGCGTGCGTCCAAACTCGGTTGCCAGCACCACAAGAGTGTCGTCAAGCAGACCACGTCGTTCCAGGTCGATCAGTAGCGTGGAAAGCGCCGAGTCGAGGATTTCAGCCTTCTCCGGCACGTTCACAAAGTTGGAGTTGTGTGTATCCCAACCCCCCAGGGAGACTTCGACAAAATTCACACCATTCTCAACAAGACGGCGAGCCAGCAGGCAACCCTGACCGAATGGATTGCGACCGTAGCGCTCCTTGAGCCCATCCGGTTCAGCTTCCAGGTCAAAGGCGGCCAGATCCTTACTACGCATCAACTTGACCGCATCGTCATACATGTCGGTGTAGGCGCGCACGTTTTTCTGGTCATACTTTTCGACGAACGGAGCGTCGAGCTGCATCGCGAGATCACGATGAAAGTCGAAACGCTCTTCGTTCAGAGTTGGCGGCATCTTGCTGTTCTGCAGGCCACCCTCCGGATCGCGGACCATGAGCGGGGAAAGGCTGCTCTCGAAGAAACCGGATCCGGGATGCGAAGAATCGTTTCCAATCATCACGTTGCCCGGAATTTCAGGATTCGACTTGCCGTTGAACTTCTGCATCCAGGCGCCCATCGCCGGATGGCGTATCGAGCTACGAACCTCGTAGCTCGTGTGCATGTAGTAGTTGCCCTGCTTGTGAGCGCCCTGAGTGGAGGTCATCGAATTGATGATCGCCAGCTTGTCGGCCTGACGACCCAGAAGAGGCAGATTGTCGGACACGATCAGGTCATCCACCTTGGTCCGGAGCTGCTTGGTCGGGCCCATCGCTTCGCCACCTGCCTTGGGATCAAGTGTATCGAGATGCGACATGCCCCCGCTCATGTAGAGATAAATGACACGCTTGGCCGTCGCATCCTGCTTCAGGGGAGAAGCTCCAGCTCCGGCGGCTCTGGCCAAGCCAGAAAGACCTGACAAAGCGCTGACACCGAGAAAGGTGTTCGCGGCGCGAGAAACAAAGGAACGTCGAGAAAGATCGCTGTCGATTTTCATGAGATTTAACAGGGTGAGCTCGAGGGCCTAACCCTCTTTAGCTTGGTGTTTGTCAGGAAATTATTGGATGAAGAGAAACTGGCGAGTGTTGAGCACGGTCCAGATGATGCCCCAGGTCGAACCGGATTCAGGATCGGCGGCCCAGGCTTGCTTGTAGATCTTCCTCTCATGGACCGTTGGCTTGCGGCTCAGCATGGCGAGATAAATCGCATCGAGGCGCCCATCCATGGTCTTGCCGGGCAGCGATCGACCGAGAACCGAGTAGCGGGCGGCGATCGTTCCAAGCGCCTGACCATTGAGCATCGCGAGTGCCTGGGTGATCGACGCACCGTCGCTGGAGTTGTCGATCAGCTCGCGATCACTCTGTCCAAACTCACGCAGGAAGTGCCCGGGAGGCGCGGGTGAATTCAGCTCGGAGGCACGCTTCATTCGACGCTCCATAGCTTGGTAGGCCTTGAACGATCTCTGCTCCGCCGGTCCTTTCACTCCCCAGGATTCTTTCTGGCGGGCTTCAGTATTCTTGGATAGAGAAACCACTTCAGCGCGGCGCTCTTCAAACATAGCCGCCACGACTTTGTTGACGATGCCATTGCCTTCCACACCACCAGTGATGTCGTTCATGCCTTCTTCGAAGGAACGCTCATCGAGGTCCAGTGTCAGGGCGAGCTGATTGAGAAATTCATCGTCGCCCGTGCCAGCACTGGCCACCTCGATGCTGCGGGCTGGCTTGCCCTCGTCCGACAACCATTCGCTGACCTTGTTTTCGAGACCCTCGCGATAAACAATTTCCTCGATGGAATTGGCAAGACGTCGGCGAATCATACTCACCTCCTGGAGGGCCTCACGGATTAAGTCAGGATCACCATCTTCGCGAGCCTTGGCCACTTTGTTCTGGGCCAGGATGATCTCTTCGGAGAGCTGTTGCTGCAACTTCTTGACGGCGAGACCATTTTTGAGGAACTCTTGAGGCGTCTGGTCGTAAATGGCTTCTGCCACCAGCTTCACTTTCGCGATGCTTTCGTCCATGCGAAGCTCGCGGCGGGCATCGGGCTCATCGGGACGGTTAACGGCGAGGGTTACCAGTGAGTCCCAAATCTGCTCCGCGCTCATTCGTCGCAGAACGGGACCAGCAAAATAGTAGGGAGCGCCGGGGGTGGGCGCTTCGAGGCTAGCTTCACGCTGGTAGGTTTTGGTGTTGTAGAGGATTCGCTGAAACGCCTGCAGATCGTAGTCGAGATCGAGCATTAACTTCTCCAGGTAGTCCATCAACTCGGGATTCGAAGGCTTGGTATGCGACTTGATATCGTCGACCGGCTCAATCAATCCAACGCCCATTGTCTTCTTCCACAAGCGGTTGGCGATCACCTTGGTGAAGCGGGGATTCTCCGACGAAACGAGCCACTCGCCAAAGCTGTCGATGAGTGAAACGGACGGGCTCATCACGGCCTTATTGCCCATCAGTGTAGCCGGCTTGACCACAGACTTGGGTTTGGCGTCGTCGTACTGATAGTCGTGAGGCAGGCGCAGCGAGCGCTCGCGCTCGTAGACGTTGTTGAAACGCACCGGGATCAGAATCTCGCTGTAGGCCTTTCGCAGGTCCCGGGAAAACTCGGCGCTGAGCTTGCCTTTCTTTTTGGTCAGTGCCTCGATCGCATCATTTTGCAGGACGATGCCATTAGTAGAGGTCATGCCATAGGTGAAGGCGGACAGGTGGTAATAATCCATCTGGGTCCACTCCTCAAAGGGGTGGTCATGGCACTGCGCGCAAACGACCTGCGTCCCGAGAAAGGTCTGGGTCGTCATGGCGAGATTGTCGAGCGGCATGCCGTAGTCGCGAAGGTAGTAACCCACTGCCGGGTTCTCCCAGGAAGCCCCGGAAGCAGTCACCAACTCGTAGACCATTTCGTCGTAGGGCTTGTTCTCGCGAATCGCCGTTTTGATCCAACGCTCGTAGTTGTAGCCCGATTCGGTACTCTGTCCGTTGCCGGCTATAGCTGTCCGGGCCCGGAGGAGGTCGGCCCAGAAATTATACTGGTGCGATACGTAACCATCGGATCCGATCAGCGTATCGACCAGTTTATGGCGCTTGTTGGAGTCTGCTGATTCAAAGAAATCCTTGGCTTCCTTGCGGGTGGGAATTCGACCAATCAGGTCCAGATGAGCCCGGCGCACGAAGACCGCGTCACTGGTTATTGAGTTGGGCTGCAAATTCTGCTCCTTCAGATTCGAGATTACGAACTGATCGATTTTCTGGCTCGCGGCGTGACTCGGATCCGGCTTCGCCCACACGAACCCGCCTCCTGCCATTGCAAGCCCCAGAACCAGAGAAATAGAGAATAAAGTCTTCATGAATACATCCATCCACAGGCTTAGACACCTGATTGGCAAAAATGTTGCCTTTTAGAGGGCGAACTTACTTCTGAGGGGAGCTATCTCAACTCTCCCTGCCGCCACGATGAAGCCAAGCCTGCTAACGTAGGACGGTGACCCTATCCGCGATTTAGCTCGGCAAAGATCAAGCGTCCGGCACTCGTCTGGACTGCCCCTGCCACAACGACGGGCTGGACAGTTCCCATGTGAGGTCGGCCCTGATTCACCACGATCATAGTTCCGTCAGGCAGATATCCCACTGCCTGGTGATCATCCCTTCCCTCTTTGACCAGCTCCAGCTCCAGCTCATCTCCAGGGGAGACAATGGGACGCAAGGACATGGCCAGTTCATTCAGGTTCAGGACAAGGACACCTTTGAGACGGGCCACTTTCCCGAGGTTGGAATCATTGGTCAGGATTCTAGCACCGAGAATATCTGCCAGCTCCACCATCATACCATCAGATGAAAGCCCGGCCCTGAAGGTCTCCTCGTGGATGATCACCTCCGTACCGTCGCCTGTTTTCATCTTCTCAAGACAATCCAGTCCACGTTTGCCACGGGCCCGTTTCAACTCTTCAGACGAATCGGCCATCTTCTGCAATTCATCGAGCACGAACCGAGGTACCACCAGCGCGCCACCCATAAATCCCGCTGAGGCAATTCCAGGTATACGGCCGTCAATAATAACATTCGTATCCAGAAGAGTTGGAAGATCTTGCAGCGCGTCCTGACGAAACCTGACATAGGGAATCAAGAGAGAGAATTCTTCTCGCTTACTCCTCAACGCGAGCATCACCCCGATGAATCCAAATCCCAAGTACATCGCCAAATTGAAGATGTTGGCTGCCATTTCAAACTGATCAACCCAACCTGCATCGAAAAACTCGATCCGAGTCACCAGCCAGGCACAAAGCAAGCCAATCAAAAGACCGAAGGTTCCATGAGAAAAAGCCCGAATCGTGACGTGCCGTAGTATGACATCCAGCACGATGATGGCAGAGGCAAATCCCAGACCAAAAACGGCTCCGAACCAACCCGCAAACCACCAGTTCTCAGGATCTTCACCAAGGGCCACGGAGACACCTATAAAGCTCGCCAGAAGTAGAAAAAACATTCGGACGACATTGAGAACGGAACCAGTATTCATGAATCAACAAGCGAAAAGACGAGGCGCACCATACTATGACATGATGGATATGCGATATCCATCAGACGTTTTTCCCGCATCCCGCCACCCATCTTCCGCGGCGGAGATATTCCGTCAAAGTCAGCCCGGCTGTAGCAGCCTGTTCAGTCACCGAGCGAGCCTGCGATGTCAAAAACCCGGAGACGATCACGTCACCCTCCTCCTTGAGGTTCGCGGGCAGTAGTGGAAACAACTGAAGCAGCAAATCACTGAACAAATTGGCCGCCACCACTTCAAAGGGACCAAAATGACGGGCCACCATCAAGGCAATCGCATCGCCTTCCACAAATTCCACGATATCTGTGACACCGTGCCGCTCTGCATTGAGCCGAGCGTATTTGAGAGCCAAAGGATCCAACTCCACCGCAATCACCCGCGAAGCTCCAAGCACCGCTGCCGCTACGGCGAGAATGCCACTGCCGCAGCCCAAATCTAGCAGATTCCAGTCCGTCCCCTCGCGCGACTTGGCAATATCAGCGAGAAATCTCAAGCATCCAGCAGTGGTCGGATGCCCCCCTGTACCAAACGCCAATTGAGGGGGAAAGCTCAAGACGATCCGGTCCGGGTACTCCTCGCGGACGCTCTCCCAAACCTCATCATCTGCAGACTCGATCACCACCAACACATCCCTGATCTTAAGTCGGGAATGAGCGCCTGCTTCCGCACTCGGCTGCCAGTCACCCGGACGAACCTCAGTGACACCTCCCCCGAACTTCGAACGTAAGTCATCGGCATGATCCCGGGTAGTCGAATAGCTGGAGAGTTGCCAGTGCTTCCGCCTAACCTGCTTGTCAGCGGTATAGACCACCTCGGCCATGATGAGGCGCGCCTCCCATTCCTCGAGATGTTCTTCGTCAACGAACTTTGACCATCGAAACAATGTTTCCAAGCGGGACCCTCCGTTTGATCTGAAAAAGAAAAAATGGAGCGGGTGATGAGATTCGAACTCACGACATCAACCTTGGCAAGGTTGCGCTCTACCACTGAGCTACACCCGCTTTTACTACCCCTCGGCAGCGGGGTGGGTAATTTGGATATGATTACCGATTTTTCAAGGTAAAAAAATTAAATTACACTGGAAGGCTCCACCTAGGCATCGTATCGATGAGAACTGGGACCTCCAAACTGGAGGCCATTGTCTGAACGACCCTTGCAGGACAACGCTTTTGAGACCATGAAGAAATTTGGCAACAAACTTGACGAAATCATCGCCGACAAGCAAATCGAGGTGGAATCATTGCTGCCACGGCTTGATAAGCTGCAGTTTGCAGCCCAAGCAAGAGAAGATTTTCGTTCGTTTTCCACTGCTCTGGGCGGCGGGATGCGGGATCAGGATTCCGATGAAGGCTACGGCGTCAACGAGTTGTCCGTCATCGCCGAAGTCAAAAAAGCCTCTCCCTCCGCCGGAACCATCTCCACCGATTTCGATCCGGTCGCCATTGCCAAAGCCTACGAAGAAGCAGGCGCCAATGCCATTTCCGTCCTGACAGATGAAAAGTATTTTCAGGGCCACCTCTCCTATCTCTCCCAGATCCGCGAGGCGGTGGACCTGCCTCTACTACGCAAGGATTTCATCATCCATGAAATACAGATTTTCGAGGCCATTGTCGCCGGGGCCGATGCCATTCTACTCATCGTCGGAGCGCTGGAGCAGGAAGATTTGATCCATTTACTCGACGTAGCTCACCGCTATCAGCTCGAAGTGCTCGTCGAAGTGCACAATATTGAAGAAATGGAGCGGGCGCTTGAAACAGACGCCAAAATCATCGGGGTCAACAACCGCAATCTGCGCACTTTCGAAGTCGACCTTTACGCGACAGAAAGTCTCAGCGAAGAAGTCGGCCCTGACTGCATACTCGTCAGCGAAAGCGGTATCTACACCGCGGAAGATGCGGCCCGAATTCGCTCCTGGGGCGCGGACGCCATCCTCGTGGGCGAAGCGCTGATGCGGGCCGATGACAAGACAGCCCGCATGGCTGAATTGAAGGGAACGGCTAGCTGAGGCACTGATACGCCGTTCCAAGCATCCCTACGCCCTTTCTTTGGTTGAAACCTGTGTAGAGAGCCAGCCGCTCTCTACCTCAATTCTCCTTCAGCATCCGCTTAATCTTACGAAGCGGCATGCTGAGATAGAATTTTCTCAGAAACGCATATTTCATCAACACCGTAGGCTGCAGTGGCGACTCTTCCGGCACCAACCCCGACTTCAGAGATGGGCACTTCAGATACTTGTATCGATATGAGGTCAGGTAATTCAGTAACTCATGAGCGTGATCTTCTGCGCAGATCACTTGAGATCTCCCGGCATCTTCTCTACCTGAACAAGCACCGCTAGAATTTGTCCGATACGAGCCTCCCTCAGTTTCTCAGCAAGAGAGGGAATGGACTCTACCAATACACTGTCCCACCCTCTCTTTTCCAGATCCCAACTTGTCGAACTTGACTGTGAATCGTTGGCCCCCACTTCTACGACGACACCGTCCTTCCGGTTCCAAATAATTCACGCGAGAGCCATTACTACTCCCAATGCGGATTTTTGCCCCGCTGAAATAACCGTGTTAAAAAGCGACTTTATACAGGCTGACGAAATCTGTCCGCTTTGACGCAGAATCCGGTTTTATCCAGTCTCCTTTGAAGTGGTAACTACTTGAAAAACCACTCGTGAAGTTCCCAGACTCCGGAGAACCACGTTCATCAGATACCACCCATCCTTCAACACTGATTTATCCATGGTCTGGTCGAGAGTCACCCGGTTGACATTCGGAACCATGATGACCTTGGCATTAGCTTGGTCCTCCTGGGCAAGATTCCCCTCGTCATCGCAGGGGAAAATATTAACAAAGATAGTATCTGGATCCACACCGGCCACTAGCTCAGCCGCCGGAGAAACAGGATCCGAAATGCGAGCAAACAAGTCATTCTCAACGACGGCCAGCTGCCCACCCAAACTCACATCAAACGGATAGGTCGGCGAGCGGCCTTCTTCCTGGCTCACTCCAGAAGAAAAAATCAACAGACCCAATCCACACATAAACGCCTTCATGTCCTCATTGAACAATTCCAGGCGTCAAAATTCAAGACCTCTCCCTTCATTCTCAATATGCCTCCACCATCGCCCCGTCAATGAGGACATTCTGACCAGACAAATAGGCATTCGCTTCTGAACACAAAAACGCAACGATACGGCCGAAGTCAGCAGGCTCTCCGTATTTTTTCAATGGGATCGAGGCCTGTGACTGGGATCGTTGCGCCTCGTAGGAGATCCCTGCTTTATCTGCCCACATCGTATCCAGCTGTTCGACGCGATCGGTATCGATCCGACCGGGCCCGACCGTATTGACGAGAATGCCCTCAGGCCCCAGCTCGCGAGCGAGTGACTTTCCAAGCCCCACCAATCCTGACCGAAATACATTCGAAAGCAGTAGTCCGTCGATTGCCTGCCTTGTCGAAACAGAAGTATTATTGACGATGCGGCCACCGCCCCCTGCTTTCATGTGAGGCAATGCCGCCCGAATCGCCCGAACGTAACCCAATGTGGTCAACTCAAATGCAGATTGCCATGCAGCGTCGTCAAACTGATCAAACCCACCGGCTGGCGGCCCTCCCGTATTGTTGAATAGAGCCCAGAGCCCACCGCAATGACTCGCCGTTTTCTCCACCACTCCGGCAACATCATCTGCCTTAGTGATGTCTCCTACCACATATTGAGGACGATTCCCGGTTTCCGACTCGATCGCTGCCGCCGCCTCCACCAGCCTGTCCTTTGATCGAGCAAACAGCATGACTCGAGCCCCTTCACGGGCGAGCTCCATCGCAACACCGCGCCCTATCCCTCCGCTGGAGGCCATTACCAAAACTCCTTTGTCCGCTAACCCAAGATCCATGAAGCTCAGCTTAGGGAGACACCACTACCCTGCTCAAGCATTCTTTAGATGCTCAAAAGCCAGTCTCGATCCCAAGATCCTCAGGCGCCGGTAAATCGGATATCTCATTAATGCTCCGACAAATGTGAGCCATCAGGAATGGATGAAGAACAGGAAGGCCTAACAAGGCAAGAACACAGAACGCAATTCCTAACCCGGGGGAAGCCCGGCGAACATAATCTGCCCCCATTCCTTCGCTATATTTGTTAAAATCCTCAGCCCAAGCCGAATAGGCAATGAACATCCAGTAAAGGTTGAAGAATGGGATAAAGAGAAATCCAATCGCTTTCCCCGGCGTTGTTCGGGCGGTGCCCAACTCTTGAATATGCGACCAGACACGATGTAAATACACGAGAGATACGATGCTGTAGGAGACCAGAAACACCATGGCAAACGTCATAGCGGCCAAATAGAGCAACCCCATTTTGGAGGACAACTCAGGCATTTCGGGAGAAGCTGATGAACTGATATCTCCGATCGTTACCAGGCCCGCGAATCTTGCGGCATAACAAAGAACACCCAACGAGAGTAGTGTCATGAGCAGCCCGAATTTTGCGCCCTTGCGATATCGCTCCGGTACCTCCTCCTCTCTAGGCATCAGGATCACACCCGGCCGTGTCAGAGAAGGTTCACGCACGATGCTGGCCCCCTCTTTCACCTCAACGGAAGGATCCTGAACCGCCGGATCCTGCCTCTGAAAAACAGGAGCCAATTGATTGAATGCCGCAGCAGGCAACCACTCCGCCATCCCTTCAGCCCATAGATTGTCGGTTACGAGAATCTGCCCCTGCTGGGCGAGGAGCAAGACTTGAGTGCCTTCTATCGGCCCAACCTGACGACCGTTCGTAGTATAGAAATAATCAACTCCCTGAAGAATATCCATAGATTTAGATTCGGTTTCCGAACCGAATCAGTTGCCTCCGAAGACATGGTATAACTGCGAGGGCTCGATTGTCACGCACCCAGACTCGCAATCATCCGGCCCAATTCATCGGACTTCTCCTGCCACTGCCCCTGACGCTCTTTCATCTCACCGACAACCGCCTCGGGTGCCCGTGAAACAAAGTTCTCGTTCAAAAGTTTGCTATTCACTTTCTTGAGCTCGTCTTCAACCTTCGCTAATTCCTTACCGAGGCGATCGCGTTCTGCATCGAGGTCGATGAGACCCTCAAGCGGTAGATAAATTTTACCGATGTCAGTAAGCGCTGTAGGCACCCCTTTCTCCGCTTCATAACCAGGATCGATCGCAACTTCACTCGCTCCAACGAGCTGCTGAAAAACGTCAGCCTCGTCAAAACCACTCACAGCCCCGGGGTCAATGATGAGCTTCACCCCTTTGTTAGCGGAAAGACCGTACTCAGCCTTCAAATTCCGGGCACGACTCACCGCTTCGTAGATTGCTTTCACCTTAGCCTGAGTGGCTTCCACTGCTGCGGCATCGACACCGTCGAGAGTCGCTGTTTCCGGAATTTGAGTCTGCATCAAAAACTCGGGATCACCCTCTTCGCGAAAACCGAGATTCTCCCACAGCTCCTCTGAAATATGAGGCATGAATGGATGCAACAGGACGAGGAATCGCTTCAGCACGAGATCCATTGTCGCAAGAGTCGAAGCTTTGATGCCCGGATCAGCATTTTCAGCAAAGGCTCCTTTGGAGGATTCGAGATACCAGGCGCAATACTGGCCCCAGAAGAAGTCGTAGAGCAACTGAGCCAGTTCATCAAAACGGTAGTCCTGGTAGGCCGCAGCCATGTCGATTTGCAGCCGATCCACTTTCGCCAGAATATCGATCGAATAGATCGAAAGCGTGTCAGGATCAAAAACTCCCTCACCCGTTTGCATCTGCCGGTATCGTACTGCATTCCAGAGCTTGTTGGCAAAGTTGCGACCTTCAACCACCTGCGGGTAGACCTCTTTCCCCCCTTCGTTGGCGATGTCGAAACGAATATCCGCCCCGAGAGGAGCTGTCCGCATCACGGCAAAACGCAAAGCGTCCGCTCCATACTCAGCAATAATATCGAGAGGATCGGGTGAATTTCCGAGACTCTTCGACATTTTACGGCCTCTGCCATCACGAACGATGCCCGTAAAATAGACGTTCTTGAACGGGAGCTGACCTCTCCAGCGGTAACCGGCCATAATCATGCGCGCGACCCAGAAGAAAATAATCTCGGGAGCCGTCACCAGATCCGTCGTCGGGTAAAATCGTTTTTCCGTCTCCGATGGCTCCTCGTCGCTCTTAGACATGGTCGCAAAAGGCCAGAGCCAGCTGGAAAACCAAGTGTCGAGCACATCGCCATCGCGAACCCAGTTTTCGGGATCTCCAGGAGGCTCAATCCCCACATAGAGATCGTCCCCAGCGCCAGAGGCATCGAGACTTTCCCGTGCTTGCAGTTCATCGGCTTTCTCTTTGCGATACCAGACGGGAATCTGGTGCCCCCACCAAAGCTGGCGGCTGATACACCAGTCCTGAATGCCATCCATCCAATGCGCAAAAGTTTTCTTCCACCGCTCAGGACGAAAACGAATCTCGTCACTGGCCACAGCCGCGGCCGCTTCTTTGACGCAAGGGTACTTGAGGAACCACTGCATTGAAATACGGGGCTCGACTGGCACGTCGGCCCGCTCGCTGAAACCCACGTTATTCTCGTAATCTTCGACTTTAATGAGCTGGCCCATCTCTTCCAGCTTCTCAGCCACCTTCTTGCGGGCTTCAAAGCGATCCATGCCTTCGAATTCCGGACCGGCATGGGAGTTGAGGGTACCATCGGGATTAAACACATCGATAATCTCGAGATCGTTTTTCGTCCCGATCTCAAAGTCAGCCTTATCGTGGGCTGGAGTCACTTTGAGGACACCCGTGCCAAATTCGGGATCAATGTGGTCGTCCGCCACAACAGGAATCTCTGCTTCCGGGAAGGGCCGGATCACCTTTTTACCGATCAGATCGGCGAAACGATCGTCCTTCGGATTCACCGCCACACCGGAGTCGCCCATGAGGGTTTCCGGACGGGTTGTTGCAATTTCCACCCAGCGATCGGAACCATCGGCGTTTTGCTCACCGGCCACCCGGTATCGCATGTAATAAAGTTTTGACCTCTGAGGCTTCATGATGACCTCCTCATCACTCAGCGCAGTGAGTGATTTGGGGCACCAGTTCACCATCCGCTTGCCACGGTAGATGAGCCCTTCCTCAAAGAGATCGACAAAAATTTTCGAAACCCACCGGCTGTAGTCTTCATCCATGGTGAAGCGCTCGCGGCTCCAGTCGCAGGAACACCCGAGGCGCTTCAGCTGTTGAACAATGATGCCTCCATGCTCTTCCTTCCAATCCCAGACTCTCTCAAGGAATGCCTCACGACCGAGATCTCGACGGGTCTTTCTTTCCTCTTTCCGGATCTTTTGCTCCACCTTCGACTGCGTCGCGATGCCGGCGTGGTCGGTTCCAGGTAGCCAGAGCACGTTTTTGCCCTCCATGCGGGCCCGACGGGCGAGAACATCCTGGATCGTGGTGTTGAGTACATGCCCCAGATGCAGAATGCCCGTCACGTTGGGCGGCGGGATCACGATGGAATAGGCCTCGTCCTTGGTATTGTTTTCGTCGCCCCGAAAGCAATCGGCTTCGACCCAACGGTCAAACCAGGGTGTTTCTACTTCGCTAGGTTGATAGCCTGTGGATATTTCTTTCGTCATAAGGACTTCCCGCATGGTGCGGGGCGAAACTATTTCTGCGTTGAGCCGCTTTGTAAAACTGAAATCCCGATTTCGACGATTGCGTTACGAGATGTAAGCGCTTAACTTTTCTGTTCTATTTAGTATACCGGCCCACGGTGTGACATTCATGCGACCCTTCGTGCGACAGCAAAGTCCTTTGAGGATTCAGAGATCTTCATCTGCCTCATGCCTGAGTTTTCTGGCTGGCTTGATGGTATTTGCCTCTCTCTCATCGCTTGTCACTGCTAAGGATTGGGAGATTTATCGTCTCAGTGGTCGGGAATATGTTTCCGACGAGAACGTAGCTAAATTTTACCAGTTTCAGAGGTTCGCCAAGGAGGGTGACGATCGAATCTTCAAGCATCCCAGTCTCGTCATGACTTGGAAAGTCGGCTCTCAGTCGATTTATGTGAACAATATAAAGTTCAATCTCAGCTTTCCTGTGATCGAAAGCGGTGGCAAAGCCATGATCTCGACCGTTGATCTCGCTAAGCTCGTCGATCCGGTGGTGCGCCCCAGCTACATCAAAAAGCCGATCACCTTCGACACCGTTGTCATTGATGCCGGACATGGTGCCCATGACTCAGGCGCAAAAGGAGTCTACGGCTACGAAAAGGATTACTGCCTGGACATGGCGTTGAGATTGGAAAAAGCCCTGCAGCAACGGGGATTCAAGACGCTGCTGACTCGTCGCACCGACACCTTTTTGACATTAAGTCAGCGCGTCGATATCGCCAACCGGACCAAGAATGCCATCTTCGTCAGCATGCACTTCAACTCTTCCGGCTCCCGCGATGCCAACGGCATCGAGACCTACGCTTTGGCGCCACAGGGAACCAGTTCAACGAACGGTGGCAGCCCGTGGAGCTCGCTACTCAGCGGAAACGTACGTGACGCTGAGAATATCGCCCTCGCCACGGCCGTTCACGCCCATGTCATTCAACAGCTGCGGCCCATTGATCGGGGTATTAAGCGAGCCCGTTTTAACGTCCTTCGGGGTATCAACAAGCCAGCCATTCTCTTCGAAGGCGGATTCATCACCAATTCCGCCGAAGGAAAGCTCATCCATGACCCCGAGCATCGACAACGGGTAGTCGATTCCGTCGCCAACGCGATCGTGAGATTCAAAACTGCTGTGAGCAAAAAATAGGAAGTGGCCTACGTCGCGATTCCAGTCACGATAGCCACAACCCGATTGATCCGGCCGTGAGAAATTCGTCAGAAACCCAGTAGCTCGGTCCGGCCTCAATGGTCACCCGGTGCCCATTGGCCCTGATAACCTCGATATGCAAAGGCCTGTCTCCGTGGTGCTGCTGCGCGGCCGTCCGGATCGCTTCCAGTGCTGAAACCGTGTCGCGCACCGCATCAATTTTAACCCTAACCGGTGTTGCAAAGGGAGCGCTGGTGTCCTGAATCCCATTCGCACCACCCCCGTTCGAGTGCCCATTGCTGCCATTTCCGTCGGAAGCCGACGCGGCCATATCAGCCTGCCGACGTCGTCTGGGATCAATTGATATCTGTACCGCATCAGGATCTGGATGAATCTCTTTCACATCCTCAGCGGTGAGCCGATTCGTATCGGTCCGACTGTCCTGCTCCACTTTCGCCTTCAGTTCCACCACTGAACCTTTGGTGAGAAAGGGATTACACTTCTGATAAGTCTCATTCCATACCAAGGCCTCGGTCGAACCCGAAAAATCCTCCACCAGGAGAATCGCGAACGGCTTGCCCTCACGTTTCGTGTACTTCACCGTCGATTCACTGATGATGCCCGCAAAGCGATGACCTTTCTTGCCTGGCTTCATCTGTTGAAGGTCGCCAATCGCGGCGTAATTGCCCTTCTCGAACATACTCCGGTATTCATCGAGAGGATGACCCGTCACATAAAAGCCCAGCAGATCCTTTTCATGCGAAAGATACTCTCGCTGATTCCAAACAACTCTGTCCTCTGCGATCAGTTCGGGAGCCGGAGCCGCCGACATCAGTTCATTCATATCAAACAGAGCCCCCTGCCCGGAAGCTCTGTCCTTCTGCGCTGCGCTGGACCCCGCAATCACTTGACCCACCCGAGAAAACATCTCGTCCCGACGCTCGTAGGTAAAATCAAAGGCCCCCGCTTTGATCAAGTTCTCCAGGATCTTACGGTTCACTGACTTGGTGTCGAGACGACTGGCAAACTCCTCCATCGACTTAAAATCGCCGTTGGCTTTTCTCTCAGCGATCGCCACATCCATCGCTGCTCCACCCACGTTCTTAATCGCAGACAAACCAAATCGGATTGCATCCTTTCCATCCGGCAACTTCTCGGGCCGAAACTTGAGAGAACTACGATTCACATCCGGCGCCAGAATCTCGATTCCCATTCGCTGACATTCGGCCACAAACACGGAAATTTTATCCATGTTGTTGATCTCATTACTCAAGACCCCCGCCATGAATTCCACCGGGTAATTGGCCTTCAGATACGCCGTGTGGTAACTGACCAGTCCATACGCCGCTGAGTGCGACTTGTTGAAACCGTATCCGGCAAATTTCTCCAGCAAGTCGAAGATCTCGTTGGCCTGCTTCTCGGGGATGTTGTTGACCTCGCGCGCGCCCTTCACGAACAGTTCGCGCTGTTCGATCATCACCGAGAGCTTCTTTTTACCCATGGCTCGGCGAAGCAAGTCAGCCTCACCGAGTGAGTAACCGGCCAGCAAGTTGGCTGCTCGCTGCACTTGCTCCTGGTAGATCAAAATCCCGTAGGTTTCCTTACTCGCCTCCTCCAGCAGAGGGTGAAGATACGTCACCTTTTTCTTGCCCTTTTTCCGGTCAATGAAATCAGGAATGAGGTCCATTGGACCCGGTCGATAAAGCGCAATCAACGCAATGATATCCTCAATCCGATTCACCTCAAATTGACGACAAAGACTCATCATGCCACCGGACTCCAACTGGAACACCGCCGTGGTCTCGCCACGGTTCAGTAGTTCAAAGGCTGCTTTGTCATCATAGCGATCGTTATCGATCTCAAAATCCGGCGTGTGCTCGTGGATCAAGTCCACCGCATCCTGAATCACGGTCAGCGTTTTCAGACCGAGAAAGTCCATCTTCAACATGCCGAGGTCCGTCAGCGGGCTCATCGCATACTGCGTCACAACCTCCCCTTCTTTTCCACGTATTAGCGGCACATAGTCTGTCAGCTCCCGGTCACCGATCACAACACCCGCCGCATGGATACCCGTGCCTCGTTTCAGACCTTCCAGATAGGTCGAATACCGCCATAGCTCCGCAATGGAGGGATTATGTTCCAACTCCTCCTTGAGCTCTGGATTTTTCTTCCGAGCATCCGCCAGTGTGATGTTGATCTCGTTCGGAATCATCTTGGCGACCCGATCACCCTCCGTATAACTCAGGCCCATAACCCGGCCCACATCGCGTACCACGCTCTTGGCTCCCAGTGTACCGAAGGTGATAATGTGAGACACGGCCCGCTCCCCGTATTTCCGACGCACGTATTCGATCACCTCAGGCCGTCGCGTCTGGCAGAAGTCGATATCAATATCAGGAGGAGAGACACGTTCCGGATTGAGAAATCGCTCAAAAATCAGGCCGAACCGGATCGGACAAATGTCCGTAATTCCTAATACATACGCCACAATTGATCCGGCAGCAGATCCACGACCCGGTCCTACGGGGACACCGTTATCTTTGGCCCACTTCACGAAGTCCCACGTGATCAGGAAATAGGACACAAAGCCCATTTTTTCCATGACTCCGATTTCGTAGTCGAGACGCTTGCGCAATTCCGGGTCAGTGTCGCATCTGTCTCCATAACGCCACTGAAGCCCCTCGAAGCAAACTTTGCGAAAGTAGGCCTCGCGCGGGCTGCCGTCGGGAGATTTGAACTGCGGGTACTTCGCCGAGCTGGTCGAATCCAGGTGGATATCAAGATCGCACATCTGAGAGATGTGATAGGTATTGGCGATCGCATCGGGAAGCTCCTTAAAGAGCTTCCGCATTTCATTCGAACTTTTAAAGTAGACCTCGGGCGAATACTTCATCCGGTTCTCATCCATCTGGAGTGAACCAGTGCCGATGCAAATCAGGATGTCGTGCGCCTCGTGATCCTTCTGATTGAGAAAGTGCACGTCGTTCGCAGCCACGAGTCCAAGATCGAACTCTTTACCAAATTGCACCATTTGCTTCGTACAGAGCGCCTGCTCCGAAAAGCCGTGGTCGTGAACTTCGAGGAAAAAATTATCCTTCCCGAAAATATCGACGAACTCACCAATGCTCTGCCGAGCGCCGTCGAGATTCTCATTCTGAATCATCTGATTGACCTCACCGTTGATGCAGCCGCTCATGGCAATGATCCCCTCCGAATACTCTGCCAGCGCCTCCTTATCGATCCGAGGCTTGTAATACATGCCCTCGAGGTGACCCAGGCTGGTCAACTTCATGAGGTTCTCATACCCCTTCAGTGATGATGCCAGGAGGGTGATATGAGAATTGCGCTTCTTTTTCTTGGCTCCTACCGCAACCGGCTCCGCTTTTTTGTCCGTCAATCGAACCCCCGGTGGCGTCAGATAAGCCTCGCAGCCAATGATGGGCTTGATTCCCGCGGCCTTACCCGCCTGATAGAAGTCAATGGCACCGAAGATGTTACCATGATCCGTCATCGCAACCGCCGGCATCTTGCACCGCTCCGCCTTCTTCATCAAATCCTTGATCCGCACCGCTCCGTCGAGAGTGGAGTATTCGGTGTGCAGGTGAAGATGGATGAACGGATCGGTCGGCATATACGGGGCGGAAGTAAAAGGGGGAACTAACCCATTTTAGAGAAAGCCTCAATGACGGCAAGAAGATGTCGCAGAAAGGTGCCCAAATTTCGCACTTCGTTGCCTCGCTGGCAGCTTATGCCTCCAATCAGATCAACCCCACTCTCTGGAATCCACCAGAATCCGTGCCCGCGACAATAACCCACCCCTCACGGCGATTCTTCAGGATGAAATACTTATGGGATTCCACGGCAGAAAGCCATGTCGCACCAGGTGGTTCCTTTTTACGAAAAAGTCTCCTGCCAGACATTGCGTGCCCGGAAAAAGGAGGGAGAGAGAACGCGCTATCTAAAACGAGAAGCCAACGCCGATCCCCACGCCCGCTGTCGCCAAATTGATCAGTAGGGAAATAAGTAAAAAATCCACATCCTGCGGTGTTTTGATTTTGAAGCGCCGACCAGCACCTGCGCGCTGATCTGCCAACTCGAATTGGCTACTATTTCTTAGGCATAGGTGGAGGCGTGTAGCCATCCCACTTTCCGCTGTTGGTAAAGTCTCCCGGAGACTTGGGGTCCGAACGCGCTGCTTTCTGATATCCCTCGGTCACATCCGGCGGAAGAACGTAATCATCAATCGTAGCCATTCGCACCTTGATGTTCTCCTTGGTCACGTTGATGACCTGGAGATCGCGGGCAATGGTCAGCGGCCCATCGTAAACAGCGCGCACGCCATCCATAATAGCCGCATTGTTATCCGGAGACTGCACTGAGTGATACCCGACCGCCATTCGCGGCTTCAGAGTGGCCATGACTTTACCAAAGGCAGTCGGCTCTGTGTGGATCCGAGTGGAAACATAAGTCGCCTGGGCGAGATCCCATCCGAAGTAGGCAGCAAGAGCTTTCGGTGGCAGAAAGCACTCGTGAGAAGCCACATCTGCGTCCTTAGCATATTCCATGTACCACTTGTTCGGGTAGGTATCCCCACCAAACACATACTTAAGACCATTCCATTCGAGGCTGTAACTAACCGAACCATCGAGTGAGTGAATCGCAGGCCACGAGCGAATGGTCACGCCATTCTCCTCGTAGACCACCTCGTTGATCTGCTTGAAATCAAACTCGTGAACTTCGATCTTGGCGCCGTCATCAGGAAGGGCGCCGCTCCGCGTCTGCAGGTCCCAGGCGTAAGCCATCTTCATCCCCTTGATGAATTGCGCACTGCCCAGTTCCGGAGTCGATCCAGTGGGTCCGTAGAAGTGAATAGGGGTGTAACGCCCGGAGAGCCACCCGCCGATGTGGACACCCATGAAGTCGCCCACGTGGTCAACGTGAAGGTGACTCGCAAACACTTTGTCAATTTTCGAAAAGTCCGGGCGCAATGAGAACAGATTGCCGAGACTGCCGGATCCAGCATCGAAGAGGAACTTGTCGCCATTACCGAGCTCGACCAGATAGGAGATCGAAACAGCCGCCTTGGTCTGGTTGGGCATACCAGTTCCGAGGGCGATGATCCGCATTTCACTCTCCCCGAGAATCTCTGTATTGGGGAAATAGCTGGCAGGATACTTTCCATCCACGATAGGCGACGCGGAGCGCCCCAGAGGCAACGCATCAGGATTGTCATCCTGCGCTTGTGAGTGGAAAGGGGCAAACGCCAGGGCTGTCGCCACCAGCAAGGTTGCTCGAGTTTTACGTTGGATAGGTGATGTTTTGATCATGACTCTTTTAATTATAACGATTATTTCGGTTAGATTTCGAGGCTAATATTCGTCATCAGTGAGGGTAAAGAAGTCCACTTTTCAGGATGGTTTCAGGAAGACGTGAGGTCGAGGGGTCAAAGGTGAGTATATTATGCCGTCCATACCTTATGGTGTCGATCCTATTTAGTATGGTCAGCTGATCATTAGCGATACGAGGAATCTCTCCTGTCCATGAAAATTACGTTCAACGCGCGTTGAACCCGGTACAGATTCTTGCAAAGCTTTCGCAAACATGTACTCATATCGACCAGACCCAAACGGTCCGGGTCTACGGAGTCTGATGTCAGCTAAGCAAGAAATGAAAGCCACTCCCGAAAAGGCCCCTCGTGAGCGTCTTACACGGGAAGATTGGCTTCAGCGGGCCATGGAAGTCCTGTCGAAGGATGGAGATTCAAAAATCCGAATTGATTCGATCTGCAGGGACCTCGGAGTGACCAAAGGCAGCTTCTATTGGCACTTCAAGAACCGGGCAGATTTCCTGAATTCCATCGTCGACTATTGGTACCTCCGATACAACGTACAGGTCCCGGAATTGGTTGAGTTACAAGGCGGCACCGCTCAGGAACGTCTCCAACGTATTTTCGAAATGGTCACCAGTGGAGGCCTGGCCCACTACGACGGTGCCTTTGACTCCTGGGCTGCCCACGAACCAACTGTCTCAGAAAAGGTTAGAAAGGCCTACCGGGCCCGATTCGAATACACCTGTTCCCTGTTTCGTGAAATGGGGTTTCGCGGTATCGAACTCGAAACCCGTGCCTGCGCCTTCCTCGGTTTCATGATGTCTGAATGGAGACTTCAGGGAAAAGAAAACTCAAAACGCAGCCGCGCCCGTGCCCTCAAGGAGCTCGAGTTCTTTTTCAGAAAGTAGGCAGGGATCAGAGCCGCTCCTCGTTCAGAAGCTGCAACCCCGTAACTTTCCAGTGCCCGTCCACCGGTGACACCGTGACCTCGGCTTCGTAGCGATTAATCCGTTGATGCGTGTGCCCCCAGTGCCCCACCGAACCGGTCACCATCCAATTCGCCCGGCTCACAAATCCCCGCTCCTCTTCTGACTTCAATTCAGAGGCTTCCAGAGTGATTTCCTTGACCTTGGTTCTGGCCCCTCCCTGGTTCTCCAACTGCAGGGCCTGCTGCACCTCAAGATAGACATCGCTGAGCAGATCACCTTCGACGCTCTGCGCTAGACTATCGTAGATGGTGCTTTCGTCTCGATAATCGAAAGCCCGATAAATATTGGTCAGCAATCCTTCCACCACCTTTCCCGCTTCTTCTTCACTTTGGATAGAAGGCGATCCTCCCGGCCGGAGTACCTTTACCCGCAGCACCGGCACAAAGGACAATCCAACCAGAACAACCAAGGCAACTAGAGCCACCCCACGCTGCCGGGGAGCCCGCGTTTTCCTTGCCAGATAGAGAATAGGGATGAAGGCCAGGATCACAACAATCGGTAGGGACCAACTCTTCGCGACTGGCGGATTGCTAATCTCCACTAATCCGGGGACGGTAGGATTTTTCAGATAATTCTTCCAGACAAACTCCGGGTCCTCTGGCGTGACTGTAATCGGCAATCCTCCCGCTTCGTCCGTTGCCCGACCCACCATCTTCGGCGTGCGTTCCGTGAACAGGTCCCATGTCATTGCCGCTTCCTTTGGCAGACCTGCCGTCGGATACACAATGATGGCCCCCACCATGGACGACAGTAATGGAATAGGATCGTCCTCCGGAGTCACCACACTGGTCTGCCGCAGGGACCGGCGCACAAAGTGAATGCGATCGAGGGTTCCCTCAACCGGCTCTCCATCAATCGTCACCGGACAACGTGTTTCCAAAAAGGCCGCCACCTTGGCGAGAATCACCTCACGGTCAGCCGCATCGAGCGTCTCTTTGCCCTCCAGATCGAGATCGATCCACTCCTCCAGATCCAGGGGCCGGGCAATGATCTCCTTTCTCACTTCGAACGGCTCAGCGTAGAGAAATCCCTGCAGGGGGGCATCATACTGTCGAGCAAAATTAGGATGCCCAAATTTGGAATACCAGGGATCACCCCAATCCAGGTCCACCGTCAATTCACCGCTCATAAACCGAAAGTCATTCACCGCCAACCCCTGATGATACAGCACAAATCCAACCGCCGATCCATCTGGAGCGCTTAAAGTGACTGACTTCGGTTTAGCTTCAGTAATCAGGTAGGTCAAATTCACTACTAGAACCGACTCCCCTTCTCCCTCTGCCATCGACAGTGCTTCCCCGGTAAACTCATCGCGCAACTGCCTGGTTTTTCCCTCCATCATCTCGAGGCGGGGAACCGCTATTTCCCCATCAAACTGAATCACCCAATCCTTTAGAAAAAACTCTCCAAACCGATCCGGAAATGGTTTCGCTTCTTTACCGAGTCGCTCCAATATCTCAGCCGGCAGCACATTTTGAAACGGCTCCAGATCTTCAAATCCAATCTCCAATTCCACGCGGACGGCCTCAGTCTCCACGAATATCTCCGCAATCGTCGGCGCTTTCATCGAGCGATTGGTGACAATGGCGTCTGCTCTGACCTCCTCCACCGGAAAGCCGAACAACATAGCCGAAAGGACCAGAGCACTTCTTGCGATTCTTTGTATTACAAGCATTCCTGCCCGTGCATAGCCGCTCCATCGAAGAGATTCAAGATCAGACCGCTACTTCTCTCTCCTCAAAAATCAGTTCGTTCACTTTTCCCTGCGTCTGCGCCTTCCGATTGATTGATGGAATCGCCTGCGGGATTAATGATCTGAAATCGCGTGAATATGATCCGATGAATTTCGTCTTCGTTAGTCTCTAGAGACACCCTATCACTTCAAGCCGAAGCGATTTTGGACTTCGCTTTAGACGGCAGGTGACTCTTTAACTCTGTCTTCGTCATCCCCAAAATTTCAGCCGCCTCCCCTTCGCTGTTGCCGGTAGACTCCATTGCCGCACGGACGAGCTCGCGCATCGCCACTTTCACAGGCGAGACTTCCTCCTCTTCTGCAGCGTTGAGGAAACGACGTGCCGCGAGGCCCAGTCTCGAACGCTCCTCTTCATCTCCGCCTACCTGATCAAAAGGAAGGTCGCCCGGTAGCAGCACGTTGCCGGAAGCCAGGACACAGGCCCGCTCGATCAGGTTCTCCAGCTCCCTCACATTTCCAGGCCAGCTGTACTCCTCCAGCATCGATATCGCTTCACTGGAGAACTGCATCGCCCGGTTTTTTCCTTTAGCTGACTGGAGTTTCAAAAAGTAATCAGCCAGCAGTCGAACATCTTCGATACGACGACGAAGCGGCGGGATGTGAATTCGTACCACATTGAGACGATAGAAAAGGTCCTCCCGAAAAGTCCCGTGTTCGACTTCTTCTTCAAGGCGCTTGTTAGTCGCGGCCAGAATCCTGACATCACTGTGCAATGTCTGGTTCCCCCCAACCCGTGAATACTCCCCGCTCTGAAGGACCCGTAGCAGTTTGCTCTGAACTTCCATGGGCATGTCCCCTATTTCATCGAGAAAAAGGGTGCCGCCGTCGCATTGCTCAAAACGACCAATGCGCTGGCTTACCGCTCCGGTGAAAGCTCCTTTTTCATGACCAAACAGTTCACTTTCGAGCAGATTGCTCGGAATAGCGGCGCAGTTGATGGCGACATATTCGGACTTGGCGCGACGGGAAAATTTGTGAATGGCATTGGAAACCACCTCCTTACCGACACCGCTTTCTCCCGTGATCAGGACCGGCGCGTCGGCCCGGGCCACCCGCCCAATCAATTTGTATACGTCCTGCATCGCCGGGGAACGACCGATAATGATGTCGTCCGGCGACTGCGATGACGAGTCGGCTTCCGAATCCTTTGCATCGGCAGCCACTTTCATTTGCTCAGCAGCCTGGAGGGCCCGCTCCGCCACCGGCCTGAGCTCGAAGTTAATCGATTCACGTCGCAGCACGTCGAAAGCACCCAGCCGCATTGACTCAATCACAGCATTGGTCGAGTTGACCCGTCCATTGAGGATGACCATGGCATTGGGCTGAGAGAGGCGCACTTTTTTGAGCAACTCGACCCCCTCGACAGGAAGGAGATCAAATTCCGCGATCAGCAGATCTGCCTCTTTCTCTTTAAAAAACTTAAGCGCCTCATCTGAAGACGTCGTCGTGAATACCTCTACCGAATCCGCCTCCAAATGCTTGGAAGCCCATTCGAGAAAATCAGAATCGTTATCTGCGACAACGACCGTTTGTTTCTGGATATCTGCCATAAAGGGTTGAAATTCAGAGTCTAGAGGAAAAATTGATTCCTGCCTCAGACCGCCGGGCAGAAACTATACCACAATCTCCAGACTTCACTGAAATATCCCCCCATGAAATATCGTGAGATTCCTTCTGACCTGTTTATTTCCAATCGCCTGCGACTAGCGGATCTTCTTCTGAAAACCGCTTTTGCGGTGATCCATTCCTCCGATGTTCCCTGGCGATGTGCTGACGGATCGACCCGGTTTATTCAGAACAGCGATATGTTCTATCTCACTGGAGTAGACCAGGAGGAATCAATTCTATTGATGTCCCCGGGACACCCGGATCCTGAAATGCGCGAAATATTGTTCATTCGCGAGACCTCTGAATTGATCACTATCTGGGAAGGACACAAACTGAGTAAAGAGCAGGCCACTCAGGTTTCCGGCATTGCCAATGTGCAATGGATCTCCGAATTCGAGGCGGTAATTCGACGACTAACCCGAACCAACGATACCATATTCCTCAATCACAACGAACATGCCCGATCGGGGGGGCCCCTCAATACCTCCCGGGATGCGCGGTTTCGGCAACACTGTCAGGAGCTCTACCAGACTCACCACTATCGTCGTCTCGCCCCGCTGATGCATACCTTGCGTCAGGAAAAATCGCCCCTCGAGGTCGACCTTCTCCAGACGGCCTGCGACATCACGGCGAAAGGTTTTGAGCGACTTCTTGGTTTTGTGAAACCCGGAGTGATGGAGTATGAGATCGAAGCCGAACTGGTTCATGAATTTGTCCGGCATGGTTCGCGAGGGTTCGCATACGAACCCATCATCGCTTCCGGAACCAACGCCTGCGTGCTGCACTACCTCAGCAACGATCAACCCTGCGAGGACGGTGATCTTATCCTCCTCGATGTCGCCGCCGAGTATGCCAACTACAACGCCGACCTAACCCGGACGATTCCGGTGAATGGAAAATTCACAGAACGACAACGCGCAGTATACGAGGCGGTCTTACGCATCTTTCGCCTCTGCATCGACGAGCTCATTGTTCCCGGTAAACCAATGCGGGATATTTATGCCAAAGAAGTGGCCCGTGCCACAGAGGACGAATTGATCGCCCTGAAACTGATAGACCCTGACGTTGTAGCAAAAGAACGCGAAGAAGATGTTCTCCCGGAAGAAGAACGAGCTTACCGAAAATATTTTATGCACGGCGTCTCCCACAGTCTTGGCCTCGACGTTCACGATGTGACCACAACAGAGGGAGTCTTCGTCGAAAATATGTGTGTCACCGTTGAACCTGGAATTTACCTGCCGGACGAAGGTTTCGGCATCCGCCTCGAAAATGACATCATAATTCGCACAGGCGGAAACCTTGACTTAATGGCAGACATTCCCATAGAACCCGATGATATTGAGTCACTTATGGCCAATAAAATTTGACCTTAATCCCCAATATGCCCAACTCAGAAAAAGCCGCCAAAGTTCGTGAAGTTTCGCTTCACTTTCTCCCAGTAGAGATGCGCGTGCCTCTCAAATTCGGAGCTCAAGTGCTTGATTCCGTTACCTGCGCCAGAGCCCGGGTCTTAGTTGAAGGGGCTGATGGTCGCACTGCGGAAGGGTGGGGAGAAACTCCACTGTCCGTCGCCTGGGTCTGGCCTTCGACCATCGACTACGAAGACCGCCACGAAGCTCTGAAAAGTTTTTGCCTAAAAATCGCAAAAGCACTCAATGCGTATACTGAGTCAGGTCACCCCATCGAACTCGGCTACGATTTCATCGAACACCAACTCCCGCAGCTTCAGGATGAATTTAATGCTAATCGACCACCGGAAGCTGCTCTGCCCCACCTCGCTGCACTCGTTTGTTTTTCTCTCTTCGATATAGCAGTTCACGATGCCTATGGACATCTCCACGAACGGCCTATCTATCAAACCTACAACGATAAATTTCTCTCTCGAGAACTCAGTGATTTTATTTCTCCGGCCGCCGCCAACGTCTCTTTCGAGGGTGCCTTTCCAAACGATTACCTGAGCTCTAAACCACAGCTGAAAATGCCCGTTTGGCACCTGGTTGGCGGTCTCGACCCCATTGGCGAAGACGAGCTCACCGGCTCAGAACCCGATGATGGCTACCCCGTACTTCTTCGGGATTGGATCCGTCAAGACGGTCTCGACTGTCTCAAACTTAAACTGCGCGGCAACGACCCCCATTGGGATTACGATCGCCTTACCAAAGTCGGTCAGATTTCGAAGGAGGAAGACGTCACCTGGTTGACGACTGACTTCAACTGTACTGTAACCGAACCCGCCTACGTGAATGATATTCTTGATCGCCTCAAACTTGACGATCCTGTCACTTATCAAAAAATTCTCTACGTCGAGCAGCCGTTTCCTTACGACCTCGAGGCCAATCAGATCGACGTCAGCAGTGTGAGCGCTCGAAAGCCACTCTTTATGGACGAAAGCGCTCACGACTGGCGCTTTGTCCGTATGGGAAAAGAACTTGGATGGAGCGGTGTTGCTCTGAAGACCTGCAAAACACAAACAGGAGCTCTATTGAGCCTCTGTTGGGCCAAGGCGCACGGAATGACTCTGATGGTTCAGGATCTAACGAACCCGATGCTCGCTCAAATCCCACACTTCCTGCTGGCAGCGCATGCTGGAACCATCATGGGCATTGAATCAAACGGCATGCAGTTCTATCCGGAAGCCAGCGCTCCGGAACGCAACGTGCATCCAGGGCTTTACCGTAGGCAAAAGGGTATTCTTGATGGCTCAACCCTCTCAAATCGCGGGTTTGGTTATCGCGTTGACGAAATTGCGCGCACGCTGCCTGATCCAGTTTATGGATAACCCCATGAGACCCTTTATCGTTATCATGGGCGTATCCGGTTGTGGAAAAACCACGATTGCGAGTCGCCTTGCCGAAGAACTCGGAGGGACCTATCTGGAAGGGGACTCGTTCCATACGGCAGCTAACAAAGCCAAAATGGGGGCAGGAATGCCGCTCACTGACAAAGACCGCTGGCCCTGGTTTGACATTCTCATCAGTGCCGCGCGCACCGAACTTGATCACAATCGTCCGGCAGTGCTCTCATGTTCCGCACTGAAGCAGAACTACCGTGACTACCTACTTGCCGATTTTGAACCGCACCGACTCATCTACCTTAAGGGCAGCTTTGAGTTGATTAAAAATCGGATGGATGAGCGCGAACACGAATACATGACGTCAACTTTGCTTGAAAGTCAGTTCGCTACTTTGGAGGAACCCAGAGAAGGGTCTAATTCCCTTACCCTTTCCATCAAAAATGCGCCCGAAACAATCATCAGCACCGCGCTAAAATGGCTGACCTGATTCTGGAGTAGCTTCATGGGAAAAATTCTATTCATCCGGGGCGGCGCGGTCGGTGATTTTATTCTCACCATGCCCGCGATCCAATTGGTTCGTGAGCAATTACCCGACAACGACATCGAAGTTCTGGGCTATCCGGCCATTACAGCTCTCGCCGTCGCCACCGGCCTGGTCGATCGCACCCGATCTATTGAAGACGCCCAGCTCGCCGTATTCTTTGCTCCCGGAGCCACACTCAACCCCGAATGGTGCGCGTATTTTGCCTCTTTCGATGTCGTTGTCAGCTATCTCTATGATCCCGATGGCTTCTTCGGTGACAATTTGGAAAAAGCCGGCGTTAAAACGCTTCTAAGAGGCCCATTCCGGCCAGTAGACGCCGCACCCTTCGTTCCTGCTGCAACGCAACTCGCAGCTCCTCTGGAGCAACTAGCGTTGTTTCTCGACAACCCTGAGATGACCCTCGACTACGGCCTTGCCGATCTCGAACGCTGGACCCTAAGCTCTGAGACGAGCTATATCGCGATTCATCCGGGCAGCGGCAGCCCCGGGAAAAACTGGTCTTTCGAATCCTGGGTCGAAGTCCTCGTTGAGCTTAACCAGAGCTTGGACGTTCATTTTTTAGTCACCAGCGGTGAAGCAGAACACGAGGTCATCGATCAATTCATCGAGATGCTGTCAGAAAAGAAGCTTCCACATACTCATCTCACTGGATTGTCTCTACCAGAGTTAGGAGCCGTTTTCGGAACGGTGGATTTTTATCTAGGGCACGACTCTGGCATTTCTCATCTCGCAGCTAGTGCCGGCGCCGATGGACTCTTGCTGTTTGGTCCCACCAATCCTGATGTGTGGGCTCCGGTTTCTCCTGGAATCGATCGAGTGGTTTCTAAGGATGAATCACCCGGAGGAATTGCAGTAAAGGATGTGCTGGATGCGCTCCGTTCCTGGAGTTCTTCACATCGTAGTAGAAGATAATATTTTTATGGGGGAAAAGGACTATATTATTCTACCTGTGAATAACTCTTCAGATCATCTTTAATCAATTCTGTTTCAATCAGTTAAGTGCCGAATAGAATTGTGAGGATCTTCTTTAAGGGCTGGGTCTAACCAGGTCGATTTGAGAACAACTCAATGTTTCTCTCATTTGTTCACGGTTATTCGCACTTTATTCACCGTCTTTTAGGCCTTCCCATTTCCGGGTTTTGAGAGCCTCGATGGCAGCGCTGGTTTCCGCTTCTTTTTTACTTAATCCAGCACCTTTGCCGAGTTTCAATCCTTCCCAGGTAACCTCGGATACAAACTGCTTGAGATGATCGGGCCCTTCTTGAGATATGATGTGATAAGACGGGCTCACTGGTGATACAGATTGCAGTTGCTCCTGGAGTTCGCCCTTGGGGTTGTTCTCTTCAGGTTCGCGGGCGATTTCTTCGATGAACTCGTGGAAATTATTCAAGATGAACGCTCGTGATGGTTCGAAGCCACTGTCGAGATAGATGGCTCCAGTAAGTGCTTCGAATGCGTCGGCGAGATTTGAGGGTCGGTTGCGACCGCCGCTGGTGTCTTCACCTTTTCCCAGCATGAGATAGGAGCCGAGTTCGATTTTATCAGCGTAGCGGCAGAGCGCTTCTCGAGAGACGAGCCGGCTGCGCAATTTAGTGAGACGTCCTTCGTCAAACTTGGGAAACAGACGATAGAGTTCGTCCGTGACGATGAGTTGGATTACAGCATCGCCGAGAAACTCCAGACGTTGATTGTCGAAGTGAGGTTTCTTGGACTCGTAAGCGAGACTGGGATGAGTCAGTGCTTCCGCAAGCAACAGTGAGTTGGCGAACTTATAACTGATTCTTGTTTCGAGCGAATCCATGGATAATGCCTTTATACCAAAAGCACGGTCGGGGGATCCAGACTTCTGGAGTAATTTTCGAAACGGGGAGATGGGGTGGCTGACGGGATTTGAACCCGCGACAACCGGTACCACAAACCGGGGCTCTACCCCTGAGCTACAGCCACCACATTACTACCGATAAGCCTGAGGCCAAATCGGACAGTGGCGGAAAATAGAGCAGCAAATTTGAAATTCCAGTGGAAAATTCATCCCCTTGCAAAACCACCCCGGCCATGGATGCTTCAGGAAACCAGAGAAACAATGAACCAGGTGGATCCCGATTGGCGCCCGATCGCTTTCAAAGAGTGGCAACTTGTTACCGAAGCTCTTGTCCGTGGTGAGCAGTCGGTCATTCTTCGAAAAGGAGGAATTTCTGAGGGTAAAGCTGGATTTCAATGGCTCCACGATCGCTTTTTCCTGTTCCCGAGCCGGTTTCATCAGCAGGTGGAGCAGGTTAATACCCATGTTGATGGCTCGAAACGCGAGCTCTTGGATAGAGGGGAAACTGGAGATGACATTGTTCTCTCTGTCTTTATAGAAACGATTAACACGGGACGGATAACAGATTGGGAATCTGTGCAACACCTTGATCCTTACCATATTTGGAAAGAAGAAGTGATTCGAGATCGATTTGAATGGGGTGATGAACCCGGGGTTTCATACGCGGTCGTGAAAGCTTTTGCCATCGATGATCCTTGGATTTTAAACGACCGCGAAGCTTTCGGCGGTTGCCGGTCCTGGTTGGATCTTCCTCCTGATGAAAGTGGTGGATGGCGTGAGCGGCTCGAAGGGGCCCGACCGATCGAAGCTTCCTGTGGAATCCCGGATGAGTTGAATAAGGTGTGAAAAGCCTGTGAAAATCTCGGTTTGTTTTCCCTTTCCCTTTATACGTTCACCCCGTTTACTTCTCTCATTCGAAACCGTCAGACCCCACTATGTTACCCGAAGTCGAAAAACTTGTCCGCGTTCAGCACCACGATCAGAAATTGGTAGCGCTTAATAAGGAGCTGGCGGGAATTCCGGTGGAGGCGCAGGACATTCGAGAGCGCCTGGTTGCCGATCAAAAGGCTCTCGATGAGACGAAATTGAGCCTTCAGCAGGTCGAAGTGGCGATTAAGAACCTCGAAATCGATGTTGAGACCCGGCGTGACAGCATTACAAAATTGAAGGTTCAGCAGTTTGAGACTCGGAAGAATGAAGAATTTCGGGCCATGGGCACCGAGATCGAGCATTACGGTGAAGAGATTGTGGCGCTGGAGGACAAGGAAATTGAACTGATGGAACAGGCCGAGGTGCAGAAAAAGGCGTTCCATGCTGCCCGGGATAAACTGAGGGAGAACGAACAATCGGTCGAGGAGGAGATCGAAGACCTGAGCTCACTCAAGACAAAACTGGAAGGTGATGTCGAAACTGAAAAGGTAGACCGGGCCAAGCAGGCAGCCGATGTAGAGGAGGATTTGCTTTACGGCTACGATCGGCTTTTCAAGGCGAAAGCGGGTATGGCCGTGGTCGGTTTAGTGGATGATGTCTGCAGCGGCTGCCACATGAAGGTGACCAAATCCACCGCCTTTGGGGTGCGCGCCGAAAAATTAGTGAACACCTGCGAAAATTGCGGGCGCATTCTCTATTGGTGGACTGATGACAGCGTGGGCAAGAATTTAGGGGAGTATTAAGCCGGAGATGCCCGCCGTTTCAGGAAGGAGAATCGCGCTGGTCTATCTATTCTCTCTGGTCCTCTATTTTTCGACCTATCTGATCCTTCGTCCGTTTTCGACTAATAACGGAAGCTGGAATTTCGAGCCATCGCAAGGGGGGCGATTCGGCGGTATAGGGGGCCGTGAGAAGAATAGCCTGCCCCAACTGAGATCCCTCGCAGATAGAGTGTTTTACCCCTGCCTAGCGATCGATCGAATGGTCTCGCGAGAAGGGATGGTGATTTCTTTTACCGTAGAACGATTTCAATTCTAATCCTTCTGACGACCTATGAAACGGAGTAAGATTACCTGGCTCATCACCGCCGTCGTGGTCTCCTACGTGTTGCTATATTTCGCAGTCCGGCCACTGGCTGTCTCCGGGGTCACGCGATTGCCTTTGGTATTTACTGAAGTGAATACGCAGAGACTCGATAGCCCGAGAGGGACGCCCGGTAAGTTCGCTGCTGACTTCGTTTTTGCGCCTCTACTGTGGGCGGATCATCGCCTGACGGGCTCTGAAGCAGGTTTTCGAAATCATGTGGTCTATTTTGTGACAGAGATCGGGTTCCGTTTCAGGGGTAAACCGTAGCCCAAAATAATCTCACACCCGCGTGGTTGCGTCCGCGCTAAGGGGTTGTAGTGTCTCCGCCCACCCCCCCAAGTAGCACTGCTTGCCTACTGTGGGTGAATTTAACAAAGCTCAATCAGCCATGTACCGAACGCATCACTGTAACGAACTCCGCAAATCCGACGCGGGTAAGAACGCCACTTTAGTGGGTTGGGTCAATACTGTGCGAGATCACCACGGGGTGATTTTCATCGATATTCGCGACCGCGAGGGCGTGACTCAGTGTGTTTTTCGAGTTGAAGAGAATGCTGAAGCTTCAGCGCTCAGCCACAGCCTGCGTTCCGAAGATGTGATTCAGGTCTCAGGTCGTGTCGATGCGCGCCCCGAAGTCGAAGGTTCTTCCACGGTGAATGAAAGCATCGCTACGGGTGAGATCGAACTGGATGTAAGTGAGATCAAAGTTCTCAATAAGTCTGAGGTTCTTCCCTTTCAACTCGACAAGGAACTCAGCAATGAGGATTTGCGAATGAAGCATCGCTACCTCGATCTTCGTCGTCCCCGCATGGCTAAGAATTTGCGCACCCGTCACCTGATCACGAAGGCGGTTCGCGATGTGTTGGACGAAGGTGGTTTTCTCGAAATCGAAACACCGATTCTTTCCAAGTCGACTCCGGAAGGAGCTCGTGACTTTCTGGTCCCATCTCGATTGAGCCCCGGCAAGTTCTATGCTCTGCCCCAGGCACCTCAGCAATACAAGCAGCTGCTCATGGTCGCCGGTGTCGAACGATACTTCCAGATCGCGCGCTGTTTCCGCGATGAAGATTTGCGTGCTGACCGTCAACCTGAGTTCACACAAGTAGACATCGAAGCCAGTTTTGTGACTCAGGAAGACATCTACGCGATGATTGAAGCGCTTCTTGTCAAAGTGTTCAAAGCCTCCCGCGATGTGGAAGTTCCAATTCCGTTTCCACGCATCACGCATCAGGAAGCGATGGATACGTTTGGTAGCGATAAGCCGGAGAGGCGCATCGGGATGGAGATCGTCGAGTTCTCCGACGCTTTTGCTGATTCCTCTTTCAAAGTGTTTTCCGGAACCATCGCCAAAGGCGGAACGGTTCGCGCAATCAATGCGAAGGGATTCGCTTGTGTCACTACCGGCCAGATCAAGCGCCTCGAAGAGTTGGCTCGCGAAGCCGGCGCCGGCGGACTCGCTTATATTAAAGTCGAAGATGGTGAGTGGAAGTCTCCGATTGTTAAGTTCTTCAGCGATGAAGAGAAAGCCGCCCTTACTGAGCGTCTTGGAATCGAAGAGGGTGATTTGATTCTTTTCGGCTGTGATCAGTGGCGCGTCGTTTGCGAAGTGCTGGGCCGACTTCGACTTGAGGTGGCTAACATGACCAAACTCTATGAAGGCAAGGAAGACGAACTCGATTTTCTCTGGGTCGTCGATTTTCCGCTGCTTGATTATGATGAAGAAGAAGGAAAGTGGAATGCGGTTCACCACCCGTTCACGCGTCCCCATGCGGATGATGTCTCCCTTCTCGAAGACGAGAGCAATTGGAGCAAAATCCGCGGTGCAGCTTATGACGTTGTCCTCAACGGTAGCGAGCTTGGCGGCGGCAGTCTTCGAATTCACGAAGCTGACCTTCAGTCCAAAATGTTCTCCGTGCTCGGTATCAGCGAAGAAGAGCAGGCGGAGAATTTTGGGCACATTCTGGGAGCGTTTCAGTATGGAGCACCTCCTCACGCCGGTATTGCTCTGGGTCTTGACCGGCTGGTCATGCTGGCCTGCAAAGAGGCCAGCATTCGTGAGGTCATTGCCTTTCCAAAGAACAATAAAGGCATGGACCTGATGTCCTCCAGTCCGGCTGAAGTGGACTTCAAGCAGCTCCGTGAGTTGTATGTGAAGTCGACTGTGCAGGAAAAGAAAGAGAGCTAAGAAGCCGCTTCTCCGCGTCAAAGGAGCGTAGAAGAAAGGTGGGAATACCGATGAAAGGAAAGCAACGTCTCATCTTTCGTGCCGTTCTCATCCTGGTAATTGCTGGAGTGGCTTATTGGAAGCGAGGCCAGGAAGGCGGTCCGGTGACGGCATCGCCTCCGGCCGAATCATCTCCCGCCGAACAGCGAAATTCCAAGAAGTCGTCTCCAACTGTCGGAAAAGTCGATGGGTACGAGAGACTGGCTGGAGCTCGACTGGTGGATCATAGGAATAACGACGGCGACAGCTTCTTTGTGAGAGCAGGTGACAGGGAATTTGAATTGCGGCTCTACTATGTGGATGCCCCCGAGAAATATCTCAGTGATCGCTTTGAGAGTCAGCGCAAGCGTGTGGCTGAACAAGCTCGCGAGATGGGAGGCCTAACCATCGAGGAAACTGTGGAGGTGGGCCTGGATGCAAAGGCACACTCACTTGGCTTGCTTGAAGGAGAGAGCTTCGATGTTTACACGAAGTGGGAACGCGTCTACGACGGGGAGCGGTTTTACGGATTTGTTCTTTTGCCTGGCGGCGAGTTTTATCTGAGTGAGCATCTCGTTGCCAGCGGTCTTGCCCGGATCCACACTAAAGGCGAAGAAACGCCTGATGGTAGATCCTATCATCAATACAAGGCGCACCTGGAAGGTATCGAGAAAAAAGCAAAGGCCGCAGGATTGGGCGCCTGGGCAAAGTGATTTTTACCGCTTTGTCCAGATCCGCGTATTCAGATCCAGCTCTTCGATCGTTTTAAGGAAGTGGCTCAGGTGGAAAAGCATATCCCTAATTTGAGTGGTGTCAGTGGCGGGCAGGCTGGTTGAGGGGTCCAGAAACGAATCAGTATGTGGCACGGCCAGAATGAGGCTCGAGTCTTTAAACCCGATTCGGACGTCTTTTCCGAAGCGCTGTTGCATATCCAGTAGCCTTCTCATCATGGCAGTGCTGAGAATGTAGCGGGCTTCGACTTCGTCGGTGGAATAGGCAGCAAATGCTTTCTCAAAGTCCGGATCTTCGAGTCGCAGCAGTCTGGTGCCACTCCGGCCTCCCATTTTCTGAAAGAATCGGCCGAAGTTTCCCAGTAGTTTTTCGGCATTGTCAGGAAAAATGAAAGTTCGCCCCTGAAAGTGCTTGTGAAAATCAGCGATCAATAGAATTCCTTTGAAGATGGTCACGTAGTAGGTCTCGGTGTCTCCATCGCTATCACGTCGAGTGCGTCTTTCTTCGGCATCGATTTCTGCCATTTGGAGGAAAGTGGCTCCATATTTACCAGAGACGAGATCTTCAGTTTTGTAGCGATCAGGCTCTGTGGTGAACAATTCGGTGTCTTCGAAAGTAGATGAGTGAATGCCGCTGCTGTGGTCGTAGTTCAACTGGGAGTCCAGTGATTTTACGATGCGAGGAATGATGCGCGATTTGTAGTTATTCGTGTAGGCGGATCCGAGCTTTCCTGCGCGGAAGTGGTAGATGGTAGAGCTGATGATTAGCCACACCACTGAGGCCATTCCAAAAAGAAACAGGTTCTTTGACATGAATCCAGTGGCGATGAGGGCTACCAACGGAATGAGAATGATCATGGCGTGACTGCGTTGCCGGCGCCGGAATAGAAGTCGGTCGACCTCCAGATCTTCGAGATCAGGATGAAGCTCTTCAACAATCTGGGAAATTTCTTTCATGGAGGTTCGAAGAGAGATTACCCCGTCGCCGCGAGGGTGAGCGATTACAAAGGCACCAAAAAATTGGAGAAGTGGATCATTCTCCGGTCATAGCCAGACTGGTAGCTGGTAGAGGCTGTATACTGCTCTTAGTCTTCGGCCAGATCATCGTCGAGCTCATCATACAGGAAAGCGGCGATCTCTCCTTCCCCCTGATACATCAACAGAACGGCTCCCTGTGTGGCAACTGCCATGAAAAGATCTTTCATCATTTCCTCCTGATCGGGCCACGGATAGACAAAAAATAGATCCACTTCATCCGGATCCAAACCGGTGTACTCTGGCGGAGCTATTACCCCTCCCCGCGTCGTCCGTGACTCCGGTAAGATGAGATCTTTCCCTCCAACTCCCTCGCTTTCATCAAACCCCTCGGGCAGATAGTCTGTCTGAAGGATTTCGACCGGGAGCTTCAAGTCTTCCATCAGTTGGGTCGCTCGATCCACAAGCTCGTCTTCAATCTCGATGCCGTAGGCCTGCATCCCGAGCAGGCTCGCTATCCCTGATGCAATAGCGAAACCGCAGCCCCATTCACAAAAGACATCACCCTGGAGATGTCCTTCCTCTTTGAGGAAGGCAATGGCTGCATGAACGACTTTTGGATCACTGGGAATATACTTGGGGTACCTCAGGCCGAGGCCCGCATCGTAGAATTTCTCAGCGCGGCGATTGGCCTCGATGATCAAGGCACTGACATCGTTCGGCATTGCACCGGGGCCTGATGGGAGAGTGATTTCCTGAAGCGACATAGTGAATTGAAACCCTAAGTGGACAATCGGGGGAACGTCTACCTCTACTTCGTGAGGCTGGTCCCGGGATCTCACGATTACTCCGTTTTCTTCCGGAACGTCAGGAAGTAATTCTCTTCGAAGAGATTGACTTCTTCTTCCAATTTAAATCCCGCCGATTCGACCTCACGTTGGAAAACCTCTTTGCCGGCACGAACATGGCCCATGATCCAGTCGGAACTTGTGCCTTCGATTCTTTCGAAGTCGAGCAGGACGAGTCGGCCGCCCGGCTTGAGAGCCTCATGAATGGATTGCATTGTTTTCAAGGGGAATTCGAAGTGGTGATAGGTGTCGCAGATGAAGACCAAATCGACGGAGGACTTGGGCAACTTCGCGTCGTCGCGGGTGCAAACGATACCTTCTACTTGTTTGAGGCCACGGGCCCGGCTGGTCATCACGGTGTGATTCACAAACGTCTTTGCGATATCCACGGCGTAGACTTTTCCTTCAGGGCCCACCTTGGGAGCGAGGAGGCGGGTGAATAAACCTGTTCCAGCGCCAATATCAGCGACCACCATGCCGGATTTCAGATCGAGTTGTTCGACGATTGAATCGCGGTTGTCATAGACTTCGCGTCCTTCTTTCTCAAAGCGCTCGACGAAGGTTTTGGGGTCCGGGTTTTTGAAAGACTCATTGATACCCGGGTTGACGCTATCATCCTGGCCTGAGGCATTGATCACAAGGGTGACGGCGAGAATAGTCAAAATGGACTGCTTCATAACTATAGGAAAGGGAATGGGGAAATGGGGGTTGTTCAACAGGAAACAGGCCATCTGTTTTGTGATGGCGCCTGTCTCATAGACTCCAGAGATCATAACCCTGGTGATCAATCTTGACGGATGCTGTCACATTCCCTGAAATATCGGGAATGCGAGCGAGACAATTTTTCTTCTCTACAGCCCTTATACTCGGGGCCAGTTTGTTTGTGACCGGGTGCTTTGACGATCCAGTGGAGATCGATGGAAAGGGAGCGAAGGAGATTATTGAACCGGAAACCACCGTTGATAAGTCATCAGAGTCCCGGGTGTTTGTTTTTTCGAAGGGATCGAAGATTCGGTTTGGACGAGTTGAAGGAGGCGGGGGCCCTAAGGGTGGGTTTACAAACTTTATTGGAAGATTGGACGTCGCCAACGGAACACTGGTTCCCGACGGGGAGCACTCCATTTCGGTGGACATGAATTCGGTATTCACCACGAATCTGGAGCTAACTGAAAGTCTTAAGGATGACGACTTTTTTGCGATCACGTTCTTTCCTACAGCCCGCCTGAATATAGGTGAGGTTGTTTCCGTGGGTGAAGGAATGGTTGAAATGTCAGGGGTTTTCGACTTTCACGGTGTATCGAAAGAGGTCAACTTCCCTGCCACGTTTTCAATCAATGGTGCCGGTGACCGGTTGGAACTTAAGGCGGAGTTGACTCTCAACTGGAGAGATTTTGGGATTACTCCATCCGGTGAATCGGAAAATCTAGTGTGGGAGGAGGCGGTGCTCCAGATTGAGATTGTGGCCTCACCCGGCGAGCCCGGGGAGTTGGATTTGACGCCTGAGTTGAGAGGTCCGCCATTGACTCAATCAGGAGAAGCAAACCCGAGAGAGGGTGAAAGAGGTCGATTCGGGGGCAAGGGAGGCAAAGGGGGTAAGGGCGGCGAGGACTGGCGTAATATGAGTGAGGAAGAGAGAGCGGAGCGCCGCCGTGAGTTCATTGCAGAAATGGATACCAACGGTGATGGGAATTTGGCCAAAGGCGAAGTGCCCGAGCGGATGTGGGAATTTATGGGAGCGGCCGATCAGAACGGCGACGACATGATATCTGAGACGGAGCGAAACCAGTTCCGCGCTGAACGTGAGGCGGAACGTACCATGCGTGAGCTCAA
The DNA here is from genome assembly GCA_963975655.1 of uncultured Verrucomicrobiales bacterium. Classification (GTDB taxonomy): domain Bacteria; phylum Verrucomicrobiota; class Verrucomicrobiia; order Verrucomicrobiales; family DEV007; genus Arctic95D-9. The sequence continues at coordinate 256,138 of CAXBHX010000002.1, forward strand.
CGGAGAAGAGCCTAGGGGATTTGGTGACGGCCGAGGTCCGGGAGGTCGCGGCCCCGGCCAGGGGGGCGGCCGTGGCGGGTCAGAGTAGCGAGATCAGGCCAGTAGAATGGTCACCCCAAGAAGTGCTACTTTTCCCTGACGACACATGGTGGTCACGGATCCGGGCTTCTCATCCAGCTATGGATTTGCCAGACTGAATCAGGAGAGTCAGTGACATGATCGATTTTCAGTATCTCAAAGTGGGCCTCACCGGAATGGCGCGCGCCCATCGGGCCGGCACGATGGCGGGACATCTGGGAGCGGCAGTTGTGGCGGGAGTGTTCTTTGGTGAAGACCATCCTAATCTTGATGAAAAGGTGGTTGCGGATGTGCAGGGGGAGCTCGACCGGGTCATCACCGGAGGGGAGGCAATCTGGTTCGATTCGAAGAAAGCTGGCATTACGATCCCGGATTTATTTGAACCTTTGCCAAAAGAATCTCCCAGCGAAGCTGCGATCCCGGATATCGGCGTGGTTCTGGCCGCTGATATTGCTGAGTTGCGCCAATCAGGGCACGACGTGATCTTTGCCTCAATCGCTCTGCGTGCCCTGCACGATCATCCGGAGCTGGCTTCGCCTGCAGTCGTTGTCGGCATCCAAAAACTGATCACTGGTTTTCATGGGGCACCCCAGGGTCGGGGCTATTTTGGGAAGGAGCGCGGCTGGCTTCAAGGCGCTCAGGTGAAATTGACCGAAGAATCTGATTTCCCTCCGTATGCTGACGAAGACGCTATGGTGGAGATCGTAATCGACGAGCTGATCCACTCCGCCGGGATTCGGCGTCAAGGGTATGGTGGGTTGTTTCATTTGATCAATCATGCGGCGGCGTTGACGGAGTTATCGCGCTTCGGCTATCGCGGACTGGCGCGTCAGGGTTTGGATTCCCATCATCGGCATCTACGATTGTATCGGTCACTGCCGGATGTGGAGGACGAACTCGGGCCCCTGCAAAAAGCGAAGCATGATCCACGGACAGCGAGCTACTGGGAAACGGACAAAGATTCAGAACAATGGTCCGCTCACCTCACCCATCGGATCAAAACACTCTACGGCTTCTACACATTATTGAGGCAGATTGAGGATCCAAATACGCGGGTAGAGGCTGAGAGAGCGTTCAGATATTTGATGGCGTGATCTGCAGGACCGGGGTGGAGAGGTTACAACGAAAACGCTCCGTGGATGACGGAGCGCTTCGTGGGTTGGGGAATTAAATGAGCCGATTCTGACTACCGGCAATAGCCTCCGCGGGAGCCGAAGCTCAATGAGATGCTAGGACCGCGGCTGTATCCATAGGACCGTCCGTACGACCTTACTTGAGGGGATGAACGGTAAGTGCTGTGCAGGTGGCCGGTGGATCGATAAGTGGTGCGTGAGGCGCAGCCGGAGTGTGAGGAGGTCACCCACGAGTAATTGATGCACCCGTTGGAAGATCGAATCGGGCGGTAGTAGGAATAGATATGCCCATGGCAGTGTTGGCAGGTTCCAACAGATCTCGGTGCGTAGCCACCTGCTTCTGCACTCAAGGGTGCAAAGGCAAAGAGAGCGCATGCCGCAGCGGTAATGGTAAGAAGAGTTTTCATATTTCAGGGTGGGTTGAGTTTCTGTCGTTCCTTTGATTGGCAGAACGAGCGTTAAGTAGTAGACGCATTGGCTTGAGGCTTATGCAGGATTTGCGTAAGTCCCTGAAATGACAGCGTGACGAGGGCTCGTTCCCGGGTTTTGATTTAGACTGAAGAACAGGTGTGTGAACGCGGAAGAATTGTTCTAGTTAAAATGTTTTTCTGAGCCTACCATCCCGAAATGCCTTCCGATGGTTTTCAAAATCTCACGACTTATTACGGAGACGTTCACAATCATTGTGGAATCTCCTACGGGCATGGGTCTTTGGAGGATGCTCTCTCGAATGCACGAGAGCAGCTCGATTTTGTTTCCATCACTGGTCACGCGCACTGGCCGGATATGCCGGATCCGAGTGAGCGAATTCAATACATTATCGATTTTCACGAGGCAGGTTTTGAGCACCTGAAGTCGGTCTGGTCCGAAATGATGGAAACCTTGCGGGAGCGGGATGAGGAGGGTGCGTTTATCGTGTTTCCCGGATTCGAAGTGCATTTCTGTGCAACAGGCGACAGGAATATGCTCTACAAGGATCTTGAAGGAGAGATTCTGTATCCCGATGATCTTGCTGACTTGAATGCCAAGCTGAAGTCTCTGCGGGACGGCGGTAAAGACAGCATCGCGCAGCCACACCATGTGGGGTATCGGACCGGGACCCGTGGGATTGATTGGGGATCATTTGATCCGGACTTCGCTCCATTTGTGGAGATGCTTTCGATGCATGGTTGTTCGGAAAACAGTGAGAACACCCGACCGTTTCTGCACTCGATGGGGCCATCGGATTGGGAAAGCACAATCGCATACGGGTTGGAGCGCGGGCACATTTTTGGATTCTCTGGTGGGACCGATCATCACAGCGGACATCCAGGGAGTTACGGACATGGGCGCACTGCTTTGTGGGCGGAATCCTGCACACGTGAAGCAATTTGGGAGGCGCTCTATAGCCGGAGAATGGTGGCTCTGACAGGTGACCGAATCGAACTGAAGTTTTCGGTAAACGGATCTGCTATGGGTGCGGTGATTCCCTCAGTTACCCACCGTGAACTTCAAATCGAAGTGTCCGGCGGTGGGGCGATCGATTGTGTGGATGTCATCAAAGACGGAAAGTTACTGCGTCGCTTTTCACAAACCGATGTTGCTGAACCAGAGGAAACCGAAACAGTGCGAACTAAGATTCATTTGGAGTTGGGATGGGGAGCTAAACATCGCAGCACAGAATGGGAAGTGGAGTTCGGAATTGGGGAGGGAAAAATTCTAAGCGTGGAGCCGCGCTTCCGTGGGTTGGAAGTGGTGTCTCCTGCGGAGCGGGACGCTGAGGCGGGTGAGTCATTTTACCGCTCGAAGGTTCTCGGGAAGTCAAAGCGATCAGTGAAGTTCGAAACGGTTTCGAGTGGCAATGCGACCAACTCCACCAGCGCGACGCAAGGCATGTGTATCGAAGTCGAGATGCCCCGATCAGCGATGGTCTATGCGGTCATGAACGGCGTGCGGGCTGAGCATTCGATTAAAGATCTCATGCAGGGAGCGCGCAGCGGCAGCGCGGATCATACGGATGCGCCTTCGTGGCGGTTCAATCGAGCGCCGAAGCCGGAGGAGCTGAATTGGCAGTTCACCTTCGAAGATGAGGGAGGGCTGGACGATGGATTCTATTACGCCCGTGTGCGTCAGACGAATGATCAGTGGGCGTGGAGTTCGCCGGTATTCTTGAGAAACGAAAAATGAGTTCGGAAACTATTCGAGTGGGAATCATTGGAACTGGCAGCCGCGGAATCACCTGCATCGGGCGTCAGATTGCGGAGCAAAGTCGTGAATTGAACATCACGATTACCGCGTTTTGTAATCGAACTGAAAGTCGCATGCAGATCGCGCTCGACGACGTCAATGGCGTAGCCGAGAAAGCGGGTAATGATCCTTTCTCTCCGGCTTTCTACAGCGATCCCATCGACCTCATCAATGATGATGCCGTGGATCTCATTGTGATCACCTCGCCGACGGCGGCTCATGCTGAAGCAACGATTCCGGCCCTTCGTTCCGGCAAGAAGGTCTATTTGGATAAGCCGATCGCCCATACTCTGGAAGACTCGGTGGCCATCCGCGAGGCGGAGCATCAGGCCGGGAACCCGATGATCATGGGATTCACCCGACGTTACGAGAAACCTTGGACTGACCTTCATGCCATGGTCGAGAGTGGTGTGATCGGTGATCTCAAGATGATGTTGATCCGGGCAGTGCTCCCCTACTCTTTCTATTTTCAAACCTGGCATCGCTCCCGTGCTGTCAGTGGCGGTGCGCTGAACGATAAGGGTTCGCACTACACTGATGTGTTCAACTGGTTTGCGAAGGGCCGTGCCACGCAAGTGAACGCTTTCGGCGGAAGGAATGTGTTTCAGGAGCGGGATGATGCGCCTGAGTTTTGTGCGACCTGCGATTGGGATTGTGCCTACCGTGCCGATCAGGCCATGCCGGATTCTCAGGATCAAATGAAGGGAGCCGTGGACAAGAGCTACGAGACAGAGACGGATCCTCTGAAGCGCAAAGACAATTGCGTGTATAAAAAGGGAGCTGACATCTTCGACCACGCTTCGATTCACTATCAATACAACAATGGCATCGTGGCGAATATTTTCTACAGTATCTATGGCCCGCAGTCAGATGATGAAGAGACGCTGGAGCTCGTCGGGACGAAGGGTCGCCTGATCTTGACCCGTCTCCGTGGAGAGATCGATGTGGTGACCGACTACGGTGAGAAACGCCAGGAAGTGATTCACTGCAAATCCGAAGCATTCGAGACGTCCCACTTCGGAGCCGATCGAAAATTGGTGCAGGAGATCGCGAGATTTGCCCGAGGTGGCGAGTCGCCTGTGAATGGGTGGCAGGGCATGGAGGCTTCACGAATGGTTCTGGGGGCGATGAAATCCATCGACGATGGCGGACAGACGGTTCTCATGACCGACTTGCTCGACGGCCCTGGAGAGTAGAGGCATTGAATTTTTTGAGACGAACAGTATGACCACCAACCTCCCCAAAAATTACGTTCGCCTCTGTGCCATGATGTTTCTCCAGTTCGGCATCTATGGCCTCTGGTTGCCGATTGCCGGGAAGTTTCTGACAGCCGATCCTGAAACCAAAGGTGGGCTTGGATTCTCTGAGGGGGAAATGGGGATGATCGTTGGCATCGCCGCTTCGTTAGGGGCTCTCTGTTCTCCGCTGATCGTTCAGTTCGCTGACCGGAGGTTTCCTGCCCAACGCGTTCTCGGGGTACTCATGATGCTGGGCGGCATTCTTAAGATTTTGGTGTATCCGCAATCCACCTTCATGGCCTGGCTTCTGCTTTCCGTGTCGTTCACCCTCATGTTCATGCCGGCCGCGGCGATCTGTAATGCGCTGGCGATGCGGCACCTCGACAATCCGGATCGACAGTTTCCCGGTGTGCGGCTGTGGACTGCGGTGGGTTGGGTTTTGATGGGTTGGACGTTTTCGTTTCTCGTTTTGAAGACCGATGTGCAAGGGAGTTGGCTGCCTCCGTTCTTCAAAGGCGATGATGTGCCTATGGTGGCCGGCGAGATGAAGAAGTCGGTGTTGTGGTCCGGTGTGATTGCGGTTCTCTACGGAGCCTGGGCCTTCTTCTTTTTGCCGAAGACTCCACCTGTAGCATCCACGTCACAGCGTCCGGCCGTGGCGGATGCGTTTGCTTTGTTGAAGATCCCTTCTATTGCCACGTTGCTCACAGTCACGCTCATCATCAGTCCGATGAACCATCTCTACTTCATGCAGTGCGCGAAGTTTTTGAGCGAAGCCGGTCTCGAAAGTGGCTACCTATTGCCGGCAATGGCGATTGGCCAGATTTGTGAGGTGGTGATGTACATTGTCCTCGGGAGGTTGCTTCCCCGACTGGGATTCAAGGTGGTTCTCTCCATTGGAATTGCTGCCTACGTGTTTAGATTTTTCCTCTTCGGGACTCTCGGAATTCCGATGTGGGTAATCATCTTTGGGTTGGGAATTCATGGATTGTGTTACGCCTTTTTCACCAGCACCTGTTTCATCTACATGAATAAGATTGCGTCCAAGGATGTCGCTAATACGGCACAGGCCGTCTTCAATTTTATCTGGTACGGGATTGGACCGCTTCTCGCCGTCACGTTGAACGGAATTCTCGCGTTTTACTTTGCCAAGGGGAAGAAATTCGAACTCGCCGAGTTTCAGCCGTTTTGGTACGCACTGGGTTTTATTTCCCTGATTGGACTGGTGATCTTCACGCTTCGGTTCCGGGAAGAAAAATCAGAGGCGTGAGCTTACTCCCGCGACATCTGGTTAGCTCGGATTCCACCATCGACGAACAGGGTCTCCCCTGTGATATAGGCTGAGTCGTAGCCCAGCAAAAACAGCGCCGCTCCGACGCAGTCAGACGGTTGGCCCAGCTTTGCCATGGGAATATTTCGTGACGCGTGATCCGTCATTTCAGTTGAAGCGGCCACCGAGTCGGTCAGTCGGGTGTGAATGAGGCCCGGTGCGAGCGCGTTGAACCGCAACCGGGGCGCATACTGAACAGCGAAGGCTCGAATGACTCCACCGAGCGCCGCACAAGCTGGATCGTAGGCGAGATGGTCCGGCTCCGATTGCTCAGCATTGATAGAGGTGATCCCGACAAAGCTGGCCCCGTCGGAGGCGACCTTTGAAAACTCCGTTGCTAACAGATACCCGCCTCGGGCTTTGGTGTTTACCGTTTCATTCCAGAGCTGAACGGCATTGCGTTCGCCTGGATTTCCCTCCAGATACACGCCCGCGCAATGCACAATACCATCCAGGCCGCTGAGGCAGTCGTGCGTATTCCTGACTAGATCTCCGGGTTCCGTTTCTGTGGACAGATCAGCCTGCAGATATTGGGCGCCCTGTTTATCCAGTTCAGCGAAATTAAAGGGAGTGGTCTCCTCAGCTGCGACGACAAGCCGGGATACGCCGCGCTCCAATAGACCGAGTGCAATCGCTCTCCCGATTCCTCGGGTGCCTCCGGTCACCAGGATGCGTTTGTCAGTCCAGTTCACGGATCAATCGTATCCGAGTCACAGCCGCGAATCAACAGGGTTCGCAGGTTCACCCAACCCTGTTGTGGACTGCCGGGTGGGGTCAATGAGGAGTGCCCTTCAGATCAGTGAGGCTTTTCATCAACGGCCCATCCTTTCGTGCTGATCCTGCCGTAGTAGGGGTAGTAGTCCCAGTCGACATTTCCCCCGACGATGCGGGGATCTTCCGTCTCACGGAGATGACTGAATAGTCGCTGGCGCAGGGTAGCCTGAATGTCGGCCATGGCTTCCGATCCTGCCACATTCATCATCTGATGAGGGTCGTCCTCGAGAATGTAGAGCTCTTCAGCAGGGCGCATGCCGAAGGCGAGCTCGGCCAGTTCGGCGACACCATGTTCATGGCGGTGATCCATCATGAAGGTCTTCGTCGGTGAGGTGTCGATTTCACCGTAGGGAATGGAGCGTGCGCACACAGCGGGATCCGGTGATCCGGAGGGCCACCGCGAAGGTTCAAAGTTGTGAATGTAGAGGTAATCCTTGGTTCGGATTGCTCGGCAGGGGTAGCCCTTGCCACCTTTGCGGCAGCCGTCATGGCGCTCCATGGCAATAAAGGCAGCGTCAAAGTCCTCGGTGGTTTTACCGGAGAAAATATCTATCAGGTCGCGGCCGATCATCATGGCAGGAGCCTTCACTCCGGCAGCGTTGAGAAAGGTGGGCGCCAGATCGCTGAGATTGACCAGGGCATCGACATCGCGGCCGGGGCGCTGGATGCCTCCCGGCCAGCGAATGGCCAGCGGCACACGCGAGCCGGAGTCGTAGAGGCTCGCTTTGGCGCGCGGAAAGGGCATGCCATGATCGCTCGTGACGACGATGATTGTGTTGTCGAGTTGGCCCTTCGCTTCGAGGGTGGCGATGGCTCGGGCGACATGCTGGTCGAAGTGTTCGACCTCGACGAGGTAGTCGAGGATGTCGCTTCGCACGAGATCATTGTCAGGAAAGATGGAAGGAACGATCGCATCAGCGGGGTCTTTGCCGGTCTCGATTCCTGAGCCTGGTTGGTAACTGCGATGAGGTTCGCTGGTGCCGAGCCAGAAGCAGAAGGGCTGATCTTCGGGGGCCTTGGCAAGAAAGGCTTCAAAATTGGTGGCGTAGTCCGTGTTTCTTATTCCCTTGAAGGGTGGTGTCAGAGTCTTGCTATTGAAAGCTGGTCCAGCGGGTTTCTCGGTCCGGCCTCCGGGTTCGAGCCGGCCGGGACTCCAGGCTTTTCCCGTGGTACCGAGGGTGTAGCCAGCTTCCTGAAGCAGTTCAGTGTAGGTCGCGAATTTTGCCGGCAGCGTGCTGTGAATGTTCCCTGCCTCTTCAAGTCGCCAGATAGGCTGTCCTGTCAGGATAGCACTGCGTGAGGGGCCGCAGGTGGGAGCATCGCAGAAGGCGTGCACAAAGCGCAGGCCTTCTGCGGCAATGCGATCGAAGGCCGGTGTCTTGACGACGGGATCACCGTTGGCGCCGGTGTGAGCGTAGGACTGATCGTCGGAGATGCAGAAGAGGATGTTGGGACGACCCGTCTCTGCGTGGGCAGTTGCGATGAGCAGCAATGCTGCGGCCAGGAGAGTGGGTAAGATTTTCATAGAAGGCGTCGGATTTCAATCAGGCGAGGCTCTATTTCTTTTTCTTCTGGGGCTTGTCGTCCAGGTTGGCTTTGATCTGCTCATCGCTGGGGGTCATGGAGGGAACCCCGCCTTCAGGGACATCGACCTTGGCGGTCCAGAGAATGGCGTTGAGAACCACTTTCCGGAAGTTGTCGTCCTGCCAGCTGACGTGTTTGTGCGCTCCGGTGAATCCGAACCCCCGGCCATTCCCATCGGGACGATCATAGGCCCAGGCGACGTGTTGGCTCTCGCCGTTCGCCACAGCCCGTCGTACGTCGGGATTACCGCTTCGCGCACCATCAGGGCGGGTCAGTGTTTCAGATCCGGGGAGGTCTGACAGGATAGGAGTGACGCCCTTCATCTCAGGGACAAAGCGCATGTGGTAGTACCACTCATCATCCAGGCTGAAGGGTTTGACCCCTTTGGAAATAGGGTGATCGGGAAAGGTGGTGAAGTTCGGTTTCCAATGAGGATTAACCGACCAGTTGAGATCGCAGAAGCCCCCCATCCACTCGAGGAACTTTTTGGCGGGCATTCCGATCTCTGCCTCGGTGGCCCAATGGACCATGACCACGCCGGTGCCCTTTTTCATCAGTTTGTCAAAGTCCTCCAGTTGGGGATTGAGCAGATGATTTTGATGCCCCGTGCAGAAGACCACTATTGTCGCTGCGCCTTCAAGAACAGAAGGGTCCGAAGGGTAACCGTTCTCTGGAAGCACGATCGCTTCGACGGGAAGATCGGCGGTGTTGAGAGCTTCGGCCAGGATGATGTTTCCGGCCCTATGTTCATGAGCCATGGGTCCATGACTCGGCTTGCCGGATATAAAGACAATCCTGGCAGGGGCGTCCGCAGCATGGAGAGTGGCAGCGAGAGTAAAGACCGCGGCGAAAAGAGAGAGTAGAAAGGTTTTCATGAAGAGATGTGTTCATCTTCAAGATAGTAGACTGGGCAGAAAGGTCTTGTCTGAACCGGCCGAAACTTGTGCGAATTCGGACAGGGGTGATTCCCTGCTCCCTTTTGGGGCTTGTTGGGTACTTCAACAGCCGAACCCCCCATCCCGCTAGGGTATCGCCAAGACTAAACTGTCGGGTGTGACGGGTAGAATCCGGGAAGTCTGATTCCTGTGTCTGCGATTCATGCGTGCGCTTTAAGGCCAGCGTTGCCCACACCCGCAACTCGCGGACAGGCGGGCCGCCTGTCCCTACCGCCTTCGGCCCAGCC